>CAMBDA010000011.1 GCA_945865175.1 uncultured Prevotellaceae bacterium | reverse complement strand
CGGGCTTTGTTCTAAGCACGGACAACTGCTATATGGTTATCGCTGAATAGTTACGTCGCTATACGCTATTTGATTGCGTCCAGCAACAATTCGGCTGAGGGCATGGGTATAATTCCATCATCTCCGCTGTTTTTTTGGGGGACGCATACAAGCAGGAGGCCATCACCCTTGGGTAGGTGACAGCCTCCTGCTTGTATGCGTCGGGAAGACGGTGTCAAATCTTATTCTGCTGTTTCCTCGTCCGGAGCCTTGTCGATGAGGTCCATGAACTGGTCGAGCTTGGGCGTGATGATGATTTGGGTGCGGCGGTTACGCTGCTTGCCCAGCTCGGTGTCGTTGGCGGTGAGGGGGTTGTATTCGCCACGTCCGCCGGCGGTCAGACGCTTGGGGTCTACACCATACTGGTTCTGCAGGGCCTGTACCACGCTGGAGGCACGCAAGCAGGAGAGGTCCCAGTTGTTGCGGATGTTCTCGCGGCTGATGGGTACATTGTCGGTGTTGCCCTCGATGAGCACATCATAGTCCTTGTAGTCCATGATAATCTTGGCAATCTTGCTGAGGGTCTCGGCTGCACGGTCGTTGATTTCATAGCTTCCGCTCTTATAGAGCATGTTGTCGGCCAATGAGATGTAGACCACGCCCTTGAGCACCTGCACATCCACTTCCTTGAGCTCCTCCTTGCTGAGCGAGCGGGTGAGGTTGTTGGTGAGCACCATGTTGAGCGAGTCGCTCTTGCTCTTCACCTCCACCAAGTGGCGGATATACTGGTTCGACTCGTTAATCTGGTCCACCAGCTTGGAGATATTCACATTGCCGGCACCGGTATTGGTGAGGCTCTTGTCGAGCGACTGCTGCAGGGCTGCCTGATCGGCCTTCTGCTGGGCCAGTTGCTCGGTGAGGGACTGGATGCGTGCCTGTGCTGCAGCCAGTTTGGCCTTGGTGTCGGCCAGCTCGTCCTTGGCCTGCTCATACTTTGTCATGAATGCGTTCTTCTCGTTCTGGCATTCCAGCAGGGACTTTTTGGTGACACAGCTGGAGAAGAGCATCAGGATGGCAGCCATCCAAAGTAGTAAACTGTTCTTTTTCATATTCTTGTTTGCTTAATGGTTTGTACACATTGTTGACGGGGCAAAGTTACGTAAAAAAAGAGTATGCAGTATGGTTTTTGTGGTTTTTTTAGCAATTTTACTGTCTGGATTACACATTTTTTACACAATCATGTCCGTATGGCCCCTTCTTCGGGCTGACAATGAGCATTATCAAGGTGTTTCTATGCGGTGTGGAGAAGGCAGATATGTAGATACGGAAGGGAACTCATATACGGGGAAAACATTCATTCCCTTCGGAGGGTGCCTTCAAAGAGAATCCAGTCGCGGTCGGGGGAGGACACTTTCAGGCTGGCCTTTCCCTGAGGGGTGATGCGGAAGGTGTAGTGGAACTGCTCCTCGCCATTGCGTACCTCCAGGTGCACCCGCCATTCTCCGCTGCGGCTCTTTTCTGCGGTGTAGCCCGAAACCGGGGCGTCGAAGTGGAGTGGCCCGTTCTGCCGCAGGTCCATGGACGAGCGATAGGCACGCCCCCGGTATGGGAGGATGCTTCTCAACTGGCTGCCCCTGACCTGTACGGCATAGCCTTCACCCGTGAGCCCCTGTGCAGCCGAGCGAAGGGGGAACATGTGCGTGGCATCCATCACGAAGGTGCGCAGCTGGATTGAGTCGCCGATGTGGAGGGACGGTTGGCCCGTGTGTGAGGCTGCCTCTTGGTGGGCGGCACATCCTGCGGCCAGCCATCCGATCCATGCAATGAGGAGGAGCATTCTTTGGGTCATCTTCTCTATTATTAATATTAATAATGTAGGAAACCTGGGGTGAAGGGGTCAGATGTCGGTCTCGGCGTCCGCTTGCGGATGGGTGGCAAAGGAGGCCTGCTCGTGGTTGTCCAGCGCAATCTGGAGCCGTGCAATCTGCATAATCAGTTCGTGGAGCTTTTCTTCTGCTTCCTGGCGTTGTGTGATGATGCGCTCCATCGACAGGTCGGAGGCATGGAAACCGGCACTTCCCGGCTCGGTCTGCATCACTGTGAGCTCGGCCTGCAGCTGGTCTACCCGTGCCTGTCGCAGCTGGATGTCGGAACGCAGGTCGAAGAGTGCCTTGCGTATGGGGGTCCAGTCCTTCGCCTGCTGGAAGAGCTGCTCCAGCTCGCTGTACTGGATGGGCGGATGTTGCGAATTGTAGTTGTGGATCCACAGGTCTAGTGCCTGCTGCTGGCGCGCATATTCGTCGCTTATTTCGTTGCCCAGTGCCACGTACGCCTCCAGCCGGCCGCGGGAGGCATCCATGTCGTGCTGCATCTGCCGCAGCAGTTCCATTTCCTGGTCGGTGCGCTGGCGTGCCTGTGTCATGCCGGCAAAGAGGTCTTGTGTCATGCACTTGGCTGTGGTCTTCCCCATGAGCTGTTCAATCTGGTTGGTGGACTCGACCCTTCTGTTGTCCACGGCTTTGAGGTAGGACTGGACCGTGTCGATCTGTTCGTGCAGGGTGTGGGCTTCTTTCTTGAGGTCGGCGAGGTGCAGCTGGCCCATAAGCAGTTCCGACTGATTGCTCTCAATGTTCTGGCTCATGATTTTCCATCCGTCGGCCAGCTTCATGATGCGCATCCTCAGCCCCTCATGGCTCCGATTCCATTCGCTGAACCAGTCGGGCAGTGTCATCAGGGCATTCACCTCCTCGTATACCTGCTGGAATGTCTTGTTGCCCTTTTCCATTAGGTCCTGCATGAATTCCACCTGTCCGGCCATCACCTGGCAACTGGTGTTCAGCTCGTTGAGCGCAACGTTCAGCTCGTTTTTCCGTTGCTCCAGCGCCACAATCTTCTCGCTCAGCTCCGAAATGTACGACTGCCGGTAATTGAAGCGGTCGAGACGCTCCTGCGCATCCGTAGCATCCTTCGATGTGTTCTCGATGAGCTGTTGTATCATGCTCTGCCGGGCTTCACGGTTTGTAGAGGGTGTGCAGTCCTTGAAACTGTTGTCCATGCTGCTGTAGAGCTGCCATTCCTTCACGTCTTTCTCCTGACGTTCGGTGACGGCCAGCAGGTCTTTCTCCTCCGCCTTGCGCTGGCCCTGCATCTCGCTCAGCTCCATGCGCAGGTCGAGGAGGAGCGATTCCTTCTGCTTCAGTTCGGCTTCCATCATCTCCAGTTCGGTCTTGAGCTCACCGATAATCTTGCTTTGCTCCAGCATGGTGTCGCAATGGTAGGGGTGATGGGTGGCCCCGCACAGCGAGCAGCTGACACCCTCCTTGAGGTCGCCGCGTAGCTTGATGACATTCTGGCTCTTGCTCAGGAGGTAGGTGTATTCCTTTTCCTTGCACAGGCGTCTGAGCCTGTCGGTCTCGCTGGTAAGCGTGGCCACATTCGCCTGGTTATGGTCAATCTTCAGTCGCAGTGAGTTGAGAAACGACCGCTTCTCCTCAATCATTTCGTACCCCGCCCATATCCTGTTCCACAGCGAGAGAGCCGACAGGAGCAGTTGTTTCCTGCTTTTCAGGTTCATGGCATTCTCTTGCAACTGGTAGCTGCTCTTGCCCTTGAGCGCCCTCCGGGTGGAGGCCAGCTCGTCGCCCAGTGTCGCCAACTGCGCATTGACATCCTGATACTGGTTGAACAGGTTGCCCAGTCGCTCATTCAGTTCCGTCTGCCGTGTCAGACGGCTTTTGTGGAGTGCGGCACGTTCGCGGATGGTCTCTTCCAGCTCGGCCAGGCGGTCGAGTCTGGCCAGCACTCCGTCCTTCTGCTTGATCATCCTTTCGTGCATCTCTATGCTCTGGCGCCCGGCCCTGTGGCGGTCCAGCTCATTGGCGCAGAGCTCATTCTCCTCGGTCTGTTCTGCAATCTCCTGTTCCAGGCCTTGGATGCGTGCCTTGATGGCGGTCGCCACGGACTCCAACTGGCGGAACCAGTCGTCGAGGATGGCCAGTTGTCCTGTGGTGTGGTGGACCTGTGCAATGACATCCTGCGCCTCGTACAGGCGTTTGCTGGCGGCCTCCAGCTCTGCTACGCACATCTTCACCTGCTTGTGCTGCTCCTCCCACTGGTGCTGTAGCTCGTCCACCTTACGGTCCAGTTCGCTCTGGTTTCTGCGGTTTTCGGCCGCCAGCCGTCCCAGCGTCAGCATGCGCAGGAAATTGCCCTGCACACATTCGAACGATTCGTAGCGCAGCAGTTCCTTCTCTTCCTGTACGTGTGTGCTCTGTTCCTTATACAGTTTGAAGAGGCGGGCCTTCTCCTCCTTGAGCTGCATGCTCAGGTCGGTGTACCTTCGCAGCCATTCCTGCTGTTCGCGCAGCCGCCTTACGCTCTCCTCCATGATGCCCATCTTGGTTTCGGCCAGACGCTTTGCCTCCCTGGCGCGCTTGAGTTCCTGGGATGTCATCAGCCCCTGGGGCACCTGTGCCTTCATGGCTGCCCTCCTCACCCATTCCTGCTGGGGCCCCTGTCCGGTTTCCTGCGCAGTTCTGTTATCTTCGTTTCTTTTGAAAAAGTTCATCTTTCCGTAAAATTTGGGCAAAGATAATATCTTTTTTTGTAATTCCGGCTTTTTTGGTGTAACTTTGCAGCCGTATAAGTACAAAATATCAAAAAAAATGGCACAAAAACCGTCAATCCCAAAAGGGACAAGGGACTTCGGACCACAGGAGATGGCCCGACGCAATTATATCTTCAACACCATCCGTGAGGTGTACAAGCTCTATGGTTTCCAGCAGATAGAGACTCCGGCCATGGAGAATCTGAGTGTGCTGATGGGCAAGTATGGCGAAGAGGGCGACAAACTGCTCTTCAAGATTCTGAACAGCGGTGATTTCCTGCGCGACGTACCGGCAGGCGGACTGCAGGAGGGAGCCACGGGACGACTGGCCGCCCAGCTGTGCGAGAAAGGCCTGCGCTACGACCTGACCGTGCCCTTCGCTCGCTATGTGGTGCAGCACCGCGAGGAACTTTCGCTTCCCTTCCGCCGTTATCAGATACAGCCCGTGTGGCGAGCCGACCGTCCGCAGAAAGGCCGCTATCGCGAATTCTACCAGTGTGATGCCGATGTGGTGGGCTCGGACAGCCTGCTCAACGAGGTGGAACTTATCCATATCATGGACACGGTATTCGGCCGGCTGGGCATACGTGTGTGCATCAAGGTGAACAACCGCAAGATACTCTCCGGCATCGCAGAACTGATTGGTGCAGCCGACAAGATTGTGGACATCACCGTGGCTATCGACAAGCTCGACAAGATTGGGCTGGAAGGCGTGAACGAGGAACTGCGGCAGGACGGCCTCACCGAGCAGCAGATTGCCCGGCTGCAGCCCATCATCGCCATGGAGGGAAGCAACGAACAGAAAATTGCCACCATGCGGGAGGCATTGGCCCAGAGCGAAGTGGGGCAGAAGGGACTCGACGAGGTGGCCTTCGTGCTGGCTCGCGTGGGGGACGTGGCCTCGCAGGTACAGCTCGACCTCACACTGGCCAGAGGACTGGACTACTATACGGGCTGCATCTTTGAGGTGAAGGCCCTGGACGTGCAGATAGGCAGCATCACGGGCGGCGGCCGCTACGACAACCTCACTGGCATCTTTGGCATGCCCGGGCTGAGCGGTGTGGGCATCAGCTTTGGCGCAGACCGCATCTATGACGTGATGGGCCAGCTGAACCTCTATCCTGAGGCCCTGGCCACTTCCACCCAACTGCTTTTCCTGAACTTCGGCATTCAGGAGGCCGATTATTGCCTTCCGCTGCTGCAACAGGTGCGACAGGCTGGCGTGTCGGCCGAGATTTACCCCGATGCAGCCAAACTGAAGAAGCAGATGCAGTATGCCAACGCACGCATGGTCCCCTATGTGGCTATGGCAGGCGAAGACGAGGTGAAGGCGGGAGAAATCACACTCAAGAACATGATTACCGGCCAGCAGGAACGTGTCAAGCCGGCTGAACTGATAAAGAAACTGAAGGAATGAAACGGACGCTGATGGTGCTGTCCTGTCTGTTGCTGATGGGCGGACACTGCAAGAGCGAAGACAGAGCGGATGCCCGGCAGGTGAGCCGCGTGGAGAAGGTGAACGGTATACAGCGTCTGCTGATAGACGGCAAGCCCACCCTGCTGGTGGCCGGTGAGATGCGGAATTCCAGTGCGTCCACCGACTATGTCCTCACCCGCGACATGGCTACGATGAAGGCCATGGGGCTGAATGCGGTATTGGCTCCGGTGGCATGGGAACAGTTGGAACCCGAAGAGGGACAGTTTGACTTCACGCTCACCGACCGCATGATTGCCCTGGCCGAGGAGCATCAGATGCGATTGGTCATCCTGTGGTTTGCCACATGGAAAAACGGCGAGTCGTCCTATATGCCCCTATGGGCCAAGCAGGATGTGAAGCGGTTCTTCCGGGCCCGTGATGCACAGGGCTTCAACACCACTACCGTGTCCCCCTTCTGCGAGGCTGCGCGTGAGGCCGATGCAAAGGCGCTTGCCGCCTTGATGCGCCATGTGGCCGAACGTGATGTTACCGGGCGTGTGATTGCCGTGCAGGTGGAGAACGAACCGGGCGTATTCCTGGACATCGACCATTCGCCTCAGTCGCTCCAACTGTTTGCCAAGAGCGAGGAACTGCGTAAGCACGGCGACACGGACCTGGCACGCCAGCACTTCATGGCCCACCACTATGCCCTCTATATGGATGCTGTGGCCAAGGCCGGAAAGGCAGCCTATAACATACCCATGTTTGTCAACTGCTGGCTCGACGAGGGCCAGCCATTCGGCAAGTTCCCCAATGGAGGCCCGTTGCCCATCCTGCTGGACGACTATAAGCGCTATGCCCCGCATATCGACTGGCTTTCGCCCGACATCTACAGCAACGACTTCCGCGGCTACTGCCAGCAGTATTGCCGGGAGGACAACCTGCTGTTTATCCCCGAAACCTTTGCCGACCCCGGCAGAATCTGGTATGCGCTCAGTGAGTTCAATGCCCAGTGCGTGTCGCCCTTTGCCGTGGAAACGGCCTTTGACGAACCCTTCTTCACGGGCTCGCTGGCAGTGCTCCATGAGGTGCTGCCTCAGATATCCGAAGCCCAGGGCAAGCGCATCATGAGGGGCTTCAGACGGCAAGGCAACGAGGCGGGGACGGAGTTTGACATCGACGAGCTGCATTTTCGCGTAGAATACATCAAGGAGTTGCCTAATGCATTCGGCCTGGTCATCCGCACGGGTCCGCAGCGTCTTCTGGCAGCCGGTGTGGGCAGCCGCATCTATGTGAGCCACAGGGATTCCACTAAGCTTACCCGCTTCACCAACGTGCGCGATGTGAAAAGGGTGGGCACAGAATGGGAAACCCTCTTTCTCCTCAACGGCGACCAGACCAAGCACAACGGATGCCTGCAGTTGCGTGGACGTACCGAAAACAAACCTGCTGGCTCCATCCCCGCTCCTCTGACCGACATCTCCTACTCCCGCATCACGTGGGAGAAGAACAAGAACCGTCTGATGCTCCCGGGCATCTATCTGGCCGACTTCTTCACCATTGATGCGAAATAGGCTGTAAGGTGCTTACATGAAAACGGCGCGTCTGGCCGCCCTTCCTCATTTCAGGAACGGCAGCCAGACGCGCATCTTTCCGGGCTCTCTGTTGTCCCATGCGTAGTAGGGGATCATGAGCAGGTGCTGGGTGGGCGTGTGTGCCTCAATGACGGTCACTCCGTCCAGCATGTCGCTGCGGTGCTCGGTCTCAAAGCGGGTGGAGGGTGACAGACTGTAGTGCGTGAGGTCCTGCGGATTGTCCACCTGTTCCATGCAGTAGACCAGCGGACCCCGCTGCACGGCACGCTTGCCGGCATCCTCGCTCACCAGCGGATGGGCGGCCACCATCTTCACCGGCATCTTCAGGCGCAGGGTCAGGGCATCCCCCTTCTTCCATGGGCGCGACACCACGGCATAGCCCCGGTCCATCGTGTATGTTGCCGCCTGTCCATTCACCATCAGTTCAAAATGGTCGCACCATCCGGGAATGCGCAGGCGCACGTCCTTCTTCATGCCACTGAGCAGGCGCAGCTCCACATCGCCCTTCCAGGGGTATTCGGTGGTCATCTCCACCTGCACCTTCTTGCCGCCCACCTTCATGGTGGCCTCGCCTCCGATGAACAGATTCACCCACAGGGCCTCCTCTGAGGTGCCGTACACGTAACCGCCAATGGAGGGAAGGAAGCGGGCCACATTGCTCGGGCAGCAGGCACAGCCATACCATTCCTGCCGGTGGTGGGTGCCTTCCGAAGCCAGGGGGTTCACGTAGAAGAAACGGTCGCCCTTCAGGCTCACGCCGGCCAGCAGTCCGTTGTAGATGCTGCGCTCCATCACGTCGATGTAGCGGCCCTCGCCCGTCCATTCGTTCATGCGCATGTTCCACAGGGCCATGCCGATGCTGGCACACGTCTCGCAATAGGCCGTGGCGTTGGGCAGGTCGTAGTCGTGGGTGAAGCCCTCGTTCGAGGCGGAAGAGCCGATGCCCCCGGTCACATACATGTTACGCTCCACCACATCGCTCCACAGTTCGTCCAGTGCCTCGCGGTAGTTGGTGCCCGGACGGCGTGCTGCCACGTCCACCATGCCGCAGAACAGGTACATGGCCCTCACGGCATGACCGCCAATGCTGCGCAACTCCTCCACGGGGCAACTGTCGTGATAATAGATTTCATTGAAATAGGAAGGCCACTTGCCATAGCCATGGCCGCGCTGGCTGAGCAACCAGTAGGCAAAGTCGAGGTATTTGCGCTTGCCAGTAGCATCGGCCAGCTTCACCAGTGCCAGCTCTATCTCCTCATGGCCGGGCACCCAATGGCGCTGTCCCGGTCCGTCGCCGAACATCTTCATCATGTGGTCCACCATGCGCATGCCCACCTTCAGGAGCTTGTCCTTGCCGGTGGCTGCCTTGTAGGCCACGGCTGCCTCCAGCAGGTGGCCCGCGCAGTACATCTCGTGCTGGTCCATGTTGGTCCACCGCTGGCTGATGTCGCCCAGGGTGTGGAAGGTGTAGATGTAACCGTCGGGCTGCTGTGCCCCGGCCATATAGTCAATCCATTCGTCGGCCTTGGCCTCCAGGGCTGCATCGGGATGATTGATGAGGGTGTAGGCAATGCCCTCCAGGGCCTTGTACACGTCCGAGTCGTCAAAATATATGCCCGAGTGCTTGCCTTCCCCCTTGGAGGCATTGATGAAGTTCTGCATGCGTCCGGTCTTGTGCTCAATCTGGTCGATACATACGGGAAGCGTGGCCGTGAAAAGGCGGTTCAGCCGCGGACTCCAGAAGGCATCCTTCACCTTCACCTGGGAGAAATCCACGTGGCTGCACACCTTGTCTATTCGTTCCTTGCCTTTCACGGGCGTACCGCTTCCTAGCAGCAGCGCCACACCCAGCACCATCATTTTCTTGTTCATGGTCATGTTTTTTATTATATGGTTTAAATGTTCGCATTCATGGGGATTCCGGCATGGCAAGTAACAGCCATTGGGGGAACCTGCTGGCTGCAAATTTATAAAAAAACCAGAACATGACCCCCCTGTACCGACATTTATCTGTGTGTGAGACGTTTTTTTCGCTCCACTTTCTTTGTGGAGAAGCAAAAAAAGCGTACCTTTGCACGCCGATTATTATCAAAGGGCCCTTTTTGGAGTCCTTGGCGTGTGTGAATAGTATGTTCTTTGGCCAGGCATGCGGTTCGTGAATCATGTCAGAATCAAGAGATTATTAAAGAAGTTTTTTAGTTCAACAAATCAAAAACAAAGGAATGGATACTTTGAGTTACAAGACCATCTCTGCCAACAAGGCAACCGTAAAGAAGGAGTGGGTAGTGATTGACGCTACCGACCTCGTACTGGGTCGCATGTGCACCAGAGTGGCAAAATTGCTGAGAGGCAAGTACAAGCCCGAGTTCACCCCTCATGTGGACTGTGGCGACAATGTGATTATCGTCAACGCCGAGAAGATTAAGATTACCGGCAAGAAGATGACCGACCGCGTCTATCTTTCTTACACAGGTTATCCCGGTGGACAGCGCGAGGCTACTCCCGCATCAATCCTGGCTAAGCCCAACGGTGCAGAGAAGCTCATCCGCAAGGTGGTAAAGGGCATGCTCCCTAAGAACAAGCTCGCCGACCGTCTCATCAACAACCTGTATGTGTATGAAGGCCCTGAGCACAAGCATGAGGCACAGGCCCCCAAGTCAATTGATATTAATCTCTATAAATAATAAGGTATGGAAGTAGTTAATGCATTGGGACGCCGTAAGAGTGCAATCGCTCGTGTATATGTGTCCGAAGGAACTGGTAAGATCACCATCAACAAGAGAGACCTGGCAGAATACTTCCCCAGTCCTATTCTGCAATTTGTGGTAAAGCAGCCCCTGTCTCTGCTCGATGTGGCCGAGAAATATGACATCAAGGTCAACCTCAACGGCGGCGGTTTTACAGGCCAGAGCCAGGCCCTCCGTCTGGCCATCGCACGTGCACTGGTGAAAATCAACGCAGAGGACAAGAAGACACTGCGCGCAGAAGGATTCATTACCCGCGACAGCCGCGAGGTGGAGCGCAAGAAACCCGGACGTCCAAAGGCACGTCGTCGTTTCCAGTTCAGCAAGCGTTGATATGCGCAGCCTGAAGCAAGCCGTTTAGTATCTAAACCCTCGAGATATGTGGCGCTGCTGGCAGAAACGCTGTGGGGCCGCGTCTACCCGGGGGCTGATTCTGAATATAGAATAAAAAAGAAAGTAAACAAACTCAATAGAACAAATATACAATGTCAAGAACAAATTTTGATACATTGCTGGAGGCCGGTTGTCACTTCGGCCACCTCAAGAGAAAATGGAATCCCGCCATGGCTCCCTACATCTTCATGGAGCGCAATGGCATCCACATCCTGGACCTGCACAAGACCGTAGCCAAGATTGACGACGCTGCCGAGGCCATGAAGCAGATTGCCAAGAGCGGAAAGAAGATTCTCTTCGTTGCAACTAAAAAACAAGCAAAGCAGATTGTTGCCGACAAGGCTGCATCTGTGAACATGCCTTTCGTGATTGAGCGTTGGCCGGGCGGTATGCTCACCAACTTCCCCACCATCCGCAAGGCTGTGAAGAAAATGGCCAATATCGACAAACTGACCGCCGACGGAACCTACAGCAACCTGAGCAAGCGTGAGATTCTGCAGATCAGCCGCCAGCGTGCCAAACTGGAGAAGAATCTGGGCAGCATCTCCGACCTCACCCGTCTGCCTGCAGCCCTGTTCGTAGTGGACGTGCTGAAGGAGCAGATTGCCGTACGCGAGGCAAACCGTTTGGGTATTCCCGTGTTCGCAATCGTCGACACCAACTCTAACCCCGACAATATCGACTTCGTGATTCCTGCCAACGACGATGCAAGCAAGAGCATCGAGGTGATTCTGGACGCTTGCTGCGGAGCAGTGGCCGAAGGTCTGGAAGAGCGCAAGGCTGAGCGTGTTGATGTGGAAGCTGCCGGCGAGGCCGAGCAGCAGCCCAAAAGAGGCAAGCGTGGTGGCAAGGCCCGCGAAGAGGCTCCCGCTACCGAAGAGGAAGCCAACTGATTATTATATTCACCCATCTAAATTGTAGATTACGATGAACGTAACAATGACTGAGATAAAGAAGCTCCGTGAGATGACGGGCGCAGGTCTGGCCGACTGTAAGAAGGCACTGGCCGAAGCCGAGGACATGGACGGAGCTGTGGCCATCCTTCGCAAGAAGGGACAGGCTGTTGCTGCCAAGCGTAGCGACCGCGAGGCTGCCGAGGGCTGTGTACTGGTGAAGGCAGAGAATGGCTTTGGTGCCATCATCGCCCTCAAGTGTGAGACCGACTTCGTAGCCAAGAACGCCGATTTCGTGGCGCTCGCACAGAGCATTCTGGATGCTGCCGTGGCTGCAAAGTGCAAGACCCTCGACGAGGTGAAGGCACTGCCCATGGGCGCAGGCACCGTACAGGATGCCGTGACCGAGCGCAGTGGCGTGACTGGTGAGAAGATGGAGCTGGACGGATACAGCTTCATCGAGAGCGAGAATATCGCTACCTACAACCACATGAACCGCAACGGCCTGTGCACCATGGTAGCCTTTAACAAGGCAGTGGAAGACCCCACCGTGGGCAAGAACATTGCCATGCAGGTGGCCAGTTCGGCTCCTGTGGCCATCGACGAGAGCGGTGTGCCTCAGTCCGTCAAGGACAACGAGGTGGCTGTAGCTATCGAGAAGACCAAGGCTGAGCAGATTCAGAAGGCTGTGGAGGCTGCCCTGAAGAAGGCTGGCATCAACCCCAGCCACGTGGACAGCGAAGACCACATGGAGAGCAACATGGGCAAGGGCTGGATTACTGCCGAGGATGTAGCCCGTGCCAAGGAAATCATCGCCCAGGTATCTGCCGAGAAGGCCGGTAACCTCAACGAGCAGATGATTCAGAACATTGCCAAGGGCCGTCTGGGCAAGTTCCTCAAGGAGAACTGTCTGATGAGCCAGGAATACATCTGGGACAAGAACTTCACAGTTACTTCCTACCTGCAGTCGGTAGACAAGGAACTCACTGTGGCAGATTTCAAGCGTTTCACGCTCTCTGCCGAGTAATCTCCGGTTAACACAATATGGAGGTTTCTCTAACCTCCACTCCTGAAGGCATCCTTGCATTTTGTGGCAGGGATGCCTTTTGCTATTATGCCTTTTGTGGAATGAAATGCGTGTGTTTACTCTGTCTCTTACCATAAAATGAGGGCCGGAAAAGAAAATTCTTCCACTCTGTTTGGTGGATGAAAAAGAATTCCGTAAATTTGCAGCATGAAGATTTTTGGAGTTGGCATGAATTATGTGGAGCATCTCGCTGAGCTTCACCAACATCCGTTGCAGGGGCAGGAGCCGGTCATTTTCACAAAGGCCGACTCGGCATTGCTCACCGACGGCAAGCCTTTTTTTATTCCCTCGTTTACCCAGCGCTGCGAATATGAGACGGAACTGGTGGTGCGCATCAATCACCTGGGACGCAGTATTCCCGAACGTTTTGCCCACCGCTACTATGATGAGGTGACTGTGGGCATCGACTTTACAGCACGTGACATGCAGGAAAGGCTGCGCAGTGAGGGGTTGCCATGGGATTTGTGCAAGGGATTCGACGGCTCGGCTGTGGTGGGCCGGTTTGTACCTCTTTCGCGTTTCACATCCGTGCAGGACCTCCACTTCCGCCTGCATATCAACGGACGGATGGTGCAGCAGGGCCATACTGCCAAGATGATACACCGTGTGGACAAGATTGTAAGTTTCCTGAGCCAGTACTTCATGCTCAAGACGGGCGACCTTATCTTCACAGGTACTCCTGCAGGTGTGGGTCCTGTGGCCATCGAAGACCATCTGGAAGGGTTTCTGGAGGATGAGAAACTATTGGAGTTTAACGTGAAATAGACATTGCGTATAAGAATATGAAGAGATATGTGTTCTTCCTCTGTATGTGGTGGGCGGCACTGGGCGTAGGCGCACAGCAGTTCACCACCTTCGACTGGCAGGCCATGCGCATCGATTCGGTGCTGCCTGTCTATACGGAAGTGATACCGCTGGAGACCGACTACAGGATGTACAACTATCAGGTGACTGTGGACTATCCCCAGTATGCCCCCTTGAAGGGACATGAGCTGGAGGTGGCGACGTGCCATGCTGCCGAGATTGGGGAGTCGCTGCAGATTGACACACATGTGGGTGTGCAGCGGGGCGAGGGAATGCTCGACGTCTCGTTTGTTCCCATCGTGGTGCGCGACGGACGTTTCATGAAGTTGCTGAGCGGAAAGGTGAACATCACCGCCATTCCAAAGCCGGGCAGGGTGAAGGCCACCACCAGGGCGAAGGTGGCCTCGCAATCGGTGCTTGCCGAAGGACGCTGGGTGAAAATCTCCATCACGGAGGACGGCATCTACCAGCTGACCCGCCAATCGCTGCAGAAGATGGGGTTCAAGAATCCGGAACGTGTACACCTGTATGGGTATGGCGGCCACCGGATAGCAGAAGACCTTAGCGACACCTATGACGACCTGGAGGAGGTGCCGCTCTATTACAATGCGGCACAGGACAACTGGCTTTTCTGGGGCAACGGCCTCGTCCATTGGAAGGGCTCTACACGCATCTTCAACCCCTATGCTACAAAAGCCTGCTATTTCCTGACGGAAGGAGAAGAGGCCTCCGGCATTGAAGAGGAAGCGTCATGCACAGGCACTCCCGTGGCCAGCTACGACCGTTTCCGCCACCATGTGCTGTATGAAAAGGACGAATATGCATGGTTTTCGGCTGGTTGTAATCTGTACGACAGCCAGAACTTTTCGAGTGGCGGCAGCCGCACCTACAAGCTGACCACACCGGGATATGACGCTAACGGTGACCTCACCATTGCCTTCACCGCATCGGCGGAGACGAAGACCACGCTCACCAGCAGCGTCAACGGCCAGCCGCTGCCCGACCTCACGCTGGCAGCAACCAGCAAATATACCTATGCCACACGTGTCACCTCCACCCTTTCCGTCATCGGCTACGGCGGGGAGGACGAGAATTGGCAGGTGAAGCTGTCCAGCACGGCCGGCAATGATGCCCGCCTGGACTATCTGGCCCTTCATTACGACCGTAGGCTGGAACTCACCGAGAACGGTTTCCTGGCATTCAATCTTTCCTATCTGACGCGCGATGGACTGTCGCGCTTCCAGCTGAAGGCTCCCGACAGGGCGAAGGTCATGCGTATAGGCAGTCCTGGCCGTCCGGCCACCCTGATGCCTCTCACCCATGAGGAGGACTGGACCCTTTCCTTCACCACTGAGGAGCCCATGCAGAATTTTGTCTGCTTCGACCCTGACTATACCCAGTTCCCGCAGCCCCAGCTGGTGGGGGAGGTGGAGTGTCAGAACCTGCATGCGCTGGACAGCCTCGATATGGTCATTATCGTGCCGGCCAGTGGAAAGCTTACGGCCGAGGCCCAACGACTGGCCGACGCACATGCCCAGTATGACGGCCTGCGTACGGCTGTGGTGCGGGCCGACCAGGTATACAATGAATTTTCGAGCGGCACACCCGATGCCACTGCCTATCGTCGGCTGATGAAGATGCTCTACGACAAAGTGGCCGACAAGGCCTGCGCTCCACGCTATCTGTTGCTGATGGGCGACTGTGCGTGGGACAACCGCATGCTCAGCAGTGCATGGCGCAGTGCCACGCCCGACGATTATCTGCTTTGCTACGAAAGCGACAACAGCATGAGCGATACGGAGAGCTATGTGATGGAGGACTATTTCGGACTGCTGGACGACGGAGAAGGAGCCGATTTGCTCCGCGACAAGCCGGACCTGGGTGTAGGCCGTTTTCCCGTGACCACTGTGGCACAGGCCCGTGTGATGGTGGACAAGTGTATCCGCTTCATGAGCCGCCAGAATGCAGGTGCATGGAAGAATATCTATTGCATGCTGGGCGATGACGGCGACAACAACGAGCACATGGTATATGCCGACTCTGTGTGCCGGCGTGTGGAGGTGCAGACACCCCAGGTGGAGGTGAGGAAGGTGATGTGGGATGCCTACACCCGCGTCAGCTCCAACAAGAGCAACACTTATCCCGATGTGGAGGCTTTGATGAAGGAACAGATGGAGAAGGGGGCCTTGGTGATTAACTATATGGGACATGCCAATGCCAGCTCGCTCTCTCATGAATATGTGCTCGAGCTCGAAGACTTTGCCAATAACCAGAGCGACAATCTCCCCCTGTGGGTGACTGCGGCCTGCGACGTGATGCCGTTCGACGGCAGCGTGGATAATATCGGTGAAGCGGCTGTACTCAACCCGCAGGGAGGAGCCCTGGCCTTCTATGGTACCACACGTACTGTGTATGCCATCGAGAATCTCAGAATGAATATCTTCTTCATGCGTTACCTCTTTGGCCGCGATGCCAATGGTAGGCGCCATGCTATCGGCGATGCCATCCGCCTGGCCAAAAATGCCATCATCATCGAGGGCAAGGAGGGGTCGCTCAAGGAGAACAAACTTCAATATGCCCTGTTGGGCGACCCGGCCCTGGTGATGGGTGTGCCTGCCCGTCAGGTGGTGGTGGACAGCATCAACGGGTGTCCCTTGGCCGAGGACGTTGTGCAGTTGGCAGCTGGCACCAGAGTGACTGTGTGTGGCCACCTCACCACCGAGGAGGGGCTCGCGGACGACAGTTTCCAGGGCACTGTGTCGATGCGTGTCTTCGACACCCAGACCCAGGTGACATGCTTCAACAATGCCGGGGCCGACAAGAACTTCACCTTCCTCGACCGTGGCAATCCCGTCTATCACGCACTCGACAGCGTGCAGGGCGGACGTTTCAGGATGCAGTTTACCGTACCTGTGGATATCAGCTATTCGCCGGGTACGGCCCGCATGGTGTTCTATGCCCTCTCCGAGCAAAAGGAAGAGGCCAGCGGGTACTGCGAGTCGTTTTCGCTCGACGGCACGGGTATGCAGCTCGATGCCGACACACTGGGCCCCGAGATTGTTGCCTATCTCAATGAGGAGAGCTTCACGGATGGGGATGCGGTGAATGCACAGCCCTATTTCGTGGCGCGCCTGAAGGACGACAGCGGCATTAATGCCAGTGGCATAGGTCTGGGCCACGACCTGACACTGTGCGTCGACGGAAGGGCCGACCTCACTTTCAACCTCAACGATTACTACACCGGCGATTTTGGTGATGCCACTTCTGGCACAGTGGCCTACACGCTGCCCCATCTGGACAACGGCCCTCACAGCCTATCGTTCCGTGCATGGGACGTGCTCAACAACACCTCGTCCTGCACGTTCCAGTTTGTGGTGGACGGTGCTCTCAAGCCCTCGCTGCTTCAGGTGAATGCCTCCCAGAACCCGGCGGTGGAACAGACTTCCTTCCTGGTGTCGTACGACCGCCCTGGAGCTACTTGCCGTTTCACCCTCACCGTCTACGACTTTGCAGGCCGCCAGCTCTGGCGCCACGAATCCACCGGCAGCAGTGCATCTGGCCTGTACAGCATTCCCTGGAACCTGTGTACTTCTGCGGGCGGACGATTGGGGAGCGGCATCTATTTCTATCGCTGCACACTGCAGAGTGATGAAAGCAAGGCGGTGTCGAAGACACAAAAAATCGTTGTCCTGAACAATAAATAGGGTGGCTCCACAGTTTATATATATACAATAATTAATAATAAAAGAATCTTCAGCTGTATGCGATACATCAACCCAATCCGTCCCGTGCTGCTAGCTTGCCTGTGGATGACCACAATGGCTGCTTGGGCCGACAACGACAAGCAGAACATGTTCAATCCCGTGCAGACAAGCGTCACGAGCCTGTCTATAGCTCCTGATGCAAGGGGTGGTGGACTGGGCGACGTGGGTGCAGCCACAGATGCCGATGTCAACTCCCAGTTCTGGAATCCCGCCAAGTACCCTTTCAATATCGCCCGTGCCGGCGTGGCCGTGAGCTATACCCCTTGGCTCCGCAAGATAGTCAACGACATCAATCTGGCCAACCTTGTGGGCTTCTACCGCATTGGTGACTATTCGGCAGTGCATGGCTCGCTGCGTTTCTTCAGTCTGGGCGAGGTGTTTCTTTCCGACATGGAGGATATGACCATCAATCCCTACGAAATGGCTGTGGATGTGGGTTACAGCCGTATGCTCAGCGAGCGTTTCTCCATGGCGGTGAACCTGCGCTTCATCTATTCCGATATCAAGTATGACTATACGGCCGAGAGCAGTGCCGGCAAGGCCTTCGCAGCCGACATCGCGCTCTATCGCTTGGGCTATTTCATGGCTGGCAACAGGGAATGCAGTTTCGGATGGGGACTCAATATCAGCAATATCGGTAGCAAGATTTCCTTCGGTGGCGACGACAATTCGGAATTCATCCCCACCAATCTCCGACTGGGTATGAACATGACCATCCCCTTCAACGAATACAACAAGTTCAGTATCAGTACCGACATCAACAAACTGCTGGTGCCCACCTATCCCAAGCTCAAGGAGGACGAGGCCGACAATGACTATGAGGACCGCGTGCAGCGCGAGTATTACGACATCTCTCCCATTGCGGGTATCTTCAAGAGCTTCCATGATGCACCCAACGGTTTCAAGGAGGAAATGCAGGAAATCCAGTGGAGTGCGGGCTGCGAGTATACCTACAACGACCGCTTCATGATGCGTGCAGGCTATCACCACGAGAATGCCAACAAGGGCAACCGCAAGTATTTTACCGTGGGTGCGGGCTTCCACATGAGCGTGTTCACCGTGGATGCAGCCTATGTGTTCAGCACCAGCCAGACCAATGCTCTCGACCAGACCATGCGCTTCACGCTGGGCTTCGATCTTGATGGCATGAAGGACCTTTTCGGCCGTCGGCGCAGATAGGGTAAACCAGCACCTGCTAGTGAGAGGCCGAATCAATAATGGGAATGATTAATGCTTTATTATTTATATGCTTATGAAAAATTTCTACAAGTTTGCTATCCTTGGTGCCACAATGCTTCTGATGGGATGCAACGAAGAGGTGGACACCTCGGCACGCTACGTGTTTGCCGACGAAACCATCAAGAGCTATCTGGAGAAACACGAACAGTATAGCGAGTATGTGAAACTGCTCGACACGGTACCTGTGAGCCGACAGAGCCAGTCCACACTGGGCCAGCTGCTGGCCGCACGTGGGCACTACACCTGCTTTGCACCCACCAACGATGCCATCGCTGACTATCTGCAGTCGCTGGTGGAGCAGGGACTCATCGACAGGCCTTCATGGGATGCCTTCCCCAACGAGGACAAACTCGATTCTGTGCGCCGCGTGGTGGTGTATAGCAGCATCATCGATGGAGGAGACGTCACCACCTACTCGTCCTGGGACTTCCCCCAGGAAAACAACGGCGAGTTTCCGCTCACCAACCTCAACGACCGCAAGCTCACCTGCCGCTATGGCGATGACCCCGACTCCATCTATCTCAATTTCGACTGCCCCGTGAGCATGAGGAACAGAGATATCCCCGCCATCAACGGCATCATCCATTGCATGGAGAAGGTGATTGCTCCCAAGGATTTCGATATGTCTATCCTCATCAAACGCATCATCGACGAGGAACGCGAAGGCTTTCTTGTGGCCGCCAAGGTGGTGGCTGCCTGTGGACTGCTGGATACGCTGAGCAAGTTGCGCGATGAACGCTATGAATACCTCTACCAGACCGGTCAGATACCCGACTATGATGCCACGAAGAACGGATGGGTGTTCCATGGCGCCACAGGCTATCAGATGGCCTTTGCACCCAAGCACCGCCTGTATGGCTTCACGCTCTTTGCCGAGAAGGACGACTTCTGGAGGGAAGCCATCGGCAAGGAGCCGCGCGACATCACGCCCGATGATGTGCAGCAGTGGGTGCTCGACAACCGCCAGTACTCGGCCAGCGACCGTTTCACTACCGAGAAACCCTATTCTTCGGCCGACAATCTGCTCAATCAGTGGATTACCTATCACATACTGCCCATGAAGATACCTGCCAACAAACTGGTGTTCCACGTCAACGAGAAGGGCTATTCCTCCCAGACCAAGGCACTCGGCTGCGCCGTCATGGAGTTTTATGCGAGCATGGGCAAGCGCAGGCTCGTGAAGATTTTCGAGAGCCGTGAAAGCAATGGCATCTACATCAACCGCTTCCCCAAGCTGAGAAACGGACGCAAGGAGAACTATCACGAGGATTACTGTGAGGAGGACAAGGTGGGCTGCCGCATCGACAACACCTCAGACGATTTGCTTGTCAACGAGGCGGTCAACGGCATCATCTACGGCATAGATGCCCCCATGGCCTATACCGATGCCGTGCGTGAGAACCTCAGTCGCCAGCGCATCCGCTTCGATGGCATGAGCCTTTTCCCCGAAGCCATGACCAACGACATCCGCAAGCGTGAGGACTTGGACTACCGCTACCAGTATGTCCACATTCCCTGCAACTCGGTCTACCAGTACTTCGACAACATGGACCAGAACGACGACTGCCACTTTGTATACCTCAATTCCTACAAGTATGACTGGTGCAACCATCAGGCCGACGAGATGAAGGCCGTGGGCCGCTATGAGATTACGCTCAAGTTGCCGCCCGTGCCCCGCAGGGGTACTTATGAGCTCCGCTATCGTGTGCTCCCCAATGGTGACCGTGGTGTGGTGCAGTTCTATTTCGGCTCCGACAAGAACCATCTCCAGCCCACAGGCATTCCTGTGGACCTCACTGTCTCCGGCACCCACCATTCCACGGGCTGGGAGGCCGACGGGGATGACATGGAATACAATGCCGAGATAGACAAGCGCATGCGCAACAACTGGCGCATGAAGGGAGAGGAAGCCATCACCAACAGCGGTGGCACCGCCCGCCAGGGCGGAAACTCCTACATCCTCCGCCACGTGCTCCTTCGCCAGACGCTGGACCCCGACAAGACCTACTACCTGCGTATGAAGTCTGTGCTCGACTCCGACCGCAAGGAGTTCTACATGGACCACATGGAATGGTGCGCCAAGGAGGTGTACGACAATCCTAACGAACCCGAAGACATCTGGTAACATGCCATCCTCCTCGCCCCCTGAACACGGGGGTGGGGAGGATGGCATGTTACCAGATGTCTTTTGCATAAATTAAGCCTCAGAATAAAAATAAGCCCGTTTTTCATTTAAAATCCTCCTGACTTTGACACTCGTTTCTATCCAAAACTGTTAGTTGCTGATTTTTAGGTATTTCCAGAAAATATTTTCTAAAAATGGGTGGCGCACGGCATATTTTCAGTATCTTTGCACCATGTTTGTACACAGGAAGAAACACCGTAGTGGCCATGTCAGCATCATCGTCATGGACAAGAGCAGCGGCAAGCTGCGTGAAGTAAAGAACTTCGGAGTAGCCAAAAGTGACTCCGAGGCAGACGCAAAGAAGGATGCCCACAACCGTGAAAAAGGCGTTGCAAGGCTTCGTAAGTCATACGCAAGCGGAAAGATTACCAAAGCGTCTGTCAACAAACGAGGATACAACAAGTTCCTTGAGATCAGCAAAGATGTTGATGTTGTTATCAGCGATGACAAAATAGCGGAAGATGCAAAGTGGAATGTCTTGAAAGGATACATAACCAATACGGATTTAAAGCCGAAAGAAGTCGTTACCCAGTATCACGGTCTATGGGTGGTGGAACGGGCCTTTTGTGTGACCAAGGGAAATCTTGAGGCACGTCCAATCTTCCACTTCACGGAGAAGCGTATTGAGGCTCACATCTGCATCTGCTTCATGGCATACAAGGTTTACAAAGAACTTGAACGCATAATATGTATTGCTAAAGTTGACCTCAGCGTCGACTCTGTATTGAGGATTGCCAAGACTATTGCCACAGTGCGGATAAACTTTCCAAACAACGGAACTGTAATGCAACAGACACTGCTGCTGACTCCTGATCACTGCAAGATCAAGCCGCTTTTCGATATTCAGAGTATCCTAAGCCAAGGTTAAACAATTGAAAATCAGGTCTCGCGTACACGCGTATATGAAAAGGGTGGCGCATTGTCGAAGTCAGGACTAAAGTTTCATGACATCATCTTTCGACAGCCCCGTAGCCTTCATTATGTCGGCAACGCTAAGGCCCATCAGCTTTAGGTTCCTGGCAGTTGACATAATGCCTTCGGTACGTCCTTCGACTCTTCCTTCGGCAAGTCCTTCAGCACGCCCCTCGGCACGTCCTTCGGCACGTCCCTCTTTTTTAGCCGTATCAAGTGAATTCTTAATGTCACGATAGGCCTTGAGGCTGTCCTCATACTCCCTGAGTTCCGCCGGGGTGAACTTCGCTATCTCGGCCTCCTCAAATAGACGGTCGAACACCTTGCCGACCAATGCCTTGGGGCGTTTCTCCAGCCTCGAAAGGTTCTTGAGCACATAGAGCCACTTGTCATAGAGTGTGTCCAGCTCGTTTTCCGTCTTGTTGAACTTGGAGATCTCCACGTATATAAAGTCCAGCTTGTGATAGAACACCCTGTTGGTCTCAATGTCGCACAACTTGACTGTATGGCATATTTTGTCGGCATCAAAGGCTTCATCGTGCATGTCGAAATTCAGCAATGCAATGGTGTAGATGTGAGTGAGGCTGAAGTCCCATTCCGAGCCCTTCTTAGCCTGTTCGCGTATGGGGAACGTGGAATAATAGAGTGCCCGGTCCTTGAAGAACTCCTGGAAGGCGTTCTGCATCTCAACGATGAACTTCTCACCGTTTTCCGCCTCGCAATAGACATCGAAGATTGCCTTGCGTGCAGAAGACCTGTCCCCCAAATGCTCGCTGTTCAGATGCATGATGTTCTTAATCACCTGCTTGCCGTCGAACAGGCTGTTCAGGAAGTTTATCAGCAGGTCCTTGTTGGGTGCTGTTCCGAATATGCGTTTGAAACCGAAGTCGGTGAGCAAACTAATGTATCGTTCTTCAGTGGCTGCCATCACATTGCATCTTTAATTGTTCTTCTGCGGCAAAGTTACAATGAAAATCTGAAACCACCAAATCTCTGGCAGGAATTAAGCATGGAATTTCAAAGGATTGTACCAACAAACAAGCACATACCCGTTCTTCCATGCGGGGACATAACATCCTCAAAAAAAAGTATGTCAACATAAATGGCAAAGTATCTAAAGATAAATGGCAAAGTATGTTTAGATACTTTGTGGAGTATGTTGAGAACGATTGCTGTCCGATAAAATCGGGATTTGATTAATTCTGTTGGTTAACTGCCTGTAAATAGGCTTTGGTCTTGTAATTCTCGAAATTGGCCCCCTCTTTTTGCTGGAAGAGCTCCAACTGTGGCGAAATGTCGCCCTCTGGGCTTCGGTTTCGGGTAATCTAGAGCCATTGGCCTTCGGGCAGATTCAGAAAGTCGTACAGGTTGAATCCATGCCAGAAAACATCAAAATGCAGGCCTTGGGTGGCCTTTTTGGGAGTCTTGTTACAATTATTCAGTAAAATGATGTTGTTATTCCAAAAAAAAATCCTTTAACTTTGCATTCGCCTATACAATAATATATAGAGAGAGAGAACACAGGAGGCTATCACTGTCCATGGGTGGTAGCCTCCTGTGTTTTTTTTGGATAGAGCCTCTTTTTGTTTGTCAGCGTGTGCAGAGCGACTCGGTGTCGAGGGCAATCATCAACTCCTCGTCGGTGGGGATGACGCACACCTTCACGGAACTGTCATCGGCACTGATGATGGCTTCTGTGGCACGGCAGGAGCGGTTCTTGGCATCATCGAGCTTTACGCCCATGAATTCCAGTCCTGTGGTGGCACCTTCGCGCACTTCCCACTGGTTCTCCCCGGCGCCGCCGGTGAAGAGGATTATGTCCACGCCGCCCATGGCGGCAGCATATTGGCCGATGTACTTCTTGATGCGGTAGGTGTACATCTCCTTGGCCAAACGGGCCTTGTCGTTGCCTTGCGCAATGCCTGCGAGAATGTCGCGGAAGTCGCTCGACAGCTGGCTGATACCGGCCAGACCGCTCTGCTTGTTGAGCAGGGCGCTGAGTTGCTTGGTGTCGAGGCCCAGCTTGTCCATCAGGAAGGTGACGGCTCCTGCATCAATGTCGCCACAGCGGGTACCCATGATGAGACCTTCGAGGGGAGTGAGTCCCATGCTCGTGTCCACACAGCGGCCATCCTTGACAGCGGCAATGGATGCTCCATTGCCAATGTGGCAGGTGATGATACGTGTGCCTTCGGGCTTGATGCCAAGGTATTCACATACACGCTGGCTCACGTAGCGGTGGCTGGTGCCGTGGAAACCGTAGCGTCGCACGCCGTACTGCTGGTAGAGGTCGTAGGGGAGGGCATACATGTAGGCATAGTCGGGCATTGTCTGGTGGAAGGCGGTGTCGAACACGCCCACCTGGGGAATGTCGGGAAGCAATGCCTTTACGGCGTTCACACCCTTGATGTTGGCCGGGTTGTGGAGGGGGGCCAGGTCGTTGCAGGCCTCAAATACGGTCATGACTTCGGGAGTAAGCAGTACGCTCTGGTTGAACTTCTCCCCGCCATGTACCATGCGGTGGCCTACGGCATCCAGTTCGTCGAGGCTCTCAAGCACGGCGTATTCGCCTGTAGTGAGCACTTCGAAGATAAACTGCACGCCTGCAGTGTGTTCCTCGATGGGACGGTCAATCTGGATCTTCTGTCCGTTGTACTTCAGTTTGAGGAATGAATCGGGCAGACCAATCTTTTCGATACCGCCGCTGGTAATCACGCGCTTGTCGTCCATGTCGTAGAGCGCGTATTTGATGGATGAACTTCCGCAGTTCAGTACAAGTATTTTCATTGTTTCCTGTAAGAGTGATTAGTGTGTTGACGTGTATGTATCATGCCTTGGCGTCCATGGCCTGGCATGCTGTAATGGCTACCATCTTGTAGATGTCGTCCACGGAACATCCGCGGCTGAGGTCGTTGACCGGACGCGCGATACCCTGAAGAATGGGGCCTATGGCATCGGCACCACCCAGACGCTGCACCATCTTGTAGCTGATGTTGCCCACCTCCAGGCAAGGGAACACCAACACGTTGGCATGTCCGGCAATGGCACTGCCCGGAGCTTTCTTCTCGCCTACCGAGGGGACGAGGGCGGCATCGGCCTGCAGTTCGCCGTCGATGAGGAGTTCAGGATTCAGTTCCTTGGCCATGCGGGTGGCTTCCACCACCTTGTCCACTACCTCGTGCTTGGCGCTACCCTTAGTGCTGAAGCTCAGCATGGCCACGCGGGGCTCTGCAAAGCCTGCTACGCTCTTGGCTGTCTGTGCCGTGCATACGGCAATCTGGGCAAGCTGGGACGCATCGGGCATGGGAGTGACAGCTACGTCGCCCACCACCAGCACGCCCTCTTCGCCATACTGTGGTGTCTGGGTAATGAGCAGCATGGCACCGCTGACGCATGAGATGCCAGGAGAGCACTTGATGATTTGCAGGGCCGGGCGGAGTGTGTCGCCTGTGGTGCTGAGCGCACCGGAAATCTGGCCGTCTGCATCACCGCTCTTGATGATGAGGCATCCGAAGTAGAGGGGGTCCATCACCTTCTTGCGGGCTTCCTCGATGGTCATGCCCTTCTTCTTGCGCAGTTCGTAGAGCAACTGTGCGTACTCCTCGGTCTTCTCGCTGGTGGCAGGGTCGATGATGGTGGCCTTGCCGATGTGGGTGAGCTGGAGTTTCTGGGCGAGCGCGTTTATCTCGTCTGGATTGCCGATGAGGATGATTTCGGCCAGCTGGTCGGCCAATGCCTTGTCGGCAGCGGTAAGCGTGCGCTCTTCAAGGCTTTCGGGTAGCACGATGCGCTGTTTGTTTGATTGCGCACGTGCGATAATCTTCTCTATCAGATTCATAGTGTTTGATTGTTATGAGGGTTTGTTGATATGTTTGTTGTCTTGTCAAAGGTGTCCCCGCATGAGAATCTTTTCCAGGTTTTCCGGCGAGAGCCGTGTGCGGAACTTGTTGTTGTAGGCAGCCGTGATGTGGCCGGTCTCCTCGCTCACTACAATAGCCAGTGCATCGGTGTCCTTGCTGATGCCTCTGGCCGCTCTGTGGCGCAGGCCGAACTCCTTGGGGATGTCCAGGTCGTCGCTCACCGGCAGGATGCAGGCGGCTGCAGCGATGCGGTCGTTGCTGATAATCATGGCACCATCGTGTAGGGGACTGTTCTTGAAGAAGATGTTTTCGATGAGGCGCTGGTTGATGTTGGCGTTTACGATGTCGCCGGTGTTCATGATGTCGGTGAGCGGAAGGTCGTTCTGCATGACAATCAGTGCGCCCACTTTCTTCTTGCTCATGTTCACGCAGGCCATCACGATGGGCATGATGGTGGCGCGGCTGTGGCGGCAGTCGGCATTTTCTTCCTTGTCGCGCCAGCGTATGAACTGCAGCAGCCTGCGTGCCCGTTCGTGGGTGCCCAGTGAGTAGAGGAAATGCCTGATTTCGTTCTGGAAGAGAATGATGAGGGCAATGGCCCCCACGTTGACCAGCTGGTCCAGAATGCTTCCCAATAGTTTCATCTCCAAAATCTTGCATACGACAATCCAGAAGCTGATAAAGAGCAGTATGCCATAGAAAATGTTTGCCGAGCGCGATTCTTTCATCACCTTGTAGCAATAATAGAGAATGATGGCTACAAGCAGGATGTCGATGAAATCTTTGATGTCGAAATTGAGCATAGGGCAGGGGAGAGGGGGTTATCTGGTTGTGGGGTTTGTGCGATTGGAATGGACGGTCTGCTGCACGATGCGGACGGCTTCAACTGCGGCTTTCACATCGTGGACCCTGAGGATGTGTGCCCCTTGGAGCAGGGCAATGGTGTGAACCACGGTGGTGCCGCCCAATGCCTCCTGTGGTGTACATCCCAGCAGGTTGTAAATCATGCTTTTTCTGCTTACACCCACGAGCAGGGGCAGGTGCAGCTCATGCAGGAGGCTCAGCTGGGAAAGCAGCTGGTAGTTGTGCTGCAGTGTCTTGCCGAACCCGAAACCGGGGTCCAGGATGATGTCGCACACGCCCATCTCGTGGAGCAGGCTCACACGTTCTCCCAGGGAACGCATCACCTCAATGACCACATCCTGATAGTCGGGGTGTGATTGCATGGTTTGGGGTGTTCCTTGCATGTGCATGAGAATGTAGGGGACCTGAAGGGATGCCACGGTGGGGAACATATCGCCATCCATTTCGCCTCCCGAGATGTCGTTGATGATGTGAGCGCCGTAATCCTCCACACAGCGGCGTGCGACACTGGCTCTGAAGGTGTCGATGCTCACCACTGCTCCGGGTGCCACCTCATGGATGATGCGCAGGGCGTGTGAGAGCCGTTCCATCTCTTCCTGGGCAGGCACGTCGGCTGCTCCGGAACGACTGCTGTATGCACCCACATCAATGATGTCTCCACCTTCGGCGATGATTTCTTCCACGCGCCGGCCTATTTCCGCATCGCTCTGCTTCCGGCTTTCGGCATAGAACGAGTCTGGAGTGACGTTGAGTATGCCCATCACCTTGGGGGTACCCAGGTCCATGAGTTTTCCGCCAACGCGGATTGAATAGGGAATTGTAGGGTTCATGCGCTTGCTTGTCATAAAAACACCCACAAAGTTACTCATTATTTGCAAAACAGACAAGTTTTGGTTCTTTTTTCAAAAAAAGGATGTATCTTTGTGGAGAAAAAGGTAACAAAATCTTTGTGATTATATGGAAATTTCAGCTTTATACCAGCTTTTTCTGGAGCATCCGTCCGTGACGACCGACAGTCGCAACTGTCCTGAGGGAAGCATCTTCTTCGCCCTGCGGGGAACCACTTTCAATGGCAATGCCTATGCAGAACAGGCATTGCGGAAGGGCTGTGCCTTGGCCGTGGTGGATGAGGCCCGCTATGCCACGGACGAACGTTTCGTGCTGGTAGACGATGTGCTGCTCACCTTGCAGCAGCTGGCAGCCTACCATCGCAGGCAGTGGGGACGCACAATCCTGCAGATAACCGGCACCAATGGTAAGACCACCACCAAGGAACTGATTGCAAGCGTGCTTGCCCGCAAGTTCAGGGTACAGTACACGAGGGGAAACCACAACAATCATATCGGTGTGCCTCTGACATTGCTTTCCATCAGCGGAAAACATGAAATGGCCGTGGTGGAGACGGGCGCCAACCATCCTGGAGAGATTGCGCAACTGAGCAGTCTGGTGCAGGCGGATTGTGGGCTTGTCACCAATGTGGGGCGTGCTCATCTTGAGGGCTTCGGCTCCTTTGAAGGCGTGAAGCGCACAAAAGGTGAACTGTATGACGACCTGCAAGGCCGCGGGTGCTTCATCTTCCTCAATGCCTTTGATGATGACCTTCTGCAGATGGCGGCGGAGAGAGGCTTCAGTCCGTTGGAGACGGACCGCTGCATCCCTTATGTGGAGGCGCGTGTGGTGGAATGTGACCCTTTCCTCACCATCCAATGGAGGGCAGAGCCTGATGACGACTGGCGGCAGGTGAAGACGCACCTCGTGGGGGCATACAATGTGACCAACCTGCGTGCGGCTGTCACGGTGGGCCTTCATTTCGGCGTGTTTCCCAGTGAGATTGATGCCGCATTGTCGATGTATCAGCCCACCAACAGCAGAAGCGAGTTCCGCACCACCATGCACAACTACCTGATAGTGGATGCCTACAATGCCAATCCCACCAGCATGGATGTTGCGCTCACCAATTTCTCTTTCATCAAGGCGGCCCGCAAGATGGCCATTCTGGGTGACATGAAGGAACTGGGGCAGGAGAGTGGCAGGGAGCACATGCGTATCGTGGAAAAGCTGCGCGGCATGGCACTGGATGACGTATGGCTGGTGGGTGAGGAGTTTGCGGCCTTGGACTGCGCTCCGTTCCGCACGTTTGCCAATGTGGAGGAGGTGGTGGCCGAACTGAAGGCCCGCCCGCTGGACGGATTCACCATCCTAGTCAAAGGCAGCAATGGCACGCGCCTCTTCCAGCTGCCCGATTGGCTGTAGGGCTTGCTTGGGACCCCTGCCTTACCGGATCTCTCTCAGGAGCTGTGCCACTTCTTCGCGGGGTGCGCCCAGCTCCAGGGCACGGTGGAGGTCGGCCTTGGCTAGTTTGTGTTTGTGGATGTGGATGTAGAAGGAGGCACGTGCCATCAGATAGTCGGCATTGCCGGGCTCGAGGGCAATGGCCTGGTCATAGTCATGCTGGGCGGGCTCGTACTGCTTGCGCTCTTCTTCCATTCCTGCTCTCACGGCATATAGTCTGCTCTCGCGCGGATGCAGCTGCACCAGTGCGTTGATGGCCTCCATGGCTTCCTGTGGCCGCCCGGTCTTTTCGTTGAGCAGTATCAGTCCCAGGTGTGCATTCAGATTGGCAGGCTCCAGCTGGATAAGGTGCTCATAGTCGGCACGCGCCGGTTTGTACATGTGCTGCTTGGTGTAGAGGAAGGCTCTCACAAACAGGGCTTCCGTGTGGTCGGCATTGAACTCAATCACGGAGTTGTAGTCGGCCAGTGCTTTTTTCTCGTTGCCCATCCGCATGTAGAGTGCGGCTCTGTCCATCAGAATGCCTAGTGTGGAGGGCGAGATGTTGAGCCCCGTTTCATAGTGCTTCAGCGCTTGCTGCTGGTTGCCCCGTCGCTCCTCTATCCGGCCCAGGTATTGGTAGATGATGGCGTTCGACTTGATGGCCGGCTGTAGCTTGAGTGCCTCGCGCAGCAATGTCTCGGCATTGTCAATGCTGTCGTTGCCCAGCAGTTCCATGGCGCGTTTGACATTTGTCTGATAGTCTTGTGCGCAGATGGGCAGGAGGATGGCCAGCCAGGATAGAAGAAGAAGGTGGGTTCTCATGACGAATGGTGTGGATTGTTAGGTGTGAAATAGGATTTGTGGAACAGATGAATGATGTGAATGATGCTTTACGCGCTTTTCTGGCCCCCTTGGCCAGTGTGCTGGATGCATGTGACCCTCATTGGGCGGTGTTCGGCTCAGCTGCCTTGTCGCTTTGCGGATTCGATGTGGAGGTGCACGATGTGGACATTCTGACAACGGAGGACGGACTTGCTGCCTTTCGCCGGCGGTTTGCGGGTTGCTGCACATGCAGTGAGGTGCCGGCGAGCACGTTGTTCAGGTCTTCCATGTCGCGTTTCAGCATGGATGGCCGGCAGCTGGAGGTGTGTGCGGGCTTGGAGGTGTGCAGGCAGGGACGCTGGTTGCCTGTGGAGGTGCAGGAGGTTACGGTCACCGATGGCATCCGTCACTGCAGCAGGGAGGAATGCAGGCGGCTGTTGCAACTCTTTGGCCGTGCCAAGGACCTGCGCCGGCTTGACCTCCTTTTCGGAACAGACTAGAACCGGATAAAGGACTCGGCCCAGAACTCGTGGTAGTCTTTCCTGCTGAGCGTCCTGTCGTGCACGTAATTGTATTGTAGCTGGAACAGCAGGTTCTTGTGGAGCTGTATGTTGGGACACACCGAATAGATGGTCTTCAGGGTTCCCCAGGTGGCCTGGCTGCGATAGGCATCATAGCGCACGAAGGTCTTCAGCCAGGGTGTCATTCTCACACCAGCCTGGGCATACCATGCGTCGGCTCTTCCTGTGCCCGACCATGTGCAGGCCTCTGTGTCATAGTCCGCAATGCGGTGTCCTGTGTTATGGGCATATTCGGCACGTGCGCTCAGTGGATCCGACTCGTACTTGACACCCAGTGCCCATCGGTTTCTTCCAACGGTCACCCCATCTGCCGTGTAGGTGCCTTTCCATCCGAAGAGCCCGATGTAGAGGCCCTCGACGGGTTGCAGCTGGAAGGTGCCCATCCAGTCTTTCTTGTGGTTATTGTCGGCCCGGTTGATGCCGTTGCCGTTGAATACCGCTGCCTGATAGTGGAACAGGCGCTGTCTGTCTTTGCCCACGGGGAGCAGGTCGCCCTGAAACTGGATGCCTTGGTCGCGGCCGTTCACGGAGGGCTCGCCACAGTAGTCGCCAAAACTGGAGAACTTCATGGACAGCTGGGAATAGCCTCCGAAGCCTACATCCCACGGACTCATGGGGTTCTCGAATGTGAAGGTGCGCTTGAACTGGCCTGCCTTGATGGAGAACTCCTTCCAGCGCGCCCACTCAATGGTGTAGTCGCGCATGGCCGGGGTGCCCTTGAGTTCCATTTGTATACGGTATTTGAAGTCGCGAAGCACCGTGCCCGACACGTACATGCGCACAAGCCGGGCGGTGAATCCTTCTCCGCCATGGGCACCCGACTGGCTCGAGTAGGCGTATTTGGCATTGATGTAGCCGCCAAAGACCGGCGTGCTCATGTAGGAGGAAACCTTCTTCCCGTATTGCAGGGTGTCGCGGCTGGTGGATGGCCCGTTTGCCTGCATGGCCTTCTTCAGGCCGCGGTTGAGATAGGAGGTAAGGAAACCCTCCTCCACATCATCTTCCGCCTGCAGGGCCAGCGGGATCAAACAGGCTATCCACAGCCACGCCAGACGTTTTGTCATTTGTTACGGATATAGTCAACAATCCAGGTGCCTACTTCGCGTGTGCCGTAGTGGGCACCGCCTTCCACCTGGATTTCCGGCGTGCGTATGTTCTGGTCCAGGCTGGCATTGACGGCCTCCCGGATGAGCGCGCCTTCGGCCTCCAGCCCAAAATGCTCGAACAGCATGGCTACGCTCAGAATCTGAGCCAGCGGGTTGGCAATGTTCAGACCTTTGCCCTGAGGCCAGCTTCCATGGATGGGTTCAAATACGGGTGTGCTGCTGCCCGTGGATGCACTGGGCAGAAGACCCATACTGCCTGTGATGCAGGAGCCTTCGTCGGTGAGAATGTCACCAAAGGTGTTCTCTGTCACCATCACATCGAAGAACTTGGGGTCCTGAATCATGCGCATGGCTGCATTGTCTACGTACATGAAGTCGGTCTGTACGTCGGGGTATTCTGTCATCATCTCCTGGGCAACCTTGCGCCAGAGACGGCTGCTTGCCAGCACGTTGGCCTTGTCCACCACGGTCAGGTGGCGGCGGCGACGCTGGGTATACTGGTAGGCAACGCGCAGGATGCGTTCCACTTCGGGACGGGTGTAGTAATTGGTGTCGTAGGCTTCATCGGTGCCTTCCTTCTTTTCGCCGAAGTACATGCCGCCTGTAAGCTCGCGGATACAGATGAAATCGGCTCCGCTCACCAGCTCGTCCTTCAGGGGTGACTTGTGTACCAGGCAGTCGAAGGTCTGTACGGGGCGGATGTTGGCAAACAGCCCCAGCTTCTTGCGCATAGCCAGCAGACCCTGCTCAGGCCGCACCTTGGCAGTGGGGTCGTTGTCGAAGCGTGGGTCTCCGACGCTGGCAAACAGTACGGCGTCGGCTTCCTGACAAATCTTGAAGGTCTCTTCGGGGAAGGGGTCGCCCACTTCATCAATGGCATGTGCGCCGCACAATGCTTCGGTGAAGGTGGTTTCGTGTCCGAATTTCTCTGCTGTGGCCTTCAGTACGGCCACACCTTGTTCCATGATTTCTGGTCCGATGCCATCACCGGCCAGTACAGCAATCTTGAGTTTCATTATCTTTATGTCTTTTTTTGTTGTCGGATAGTTAGTAGTCCTGTTCGATGAGGTTCAGCATCTTGATGGTGGCTTTGATGGCTGCCTCTGTCTGGTCGGCATCCAGGCCACGGGTTCGGAGGGTCCTGTTGTCCCAGTTCCATGTAATCACGGTCTGCACAAAGGCGTCGGTGCGTCCGCCAGGGGGAATGCTCACTACATAATTGGTGAGCCAGGGGAAGCGGCGTCCCAGTTTGTTCTTGTAGATGTGTCGGATGGCACGCACGAAGGCGTCAAATTGTCCATCGCCCTGCGCACTCTCCTCATAGGTCTGTCCGTTGATCTCCAGCCTTAGGCTGGCCAGCGGTTTCAGACCGTAGGCGGTGGTCACCACATATGAGATGAGCCTTACGTTCTCGTCGGGGGTGCCGTGTTTCAGCACATCGCTCACGATAAAGGGAAGGTCTTCCTGAGTGACCAGTTCCTTTTTGTCGCCCAATTCTATGATGCGTTCTGTCACACGCTTGGTCTGTTCGGGTGTCAGTTCCAGTCCCAGTTCTTCCAGATTCTTGAGGATGTTGGCCTTGCCGCTGTTCTTGCCCAGCGCATACTCGCGCTTGCGCCCGAAACGCTCGGGAAGCAGGTCGTTCTGGTAGAGCCCGGCTTTGTTGTCGCCGTCGGCATGTACGCCTGCCACCTGTGTGAACACGCTGTCGCCCGTGATGGGCTGGTTGGGCGGAATGGCTATGCCGCTGTAGCTTTCCACCAGTCGCGACACCTCGTTCAGACGGCTCTCGTCGATGCGGGTTTGTGCCTGGAACTGGTCCTTCAGGATGGCCTGCACGCTGGCCAGCGGTGCATTGCCGGCCCGTTCTCCCAGTCCGTTCACACTGGTGTGGATGCCCTGACAGCCAGCCAGCACGGCAGCCAGCACATTGCTGATGGCAAGGTCGTAGTCGTTGTGGGCATGGAAGTCGAAACGCAGGCCGGGGAATCGCTTCACCATCTGCCGTACAAAACGAATCAGGTCGAGCGGATTCAGCACACCCAGGGTGTCGGGCAGCATGAACCGGTCGATGCCGGCATCCTTCAGTCCGTCTACAAGGTCGAACACGTATTGGGGTGAATCCTTCATGCCGTTGCTCCAGTCCTCGAGATACACATTCACGCCTACCTCCTTGGACTTGGCATAGTCGATTACCTGAAGGATGTCGCTGATGTGTTGGGGAAGGGTCTTGTGCAGCTGGCCTTCGCAATGCTTGAGACTTCCTTTGCAGAGCAGGTTCAGGTGCTTGCAGCCGGCAGCGGTAATCCAGTCGACCGATGTGTGGCCGTCCACAAAGCCGAGCACCTCCACACGGTCTATCCGGCCTGTCTGCTGTGCCCATCGGGTGATGCTCTTTACGGCCTCCATCTCGCCTTCCGATACTCTCGCGCTGGCCACTTCGATACGGTCCACGTTGAGGTTCTGGAGCAAGGCACGGGCAATCATCAGCTTTTCATGGGGCATGAAGCTGACTCCGCTTGTCTGCTCGCCGTCGCGCAGCGTGGTGTCCATTATCTCTATCGTCCTTCTTTCCATCGGTGTCTTGGGGGGGATTACTGTTCGCGGGCCTGGGCTTCCCATTCTTCAATTTTTGCCTGGTTGTCGAGCAGGAAGTCGATGTCGTCGAGTGCATTCATCAGGCAGTATTTCTTGTAGCCGTTGATTTCGAAATGCTCTTTGTTGCCGGTAGCCAGGTTGGTCACAGTCTGGTTGGGAAGGTCTATCTCCACTTGTGTGGTGGGGTCGGAGGCGATGGATGCAAACAGTTCCTGCTGGAAACTGCGGCTCACCACCACTGGCAGCACAAAACAGTTGAGCAGGTTGTTGCGATGGATGTCGGCAAAGCTGGAGGAGATGACTGCCCTCACGCCGTATCCGGCAATGGCCCATGCTGCATGTTCGCGGCTGGAACCTGAACCCCAGTTCTGTCCGCCAATGATAATCTCGTGCACTCCAGGATGAGGTGCCTCGCAGAAGGCTGGCTGGTTCATGACAAAGTCGGCCACCTTGGTGCCGTCGGCTGCAAAGCGCAGGTCGTGCATGAAGGCATCGCCAAAGAATTGCGGGTCGCGTGTGGTGGAGGCCAGATAGCGAGCCGGAATGATGAGGTCGGTGTTGCAGTTGTCTATGTCAATGGGTATGCACGTAGACTTTATGATGTCGAATTTCTGTTTCATTGTTATGGGGATGTAATCTTATTTACTACAGTTTTCTGGGGTCGGTGATGACACCTGTGACGGCACTGGCGGCTGCTACAAGTGGAGAGCACAGCACAGTACGGGCACCGGGACCCTGGCGACCCACGAAGTTGCGGTTGCTGGTGGAGATGGAAAGTTTGCCGGCTGGCACCTTGTCGGGGTTCATGGCCAGACAGGACGAACAGCTGGGCAGGCGCAGCTCAAAACCGGCCTCTTCCAGTATCTTGTCGATGCCTTCCTCCACAATCTGCTGGCGCACCAGCCAACTGCCGGGCACCAGCCATGCCACTATGCCTTCGGCTTTCTTGCGTCCCTTCACCACACTGGCAAAGGCGCGGAAGTCTTCGATGCGGCCGTTGGTGCAGGCTCCCAGGAACACGTAGTCTACCGGATGGCCTTCCAGCTTCTGGCCGGGCTGGAACTGCATGTACTGGAGTTGGGCCTCAAAGCCGGGACGCTCCTCTTCGGGCAGGCTTTCCAGTGTGGGGATACACTCATCGATGGCAATGCCTGCACCTGGGTTGGTGCCGTATGTGATGCGGGGGGCAATGTCTTCGGCACGGTAGGTGACCTCCTTGTCAAAGACGGCATTATCGTCGCTACGCAAGGTTTTCCAGTAGGCCACTGCCTTGTCCCATGCCTCACCCTTAGGTGCATACTCGCGCCCCTTCAGATAGGCAAAGGTGGTTTCGTCGGGTGCAATGATGCCAGCGCGTGAGCCCATCTCGATGCTGAGGTTGGAGAGTGTGAGGCGGCCTTCCATGGAAAGGTTGCGGATGGTGCTGCCTGCATATTCCACCACATAGCCTGTGGCACCGCTGGTGGTCATCTGGGCCATGATGTAGAGGGCAATGTCCTTGGCCGTAACGCCGGGCTGGAGTGTGCCTTCGATGTTGATGCGCATGCTTTTGGGCTTGGCCTGCAGGATGCACTGGCTGGCCAGCACTTCGGCCACCTCGCTGGTGCCGATGCCCATGGCCAGTGCACCCACGGCTCCGTGGGTGGATGTGTGGGAGTCACCGCACACGATGGTCATCCCGGGCAGCGACAGGCCTTTCTCGGGACCCACTACATGGATGATGCCGTTGTCCTTTGTCCCCATTGCAAAATGGGTAATCCCGAATTCCTTGCAGTTGGCGGCCAGTGTGTCCACCTGCTTGCGGCCAATGGGGTCGTTGATTACCTCTTGCTGGTCGCTGGGCGTGTTGTGGTCGGGCATGGCATATACCTGTGCCGGGCGGAACACTTTCAGTCCTTTGCTGCGCAGGGCATCAAAAGCCTGCGGGGTGGTCACCTCATGACAGTAGAGCCTGTCGATGTACAATTGTGTGGGGCCGTCGGGTACGTTGTACACCACGTGCTTGTCCCATATTTTGTCAAAAAGTGTATTCATCTTTTTTCTTTAGCTTATATATCCGTGAAGGATGTAATACATATATATTAATTAATGTAGATGCGCTTATTTCTTGAACTTGTTGATACAGTCGATATAGGCTTCCACGCTGGCGGTGACGATGTCGGTGTTGGCACCGAATCCGTAGTAGATGCTTCCGTCATACTCCACTTGCATGTGCACTTTGCCAGTGTCGTCCGAACCCTTTGATATGGCCTGGATGGTAAATTCCTTGAGGGTCATCTCTCTGCGGATGATGTTTTTCAGTGCCTTGATGGCGGCGTCCACAGGACCGTTTCCGCTGGCGCTGGCCTCAAACTTCTCTCCGGCAATGTCCAGCCCTATGCAGGCCACGCTTTTCACGCCCATGCCGGTGGTCACCTGCAGGTAGTCGAGCTTGATGCTGTGGCTGGCCGAGCGGTCGGCTCCTGCCAGTACCAGGATGTCGTCATCGGTCACCTCCTTCTTGCGGTCGGCCAGGCGCAGGAAGGCTTCATAAATCTTGTCGAGCTTTTCTCCGTCCACATTGATGCCGTTCACGCTCAGCCGGTGCTTGAGGGCTGCGCGTCCGCTGCGGGCTGTCAGCACGATGGCATTGTCATCGATGCCCACATCCTTGGGATCCATGATTTCGTATGTGCTGGCATTCTTGAGCACGCCGTCCTGATGGATGCCGGATGAATGGGCAAAGGCATTGCGGCCCACAATGGCCTTGTTGGGCTGTACGGGCATGTTCATCAGGCTGCTCACCATGCGGCTGGTGGGATAAATCTTGGTGGTGTTGATGCCTGTATCGATGCCCAGGTAGGGATGTGTCTTCAGGGCCATTACCACCTCCTCGAGTGAGGTGTTGCCGGCACGTTCGCCAATGCCGTTGATGGTGACTTCCACCTGGCGTGCACCGTTGATGACACCTGCCAGGGTGTTGGCGGTGGCCATGCCCAGGTCGTTGTGGCAATGGGTGGACAGGATGGCTTTTCCTGCGCTCAGCCCGTCGACATGCTCCATCAGGTATTTGATTTTCTCACCGTATTCCATCGGGATGCGGAAGCCTGTGGTGTCTGGGATGTTCACAACGGTGGCTCCGGCCTTGACCACGGCATCCACAACGCGGGCCAGATACTCGTTGTCGGTGCGGCCTGCATCTTCGGCGTAGAATTCTACATCCTCCACATAACGCTTGGCATATTTCACGGCGGCCACAGCCCTTTCTATGATTTCTTCGGGCGTGCTGTTAAACTTGTACCTGATGTGGCTTTCGCTCGTGCCTATACCCGTGTGGATGCGCTTATGCTTGGCATATTGCAGGGCATCGGCAGCCACATCAATATCCTTCTCTACCGCACGTGTCAGCGCACAGATGGTGGGCCATGTGACGGCCTTGCTGATTTCCACTACCGAATTGAAGTCGCCGGGGCTGCTGATGGGAAAACCGGCCTCAATCACGTCTACCCCCAGTGCTTCCAGCTGGCGGGCCACCTGAATCTTCTCCACCGTGTTCAGCTGGCAGCCGGGCACTTGCTCGCCGTCGCGCAATGTGGTGTCAAAGATGTACAATTTATCGCTCATATTCTTGTTTGGATTATCTTTTTACTGTTTTTTAGGCTGCAAAATTACAAAATAAAACTCGCGTACCCAAATAAATATGCAGAATATCGCTCAAACATACGCAATTATGTGCCAAAAGTTTTCTTGTTCCCAGATTATTGTTGTAATTTTGTACGTTGAACTTAAGAAATCAAGTGACAAAACGTATGAAAACAATGAAAATGAACAGACGTAGTTTCCTGAAGGCCGGTCTTGGTGGAGCGGTACTGCTTGGAGCCGCAGGCACAGCGTGCCACTACCTCAACATGATAGATGTGAAGGGACGCATTCTGATTGTGGGCGGTGGTGCTGCCGGATGCAGTTTTGCCGCACGCTTGATGCGTCGTATCTCCAATCCGGACATCACACTCATCGATCCGGCCGACCGTCAGTACTACCAGCCTGGATTCACCTTTATCGCTTCGGGTGTATTTGAGGCCGACCAGGTGTGGAAACCCATGAACAAATGTTTGCCTGACGGCATCAAATGGATAAAGGACAGTGTGGTGGCGCTCGACCCTGTGAAGCAGCAGGTGCGCACGGCTGGCGGGGAGACCGTGGAATATGATTTCCTTGTGCTCACTCCGGGCCTGCAGCTCAACTGGAACATGGTGGAGGGCATCAGCCAGGACACACTGGGCGTAGGCAATGCACACTGCATCTATGACTTTGTGGGTGCACAGCGTACATGGCCGGCCATACAGGAGCTGGTAAAGAAGGGTGGCCGTGGCGTGTATACCGACACCTGGACCAAGCACAAGTGTGGCGGTGCCCCCAAGAAGATTTGTATGCTTACCGAGGACTTGGCCCGCAGAGAGGGTAGGAGAGAGGCCGTACAGCTCGACTATTATTGTTCCGAGAAGGCCTTGTACGACGTGCCGCTTTATACGCCCCGCCTGCTGCAGATATATGAGGAGCGCGGCATTGGCCTTGAGGTGAACCATCGTGTGACGGGCATCGACACGGCTGCCAGGAAAGTGTACCTCGAGAAGCATGAGAAGCAGCTGGTGAAGGAGACGGATGAGGCCGGTGTAGAGCAGGAGGTCGAGAAGGATGTGGTCACCCCGCTGGTGGAGGACTACGATTTCCTGAGCTTTGTGCCGCCGCAGTCTGCACCTGATTTTGTCAAGCAGTCGGGACTTTCCTGGACCGAGGGCAAACTGGCTCGCGATGGCTGGGTGATGGTGGATCAGGAGACCCTCATCCACAAAACGTTCCCCAATGTGGTGAGCTTGGGTGATGTGGCTGGTATCCCCACCAGCAAGACATCTGCCGCCATACGCAAGCAACTGCCTATTGCAGTGGAGAATCTGCTGTGTGTGATGCAGGGAAAGGAGCCTACCGAGAAATACAACGGCTATGCTTGTTGTCCCATTGTCACCGATTATGGCCACGTGCTGCTGTGCGAGTTTGATTACAACAAGGACGCCGATATTACCTTCCCCTTCTCGCTCCTCGACATGTCGAAGGAGCAACGGGCTGCATGGTGGCTCAAGAAGTATTTCCTCAAGCCCATGTTCTTCCACGGAATGCTCACGGGCTACATGTAATCCGTTGCATGGAATGCTTTATCTGAACACTGAACTTCATAATTGCAATGCGGCACAGCTCCATGAGCTGCTGCCGCAATTGCCTTTATGGCGGCGCCAGCAGGCCATGCGCTACAGGCATTTGCAGGGACAGCGTGAGTGTGTGCTGTCCTATCTGGAACTTTGCCGTGGCTTGCGTGAGGAATATGGCATTCTGTCCCCTCCGGATTTTGAGTACGACCTTCATGGAAAGCCTTCCTTGGCCGGTTTTCCGCATATTTTCTTCAGTATCAGCCATTGTGCCCGGGCGGTAGGCTGCCTGCTTGCCGATGTGCCTTGCGGACTGGATATTGAGTGTGTCAGGCCGTTGCGGCCTTCATTGGTGCGCCACACCATGAACGAGGAGGAGCAACAGGCGATATTTTCGGATTCCCAGCCCGACCTTGCCTTCATCCGCCTGTGGACGCAGAAGGAGGCTGTGCTCAAACTAAAGGGGACAGGCATTGCCGGTGGACTCAAGGAGTCGCTTTCTCCGGCCAGCCTGTCCCATATTTCGCTCTATACGGTGGTGGATTCCCGTTCCGGTATAGTGGTGACTACAGCCACCCGTTCCAGGAAGCAAAGTTTGTGACTGTAAGGAATCCTGTCACAATCCCGCATGTGAGTGCGGCTATCCACAGCAGCAACAGTGTGAAGGTGAGTCCCATCCCCATTGTCCCGTCATCCCTGATTATCCTGAATATCGTGTAGATAGGTATGATACATACAATCAGCAGGCAGATGGCGATAACCCATGTAGAACCTCCGTTGGTCGTGAGGAAATTGATGGTGCTGTTCACCATGGGGTCGCTGGTCAGGATGGTGCTGAATCCCAGGGCGAGCGCGCTCATGCCAACCATCCATAGGATACTCAGCGTGAGCAGGATGATGAGCGGGAACAGCAGTATGCACAGCATTCCCACGACAAGCATGCGCAGACACCCTCTTCCCGTGTGGTTCGGCCGGGGCACGAAGGGTGCGTCGTTGTCGTGTGTCTCGTTGATGATCTGTTCGCCCAGCGTTTGCGGATTGATGTCCTTTCCCTGCATGCTCAGCCGGTCTTCGGGTGTGCTGGCCTCGGGTGCCACAATCCATAGTATCAGGTACAGGATGACAAAGAACCCTTGCGACAGGCAGGTCACTGCCACAAAGCCCAGTCGCCACCATATCGGGTCGCTATGACCGCAATAGCTGGCCAGTCCGCCACACACGCCACCCAGTATCTTGTCTGTTGCGTTGCGGTAGAACCTGCGTCCGCGCAGGTGCTCCTTTGCCTTGTTGTACACTCCGTTCACGGCAGGTCCGGCTTTCTGGGCGGCTTCCTTGGCTGCGTCCATGAAGTTTTCTCCGAGCGAGCTCTCTGCACTGTTGTCCCTTTCTCCGTCTATTTCTTCGGGGTTGCCTATCTGCTGGATGATATGCCGTATGGCATCGATGTCCACGGTCTTGTGGCCTTGCTCTTTGCGTTCCCACAGCAGTTCGGCCACACGGTGCTCTATGTCGTCTGCCACTTCTTCTTCTCCTTTTCTCTTCTTGAAGTAGCGGTTCATGCTCTTCAGATATTTGTCCAGTGTCTCGTACGCGTCCTCATCGATGTCGTACAGTTCTCCGTAGAGATTGATTGAAAAGTTCTTTTTCATGATTCCCTTTATTTGTGATGAATGATTGTTCTTGTGTCATTTCAGAATGCCGACCGTCCGGTTCAGGCTGTCCCATATACTGTTGAGCTGCTTCAGTGCCTCTTCGCCGTCTTCGGTGAGTGCGTAGTATTTGCGTGGTGGCCCTTGTGTGCTCTCTTTCCATTCGTACTGGAGCAGTCCGTCTCTCTTCATACGGTTGAGCAGGGGGTAGAGTGTCCCTTCTACCACAATCATGTCAGCGTCCTGGAATTGTTTGATGATGTCATTTGCGTATGTGGGCTGCTTGTGGGCAAGCAGTAGGATGCAGTATTCCAGCATCCCTTTTCTCATCTGTGATTTCGTGTTCTCTATGTTCATTCCGTTTTTTTTTATGTTTCTGCCGCAAAGTTACAATTAATCCAGTACTATGCAATGCAAAGTACCTGAAATATCTTACAGATTAGGATAAATTAACAGTTGAAAGACGATTGGTATGTTTCCGAGAAGATATATTGCATAAAGCAGAGAAGATATACTGCATCGGGTGATGAAGTATATCTTCTCTGAAAAAGGAGTATATATGCCTTGCAGGCTTGCTATGCATCCAGTGACTTGTATTTCGACTGCTGCGACTTGTATTCGGGTACAATCTCCTTCATCTTCTTCACGATGGTCATGTCGTCGGCATGGAGCGAAATCTCGTACAGTTCCTCTTCGTTCTTCAATGCCAGCTCGTAGGGATATTCCCTCACCTTGGCCACCTTGATTTTCGGGTGCTGTGTGGGAATGGTTTGTTCGGCATCGTTCAGCACTTCCTCAAAAAGCTTTTCTCCATCCCGAAGACCTACGTATTTGATTTCCACACCCTGCACGCCGGAGAGCGCAATCATGCGCTTGGCCAGGTCGGCTATTCTTACGGGCTGCCCCATGTCGAAGACAAAGATTTCTCCGCCCTTTCCCATTGTTCCTGCTTCCAGTACCAGCTTACATGCTTCCGGGATGAGCATGAAGAACCGGATGATGTCGGGATGAGTGACGGTGATGGGGCCGCCCATTGCAATCTGCTTCTTGAAAATGGGGATGACAGAGCCGTTGGAGCCCAGCACATTGCCGAAACGGGTGGTTACAAATTGTGTGACACCCTTGATGCGGCCGTCCATGATGGCCTTGTTGAGCGACTGGCAATAGATTTCGCATATTCTCTTGGAGCAACCCATCACGTTGGTGGGGTTGACGGCTTTGTCGGTGGAAATCATCACAAACTTCTTGGTGCCGTACTTTACAGCCATGTCCGCTATCACGCGCGTACCATATATGTTGTTCTGTACAGCTTCGGCTGGATTGTCCTCCATCATCGGCACATGCTTGTAGGCTGCGGCATGGAACACATAGTGGGGTTTGTGGAGGCGGAAAATCTGGTCCATGCGTGTGGCATTGGTGATGCTGGTGACGATGGTTTCGCAGGCGATGTAGGGATAGTGCTTTTTCATGAACAGCCTCACGTCGTGCATGGGAGTTTCGGCCTGGTCTACCAGAATCAGGCATTCGGGCTTGTAGATGGCAACCTGGCGTACCATCTCGCTGCCTATGCTGCCTGCTGCGCCTGTGATGAGGATGCGCTTGTCTCTCAGCAGCGCGCCGATGGCTTCCATGTCCACCTCAATCTTGTCTCTGGGCAGGAGGTCCTCAATGTCCACCTCGCGCATCTGCTGGTGCTTGAGCGGTGACTTTCCATCCCATGATTGCGCTTTGGGCATCATCATAATCTTGATGCCGGCTTCTGAGAGTTTGTCTATCATTGTCTGGTTTTCCAGGAAGGCATCCGTCATGATGGGACTCACAAACAGCATCTTCGTGCCCGTCTTCACCATCCTGGCAATCGCCGTTTCGTTGTAGGCATACACATGGTTCCCCAGCAGATACCTGCCCACGGTGTTCTCGTCGGTTGATAAAAAGCCTTTGATGGTATACTGTGCGGGATGTTGGTTTCGCATGCTTTTGGCCAGCGCGATGCCTCCCTCTTTCACGCCGAGGATGAACACAGCTGTGGACTGCCCTTCCTTGCTGGCGGTGTCAAAGAGGTATTTCACAAGGATGCGCATGGCATACATCCCTATCAGCGACACACACAGCATGACAATCTGCACCCTGGGCGTTATCAGCACCGACATGCTGTCTGGCAGAATCAGCAACAGCAGGTTGTTCAGTGCAAAGCCCAGCAGCATGGCCAGCGTCACGTGCATCAGGTCGATGAAGGAGGAGTAGCGGATGATGCCGGAGTAGGTGCTGAAGACCCTCATGCCCACGATGAACATGGGCAACGAGCAGCACATGAGCAGTACGCAGTGCCAAAATGAACTGGCCAGTGCGTGCCCGCCCCACACCACATAGATGGACAGGAGGCCGGAAAAGACAATTGTTAAACAGTCGATGGCGATGACACACCAGTATGGCAGTGCGGCCCGGGAAAAATACCAGGATGTCAACTTGTTGATACAGAATATGTCTTTAAGTGTTCTCATACCTTCAAATGTTAATTTGTTTTCATTGCAATTCTTCAACGGTTGCAAAGTTATGTGTTTTTTTCGGAAAAAACAAGACTTTTGTTGAAAAAAATCAGGGGGGTAGCTTGCATATTTTATTAGGAATCTGAGGCGTTTACAGGATATTCTTTATTGAAGAGCCCTGGCGAGAGAACAATCTTCTATATGCAGGACGGGGCATGCCCATCGGACATGCCCCATCTTGCTACCAGATGTCTTCCGGTGTTTCCGGATTGTCATACACTTCCTTCGGACAGAATTCCAGGAAGTCTACGTAGAACTCACGCGATGCGTCGTCCAGTACGGTCTTGAACCTCACGTAATAGGTCTCGTCGGCTTTCATGGGCTCGCGCACAATCACACGTCGGATAATCAGCGGGTCGGCCCGGGCCATGATGTTCAGGCCCTGTCCGCCGTCGCAGTAGATGTTGGCACCCTTCATGAAGCCGTTGTTGCGCATCTTCTTGTCCACTTCGGCATTGAAGGCATCGTCGTCCTCCACATCGGGCAGCCAGCCCACATTGCTCGGGAATGTGCCGGCAGTGGTTCTGCGTTCCAGTCCGCTCATGCGGATGTCCAGGGGAATGCCCATGGGAGGCAGGTTGTTGAGGTCCGACCCCCAGTAGAACTGCACCATGCCCCGGTTGTAGCCGTCGCTCTGGATGTTGAAGCGCAGTTCGTAGATGCCGTCTTCGGGCACGGGAGGCAGGCGGAAGGTCACGTCCAGATTGCCACGGATGTTCAGCTCGTCGCCCTGATAGTTCTTCATCGTCTCGTCGTAGCCGTTATAGTAGAAGAAATAGCTGTCGTCTTCGATGCTGCAATCATCCAGATAGCGGTAGACCGTGTTCATGGGAATGCCCCACCGCTGGCCCAGATAGTAGTATTGCAGGCGTATGTCGTTGTTCATGAATTCGGGGAATTGGGCGGTGATGTCCCAGCGGATGCGCTCCTTGTGCAGGTTGTGCCGCACATCGGAGGTGTAGGCCAGTATCTGGTCGAGCGGATAGATGATACCGTTGCGCACGTTGAACTCTCCGCCCGTTTCCGGGGCCTGCACGGGGATGCCCACCTTGTCGGGGTCGCAGCTCAGTTCGTGGTAGGTGCCATGGCGCCCGTTGTCGATATTGGGGAAGCGGTTGATGCACACACCGTCGCTCTCCGCGCTTTCCAGGAACTTCAGCAGGCGGCGTTTGCCCATGGTGGTATAGTATTCGTATTGCACCACGGTGGGTTGCTTCACGTGTTTCGAGTAGCCCATTTCGTTCCAATGGAGCACCAGACGGTCGGCCGCCAGTCGCATGGGCATGAAATGGTAGGTGATGAAGAGATTCACGATGTTGTTCTCCTCCGTATAGTTGTCGTCTGTGGTTCCCTCGGGGTAATATCCGTGCTGGATGAGATAGTCCTTCACGTCCTTCACGGTGATGTCCAGGGCGTCCTTGCCCAGTTCCTTTTCCCAGAACTCATCGGTCTCGGCAAAGAAGGTGTAGCCGTAGAAGCGGTGCTCGGGCACTTTGCCCGTTGTGTAGCCGATACCCGATGTGTGCGCGATGTCCTTGATGAGGCCGGCCTGGTAGCGGCGTTCGTATTCGTCGTCCTGGTACTTGTAGAGGGTGTCTAGCATGCCGGCTGCACGCACCAGCTGTGCTGCCACGTAGTAGCCCTTCTGCTTCTCGTTGAAGATAGACTCCAGCAGGTAGCCCAGGGTGTTGTTGGTGGGTGCCACCACGTTGTGTACGCAGTGGATGACGCCGTTCTCCGTCTTGATGTCGCGATTGTTCACGTCCAGTGCCGCACCGTTCACCCAGATGCTGTCCGGGTTGTCCGAATAAGTTACATACAGCTTGCGCGAATACATGTTGACAAGCGGGAACTCTCCCTTGTTAAGGATGGGAAACTCTCCCGTCTCGTAGGGTTCCAGGTTGTCACCTGCATCGATGATACTGTTGTATACGATGATTTCTCGTATGGAGTCGAGCGAACTGGAGTCGCGGAATCCGTCCCAGCTGGGCGCTTCGATGACCTTCTTCATGGCCAGTGTGTCCAGATAGCGCTGGATGGCCTCGTTGGTGGGTGCAAACACGGTGTAGTTGCCTCGGGCGGCCAACAACTGTTTCAGGGTGGAGGTGGAAATCTTGCTCACCTTCACCTTGCCCAGCAGGTCTGCATACTGGCTGTATTGGTCGTGTTTGCTCAGGTAGCTGTATACGGTCTCGTCGAGGAAGACGTAGCGTGCCGATGTGTCGATCTGTTCCTTGCATCCGGCCATCATGGCTGCTGCTATGGCCACCGGCATAATTCGCTTGAATAGTTTGGAGAATAACATGTCTGGTTTCTTTATGATTGATGGGGGGCTTGTGAGAAGTCCGGGACCCTGTGCCGCAGGGGGCGCAAGGCCCCGGACCTTTTGATTGGGAATGGCTTGGTGAGCGCAAGCAGTCAATTGCTTACTTGCCTACTGCCACTTTCTTGCCGTTGATTATGTAGATGCCCTTGGCCAGCTTGGAGCTGTCGCTGAGACGGCGGCCAGAGAGGTCGTAGATGCCCTTGCGGCCTTCGCCTTCAGCCATGATGTCCTTGATGCCCACAGCGGTGCCCACGAGGATGGGATAGCTGCCGTCCTGCATGTCGCACGACCAAACGGAGGAATCCCATGCCACTACGGTCTTCTGCAGCTCGGCAAAGTTGTTGCCGTAGTAGTAGCTGATGCCGCTCAGGTCGTCCTGCAGACGCAGGTTGCCAAAGTTCTCATAGTCGTTGTTCCAAACCACTACGTTCTTGTAGGTAGAGGAAGGAGTGCCGCTTTCCTGGCCACCGCCGATGACACCGCCACCGCGGGTGAACGAGCCGGCTGCATAGCAGTTCTCCATGGTGAGCGCACCATGAACGCGGGCGATGATACCGCCTGTGTAGGCGTCGGTGCTGTTGATGTCCACATTGGCGTAGCAGTTCTTCATCACTACGGTGTCACCCACGGTGCCGAACATACCGCCTGCATAGTTGTTGGTCACTTCCAGCTGGCCGGTCACGTATACATGCTCGATATAGGTGGGCTTGCCATAGCCGGTGTGGCCTACATAGCCGGCCAGAAGACCGTCGCCGCTGGCAGAGGTGACTACGCTGGCATTCTCCAGGCCCAGATTGCGCAGACCGCCGCCCAGGATACCGAAGATGCTCATGTACTTGGTGTCGGTGGTGGTCACATTGAAGTTCTTGATCACGTGGCCCTGTCCGTCAAAGTCGATCCACTTGGTAGACAGGTTGAGCGGTGTCCATTTGGTCACCTCGCTCATGTCGAGGTCGGCGGCCAGACGGATGTAGTTCAGGCTGTCGGCCACCAGGTAGGAAGCCACATCCTGCAGTTCCTGCACGGTGTTGATGATGAAGGGATCATCCTTGGTGCCGGCATACTTCATCAGGTCGGGCTGGGCATTGGTGTACTCAGTCTCGGAGGTCATGTACACGATGCTGTGCGTGTTGTCCAGCACGGGGTAGGCATCGGTGCCGATGTTCTGGAACCATACGGGATTCTTGGTGTTGCCGGAGTTGAGCTTGTAGCAGAGTTCGCCGGTGGGACCCCAATCATTCACGTTCACGCTGGAGTAGCAGTTGCTGCCATTGCTTGAACCCATGGCGTGGTAGGTGGTGAAGCAGTTGTACATGTTGCCGGTCTGCAGGCAGGCAATCAGCGCACCGCTAAAGGCAGCGCCGAAGTCTCCGGTGCGGGTGGTGAGCTGGATGTCGCCGATTACGTAGCAGTTCCTTACGGTGGTGTTGATGCTGTGTCCGCACAGCACGCCGATGCTGGAAGAAGCCACATTGGGGCTGGTGACGCTGGCGTTCTCGATACCTACATTGAGGATAGAACCTCCGAACAGGAAACTTACCAGACCGGCGTCGCCGTATGCGGGCACGGTGATGTTGAGGTTGCGGATGACGTGGCCTTGTCCGTCAAACACACCGGAGAAGCGGCGGTTGGGGGCCTCGTTGCCCGTCTTTTCCTCGTCGGGTGTGTTGCACCACAGACCGATGGGGGTGAAGTCGATGCCGGTCATGTCCACATCGGCGGTCATGCGTGCCTTGGCGCCTTCGTTACCCTTGTTCACGTGGTTGGAGAACCATGCCAGGTTCTTGCCGGTGGCAATCAGGTAATAGCCTTCCTTGTCCACCTCGCATGCGTCGATGGTCTCGCCACAGTGGATGCAGAGGTCGTCGTCGCCAAATTCGTGGCTGTCGCGCTCATAGGTGGCATTGGGATCGTTGCTGAAGGTGACCTCGGTCATCTCGCCGGCACAGTTGATGCGTCCGCCTGCATATACCACACCGTGGGTGGGGTCAAGCACGGGATATTCGTCGCCGGGAAGGTTCTGGAAGTAGACGGGCTCCTCCAGGGTTTCGTTGATGCGGAAGGCCAGGGCACCGGTGGGAGCCTCGGCGGCTGCGTTCACAAAGCAGTTGGTGGTGGCACCGGATGATGCCAGTGTGGAGGCGGTGGTGTAGCAGTTGTACAGGTTGGTGCTGGCTGCTTCGCCAAACAGTCCGCCTGCCTGTTCGTGGTCGGTCTCCACCACGAGGTCGCCTGCGGTGAAGCAGTTGTATACGCTGCTGGCATGGCATTCGCCGCCCATCACGCCTGCACGCACGGGGGTACCGTCTTCAGAGAAGTTGGTAACGGTGGCGTTCACGATACCCAGGTTCTTGATGACAGCCTGGAAGGTGCGGCTGAAGAATCCGGCCTCGCTCTTGTCCGTCACGTGGATGGTGAGGTTCTTCACGATGTGGCCCTGGCCGTCGAAGGTGCCCTTGAACTGGATGCCCGGGCCCCCGAAATCGCTGTAGGTGCCGATGGGCGTGAAATTCTTGATTTCGGCCATGTCGATGTCGGCGGTGAGGGCGCCCTTGATGGTGTTCTGTCCGCTGTTCACCTTCTTGGAGAACCAGATCAGGTTGTAGGGAGTGCCCAGCTGGTATACGCCGTCCACCTCCTCGGCTTCTTCACCGTAGGCGAGCTTGTAGTATACCGTGGACTTCAAATTCTCCACGCGCTCTTCGGCCTGGGCCTGGGTGAGGTCCTCATTGGCATAGTGGCCTTCATATTCGGCATACAGGGTTTCAAACTGTTCCAGCAATGCCGGGTCGTCCGACTGGTCGTAGAGGGCGGCCTGGGCTTCCTCCAGGGTCTGCATCATCTCCAGGTAGGCGGCCTTGCAGTCGAATATCTTGTTGAAGAGGTCGCTTATCTTGCCGATGAGGGCATACTTGGTGGCGTTGTCGCTTGCGCTCTCGGCCTCGGCTATGGCCTGTGCCAACTCGGCCTTCAACTCGCTGTGGAACGAGGGGGCCTCGGTGTAGGTGACAGAGGGGATGTAGTCGTTGCAGATGTGTGCGGCAGTGGCGGTCATGTCGCCCAGCACCTCGTCGAGTGCTTCGGTGGCCTCGTCCATCGTACCGCAGTAGTAGAGGCGTGCGTTGCCCAGGAAGGTGTCGAACTGGCGGCTGAATGCGCCCTTGTTCTGGATGCCCACGGTCAGCTCTCCGTCGGTCACGTTGGCCAGGATGCAGTTGTCATAGTGTCCCATGCCGAAGGCGATGCTCACACCCTTCAGGTCGGAGCATCCCCACAGTTGGGTGCCGTTTTCGTCGAAGGCACCGTTCTCTTCGCTAAACCATTTCTGGTCGGCCCATCCGGTTTCAATCTCTTCGGGTTGGAACAGGCTGGTGAACTTGGTGTGTACATAATTGGTCATGCCGTTGGCATAGACGTAGCCGATGTAGTTGTATTGTGACTCCATGGTGGACTTCTGTACCTCCAGGTAACTGTTCATGCGGAACAGGTAGATGCCGTCCTTCAGGCCGGTGAGGGTCTGGGACAGGTTGGCCTTCTGGGCCTGGATGAGTCCCATAGTCAGGCCCTCTTCCGCCTTGGTGATGCTTGGATAGGAACCCTCGTTGATGTCCCATCCGGTGTTGCCCTGTGTGAAGTCGGCATTCTGCAGCATGCCCGTCACGTTGGCACCAATCAGGTAGCCCTTGCTCACGGCGTCGTTGAGCATCTGCTCCAGGGCGGCTGTCTCCTTGAGCACCTCGATGGTGGTGAGGGTGGGGTTCTCTATAATATAGGGATAAGAACCGTGGGCGTACACGTCGCCCGGGGCAATCTCCGTGTTCAGGTAGTCTTCCAGCAGGTCGCGGTCGGGACCGGCAAACTCTGCATCGTGTGCGTCGATGTATTCGCCCACCTCTCCGGCCTTGGTCTGATAGGCCTGGTAGGCATTGTAGGAGCTTATGAGGGCATCGCGGATGCCGGCAGCCGCATTGTATGCCTTCAGGAAGGCTTCATAGTCCATCTCCTTCATCTCTTCCAGCTTGGCCATGTAGCTCTCGCGCAGGCGCTGGGAGGCAACGGCCTCTTCCCACTTGTCCAGTTCGCCCTGGACCACGGTGGCAGCCAGTTCCAGGAACTCATCCTCGGTGACGGCACTGGCAAACAAGCCGTCTTCCACCTTGTACACGAAGCCGTGGGTGCTGTCGAAGATGGGGAACTCGTCCTCGCCGATGGTCTGGAACCAGATGCACTTGCTCTTGTCCAGAGTTCCGCCGTTGAGGTTGTAGCAGAGTTCGCCCGAAGCGGCCTTTTCGCGGCAGTTTTCGCCCCACAGACAGTTGTTGGCGGCATTGTAGCCGACGGTGAAGTTGTCTCCTGTGGTCCAGCAGGTGTTCAGGGTGGTGCCTGCGGCCTCGCCAGCGAAATGGCTGCATTGTGCATGGGTGGTGTTCACGTTCAGGTCGCCTGCGGTGAAGCAGTTGGTGACGGTGCAGTTGTGCAGCTCACCTGCCAGCACACCGGCACGGATGCCTGCATCGTTGGTGATACTGGCATTCACAATGCCCAGGTTCTTGATGGTAGCGCCTGCGGCGCGGCTGAACAATCCGGCTTCCCTGCCGTCGTCTACATACACGTTGAGGTTGTATACCATGTGGTTTTGTCCGTCAAATGTTCCATTGAAGGAGTTCTGCACGCCGTTGTCGTTGAAATGGCCGATGGGTGGGAATTTGCTGATTTCCTCCAGGTTGATGTCGTTCATCAGGCGCGCGTTGATATTGCGATTGCCGGCATCCACTTGTCGGCTGAACCAGCGCAGTTCGTCGGCTGTGCGTATTTCGTACCATCCGTCTTCGGCGGGGACTACTTCTCCTGCCTGCTTGCCGCAGACGGTACAGTAGCCCTCTTCGTCAAACGTGTGTGGCGGCAGCTCGCCGGCTTCTCCGCTGTTGCTGTAGGCGATATCGCCCACGGGGCGTCCTGCACAGTCCAGTTCGCCTATGGCATATACTGTGCCATGGGTGCTGTCGAGCACGGGATAGGCATCGGTGCCCAGTGTCTGGAAGAAGACGGTTGCAGCCTGGCCGGCGTTCAGCTGATGGCACAGCTGTCCGGTGGGAGCCATGGCATTGGCCTCCTCCCCTCCGTAGCAGTTTTCCACGGCAGAGGACAACGGGTCGCCAATCAAGAGTTCAAAGGTGGAATAGCAGTGCTTGATGTCGCTGTTGTAGGCCTCGCCCGACAAGCCGCCCCGGTTGTTTTTGGGATGGTCGGTGGTGACGGTGATGTCACCCGCGCTGAAGCAGTTGGTCACCTTGCTTGTTACCAGTTCACCGGCAATGACGCCTGCACGGATGGCTCTGGTGTTGGTGACGCTGGCATTTATCACGCCCAGGTTTTTCAGCACAGCTCCTTCCAGACGGCTGAAAAGCCCGGTCTCATAATAGTCGTCCATTGTCACTTTCAGGTTTTTCACCACATGGCCCTGTCCGTCGAAGGTGCCTTTGTAGGGACGCTGCGGAAGGTTCCAACCGTTATCGGCAAAGAGGCCGATGGGCGTGAAGTTTTCTACACCGGCCAGGTCAATGTCGGCAATGAGGCGGCCGTTGATTGTCTGTTGGCCAGAGTTGACTCTGTCGGCAAATGCCGTCAAGTCCTCTACCGAACCGATTAGGTAATACCCGTCATCGGCTTGCATCTGGGCCTGCACCTGTGTAGCGCAGAATGCCATCGATGCCACTAATAGGAGTGATTTGTGTCTCATTTGAGGTTTTTTTGGTTTAATTACAGGAGCGATGGTTTCTTTGTGCTCTCTCTGGAGGATTGCTCCATTTAAATCCCCTTTGAGATTCCCCGGGGGGGGTAGACTACTTAATTCTGGACAAAATTATATTTTTTTTTGCAAGATGGGGAATTATTTTGAGAAAAAAATGCGTTTCCCTCCTTTTTTTGTATGTTATTTTGCAGTCCGTGTCCCCTTTATGCGGTTTCTAGTAGCATTTTGGGCCGTTTTTGCTACCCAACTGGGAAAAATTTGCTGCCCAGTTGGGAAAAAAAATTTCTCCAGTTAGGCACGTTTTTCTGGGGGATATGAAAACGGCTCGCGTAGTAGCAAAAAATCATCCTCGACCCCCTTGTCCAGGGGAAAGGAGGCCATGGTAAAAAAATCAGTCCAAGGTAGCGTCCTATGTTATGTTGCCCCTGCGGGGCTTGGGGGCTTTTTGCTACCACTCGAAACGGTAGCCGCGCTTCTTGAGCGTGCGGATGAGCGTGCGTAGGTGGGTGTGGTAGAACTTGTCCTTGCGGGCATCTACGGTGCCCAGATGGAAGAGCATGATGTGCCCGTTCAGGCCTTCGCGCTCCTCCAGCTTCAGGATACTCTCAAGAATGGTCTGCGACGAGCGGTAGTTCTTCATGTCGGGCGTGGTGTAGTCGGCATTGCTGGTGCTGCCCGGTGTGAAACAGATGACCTGGAGGCCCATCTCGTGTGCCCATTGGGAGATGGTGCTGTTGTAATGCTCATAGGGCGGCAGGAAGACGGGCGCATTCTGGAGCGTGATGCCATAGGGCGCCAGCAGGGCATAGCTGCGGCGGATGTCCTCGCAAAACTGTGCGTGGCTCACGGTGGTGGAGTCGGGATTGTCCCAGGGCGAATACAGCAGGTGGCCGTAGCTGTGGCTGCCCACATAATGGCCGGCCTTCACCAGGCGACTCACCACGTGGGGGTACAGCTCCAGGAACTTGCCTGTGAGAAAGAAGCCTGCCTTCACCCGTTCGCGGCGCAGGGTGCGCAGGATGTCGTGGGCACCGTCGGCATGGTCGGCGGCCGTAAACACGAGGGTGATACATTTCTGTGTGGTGTCCTTGCGAATGATGCCGCCCTTGCTCCATACACAATGATCCTGGCTCCACAGTGCGGTGGCCGTGGCCAGGAAAAACAGGAGGAGTGCAGACCGGCGTTTCATCCGAATGCCTCCACTTCTGCCACATAGTGGCCATACATATAATATATAAGGAGCTTGCCGCTGCGCCCCTGACGGGTGAGGAAGAGACCCACCATCCCCATGGTCATGCGCCAGTTGATTTCCACACAGGGGCAGATGCCCTCGTGGCAGAGCATCATGTCGATGCCCACGGGACCGCGGTAGCTGAACTGCCTGAGGTATTGCTCCCACCACTGGCGGATGTCCATCAGACAGCGCGGCTCGGCATATTGTGCCAGCCAGGCCAGTTTTTGCGGCTCGGGTGCCAGCCAGTTGCCGGTGTATGCGCCAGCCTCATTGGTGTGGAAGAGCGAGAGGCCCTGATATTCCACGCCTCCGTTCCCGTCGAGCATGAACTCCAGTGCAAAGTCGGCAATCTTGTGGAGCATCTGCTCGGCAATGACACTCCCCTGTTGCTGCATGATGTGCTCCACCCGGCGGTCACAGTCGGGCGCATCGCTGGCCACCAGCCCTTTTCCGCTGCAGCTCCAGGGTGCCTTGAACAGCGTCCGTGGCCATTGGGCCAGTGCTTCGCTTACCTCAGCGGTACACTTGCATTCCCGGGATGCGCCACAAAGGGTTTCGCCCAGCAGTCTGTCGGCACGCATCTGCGCCAGGGCCTCCACTGCCGTTCGCCGGTGGGAGAGCCATCGCAGGTGGTCCATCTGCTCCGGCGTGGGCAGCAGGCTGTCGGCCACTCCTGCCTGCTTCAGCTGATGGATGAGGGCGGGGCTCCATCCCCAGGGACAGATTTCGTCCCCTTCCTGCAGCTGCAGGCTGCTCTCGCCATCCCACACCAGGTCGCCCTCCTCGGCCCACCATTCGGGGAGCCAATGCAGCTCCTTGCGCATCTGACGTGCGCTGGCAGGGGCTGTATAGCCTGGTCGTCCGTCGGCCAGCGCCAAATCATTCTCCGGATTGAAAATATGCACTTTCATGCTGCAAAGTTACAACAAAATGTTGAGGAGGGCAATTTCTCCGTCTTTTTTTTGAAAGGTCGGTTTTGCTGATTTTCCTGTATTCTACGCCCCGATATGAATCTAATCTGCCCCGTCGGGGTTTGGCCTTTGGTGTGCCATCACGCATATAACCCCTCCTAAAATCCGTGACGTAAAAGACGTGGTGGAATGGCAAAGGACTGCCAAATAATGGATGAGGAGCCCAAAAATTTGGCCATAATGTAGAAAAACACTACTTTTGTCCTATAATTAATGAATTAATGGATTTCCTAGAGAGAAAAAGATGAAAATAAACGAAGAGATGATACACTGTTTCCTCTTTGGCTGCAGCGAGGAACAGACGGCTGGCAATGCAGCGCAGTTCGAGGCCGAGGCTTGTGTGGCCGGCGTTACCGTCGTACAGGCATTCCCTCCCGGCAACACGCGTGCCTTGCGTCAGGTGGCAGAGGCGTGTGAGACCGAATATGCCCTGCTCTATACCAAACCCGACCGCCTGCAGCTGGGCTATCATGCCCTGGACCGCCTGCTCTCCATAGCCGCTGACAGCGGGGCGGAGATGTGGTATGCCGACCATTATGTGGTGCTGCCCGACGGTACGCGCAAGGCCATGCCGCTCATCGATTGTCAGGAAGGGTCGGTGCGCGACGATTTCCAGATGGGGTCGCTACTGCTGGTGAAGACACAGACGCTGAGGGACTACCTGAGCCAGCCCCATCTCCACAGCTATCGCTATGCTGCCCTTTACGACCTGCGTCTGTTTGTGATGCGCAGGGGTATGCCGGAGCATATCAGCGAGTATCTGTATACCGAGATAGAGAATGATACCCGCCTGAGCGGACAAAAGCAATTCGACTATGTGGACCCCAAGAACCGCGGGGTTCAGACTGAGATGGAACGCGCCGTCACCCGCCACCTGCGGGCCGTGAACGCTTATCTGCATGGCAACGAATACGACGAGGTGCGCCTCACGGAAGGGAATTTTCCCGTGGAGGCCACCGTGGTGATTCCCGTGCGTGACCGTGTGCGTACCATCCGGGATGCCATTGAGAGCGTGCTCTCGCAGCAGACACAGTTCCCCTTTAACCTGATGGTGGTGGACAATGGCAGTACCGACGGCACTACGGAGGCCATCCGCACCTTTGCGGCGGACAGCCGTGTCATCCACATCATTCCGGAACGCACCGACCTGGGCATTGGCGGCTGCTGGAACATGGCTGTCCATCATCCCCAGGCGGGCCGTTTTGTGGTGCAGCTCGACAGTGACGACCTGTATAGCAGTCCGCTCACCCTGCAACGCATAGTGGATGCCTTCTACCAACAGGGGGCTGCCATGGTGATAGGCTCCTACCGCATGTGTGATTTCCAACTCAACACCCTGCCTCCAGGACTGATTGACCATCGCGAATGGACACCACAGAACGGACGCAACAATGCCATCCGTATCAACGGACTGGGCGCACCGCGCGCTTTCTTCACCCCTATCCTCCGCCAGATACAGGTGCCCAACACCAGCTATGGAGAGGACTATGCGCTGGGACTCCGCATCAGCCGCCAGTATCGCATCGGACGCATCTATGACGAACTGTACCTGTGCCGCCGATGGGAGGGCAACAGCGATGCCGCGCTGAGCCAGGACAAGATAAACAAGAACAATGCCTATAAGGACCACCTGCGGACGCTCGAGATAAGGGCGCGACGTGCGCTCAACCGGCTGTGGCAGCATCAGCCCGAACCGCAGGAGGTGGAGGATTTCCTCCACGACGAACTGGCACAGTGGCCCATGGCCGAAAAAAACTACGAGGCGCTGGAACAGGTAAAGGTGCAGGAACTGACGGAAGGCGACAGCCGGCTGGCCGTGCAGTGGAATCCGGCCCGTATCGTGAGTACGGGCGCGAAGATTGACGCTGCCAGCATCAGTCAGCGTCCCTGTTTCCTGTGCAACCACAACCGTCCGCCCCAGCAGCATGCCATGCCCATGGAGCGGCACTACCAGCTGCTGGTGAATCCGTTCCCCATTCTGCCCCGTCATTTCACTATCCCCACCCGCAGGCACACGCCCCAGCGCATCTACAGCCATTTCGGCACCATGCGCCGGGTAGCCTGGGACATGCCCCAGTATATTGTCTTCTACAACGGCCCGTTGTGCGGTGCCTCGTGTCCCGACCACATGCACTTGCAGGCAGGCAGCAGGGGCGTGGTGCCCATAGAGCGCGACTGGAGCCTGTACGAGAAACATCTGGAGAAGCTTTATCCACTCACAGGCGCGGAGGCGGCCAACATGGAAGAAGCGGGCAACACCAGTTCGGGCTGCGGACTGTATCTGCTACGCACCTATGTGTGCCCGGTGTTTGTTATCCGCAGCCAGCCCACCGAGCCGGACAGCATCCTTTGCCAGCGTGTGTACAAGGCACTTCCTGTGGCGGAGGGTGAGGAAGAACCCAGGATGAACCTTATCTCCTGGCATCAGGAGGGCGGACTGGGCCGGCCCGACGAGATTGTGACACTGATTTTTCCGCGTGCCAAGCACCGCCCCGATTGTTATAGCCAGGAGGGCGAGGACCAGTTGCTCATCAGTCCGGGTGCTTTGGACATGGGCGGACTCATCATTACGCCCCGCCGTGAGGATTTTGAACGGATCACATTCCAGCGTGCCGCTGACATCCTGCGGGAGGTCACACTGGACTATGACCAACTGCAGCCCGTGATTGCACAGCTTACCGATACGCCTGCAACCTCTGCCGCGATGACGAAGGACCAGGGGACGGACAGCCTGCTGGCATGTGGAGAGGAGCCCGAGGTGAGCGTGGGCCTGCTGTCGGAACAGCGCCTCATCTTCCGTACCAACGGAGTCTATATGGCCAAGGGCGTGACGGTGGAGGGCGTGCAGACGGTGGAATGTCAGGACGGAAGCATCCTGTGGCAGGGAAGTCTGTACAGGGAACTGACGTTCCGGCCCGAAAACGAGGAGGCCACCTTCACGTTGTCGGATGTTCCCATAGGAGTGAAGTTCCACTGGGAGCGGCGCGAGTCGCAGACTTTCCGTGGGGTGCTCCACCTGATGGTGGACGAAGACAAGATTCTCGTCATCAACCGCTTGCCTGTGGAGGACTATCTGGCCAGTGTTATCAGCAGCGAGATGAAGTCGACCTGTAGCCTGGAGTACCTGAAGGCATCGGCCGTCATCAGCCGCAGCTGGCTGTTTGCCCAGCTGGAACACCGCCGCCTGCAGAAACAGCAGCACCATGCCTTCTTCGCATTCAAGAGAACCGATACCGAGGCCATCCGCTGGTATGACCGGGAGGAACACCAGCTGTTCGATGTGTGTGCCGATGACCATTGCCAGCGCTATCAGGGCATCACGCGTGCCCTGGGCAGCAGGGCAGAAGAGGCCGTGAGGGCCACACGTGGAGAAATCCTCTGCAGCGATGGAACCATCTGTGATGCGCGCTTCAGCAAGTGTTGCGGCGGACGCACCAATGAGTTTGAATATTGCTGGGACAATGTGCACCATTCCTATCTGGAAAGCGTGGAAGACCCTTATTGCCATATAGAGGACCCGCATACGCTGCAGAATATTCTGAACGACTATGACCTGGAAACGACGGACTTCTATGAATGGACGGTGGATTATACGCAGGAGGAACTGAACAGACTGATAACTGACCGCCTGAAGATGGATTTCGGCCAGATAGTGGACCTCCGCCCTGTGGAGGTGAGCCCCAGCGGTCATCTGAGCCGCCTGCTGATTGTGGGCACACAGCGCAGTTTCACCATCGGTAAGGAACTGGAGATACGCCGTGTCCTGAGCGATACCCATCTGAAGAGCAGTTGCTTTACAGTGGAGCGGCTGGAGGTGGAGGAGGGGGTACCCGCCCGCTTCCGCCTGCATGGACGCGGATGGGGACATGGAGTGGGGCTGTGCCAGATAGGTGCTGCGGTCATGGCCGATCAGGGCTTTGGCTACCGATCCATCCTGCAACACTACTATCGCGGTGCTGAGATTGTGAAATCCTATAAGTAGCCAGACCTAAGGATGAAGAAACTGTTGTATGCTGTAGTGGCCCTGATGGCTGTGGCATTGCTGGGGGCCAGCGTGTTCATGATGAACTTTTCTTTGCGTGCCGATGCCAGACATACCGATGTGGACAATGCGTGGGGACAACTGTATCAGCGTGTCCCCGACATGCAGCCGTGGGTGGACAGCCTGCTGGCCGAGGGACTGCTCAGGGATACCTTTGTGGTGATGCCCACGGGCGAACGCCACCATGCTCTGTTCCTGCGGGCCGATTCCGCCCATGGACGTACGGCGGTGGTGGTGCATGGCTACAAGGACAGTTGTGTGAAGTTTCTCTATTTGGGACGTATGTACCATCGCGACCTGGGCTACAACCTGCTGATGCCCGACCTGCATGGGCATGGGCTGAGCGAGGGCAATGACATCCAGATGGGGTGGAAGGACCGCCTGGATGTGATGCGCTGGACCGAGGTGGCTGAACAACTTTTCCGCGACAGCCTGGCACCTTCCCGTATGGTGGTGCATGGCGTGTCGATGGGCGCGGCCACTACGATGTGCCTGTCTGGTGAGGAACTGCCGGCCTATGTGGAGGGCTTTGTGGCCGATTGCGGCTACACCAGTGTGTGGGATGAGTTTCGCCTTCAGCTGAAGGAGCAGTTCTCTTTGCCCGCCTTCCCGCTGCTCTATACTACGAGCCTGCTCAACCGGCTGGTACATGGATGGTGGTTTGGCGAGGCTTCTCCCATCCGTCAGGTGGCCAGATGCCACCGTCCCATGCTCTTTATCCACGGTGATGCCGACACCTTTGTGCCCTATTGGATGATGGATTCGCTGTATGCCGCCAAACCGTGTCCCAAAGAAAAATGGACAGCCCCAGGTATCACGCATGCGCGTGCCTACCAGGACTGTCCCGATGTATACACAGAAAAGGTGAGGGCTTTTCTGGAATCCTTGCCTCCGCGTTAGGGGCGAATTCTTTTCCTCATTTCGTGGGTGGCCCCGGCAGGATGCGGCAGGAGAATATTGATTGCCAAAATGGTTCTGCCTGAGACGGCGGTCTTGAAAACCCTGGCTTACAGATGTACCAGGGTGCCGATGTCCTCGCCATCCATCACCTTCTTCAGATTGCCGCAGATGTCCATGTTGAAAACATAGATGGGCAACCCGTTCTCCTTGCACATGGTCGTGGCCGTGAGGTCCATCACTTTGAGCCCACGGGTGTAAATCTCATCGTAGGATATTTCGGAGAACTTGGTGGCTGTGGGGTCCTTTTCGGGGTCGGCTGTATAGATGCCGTCCACACGTGTGCCCTTCAGCATCACATCGGCCTCTATCTCAATGCCGCGCAGACTGCTGCCTGTGTCGGTGGTGAAATAGGGGTTGCCGGTGCCGGCACTCATGATTACCACTTCGCCGTTCTTCAGTGCCTCTATGGCTTTCCATTTGTTGTAGAACTCACCGATGGGTTCCATGCGGATGGCGGTGAGCACGCGTGTCTTTACACCAATGGCCTCCAGGGCGCTGCTCAGTCCCAGCGAATTGATGACGGTGGCGCACATGCCCATCTGGTCACCTTTCACACGGTCGAATCCCTTGCCTGCACCACTCAGCCCGCGAAAGATGTTGCCGCCTCCGATTACGATGCCAATCTGCACACCCATGTCGTGCACTTCCTTGATTTGCGCTGCGTATTCGGCCAGCCTTTTCTCGTCGATGCCGTATTTCTTCTCACCCATAAGGCTCTCTCCGCTCAGTTTGAGCAGGATTCTGTTGAATTTTGCCATATTGCTTGTCTCTAATTATTAATATGTTATATTATATATGTTTGTCATTATGATGCCACCTCCTTCGGGCTTCTCAGATGATGAAGGACACTTCCTTGAAGGCATAGCGGCGGGTGCGGCCTTCCTGGTCTTGCAGGAGCAGATGCCCATTGGGCTCCACGTCTACAATCTGGGCTTCAAAGGTGCCGGAGTCATCACGGTAGCGATGAAGGGCGTCTTTGCGATAGAGCCGCTCCAGGTATTGCCGGTGAAGCTCCTTTTCACGCCCTTGCTCCACCATGGTATAGAGGGAACTGAACTGCTCCATCACAGCTTCCATGATGAATATCCGTTCGATGGGCTCACCAAGAATCTGGGCCAGTGAGATGGGATTGGGCGCATCGCTCAGGAAGGTGGTCTGGTTGATGTTGATTCCCACCCCTAGGATGCTTCGGTCGATGTGGTGACCCACGATATCGTTCTCAATCAGCATGCCGGCAATCTTACTGTCGTGATGGTAGACGTCGTTGGGCCACTTGATGGAGAAGCCGGTGCCGAAGTTGTCGAGTGCCTTGCACACTGACAGGGCCATGGCTTCTGACAGCACGAACAGGTGGCTGGCCTGCACCATGGTGGGCCGAACGATGAGGCTGAAGAGCAGGTTCTCGCCTTCAGCCGATTCCCAGCTGTTGGTGCCTGCACCTTTTCCTGCCGATTGGTATTCGGCTGTCACAAGACTGATGCGTACGGGTCTTACGGGCCGATAGTGGCGGGCAAACTGGTTGGTGGAATCTACATGGCCCAGTTCCATCATGTGGAACTGTGGTGATTCGTCGAGGCAAAAATGATGTTCTATGTTCATGATTTGTTTGGGATGTTACTTGTACCAGACGGGAGAGGTGAAGGCCTTTTCGTAGTGGGTGATGCGGGGATTCCTGGGGTCTCCTACCACAGTGATGAGGTCAAAGCGTACGGGCAGGTCTATGCGGTGGTAGCGCACGTAGGCATCGGCGGCCAACACGATGCGTCGCATCTTGTTCACGCTCAGCACGTCTTCCGGCTTGCAGAAAATACTGTTCCTGCGTGCTTTCACTTCCACCACCACCAGTGTGCCGTCGGTTTCTGCCACGATGTCCAGTTCCTTGTGGCCGGTCCGCCAGTGCATCTGGTGGATGACATACCCTTTTGCCTTCAGGTATTCGGCGGCAATTTCCTCGCCCAGATTTCCGTAGTCGTTATGCAGAGCCATCGCTTGTCTTTTCTTTCTTTGGATTTATAGGATTCCCTCATCCCGCATACGGCCCGTTACTGCCTTCATTACACGGGCCGGGAGGGACAGGTTGTGCAGGTCGTGAGGTGCTACCTCGCCGCGCTCCAATTGGCCGGTGAGGGTGTCCTGCAACTGCTGTAGGGACTGTTCGTCGGGCATGTCCGCCCTTTTTTCGTCACATACGTCGCAGTGGCCGCAGTCGGCCGATTCTTCTCCGAAGTACTGGAGTAACATGCGGGAACGGCAACAGTCCATACTGATACAGTAGGCTTCCATGGCCTGGATGCGGTGGATATAGCATTCCTTGCGCCGCTCGTAGACAGAGACCGGGAGTACCACCTGCTCAGTGTCCACACGCCGCTGCAGAAAGGTGATGCGCGGCATTTTTTTACGTGGGATGTAGTCGATGATGTGTGCTTTCGACAGGTCCACCAGTATACTGTATATCTTATCAAAGTCCAGCCCGGTCTGGTGTGCTATCAGATCCTCGTCGATGTAGCAGTAGTCCACAAAGATGCCTCCATAGTTGCGTAGCAGGCAGCTGACCACTGTTTCCCGCTCTTTGTCGATTGCGCTGTACAGTTCGTGCCGTGTGGCCAGTATGCGCAGGCGGCTGGCATTATCCTCCTTGTCGGAGTAGGAGATATAGCCTGCATTGTCGAGCAGGAGAATGGCATTGAGTGTCTGGATGGGGTTCAGATGGAACAGCCGGGTGAACTCCTGCAGGTTGAATTCTCGTGTCACGTTCAGACCGTCTCCCACGGCCATTTGCAGGTAGAAGCAAATCTTTTCGTACACTGTGCGGATGAAGTCTTCTGGCGGGTAGGTCTGGCTGGGGCGTGCGCGTAGGGTCTTCAGCTCTTGCCCGTCGCTCAAGATGACGGCGCGGGCAGGTTTGCCGTCGCGTCCGGCCCGTCCCGCTTCCTGAAAGTATTCTTCGATGGAGTCCGGGAGGTCCAGATGAAGCACCAGACGGACATCGGGTTTGTCGATGCCCATGCCAAAGGCATTGGTGGCTACTATGATGCGGCAGGTGCCGCTGAGCCAGGCCTCCTGGTTTGCGCTCCGTTCGTGGGCGGGCAGTCCCGCATGGTAGAAGGTTACCTTCATGCCAGCTTCCAGCAGCGTCTCGTACAGTTTTCGGCAGTTCTGCCGGTTACGTGTGTAGATGATGCAGGTGCCCTGTTCGTGTGTGAGCAGGTCGGTAAGCGCCATCATGCGCTCGGGGCATTTCAGTACGATATAGGAGAGGTTGTCCCTGCGGTAGCTCATCCTGAAAACACACCGGCTGCGAAATTGCAGTTTGTCTTGGATGTCCTCCACGTTTTGTGGTGTGGCTGTGGCGGTGAGGGCAAGGACAGGAATGTCGGGAAGCATCTGGCGGATGTCTGCTATGCGCAGGTAAGAAGGTCGGAAGTCGTAGCCCCATTGGCAGATGCAGTGCGCCTCGTCAACTGTGATGAAGCTGACTTTCATGTGGCGCAGCTTCGTGAGAAAGAGGTCGGACGAGAGTCGTTCGGGTGACACATAGAGCAGTTTGTACCCGTTGAAGACGGCCGTGTCCAGAATCGCGCTTATCTGTTGTCGCGAAAGTCCGGAGTGGATGGCTTCCGCACGGATGCCACGATTGCGGAGATTCCTTACCTGATCTTTCATCAGGGCAATGAGCGGGGTCACTACGATGCACACGCCTTCCATGGCCAGGGCCGGCACCTGGAACGTGATGCTCTTTCCCCCGCCGGTGGGCATAAGGCCGAGGGTGTCGTGCCCACGGCAGATGCTTTCAATGATTTCGCGTTGTATGCCCCGGAAGGAGGGGTAGCCCCAATATTGCTGAAGGATGGATGAATACAGGTCGTCCATATCTTTCTTTCATTCCGTGGGTCGGATATCTTCGATTTGTAGTTGTATCTCGCCTCGCTTGTGCGTATTGTCTTCCAGCGTGTAGGCAATGTCGAATGAATGCTTGGTCTTGATGTATCGGGCTTGTGAACTCTGGCCGAAGGCTATGCCGTTCATCACATGGCTGCTGTTGTCGTCTACCAGTTCAAGCTTGATGTGCTCCTGGTCGCGGCCCACGACCTTGCTGGTGCCGTAGTCATACACATGGTGGGTGCAGAACACGGGCTTTTGGTTGTCGGGCCCGAAGGGCTGAAACTTCTTGAGGTCGGTAAACAGCTTGTGGGTGATGTCCTGGAAACCGATGACAGCATCGATGTTGAGGATGGGCTGGGTCTGTGCCGGCTGTATGTGCTCCTCTACGTAGGCTTGGAACCTGCGCTTGAACTCCTCCACATGTTCGGCCTTCATGCTCAGACCAGCGGCATAGGTGTGACCGCCAAAATTCTCCAGCAGGTCGCGGCAGCTGGCGATGGCACTGTACACGTCAAAGCCTGCCACCGAACGGGCCGATCCTGTGGCCATGTCCTCGTTGCGGGTGAGCACTACGGCAGGCCTGTAATAGATTTCCGTGAGGCGGGAGGCTACAATGCCGATGACTCCCTTGTGCCATTCTTCGTTGTAGATGACGATGGCCTTCTGCTGCTGGTGGTCGGTCAGTTTCTCCACAATCTGGTTGGCCTGCTCGGTCATGGCCTTGTCCAGGTCCTTCCGTTGTTCGTTATACTGATTGATTTGTGACGCTTGGTTGAAGGCTGTCTTATAGTTTCGCTCCACAAGCAGTGATACGGCCTCCTTCCCGTTTTGCATACGGCCGGATGCGTTGATACGGGGACCTATCTTGAAGATGATGTCGTTGATGGTTATCTCTCGGTCGGTGAGCCCGCAAATGTCGATGATTGCCTTCAGGCCAATGCTGGGGTTGGAATTCAGCTGGCGCAGACCGTGATAGGCCAGAATGCGGTTCTCGCCCATAATGGGTACGATGTCTGAAGCAATGCTTACGGCGCAAAGGTCGAGCAGGGGGATAAGGCGGGAGAAGGGGATGCCATTGCTGATGGCAAAGGCCTGCATGAGCTTGAAACCCACTCCACAGCCCGACAGGTGGGGGTAGGGATAGGTGGATTCAGTGCGCTTGGCATTCAGAATGGCGATGGCAGGTGGCAACTGGTCGTCGGGCACGTGGTGGTCACAGATGATGAAATCGATACCTTTTTCCTTGGCGTATGCAATCTCGTCAATGGCTTTGATGCCACAATCCAGTACGATAATGAGTTTCACTCCCGTCTCGTAGGCAAAGTCCACTCCTTTGTGCGACACACCATACCCTTCCTCATAACGGTCAGGTATGTAATAGTCTACATTGGAATAGAATTGCTGGAGAAACTTGTACACCAGTGCCACGGCTGTACACCCGTCTACGTCATAGTCTCCGTAGACGAGAATACGTTCCTTCCGTCCCAAAGCTTCGTTGAGGCGGGTTACCGCGATGTCCATGTCGGTATAGAGAAACGGGTCGTGTAAATCGGTCAGTTGCGGTCTGAAGAAGCGCTTGGCCTCCTGTACTGTGTGGATACCGCGTTGGATAAGGAATCTTCCAAGTATCGGACTGATTCCCAAATTGTTGGCCAATTCTTTGGCACGCTCTAGCTGCTCTGGACTTGCCTGTTCATAGCTCCATTTATAATTCATAACTGTAAAGTTACAAAAAAAAACGCAATTCCAAGTAAAAAGGCCTGGAAATTGCGTTTTTTTAACATTCTGCCTTTCAGAAGGTCAGATGCCCAGTTTGGCGCGGATGTCGGCAGGAACAGCGTTCTTATTGATTACGATGTTCATGGTCTTGTAGGCGGCATAGGGCTTGGACACATACCAGAATCCCTTGTAGGGACCGTTTTCGCCCCATGAGTTTTTCATCATGAAGTATTCTTTTCCGTGCTGGTCCTTGGCCATGCCGTAGATTTGCATGCCATGGTCATCGGTAGTCTCCCAGTTGTCGTAGGCCAGCTGGCGCATCTCCTGGGTGATGACCTTCTCGCCGGCACCGTCGGCTTCTGAAATCTTGGCTCCTGCCTTTTCGCCCGTCCAGCGGCTCTGGTCGCTACCTACGCCTGCTGTGGCCTTGGTGTCGGGTACGGTGGCCACACACTTGTTCTTGCCCGTACGGCGGCTGAATCCTTCCTCACTCACGTCGGCACCCCATGCAAAGGTCCATCCGTTCTTCACGGCCTCTTCCATCACGCGCATCAGTTCTTCCAGGGGCAGGTTGTAGCTGCTGGCCCAGCGCCAGTTGTCCTGAATCTCCAGGATGAACTTGCTGTAGAAGGGCTCGTGGGTGTAGCTGGTCAGCGACACATAGTCGGCAGGATCCAGAGTGAGGTATTCCTTCACGAAACTCTTGGGCGTGTAGCGTTTGCCTTTGTAGTCAAACTCTGTGGGGCAGGCACCGAAATAGTTGTCGAGCATGTGCTGGAAGTCGCTTTTCCAGATGGGGTTGATTTTCTTTTGGCTGCCTTTGGCGATGGCGCTCAGATAGGCTTCCATGGGAGGGAAGAAGAAGGAGAAATTGAACAGTGAGTCGCCGTAATTGGTCATGGGGTAGGGCATGATGCCTTCAGGGATGAGGCCATAGTGCTGCATGCAGTAGATGGCATCGTAGAAACTGCCTCCTTGCGAGAAGCTGGCATCTCCGTGAGTGCGCACATGGCGGTCGGCACGATCGGTGTAGGTTTTGCTCACAAGGAACGATTCACACAGGTCGATGTCCTTCATGTCTGGATGTTTTTTCAGCACTTCGCTTTCCAGGAAGGCGAGCGAAGAATAGCTCCAGCAGGTGCCCGAGTTGTTCTGGTTCTTGATGCTGGTTACGGGGTTCTCGATGATGGTGGTGAAGATGAGTGAGTCGTTCTTCACTTCTTGCTTTTTCTTGGCGCCCAGTGGAAGCACTGCCAGTGCGAGGGCTGCCCATACGATTGTTTTCTTCATTATGATAAATTAGGTTTTGATGTGTTTGCGATTATTTGTCTCTGTCTGCCAGGAAGGCTTCCAGCTTATCGGCATGGTAGGGGATGCGCTTGTCGCCCAGGAAACGGCAACCGTCCTTGGTAATCAGAATGTCGTCCTCCAGGCGGATGCCGCCAAAGTCCTTGTAGGTTTCCAGCAGGTCATAGTTGATGAAGGCATTGTGCAGGCCCTTCTTGCGCCAGTCGTCGATGAGGGCGGGGATGAAGTAGATGCCTGGTTCGTCGGTCATCACCCATCCTTCCTGCAGGCGTCGGCCGCAGCGGAGGCAGTTGGTACCGAACTGGTCGAGGTTGGGGCGCACTTCTTCATCAAAACCCACGTAGATTTGCCCCAGACCCTCCATGTCATGAACATCGAGGCCCATCATGTGTCCCAGACCGTGTGGCATGAACATGGCATGTGCACCTGCAGCTACGGCTTCGTCGGTGTCACCCTTCATCAGCCCTACGTCCTTGAGCATGTCGGTCATCATGCGGCACACGTTCATGTGCACATCCCACCATTTCACACCTGGCTTGGCCACTTCCAGCGCATAGTCGTGGCAGGCTACCACAATGTTGTAGATGTCACGTTGCCGGCTGGTAAACTTGCCGCTGATGGGGGTAGTGCGGGTGTTGTCGCTGCAATAGTTTTCGTTGGTCTCTGCGCCTGCATCGCACAGCATCAGCCTTCCGGCCTCCAGTTTGCGGGGACTGGGGTAGCCGTGCATCACTTCGCCGTGCATGCTCAGGATGGGAGGAAACGACACGATGCATCCCCGGCTGCTGGCAATGCCGCTTATCACACCTGCGATATACTGTTCGGTGACGCCTTCCCGGCACAGCTTCATGGCAGTGGTGTGCATCTCATAGCCTATGCCACATGCCTTTTCTATTTCGGCAATCTCGCCGGCTGTCTTTACGGCACGCTGGTCCACCACGGCCTTTATCAGGTCTACCGAGGCGGCCTCACGTAGCTTGGAGGGGTGCAGGCCCAGCAGGTCGCCCAACTGTATCATCCAGTCGTGACGATAGGGCGGCAGAAACAGGACGGGCTGGCTGGAAACTTTTGCCTTGGCCACCAGCTTTTCCAACTGTGTCATGGGAGCCGAGTGTGCTATGCCTGTCTGAGCAGCCAGGTCGGCTACGCTGTCTACCTGTCCGAACCATACGATGTCTTCAATATCTATGTCGTTGCCTATCAGGTATTCGCGCCCTTCATCAATGTCTATTACGCCCACCAGCCCCTCGCGGTGCAGGCCGAAATAGTAGAGGAAGGTGCTGTCCTGGCGAAACTTGTACACATTGGATGGATAGTTGACAGGTGTGTCGTTGTTGCCTGGAATAATGACGAGGCCGCTTCCCAGTCTTTCTTTCAGAATGTGGCGGCGTTCTATGTACGTTTGTTTGTCAAAAAGCATGCCATATATGATTAAAAATTATACAATCTGCTGCAAATATAGGTTTTTTTTTTCAAAAAATGAGTATCTTTGCCAAAAATAACGAGTCAGACGGTATGAAATACTTTAAAGAATACTATACAAGAGAGGAATTGAACGAGCTGGTGACCTGGTTTGACGAGCGGATGGACAGGCTGCCCCAGCAGTTGGTGATTGACGATACGTGTACGTCGTCCGACCTTCCCAAAACCGTGCGTGCGCTTTGCAAATTGGCCGGGCGTCAGCACCTTGATGTGTGCTTCAGCGGGTACTTCAGCCAACTGTTCACCATCCGCGAACGGTTGCAGGCACAGGGAATGGAGTGAAAGGGCGTGCCGGAGGTCAGGACGGCTACCAGCCCGTTTCGTCCCATCGGGCTGCTTTGTACCATCTGAATTCCCTGAACTTGTCCATCCATTGGTAGGGGACATATTTCTCGTTGGGCACGAACATCGACATGCCGGAGTAGTGATCGCGGTCGATTAGGTGGTTGTGGATGCCTGGACCGTATACGGAAGCCCATTCATCGGTGGCCCCGCAGTACACGTTTACCTTGTCCCATGCCTCTTTCCACAGGGCAAAGTCTTGTGCTTCCAGCGTGTGGTACATCACGCCTTCTATGTCGTAGGGCTCAGGACGATAGCTGGAGGATGGACCAAAGGGACTGTAATACTGTATACCTTCGGTACTGATTTCCTTGCGTCCGCCCCATATCTTCGGCACGAGTGTCTGCATCACTTCGGCCAGTTGGTCCAGCTGCCTGCAGTCTATGGCAGAGATGATAGCCCCGGACCCATGTTCATACGATTCGTAATAGGTGCGTGCCACCTGGCCGGCATCGCCCTTCAGCATGTGTTTCATGATCATGTCGTAGGGAGCGCCATAGGCATTGGTCTCCGAAGGGCATCCCACCATGTAGTCGGTCACATCCTTCAGTTCATACGCCACCTCGATGCTTTGCATCAGACAGGCGTCAAACATGATCATCTCCCAGTGAGGCAGATGTTCCAGCACACCGCGCAGGGTGGTGATGTTCATTTGCATGCCTGCATTTGAGGAGGTGTTTTCACCGTTGTCCACACCGATGGAACGCGACTGTGGAATCCATCCGCTACCGTGCGACCATAGCACCAGATCGTAGGCTTTTGCGGGGAAGGCCGTGACAATCTGTGTCAGCGTGTGCTGCATCACCAGGCTGTCTGTGCTGATAACGTCCTCCGAAAACTCTTTCCATGTGGTGAGCCCCTTTTTGGCTGTGAGGGTGTAGATGGCGGGCTTATTCCTGCTATCAAGGTAGATTACGAAATTCATGTTGTCGGGCACCTCGGTGCTGACCGCCCTCATTTCGTTGATGTCTGACTGCACATAGCTGCTCAGCGAGTTTTCGGCCATCATATACACAACCACAGTGCGTTCTGCCTCGAAAGCGGGGGCGGGCTCGTCCTCGTCGCAGGACACAAGGCTGATGGCCGCCATACATATCATTATAAATCTAAAAAGTCTGTTCATGTCCGCAAAGTTACAATCTTTTCTCTAAATGGCCAAATCCTTTTTCGTATCTCCCCTTTTTTTCTGTTTTTTTTTGTTTGTCCAATCGTACCCACAGCCCAGTTTCCCTGTCCACCCAAATATCATCGCTCTTCATACGAGAACTGGCTGGAGGATGAATTCATCTTCCAGCCAGTTCTCGTATAGGAATGTGCTGTTGCAGTTATTTTGCCTTGTACTCGCCTGTGAGCGAACGCATGAATGCAGAAATCTTCTGGTTGTCCTGCTCGGTGAGGTCCACACCGCATTCGTAGTGAGCCATGGCCTGAACTGCCTCTTCGATGGTTTTCATGGTGCCATCGTGGAAATAGGGAGCGGTGAGGGCCAGATTGCGCAGGCCGGGAACCTTGAAGCAGTGTCGGTCATATTCGTCTTTGGTCTGCTTGAAGCGGCCGTTGTCCTCCTCGGTCATTTCCAGGCCTCTCTTCTCGAAGTAGTTGTCGAAACGACCCATGTACTCGTAGGTCTTCCCACCCAGTGTCTCACCAGCATGGCAGGTGGCGCAACCATTTTCCTTGAACAGGTCGTAACCCTCAATCTCCTCGGCTGAGAGCGCATCGTTGTCGCCTTTCAGATAGCGGTCGAAGGGAGAGTTGGGAGTGAGCAGGGTCATTTCAAACTCCTGGATGGCGTTGGTGATGTTGGCTTCGGTAATACCGTCGGGATAAATCTCGGCAAACATCTTCACCATGTTCTCGTCGGCCTGCAGCTTGGCACAAATCTGGTCGAAACTCTCGCTGGCCATTTCCACGGGATTGAGTGGAGGGCCGGCTGCCTGGTCGGCCAGGGTGGCTGCACGTCCGTCCCAGAATTGTACAAAGTTGAAGTAGGCATTGAATACGGTGGGTGCGTTCACTCCGCCGAACTGACCGCCTACACCTTCGGAATATTGCTTGTTGTCTACACCGCCTGTCTCCAGATTGTGGCAGGAAGCGCAGGAGATGGTGTTGTCGAGCGACAGACGGCCATCATGGAAGAGCAGTTTGCCCAGCTCAACCTTACGGCTGTCCACAGCCAGAGAGTCGGGAATCGGACGGATGGTTTCGTTGGCCCATTCTTCTGCGGCGAGAGGGTTGGGATAGTGTTCGGCCCTGTATGCCTTGGCCCATTCCATGGCCATGTCACGCTCAGTGTCGTTGATGGCTGCACCCCAGTGCACCAGATAATACTTGGCAGGGGACATGGTTCCCTTCAGCAGTACACGTTCAATCATGGCCACAGATACCTCGTTGACGAGGCCCCCTTCCTTCAGGGCTTTTACTGTAGGCTCGATGTTGTAGGCACGATAGCCTTTCTCCGCATCGGCCTTCACCAGGTCGCCTGCCACAGGCAGCGAGGCATAGAACGGAAGGTTGGGCGATGCTGAATGGCAATCCATACAGCCTGCACTCTCGATGATGGCCAGCATCTGGTCATCAGCAGCAAGGTCGGCCGATGGCGCCTTGTCTGCCACTTTGTAGCCAATGGCTGCTGCACAAGCGGCCACCAGTACCACGAAAAGCAAGTTTTTTTTCATTTGAATATGAGGTTAAATATATAAAATCGGCTGTCACTCTGCAAAGTTACAACTTTTATCTGAAATTAAGTCATTTTTGCAAATATTTTTGTGCAGGAAAAGATGTTCTGTGTGGGGCGTTTCGTCTTTACTGCTGCATCGTATAGGTGTGCAGCGAACCTTCCTTGGCGCTGGGCAGGTAGTTAACGCCCCACCAGCACATCTGCAGTGCAGCAAATGCCAGTATCAGCAATCCGTAGAAGAAACGCTTGGAGCGTCTTTTTTTGTCATAAATCCGCAGGTGGATGTAGAGCAGATAAAGGAGATAGGTGATGGCCGCCCATGTTTCCTTAGGGTCCCAGTTCCAGTAGTGCCCCCAGGCCTGTTTGGCCCAGATGGCACCCGAAATCATCCCAAAGGTGAGGAAGGCCATTCCCGTATATACCATCGAGTCTGCTGCAGTAAGGTATTCCTCGCGCGGCTTGCACATTCCGCGCAGGGCCAGCAGAAAGGCACATCCCATCACTGAATAGGAGAACATGTAGACCGAAACATGGGGAATAAACCAGATGCTTTGCAGGGCCGGCATCAGCGTCTGGTCGTGAATCTCGGGGCGCAGGAGGTTGATGAGGACAAATACGCCTGCCACCACGGTGGAGAAGAGCAATATCCAGTTGTAGCCCCTTTGCCGATAGGTGGCCAGTCCGGACAGTAGCGTGAAGAGCGAATACCAGAGGCGCGTTTCTCCCATGGTGCGCATCGGTGGCCGGCCCAGCGTTATCCATAGTCCTGTGATGAAGGCTGCAAATACTATGCAGCCCGTCGTTCCTGCCCAGATAGCCGTCCTGCGGCATCCTTTCAGTGCGGCTGTTCCACTGGCCAGCCAGCAACCCAGCACAGGAACCGCAAAATAGATGAAGGCATCCCATCCAATCATGAACGCCTCCTTTCTGCACCTTGGACAAACAGCAGCAGTCCACCTGCCAGCATCCCCGTCATGCCCAGCAGCATCAGCTGCTTCCAGGGTTGCCTCACCAGTTGCAGCACGGCATAGGTGCTGTTGTTGCCCCGGGCTCTGTCGTAACTGTGAAGATACACGTCCTCGTCCCATTTCACGGGGTAGGGCTTTCCTACACGCAGGGACACTGGCCGGTCATCGATGACCAGGGATGCTTCGATTGACTGGGGTGTGCCGTTGGGATAGGTGGTCACCCTCATCTGGCTGAGCTGGAATTCATAGTCGGGGTACACTGTCTTTTTGCCGGCTGTTACCGCCTCGTGCGAGGAGTGGCCCTTGTAGGCAATTGCCATGAGCGTCCGGTTGTCGGCACTCCCCCAAAACATGGCATAGAGCGTGAGGCACAATCCACCGTGTACCAATGCAAATCGCCAGCGATTGTCCTTGCGGTGTGCCCATCCCTGGAGGAACCCGAAGGTCAGAACCGTGAGCAGATGCAGGCTGGCATAGGCAAACATCCAGGTGTCGGGGAGATGATGGATGCCTAGCGTGAAGCGTTCCTCCGAGGGAGCAGTCTCTTGTGAGGTAAAACCCATGATGACGACGAGCGCCCCCATCATGCAGAGTGAATGGGTGGCGCCCTGTGCCGAGCAGAAATAGCGGACGAGGGGATGGGCGCGATGGCGATGGAAGCCTTGCCACACCAGCACCAGCCATAATGCCAGCAGCACACCATTGGCAGGAAAGCTGAAGCAGTCTGCAGGAAAGTTGCCTGTCAGCCATTGTAGACCAGCGGCAAGCAACAGAAAGAGCCACGGAATGGCTCCTGGGAGGATTTTTTTAGTCATGCATTTGCAAAATGTGTCGCAAAGTTAGGGTTTTCATGCGAACTGTCCTAAAAAAAAGCCGGTATTTTGATTGTAGCACAAAAAAAAATCGTAAATTTGCAGGCAGCATGTGTAAAAACCAAAAAAAATAACCACAAATGAAAAGAAGACAACTCATCTGGGCGCTGGCGCTGGCCCTTCTGCCCTGTTTGTCGAATGCGGCAGATATCTATGTTTATTCTTCCGTAGCACTGAAGCCTACCCGCACACTCAAGGACGTGAAGGCCATTGTGCCGGAAGAGGGTGGACTACGTATGTCAATGGCTGATGGTAACAGCGAGATTGTGGCATGGGACCAGCTGGCCCATTTCCGGTTTTATGCGGCCGAGGGCACGGGTGTCTCCGCTTTGCTGCCTTCTGCGGGCCTGCAGGTCTCCAGTAGGGGCGATGCGCTTCGGATTTCAGCCCCTGCCACCATGCAGCGGGTGACCCTGGTTTCGATGAGTGGCCAGCAGGTGGTTTCCTATGCTGTAAGCGGGAATACGGCTGTGTGCCCCCTCCGGGAGATACCTCAGGGCGTGTATGTGGTAAAGGTGTTCACGGCCGATGGCGTGTTCACACAAAAGATAACCAGAAAATGACAGCACGATGAAAAGATTTCATACTTTCAGGAATTGGACACTCTATACCTTATTATTAATAGGTGGAGCAATGCCGGCTGCGGCTGATAGTGAAATGATGTACGTATACAAGGGCGGACGTATTGTATATGCCCAGGAGGTGACAGCAGTGGATGATGTGCAGGTTGCCGAGGGCCATTCGCGCCTCACCATCCTCGACAAAGAGGGTGCTACACTTTATGAGTCGCCCATGGGGGATGTGGACAGCCTGTCGTTCCGCACTCCGGCCATGCGCACCGATGGAATCCTGGATGTGGTGTTCCATGCCGACGGTACGGCAGCCGATGTTTCGGCCAGCCAGATGAAAGTGGAGCACTATCCCGATGCCACGCTTTCCACCTACTGGAACGCAACCTATGGGCGCTATGTGGCCCGGTCCACCTGTGCTTGGAACGACAAGGACAAGGGCCACTATCGCATCAGCTATGCCGGCAATGATGCTTTTTGGCAGAAACTGGCCGACGGCTATACGATGGAAGCCATCGTGATGTCGACCGACAAACAAAACACGGAGGCCAAGTGGATAGGCTCCCATCAGGGTGGAGGCCCGGGTGCCATTATGGTGTCGGGTGACGGTAAGCTGTCCTTCCTGCCCCATACAGGTGACTATCGCTGGACAAAGACCGACTGGGAAACTGGTGTCTATTATCATGTGGTGGGGGTTTATGACCACGATGCAGGCAAGGCTTACCTGTATGTGGATGGCGAATTGCGTTCCGTAGCCGAGGCTCCTGGCGAGCTCACCAAGCCTACCAGCGACTCCAAGAACCATTTCTTTGCTATCTTCGGTGATCCGCAGAATGGGGGTTGCCAGCAGCAGCTCCCGGGCGAAGTGGTCACGTTCCGTATCTATGACACAGCTGTCAATGCCTATGAGGCCCGTGTGCTCAGCGAGGCAGCCCATCCTGTGCAGGGGCAGGAGGCCGACCTGCTCGACGTGGTGTTCCATGCCGATGGTACGGCCACGGACGTCTCGCCTGCCCATCGTAAGGTAGACTGTTACCCCAACAGTACGCTCTATACCTATTGGCTCCCGCAATATGGCCGTTACGTGGCCCACTCGGACGCTTCGTGGAACGATTCCGGAAAGGGGCATTATCGGGTGGACTATGCAGGAGATGACAACTTCTGGCAGCAGCTGGCCGATGGCTACACGATGGAGGCTGTGGTGATGACACCGGAGATTGTGGCCGGTACGGAAGCCAAGTGGATTTCTTCCCATCAGGGTGGCGGCCCTGGCGGCTTCATGGTGTCGACAGACGGTCAGTTGGCCTATCTTCCTCATACGGGCAATGCCTATCGCTGGACCAAATATGCCGGTTGGAGTGGGGGAGCGTACTACCATATGGTGGGCGTATATGACCGCGATGCGGCCAAGGTGCATCTGTACGTGAACGGTGAACTGAAGGCTACGGCCGATGCTCCCAATGGACTCACCAAGCCCGGAAGCGACACCCGCAACCATTTCTTTGCCATCTTTGGTGACCCCTCGGGTGATGGCGGCTGCAACCAACAGATTCCCGGCGATGTGGTGATGTTCCGTATCTACAGCACCCCATCCTCTGCTGAGCAGGTGGAACAGATGTGGCTGCATGCACGTCCGCAGGTGGTGAAGTCGGACAAACTGGTTACCGATGTGGCCTACCCTCAGGCTGTGCCTGCCAGGGTGGGGGCTGTATTCCCTATTATGGGTTCAGGTTTTGCCCAGGGTGATGTGGTTCAGTTTACGGCCAATGCCTCTGGTCGCACGTTTGAGGTTCCGCTTGCACTAGCCGATGACGGAGCCACTGTGCTGTTGCCCGAGGCGCTGGAAACCGACCGCTACACAATGTCGCTCTTGCGCGGTGGCGTTGTCCAGCGGTTGGGAACCGTGTCGTTCACGATGGTGGATGCACTGCCAGCATCGTCCCAGATTATTGCCCATCGTGGCTATTGGAAGGCGCAGGGCGCCAGTCAGAACTCCCGTGCCTCCTTACAGGCAGCACAGGCCATCGGTGCCTACGGCTCCGAAACGGATGTGTGGCTTACTACTGACAACCAGATTATGGTCAACCACGATGCCAGCTACAGCGGTGTCACCATCCAGGACTCCAAGTATGCCGACTGCAAAAATCTCACCCTCTCCAATGGTGAAAAGATGCCCCGCCTGGATGACCTGCTACAGTTGCTCAAGGACAGCGACAGCCCCACCAAACTCATTATTGAGATAAAGAAGCATTCCACCGACCTGCGCAACCGCAATGCGGCCAAGTATGTACTGAGGAAGGTGGAGGAATATGGCGTGAAGGACAGGGTGGAATACATCTCGTTCAGCGGTGTGGCCTGCAGGCAGATTATTTCTCTGGACCCCGAGGCCAAGGTCGCTTATCTGAATGGTGACTACAGCCCTGCTGCACTCAAGAGCATGGGCTATACGGGTCTTGATTACAGCTATTCAGTCATGAATGCCCACCCGGAATGGTACCAGCAGGCCCATGACGAGGGCCTCACTGTGAATGTGTGGACAGTGAGCGATTATGCTGGTATGGTGGATGTCATGAGCCGGGGAGCCGACTATATCACATCTGATTCACCCACCGATGGCTTGTTGATAAAGAAATATTTCGACCTGAACCGTTAGTGTATAACCCGTCCTGGCAACGTGTCACCCCTGGGCGGCGCGAGGCCAGGACGCGCCCTGTAGAGGGAAAAGAAGTAACATCTATAAAATGACCCGATTTGTTTTTGCCCTTTCAAGGCGCGTGGTTTGCCTGTTGTGCCCTTTTCTGTGTGCTGTATCATCCACGTTGCATGCGCAGACGGTATCTGCCCTCCGCATCAATGAGGTGATGGCTGCCAATGTAGACCGTTTCTATGACCCGAGTGGGAATTATGGCGGATGGATAGAGATATACAATCCCACTATCAAGGAACTCAATCTGCAGAACCTGTGGGTGAGCGATGACCCTCAGAAACCCAAGAAACTGCGTATTGCTCACAGTACACCTGTGCCGGCCAAGGGGTTTGCTGTCCTCTGGTTCGATCATTACGATGGGGTGTTCGCTCCCAATCAGCTCAATATGAAACTGGACGCTGAGGGAGGGACCATCTGCTTGAGCACATACATAGGCCGCGTCATCCATTCGGTGTCCTATCCTCCTGCCACTCCGCGAAGCAGCTATCTGTGCCAGCCCGACGGAGGCACATCCTGGACGCTGGCAGCCAATCCCACACCAGGCGCCTCCAACGATACTGTCATCGGTTGCAGCCAGCGCCTGCCGGCGCCTGAAGTGAGTCATCCCAGCCAGATTTTCACTCGTAGCTTCAAAATTGGTGTGGAAGTGCCTGAGGGCTGTACGCTGCGTTACACCACTGATGGGTCTACACCCTCTTTGATCAATGGCTATACGGCTACGTCGGACTCGTTTACTGTGGCACGTACGCGTGTGTTCCGTTTTGCTCTCTTTCGCGAGGGCTGTTTGTCCAGCCCGGTGGTCACTCGTTCCTATATCAAGCGCGACAAGCAGTTCACTCTGCCTGTCCTCTCATTGGTGACGGACCCCGACCATCTCTATGGAAGCACCACGGGCGTGTTTGTAAAGGGAAGCAACGGTCGCCGGGGCAAGGGCACCAGCGAATATTGCAACTGGAACATGGATTGGGACCGTCCGGTCAATGTGGAACTGTTTGACCCTGTCAGCGGTTCCGAATGTCTCAATATCGAGGCCGACCTGAGCCGGTGTGGCGGGCACAGTAAGGGATTCACACCCATGAGTTTCAAGGTGAAGGCTTCCAAGGTGTATGAGGGGCGCAATTATCTCAACTACCAGTTCTTCTCGGACCGCCCCTACCTCAAGCACAAGGCATTGCAGATACGATGTGGCGGCAACGACTATCTGTGCCGCATCCAGGATGCTGCCCTCCAGAGCATTGTCCGGGAGAGCGGCATTGACATGGATCTCCAGAACTATCAGCCCATCTGTCATTACATCAATGGCAATTACATGGGCACCATCAATATGCGTGAGCCCAATAACAAGCACAATGTGTATGCCAATCATGGGCTGGACGACGACGAGATAGACCTCTTTGAGATTGATTGCGACTCGTGCTATGTGCAGATGTGTGGTACGGGTGATGCCTGGCAAAAGCTCAGGAAACTCAGCGCACAGGCTGCCGACCCTGAGGTGTACAGCCAGATTGAGCAACTGCTCGACATCGATGAGTGTTGCAACTATATGGCAGTGGAGATGTATCTGGGCAACACTGACTGGCCGCAGAACAACTGCAAGGGGTGGCGACCGATAGCGGAGAACGGCAAGTTCCGTTTCATCCTCTTCGACCTCGACCTTACTTTTTACCACACCGATCCTTTCAGCGTCTTCGAATCACGTCAGTGGTATACTTTCTGCGAACTGTTCGATGTGCCGGGCGTAAAGCACTATACCCGCGAGGTGGAACTGGTCCCCATATTCCTGGGGCTGCTCAAGAATGAGAACTTCCGCAAGCGTTTTACGGACACTTTCTGCCTGGTGGCAGGCTCCGTGTTCCTGCCTGACCGTTGCAAGGCGCTTATCGATGAGTATGTGCGCCGGGTGGAGGACATGCAGTTGATTTCCAGTGGATATAGTGGGCGTAATGTGTCTCCTCGTTCCACTGCAGACGAGCTTATCAACAAACTCAGCCATCGTCCCTCCGCGCTCTACAGTTCGCTTGAGCGCTACAGCCGCCTTTCCATCTGGTCTTCCAGCCGTCAGGAAGTCACGCTCAGTGCCAATATCCCCAGTGCCGTGATTGAGGTGAACGGACAGAAGGTGCCCCAGTGCTATTTCGAAGGACAACTGTATGCGCCCGTCCAGCTTACGGCTGGTGCACCCCGTGGCTATCGTTTTGTGGGATGGAAGGTGTTGGATGCTGCCAAACTTACCCTTGACAATACCATTGTAGTCAATGCCAATGCGGGAGATGTAGTCTCCACCAGTCTTTCCTTGTCCATTCCTCGCTGCGCAACGGGTTACCGTCTGCAGGCATGCTTTGAACGTGAAGACAAGCCTGGCCTTCCTCAGGTGTTCATCAATGAGGTGTCGGCTGGCAACAGTGTTTTCGTGAACGAGTATTTCAAGAAGAACGACTGGGTTGAGCTCTATAACCCCACCGACCATGACATAGACCTTGCCGGCATGTATCTGAGCGATGATGTGTCCATGCCCCAGAAGTATCGCATTCCCTCAGCCACTGAGGACCTTTCCACCATCCTTCCTGCCAATGGCTATCGTGTGGTGTGGTGCGACAAACAGGAGGCACAGACTCAGCTCCATGCCTCCTTCAAGCTGGACAATGCAGATGGCCAGTTGGTGATGCTCACAGCCTCCGACAACAGTTGGGCTGACACGCTTGCCTATTGTGCACACGATGGCATGCAGAGTGTAGGCCGTTATCCCGACGGCAGTGACAGTGTGTATCTTTTCTACCGTCCCACCATCGGTGCCCCCAACCATGCTGGCTATTATGCCGAGCCTATCCATGTGGCTCCTCTTCTGCCTGGCGGTGATCCCTCAGCCATCCAGTTGGCCGCATCTCCGCACTCCCAGAGCCATGACGGCGGCCTGGGCCTTGCCTTGCGCGGTCATTCCCTCCATATTTCCGACGAGACCCATGGGTCTGCCATACTCTGTGTCTACAACCTCCAGGGTCAGCAGGTCATGCTTACCAACCTGGACCTCTCGCAGGGTTCCGCCTCTGTGTCCCTTCTTGTCCTCTCCCCGGGCTCGTACATAGCCACCCTTTCGGCGCCTGACTCCCGTCAATGCCGCGTCAAGGTGGTGACCTCCTCTCGCTAGCCTGCCCAAATCTGCAGAATAAGGCAAAGTGTGATTCTTATGGGGACGCTAACGCATAAGACCGAAGGCCCATGGGGGAATGACACCGGTGGAACCATATTCGATGTCATCCTCCACTCTATATGCATCCAGTATGTTGGCTATCTGTTTTCGCTTCTTGTTTCTGCCTCCCGCCTCAAAGGTGAACTTGCTGGTTGAATCCGCGATGACATGTCCGGTCTCAGAATATTGAAGGATGCCAGCCGCGAGCAGATAGACAAACTGCCCAAGGGCATCTATGTGGTGAACGGACGAAAGATAATGAAGTAGCCCCCCTGTTCCCAGAAGAAGATATACTTCATGGCCGATAGGAGATATACTCCTGGTGCCGATGAAGTATATCTTCTTTGGAAAAGGAGTGGTATTTCTTGACTATGACTGAATTTACTTCACAGAATATTTGTTTGTTTACTACTTTACTTCA
>CAMBDA010000010.1 GCA_945865175.1 uncultured Prevotellaceae bacterium | reverse complement strand
GCTCCAGCTGCTCCTTCTCCATGTGCTTGCCCAGACTCATGTCGAACCGCAACACAGGATATTCCACCCATTCCTTCTCCAGCCGTTCCATGGCCAGGCCCTTGAACAGTTCCCTCTTTCCCTCGAAATAGGCCTGGAGCGTGGACACAAGCAACGACTTGCCGAACCGCCGGGGACGGCTCAGGAAGATATACTTGCTGAGATGTACCATATTCCAGATATACTCAGTCTTGTCAATGTACAGACAGTCAAGGTTTATCACCTCGGAAAATGTCTGTATGCCCACGGGCAACCGCTTCAGTTTGTTCATATCCATGCTGGTTTTTGCTGCGTTTCGTGCCTATTCACCTGCAAAGCTACGCTTTTATTCCGAAATGGGCAAGGGAAGTAAAGGAAAAAATAGGGAATGAATCGGAGAAGGGTCAAATAGACCGTTTTTGCGTGTGACTCCCCACACAGCGGAAGTTATGGAATTATGCCATCCCTCCTTTCACGCCAAACGTACCTTCTATTCTATGAGTTTCTTATAACTGTGGAATCTCGATATGTATACATCCACTATTCACTTCATCAAGAATGCTTTTTTGACTATCTGAAAGCAGAAACAGATATAACCTTATTGCTGATAAGATTAATAACCTTACGGCTGTAAGATTAATAACCTTATGCCTGTAAGATTAATAACCTTATCTGTAATGAGGTTGACCAGCATAAAGCATCATCATGTCACTACAGGGGATGTCAATTATCTCTTAACCCATGTTTGACATTCAATCATCCGTTTTTCCTGCTGTCCAGTACTTTGCGTTTTTCATTTGCGGTGTTGTGTACTACAATTCGATTTTTCAGGATGCCATTGCTGATAAACAGATGGTTATCCCTGTGAATACCTCCAAAAATAATAGAAAACAGTTGTGGGTATCAAACTTGGAGTAAGGCTCATATCCTTTGCAGTTCCTGCCATTGTAGTACTGGTTATATTCTCAATTCCAGTAAAAAGGTAACTGAAGAATCTGGAATGGTGAACGGGTATCGACCGGAATACGCACTTTAGACGATGCTCAAGCACGGGGTCGTCAAGTTTGAGAAGGCCTTCTAAACCGAGCTCATCGGCAGGCGCCTTCTTTACGTAGTTGTTCACGGTCTCCTTGTTGATGCCGACTAGTGCGGCAGCCTTGCGGTTGGAGACTTCCTCCTTCTTCAGGAGAAGTAGTTGCTTAATCTGGCTCATTTCTTTTGTCTTTCCTGCCATGGTCGTATATTGTATGTTAGATTCATTTCTACATACAAATAACGTAAGAAAGAGCAGAATAGTGAACGGCAATGCTCCGTTTTCTGTGCGATTGGCCACCAAGAAAACCATTTTCGCAACAGGTGAACGGACATGCTCCGTTTTTTCGAGCGATTTTCAGCGTTTTCAGCGATATTGAACGGATATGCTCCGTTTTCTAAGCCGTTTTTGAGCCGTTTTTCGGTTCAAAAGTGGGTGAATTAAACCGCTCCAAGTGGGTGGACATGCTCCGTTTTCGCCACTCAGAAGAAGGTTGTATATCGATTGAACTTGCATGGGTACTTGTATGGGTACTTGTATGGGTACTTGTATGGGTGTCGTTCTCGTCATCCTTATACCCAATCAGCATATATCGTTCTTCAAATAGTCAGACACACGAAGCCCATCTACGTCTTGAAGTCCTATTGCAGTACGCCAAGCCGAAACCCGCTCACGTTTATGTGGCTCTGCCACACGTTCGTAAGCCTCAAAGTCAATGTATTTCTACTTTTCAGTCATAATCTTTGCATCATTATTCACTTCACTTTACGTTTGTGACTATTAGTTGTTCTACTATAATTTTGTCAGCAGGCAGCCATTTCATGCTGTCCAGTTCATTGTTTTTCAGCCAACGAGCAGCTTCGTGTTCATTCAAGTGCAACGCTTCTGTCAACAGCGAACATACATAACAGTGCATGGTAAGATGAAATTTGGGGTAGTCATATTCCACCGTACAAAGAAAATAATCTACGCTGATTTCTGTAGAAAGTTCTTCACGTATCTCACGTTTCAAGGCATCCTTGGGCATTTCACCAGTTTCCACTTTCCCACCAGGAAACTCCCACCAATCCTTCCATTCGCCATATCCTCGCTGAGTAGCGAATATCTTATCTCCTTTGCGAATAATCGCTGCTACGACTTCTACATGTTTCATAGCTCCTTAATCCCTATTGACTTCAGATAATCATATATCCCATCATACCACTCAGGTTTGCGTGTCTCATCTGGCGGTACGCTATCGTCCCCATTAGGAACAACTATCACCATACCTTGACGAGCCCTAGTCAGCAATACTCGATAAGCATTTATCTGATACTCCTTATTGATTTCCTTATTGATTCTCTGCCACTTGGTACCACTCCGCAGTTGGAAATGCTGCCATGCCGACCAGTCTTCCTTCAGTCGCAAGTCGGCATCCCACGTCACACAAGCCCAGTCAATCTCAAGCCCCTGTACCTTAAACTCTGTCAATGTATCTTCCAAGCAGTTACTGCTTCTGATATCCGTGTCATCTTCCAGGAACCAATGAACAAAGTTGGGCTGATAACGCACATTGATGCCAATAGCCTTTAGTCGCTCGGCCTTGCTGCTAGCCAACAGTCCCATCCTCTCACTTCCTCTTGCATGATCGCGAAGCCATTGCTTTGCAGCATCAAGATTGCGAGTAAGGAAGATTGGATATTTCTCCAGTTCTTTCAACGTGGCTGCAGCCTCATTTTTCTGAAGTGCCAACAATTGATTGATAAAGATGCTCACCTTTTCAGAGCGGAACGACCGCATCGACATTTTCAGATGCAGGTCCTCCTTCGAAATAAGCTGCTTGCTAATCAACGACAACTCTTCTGAAGATACATCCTTCGATTCAATCAGATAGCCCGACATATAGACATCCCACCCGGGATAACTCCTGTGAACAGACTCTATCCATTCCGTCAATCCTGCTTCTCCCTTATTGATGGCCTGTCCATTACCAACCAGACACACCACAAGTCCCCAGTCCGTCTGTCTGTCCATGCACGAAATCAGATATTCTGGCTCCGAATACGGGAAATTCCGAATGCCTTTCTTCTCGCGCATAAATCGCTGCAACTCCTCTTTTGTCCAGGCCCGTTGCGCCTCGTCAAATATGGCAACATGCTCCACCGGTATATAGGCCTTATCCGTATGGCTTTGGAAATATCCTTCTATTGGTACAATCTTCTTCCCTTTCACCTCAGTCCCTTCCAGATACAGGTCACGGTAATGGTGAATCATCTGGATGAAAGCCTTCACCTTACTCTTGGCCTCAGTTTTAGTGCAAGCCTTGCGCTTTTCAGCCTTAGCTCTAAGCTTGTCTCTTCGCACATAGTCGCGAGTCAACGCCTCCTGTAACACTTCTACCAAAGGGAAGTTGCCTGATAGATACACAGCTTTCTCGCCACGATTGAATTGGTCTATCGCCGTATTGAGACCTATCAGCGTCTTGCCTGCTCCAGGAACACCCGTTATAAAGCAGATAGCTTTCCTGTTGTTTGTCCTACAATGGTCTATAATCTTGTAGAGTTCAACTGATGCCTTGTCGATATCTCCACCGTGCTTCGTGATGTCCTCAACCGTATTCTCCTCATAGAGCGCAATGGCTGCTTCAATAATTGTAGGCGTAGGCGAATAACCACTTTTGGCCCATTGGTCATCGGTTTGCGAAGGAATCACATCATAGTGAACGGCGCTAATAACCATTTCGATAGCCTCTGCCAGCCGCTTTGTATTCACCTGCAGCGGCTCATACACATAGTCCCCCAAATGCTTCAAATCTGTTTGGCAACGAGAACTTTTTTCCGAAGGAACCACCAGAATAGGAATTAATATCCTATCCAAACTACCTTCTTGAAAATTCTTCAAGTCAATAGCGTAGTCCCACACTTGTACAAGTGCCTCCCGTGAGAACTTCCGTTCAGCAGTTTTATACTCCAGCACAAAAATGATACCATCGATAACGGCTATCACATCTACGCGCCTACCCATTCGGGGGAAATTGTATTCAAAATACACACTTCCCCTTCCTTCATACGGTGCCAGTACTTCGCGCATCGTCTTGATCTCCTTCACCCACGACTTTGATGTCTCATCATTGACATCATGCCGCGAAGCCAGAGTCAATTTTCCCATTATCTCGTTAGTGTTACGAGACAGAAAGTCCGTAATGGAATCTGAGTAGTAATATCTTCGTGCTGCCATAGTTCATTTCTTTATTATAGGAATTTTTGACGATGCGTATTCAAATGGAATCTTCTCTTGTTCCAAGCGATAATTACCGCCTCTCAAAAAGTCAAACATTTCTTTCTCTTCCGGGGTGAGGAGCAGCACCTTTTCCACATTTGTTTCCGCACCTATGCCATCCTCATAAAATCGGTTGAACGTTTCCCTGTCCATCAGGAAACTTTCAACCTGACTGAAATGAGACCGTAGTTCAGAAAGAATCTGGAACCCATGCACATCCAGATCGCCCCAATAGAGAATCTTTTTCGACCTAAGCCACATAACGTCCTTGAGTAAATCCACGCCAAATCCATGCCCCCACACAACGATACTCTTATGTATAGGAGGAAACGTCAGCATGTTCATTTTGTTCTCGACTATGTATACCACCTCTACAGGAATCTCAACTTCCTGGAATTGGTTGATTGGAACACTCAAATCATCAATACTCGAGAATAGCATCTGACTCATTGCCTTGTCCAAAACTCTGAACCGAACCACAGGCTCATCATACCGTAGATTGAAATGCGTTTCAAAGCGCGTTTCGTCTGGGTTAACAGACTTCGCAATGATTATGTCCAGGAGTTCCTTAATAATCCCCTTGTTTCTCTCAATGAATTTGGTGTCCACCTGAATAGGCAACTCACGGATGAACATTTGCGGTTTGGGATTGCTTCTAAAATAGGTACAAACCTTAAGTAAATCACCCCAAAGCTCGTGATTGTCCAAGACTTTATTTGGGAATCTACATACCCATTCGACCAACTCAGGAAAAGCAGAAAGAATTCGTTCTACATCTTTTCTGAAACCTACGGTACCCTGCTCCTTGCCTATATACTTCAAATAATCTTGCTCCGTCAAGAAACTGATTGATACGGGGATGTCTTGTTCTCCATGTTTTCGTGTTTTCACTTTCTGATATTCTATAGAATACCCATAGCCTTTCTTTTCCTTTGAGTGCGCTATCAATTCCGTCAGTTCTTTTTCGAACTGAGCAGTATCGTCATTAGGCTTTTTATTGCCAACAATGACAATAGGATTAAAAGCCTGTCTTTCGAGAACTGATCGCAAGAATGTCAAATACTTATTCTCTGCTTTCTTCCGTATTTCAGTTGGTGTTATCATGGGCTTGGTATTTTTCGCGTTCTTGTCTGAAAATCTCTATCGGCATATCGAACAGACGTGATTCATTGCCGTTTCGTTCCACATAATGGACAAAAGAGATATCGTTCTCCACAATGTGAATATTATCGCTCGGAGTGACCACCAGGAGTTGCAGGTTCAATTGCTTGCAGAGCGAAATCAAGTATCGAGCCTTGTCTTCATCCTGCGCCTTGAAAGCCTCGTCAATGGCAATAAACCGCAAGGATTTAGCCTGCAAACCATCCTTGGTCAAACCGAACTGATAAGCGATGGCTGAGCCTAAAATGGTATAGGTCAATTGTGCTTTCTCACCACCGGACAGTTGCCCCATACTTTCGTAGGTCTTGAACTTCTGACCGGTTTCCTTATAGAATTCCTCTGCCCTATACGAAAACCAACTTCTGACATCCATGACCCTCTTGCGCCACTGCTCGATTTTAAGCTGTTCCATCAACGGCTGAATCTTTTTCTCAAAATGAGTACGTTTGCCGTCAATCGTAGAATTCATTTCGTGAATATTCGGAATAGCATTCTCCAATTTTTGCCTAAATTCCGCCACTTCCGCATTGGTTCTTTTTGAGTTGACCAGTTGGATAAAAGTGACGGGAGTCGTACTAAAATCAATCTCTGCAAGTGACTGATTCAGCATTTGAATGGTATCCTTTATTGACTTCTCCCAGTTATTGAAGAACATACGGAAATCCGACACTTTGTTGATTATCGTCTCTTGCAGGTACTCATCAAACTTCTTTTTGTGGCGCACCAGATCCTCTTTGACCAAACGATCATACAGTTTTTGGTATTCACCTATCAGGTTGATGCTGCTGGCTTCCGGCAGGGCATGCACGTCGGAGCGCCAGTCCTTGAAGCGCAAGGTAATCTCTTCAGATGGATTCTTGAATTTCCGTATCAGATCAGCTGCCTCGCCTTCAATATGAGATCGTTCTGATTCCTTTTGTTTTTCTTGCCTTTGAATCGTTTCTTGGAAAGCATTCCTCATCGATTCAATAGTATCGTAATTGACATCAATCCAATTTCTATTTCTTTCTTCGAAAGCCGCAATGTCTATTTCACCAAGATTATCAACTATAGGTTTGTTGCTGTTCAACCTCTTCGTAGCGTCAACCAAATCAACTTGTTCTATCTGGAATATCTCGCGATTCTTTGAAGCGATGGTTTCTTTCTCCAGTTTATTAAGGTCCTTCTTCACCCCATCCAGTTGCTGCTGAAGTTCCTTTACCTTATTATTGGTGGCCTCAAGATTCCCCTTTTTCTCTTCTTTCTCTTGAATTGCACGAGCAGTTTCTTCCCAATTGATTTCTTCAAATTTCGTGAAGCTCTCAAAAATATCATGGAAGCATAGTCTGTGACAGTCTATCTCCTTCGCTTCAGCATCAATACGACGAATATCATCCCTGTTTTGTTTTTGCTGCTCTTGAAGATTTTTTACTAGAATGCGAATAGATGCAATCTTTTCCTTATTATCCCAACCCAAAACATAGTTTTCCCTATTGCTGGTATGAGGCCTATCGTCCTTCTCATGTTTATTATGCATAGATTTGATGAGACCTTCTATTGTTACAGCTTTCTCCTTGTAACGATAGAACTCTTCCAAATCTGAAACACAAGCATAGTTATAATGGTCAGCAATAGTATCTTCCACCCAACTCCAGTAAGGACTCTTTGTATTAAACTCCAGTTTGTTAAGTAAACAGTTTGCTGGAGAATTTTGGAATCCTCTCAACGACGAAGTTTCCTCATGGCGGTGATAGACAATCCTTCCACGCAGATTGTGGGAATTGACATATTCGCTGACAGCTTTATAGTATTTTTCTGGAACGATCAGTCTCAGACCAAAGTTATGCAAGATTTTCTCAATGGAATTTTCCCAATCCTTCTCATCAACTTTTACACGAATTAACTCTCCGATAAATGGTATCTCACTTGTTGTTGCGCCCACAGCTTGTAGAATTTCATCGCGTATCTCTGCTTCACGGCCAGAAATATTGTTTTTGTTCTTTTGGAGTATCTGCAATGTTTTAAGATTCTCATCAATTTCATCTTTCAGTTTGTCACCTCTGTTTTTAGTCAGGCGCATTTCTTCGCTTTTCTCATCTAAAGATGTTTGGCATTTAATCTTTTCTGTACGTGCTATTTCACGATTTTCTATAAATACTTGCTCAGTTGGATTCTCAGCAAGTCCTACCTCAACAACTTTTTTATTGTAATTAGTGAGTTTCGTTTGGCGAGCTTGTTTGGTATTATTTAATCCCCTTATTTCTTTTTCAATTTCTTTTATTTGTCTGCCTACATCGTCATTTTCAATAGATAACGACAAATTACGCTCCTGTTGTTTTAGCTGTTCCTTCTCTCCATCCAACTTTGCAAGCTCTCCTTTCAACCCCACCAGTTTCTCATTTAGCTCTGCAATCCTGTCATTTGCCAATTCCACATTCTTCTTGGCATACCAATATACGGCCAACTCCCGAGTATTCTTCAAATCCATAAGGGCATAATCTATTTCCTCGAGTTTCTTGGCCTTTTCATCAATGGGCTCCAACTGAGCTATCTGTTCCCTTACCTTCTCAATCGTGGTCTTCGCTTCCATCAAAGTGGCGAAGCTTTCACTCAACCGGATGTATTCACTTTCCGCATCCCGCTGCTCAAGCATATTATTGCGGATGAACTCGTCCAAGTCATTGAGTACTTTCACCCCAACAATCTGGTTGAAGAGCGTTAGCGCCTTGTCCGAACGAAGCCCGAAGGAATTGATTATTCTGTCCTTATAGTCTTTAATGGTATCGTAGAATTCAATCTGCTTCTTAGGTACATTGGCATTATATCGTTTCTCCAGCGTTTTCTTCCAGTCTCCCTTGCTCCCGTTGAAATCAGAAAAATCGCCTTTGATACTCAGTGGTTTTGAGGAAACGCCGTATGAGCATTTCAACTCTCCGTTCACGAACCAGCGCACTTGAAACAGCGTAACCACCTGTTCGTGATTGTTGGCAAATGAGGCCAATATCACAGAGTACGTTTTCCTATCTCGGAGTTGTTGCGTCTTGGTGGCCGATTCACCCTCAGCCTGGATGTTGCCATAGTTGCCAAGCACGTAAGTTTCTTCTGTCCGGTCTCCCTTACGTTCGTTTCCTGAGGACTGGTTGTAGAACCTATCCTTCTTGGCAGGAACGAGTAGCGTTAGCAGCGCATCAATCAACGTACTTTTACCGGAAGCGTTGGCTCCGGTCAGAAGAGAATTGTTTCCCTCTGGGGCTATTCTGTATATTCTCTTGTTGAATGTGCCCCAGTTATAAACTTCCATATAATTCAACCGATAACCGGCAGTCCCGGCATTGGTTGTAAACAAATCATACTGTTCCGGCATACTCCTTCAGTTTATTCTTGAATGTATCCAAATCTTCCAGTGTCACCTTCTCCTTGATGATGCGATGAATCTTGTATCGTACCTCATCCCCATTTCGCTTTACCTCTTTCAGAAATCCCAAATCGACAACTCGCTGAATATAGGTGTCCAACTCTTTCTCCAACTTCACCCGATTGAAGTCTTGCGGCAGGAATAGCCTAACTTCATCTTTTATCTCATTAGTCGTAATGATTCTGTCTGTAGATTGTGTCTCGATAGGATTGTTATCGTAATCTTCCAATAACTGTCGTAGCACAATCACAACTATGGAAACTTCGAAGCCCAGCTGGCGCCTTGAGACCAGATTCAATGTGGTGTCATCATCAAACACAATCTGCTTGACAAAGGCAAAGCCTTCATCCTTCTTCAAAATCAGCTCGAGTCCTATAACCGCCAGATAGTCTTGTATCTCCACCTGATAGTTGATGATATCCTCCCACACAGGAGAGCCTTTTTCTACGGTCTTTTTCAGCAGGAGTATGATTGCTTTAGAATATGGTTTTTGCTCGCTCATATAGATATTATGATTTCCGGAATACGGATTCGTTTATTATTCTCATAGTCAAACACAATGGCCTGACGCTTCTCTTCGTCAACAGACTTATGGGGAAACTGCCCCAATGCACCAAAATAAGCAAACAGTTCAGGAAGGCCCTGCTTCAAGGGAAATTGCTCCACGACATCTTGTAGTGTCACTTGGCTCTTATCTTTCATCGCCTCACGAATGTTTCGCACCAGCACTTTGCGATCTACATAGACATTGCTGAATACTTTGCCCAGTTCGCCCAGTTCTTCTATTGAAAGCGTGTCGGTCTCCGGCATGGTGTTATACTCAGTATTCTCACCCTGCTCAAATGTTATTTTCCTGTCAAACGGAATGTTAATCTCCATCCCATCATCAACAGACAGCGATATATCAGGCTTCTGGCCTTTTTTTGATATTTCAATCAGCGTGTTCTTGATTTCCTGAACCACCCGTTTACTAACATCTGCGCGCGACATCTCATTTTCCCGAATGATACGGCTCAGTTTATCAGCCATCTTGTCGTTGGTCTGATAAACTTTGCGTCCAGATTCGTACAAGTACTCCACCATGTTTTGCAAGAAGGTGTCGCCACTATCAATGTTCTTTTCCTTCAGTGTCTGGAACAGTTCAGCTATCAAGTCGTCTAACTCCGACTGCATTTCACGTGCCAGCAGGAACTCCCAAAATGCATAGAAGCTCTTACCCTGCGAACTGGACTTCAACTCATCCAGCGCGTCAAATGTATATTGCAAAATACCGCCCTTCTTTAGACCTGGGTCGATCTGTTTCTGATAGATTTCCTTGATGATGTTCTTGAAATTGTCGTCCACATCCTTGAAGTCCGTCAATAACTCTTTGGCCAATTTATTGATTTGCAGGAACCTCGGGACAATCTCATATTCCTCATACACCTTCACGTCCTCGCCCATCTGTAGCTGCTGAATCTGATGCTCAATTTCCATCTTCTTGTCTTCCAGCAACTGCAAACGCTTCTCCCTGTCCTCGTTGGTATATTCTACCAACTCTCTCAGCTGACTGATTATCGACTTAAACTTTGATTCTGTGCCGATGTACTCTTCTTGCTTCAACCCCGCCAGCCAGTCTATCACCTTGCTTGAGTGCGATGATAACTCATAATGGATTTCCCCGTCTTCATTTCTGTAGTTGGTCAGAAAACCGCTATCCGTCCACTTTCTGATATATTTGGTCGCCTTTTCTTCATATGTATCTGTATAGAGGATATCGCTCTCATCATCCTCATCGAACCCATGACTGTTCAGGTATTCCGCCAACAGACTGTGTATATTCTCGTGAGAAACAGCCGCCACATCACCATAGACTCTCGTCAAGAAGTCAATGATGATTCCGCTGCTCCGAGCCTTCAGTAGCGCCACGCTCGGAGAAGTTTTTAGGATATCTAATATATTATTCTGATTTACCATGTCAGCAATAGTCGTTTTCCTTTACTTCCCTTAATAACCAATCAACAAGATTCCTTTTAGAGGCAATCTCAACCTGTTGGACACATACAATGTCTCCAAAAAGGTCTTTACTTCGTTATAGTCATGGGTAATGGCGCCACCGCCAGTGTATTCGTTAAGAACAGCAATCACAAGGTACTCGATATCGAACATCATGCAGGCCTGGAAGATGTCTTTTAGGAATTGGTTGTTTCTCACGGCGCGCCCTGCTTCAACTTCTATAACAATTCGATGCTCTCTGTTTACTGCATCAGCATAGAAAGATTTGTCAATAGCATTATTCTCGCCAAAGAGCACCGGAACATCTATCTTCTCGTCACGTCCTTTACCTTTCTCCACATCATATCCGCAAGCTTCAAGATGCGGACGCAGGAGAGCCAACACGTCGTTCGACACCCTATGCTGTCCGTCAGCAAGAGTTGCCTCAATCTTCTTGAAACAATCAATGACCACTTGTATCTCAGGTGTCACACCATGTGACCGTGGAAAGAATTGAAAGTTTATCATATTACTATTTATTTAATTTGTTTCTGCTTATAACAATAACTTTGCAAAGAATTGTATTAGGATGATTCTTTTCATAGGTCGCATGAACGCTTGGCTCGAACTCATTAGCCCAAACCACTCGGAACCCAGCTTGCTCAGATCCCAAGTCAAGACCTCCGCAACCAGCAAAGAATGATATCACGTTCATTACAATTATTCTTTCTTCTTTTTATTTTTTATTCTTGCTTACTTCTTACCATCTTCTTGCCCTATCGAGAGACTATCGAACGCCTATTCTACGTCTATCTACGTCCTTGTTTCGACCTTCGAACGACGGCGAAACGATCTTGCTACGATACGCCTTGGACACGCCTCCAATGCGCCAGTCTGTCTGACCTGTATATGTTCCGTTCGTCATCTTGTATCTTTATGTTTCATTTTATGTTAAAACTCAACTCGTTTTTATTCTCATATTAAAGAATCTGTGTTTTTTTAACTCGTATTCTTTACGTGTTATCATTTCACAATTTCATTAACATGAACAGATTCTATCACCTCTGCTGGTTCTGTTGCTTTATACTTGCCAAACTCGATGAAGAGATTCATCAGGCGGGTGTTGATATAATAGTTCTCCTTGCCCATTTTTTCTTTCTTAAGAAGACCTAGAGCCACAATTCTATCCAGATGCTTCGAGGCGGTCTGACGAGATACTTGCATATTGGCTACAACATGGTCAATCTTGGTATAGGGGTGATAGAACAGACCGTTCAGCAATTCATGATTGTATTTGCTGCCAAAGTCTGGACGAATAACATTCTTATATTCTGCCATCAAGCGACCTATGTTCTTAACCAAAGAAATCGTATCCTCTGCAGTTACCTCTACACCCTTCAACTCTGCCAGTTTGCGGTTTGCCCTGTTCAACTGCTTCAGAACCTCTTTGGTTTCCAAATCGTATGGCAGAGGTAAGGAGGGAATCGGGTATTTTTCTTCTTTCCTTATCTCATCAGCCGGATTTGTTATATCTTGATTGCTCATATTATGTATCTATTTTACTTCTATTCGTCTTCTTATAATTTATTCATCAACTGGGGACAAACTGGGGACAGAACTAGGGAAAAGACTTGTGACAAGGTTTGTGACAAACTTGTGACGTCATCTTCTGAAGAGAACATACGCAGCAGTTCTTGTATCTCGTCTTTTGTTATCATTTGACTTCGTCTTCTTCCTTCTTGCAAGGCATAGCCAAAACAAGCTTTGACTCTGCTCTTGCTTCGTTCGTCAGTTGACTTATTTCTCTTGATTGAATTCTTCCTGTCTTACCAACTCCTGCACAGGAACTTCAAGCGCATTGGCTATTGCAATGAGGGCTTCAACTCTTATACGATTTAACTTTGCCATGATAGATTTCTGTTGTTTGACGGCAAAGTTACAAAAATTAATCGAAACAAATGCTGATATACTCAAAAACTCCATAAATAAGCCAAAATATGATAAAAAGACCATTATTTTGATGAGTACATGACTGTCTCCCGGGGTCGAAAAAAGAGGGGGGAATGTCCTACAATATGGTATAGGACATTCCCCCCTTTGTTTCTTTTGTTTTTACAACTTAGAGACTCATTGCTGTGAGGATGAGCACCAGAAGGCCGAGGATGGCGTAGAGTTCGGGGAACACAGCCAGCACCATGGTGGTACCAAATGCATTGTGGCCGGCACCTATGGCACTGATACCATTGGCACATACCTTTGCCTGACGGATGGCAGAGAAGAGAGCCACCAGACCCAGTGCCAGTCCTACACCGAAGATGGCTGATGCAGTAAGCATGTTGATGCTTTCGGTGACGAGGTTCTTGAGCATAAAGAAACCCACGAAGCCATAGAGTCCCTGTGAAGAGGGAAGGGCTGCAAGTCCCATGTAGGAACCACTGGCAGAGGGATTCTTCTTGAATGCACCGATGGCGGCATTGCCGCAAATAGTTACTCCGTAGGCACTACCGATACCGGAGAGTGCTACACACAGGGCAATGCCCAGATAAGCTAATACAATTTCCATAATTTTTATTACTTATATTTTTTATTATTGTTTGTTACTGTTTTTACGCAGGTCGCGGAAGGGGTCGTAGGCCTTGCCTCCACCGCTGAAGTCTGCATTCTTGAAAAATTCCACGAAGGTGAGTCGCATAGGGTGAACAAATGCACTGATTACGCTCAAGGCCAGGGTGATGCCGTGTCCCAGCAGCAGAATGAAAATCATCAGCGGCAGGCGGGCAAAGAGCGGGAGTGAGGCAGTCATATCCAGTGCCAGGGAGTTGAACACGCCACCCAGCACGCCACCTGTGAGACCCAGGGCAAAGAGGCGGATGTAGCTGAGGAGGTCGCCCAGCAGTCCTGTGGCCATTCCGTAGGTGGCCCACACACCGCCACCAATGTTGCTGAGCAGCCCTAGGGCCGGACGCTTGTAGCTGGCGGGGTTGTTGTAGAGAAAGATGCCGATGGTGCTCAGGCCAATGAGTGTCATGAGCACGTAGCCTGCAGTCTGGGGCAACTCTATCCCGCAGACGGGCATACCGTAGAGCACAATGGCCGACACCAGGGCCAGCACCCAGGAGAAGGTACCCACAGCATAGGGCCAGCCATAGTTCTTGATGGCCTTGCATCCCTTGAGCACCATTCCCAGCAGTACCTGTACCAAACCGATAAGGACCGAAATCACCATCATGGGGCTGTAGCCGAAGATGGGACCTATTCCATTGTCGTTGAGCAGATAGGGTTTCATGGCGTTTATCGCAGGATGGTCGACAGTGCTGAGGTCGATACCGAAGATGGTGCCCGTGGCCAGACCGCAGAGAATGGTGGTTGCTCCCAGCCATATACCCAGTTGTCCGTAGGCACGCATGTCGGGCTGCCCCTTGCAGGCGATGTAGATGCTGGCCAGCAGGATGAGGATGCCATATCCTGCGTCTCCCATGCACAGTCCGAAGAACAGCATGAAGAAGGGGGCAAAGAAATTGGTGGGGTCTATGTCGTGGTAGTTGGGCAGCGAATACATCTTCAGGATAGGCTCGAAGAGACGGCTGTACCTGTTGAGGGATATCTGAATGGGCACATCGTCCTCGTAGGCAGGATCTTCCGTCTCGTAGAAGATGTGTGCTCCGTCAAGATATTCTACCAGGGGTGCCGTGGCATCTGCCTTCACCCATCCCACAATCAACCGCAGGTTTCCCTCGGCCACACTTTCATCGCTGAGATGGACGTGAGAAAGGGAAATGTCGTTTCGGGCATCCAGCAATGCTTCCTGCAGCAGGGTAAGGCACTTGTTGTGCAGATGGAGATATTCCTGATGCAGATTGTCGAGCGATGCATGCCTTTCGGCCAAAGTGTGCCTGTAGTGGCTCAGGGGCAGGGGAGGCAGTTGAATCTGCTCGGCTGCGATAGGGGGGCATTCTGTGCTGAAGGTGATGAAATAGAGTTGTTTCTTATGCTCCTCGATGGGGGTGGCGAAATATTCGTCGGCCCACTCGTTGCGGAACGACTTGGTTCTGCAGCGGAAGAAGCATACCTGCAATCCGCAGGCTTCTTCTATGCGGGCTATGGATGCCTGCCTGAACTCTCCCCAGGGCTCCAGCCGATTGGCACACTGCTCTGCCTCGTCTGCCTCGTGAAGCAGCCTGTTTTCCTCAGCTTTCAGAGCCTCTATGCGCTCCAGGCATTCCATGCCGCTGGAAGGAGTGGCAAAGGATGACTTGCCGTCGGGGATATAGGTCTTCCGGGCAGCTTCGAGGAACTGGATGGCTGCCTGAAGCCTGGCTGCCTTGTCCATGGCATGCTGTAGCTCCTGGCTGGTGGCTCCTTGCTGGAGCTGCTGCACATGCACTACACCCAGGTCGCGTATCTGTGTGAGGAATCCTTCATACTCTCTTTGCGTGAGCAGGAAGGTGAATTTTTTCATTTTCTCAATCATACCGTAGCCTCCTTTCTTTTTTCTTGGATAGACTTCAGAATCTTTTGCGAACTTTTGCTCAGGTTTTCCTCGTCTTCCATGAAACGTTTAATCTTGCGCACGGCCTCCTGGAAACCAGGAATCTGTACTTTCTCAAAGAGGTTCACCTTCTGGGTGGTCTTCTTGCGTGCATGCTCCAGCAACCCCAGTTTGGCAAAGACGAATTCGCGTTCCACGGCAGTCTTTACAAGGCCATGGAGCAGGTGGATGCCGTCGAAATACCACTTGGGTGCACTGAAGATGCCAAAAGGTTTCACTTCGAGGCGGATGTTCTTGAGCACAGGTACTCTAACACCCGCTATTTTCTTGACATCCAGCTCCACATCGCGAAGGGCCACGAGGGAGGTGTCAAACTCGCCCCAGAGCGCATACATGGATTCGTAGCCGGCAATCTGCTCCTGCAGTTTCTGCTCAAGCAGGTCGGCCTCCTCCTTGCATCGCTTCACTTCCAGACGCAGTGCTGTCTCCTTGCTCTTGATGATTGGCAAGGTGCGCTGACGCATCTTGAGGTCCTTCTCAATCTGCTGGAGTGAGGTTTTGTTATATTGAAACTTGATGGCCATTTACTTCCAATAGATGTCTGTAAATTCTTTTTTGATGTTCACTTCTTCGAGTTTGAAATACTTGCGGAACAGCTCCCATGTGACATCGAGCATCTCCTCTGTATTCAGGTTCACGTCGATGGCCAGCAAGTGGTTGGCATAGTCCCGGGAGAAATCGAGACAGCGGTTGTCGTAGTCGGTGAGGTCGAAGCCGTTCTCGAGTTTTGTCTTGGCATTGGCGGCATCGGCATAGAGGCGGATGGCCGCGTTCATCACTTGAGAGTGGTCCTTGCGGGTCTTCTTTCCGGCTACCAGCTGCTTGAGGCGGGAGAGCGAGCGGAAGGGGTCGACAATGACCTTTCCCACATCAGAGTCGCGACGCAGATAGAGCTGTCCTTCAGTGATGTAGCCGGTGTTGTCGGGCACGGCATGTGTGATGTCGCCGCCACTCAGCGTGGTGACGGCAATGATGGTGATGGAGCCACCGCCCACGCTTTCGGGGAACTGCACGGCCTTTTCGTAGATCTTGGCCAGGTCGGAATAGAGTGAGCCAGGCATTGAGTCCTTGCTGGGAATCTGGTCCATACGGTTGCTCACAATGGAGAGCGAGTCGGCATAGGAGGTCATGTCGGTGAGCAGCACAAGCACCTTCTCATGCTTTTCCACAGCGAAATACTCGGCTGCTGTGAGTGCCATGTCGGGGATGAGCAGACGCTCCACAGCGGGGTCCTCGGTGGTATTGATGAAAGAGATGATGCGGTCCAGCGAGCCGGCATTGGAGAAGGTGTTGCGGAAGAAGAGGTAGTCGTCGTTGGTCATACCCATACCTCCCAGGATAATCTTGTCGGCCTTGGCACGCAATGCCACCATGGCCATCACCTCGTTGAAGGGCTGGTCGGGGTCGGCAAAGAAGGGAATCTTCTGTCCGCTCACCAGGGTATTGTTGAGGTCGATACCGGCAATACCTGTGGCAATGAGTTCGCTGGGCTGCTTGCGCCGCACGGGATTCACGCTGGGACCTCCGATTTCCACGTCCTTGCCCTCTACCACGGGTCCGCCATCGATAGGGTTTCCGTATGCATTGAAGAAGCGACCGGCCAGCTGTTCGCTCACCTTGAGCGAAGGGCTCTTGCCCAGGAATACCACCTCAGCATTGGTGGGTATGCCCGAGGTGCCCTCGAAAACCTGCAGTGTGACATCATCGCCCATAATCTTCACCACCTGTGCCAGCTTGCCGTCGATGGTGGCCAGTTCATCATATCCCACGCCCTTGGCCTTGAGGCTGCATGTGGCCTTCGTTATCTGGCTTATCGTTGTATATACTTTTTGAAATGCTGTTGCCATACCTATTAATTAATATAATTGTGTGTGGTGTACGTTGTCTGCCTTCTTACTGGGCTGCTTGTGCAACCATGTCCTGCACCTGCTGCTTGAAACTGTAGTATTGCTCGCTCTTGTAGGGAGAGTAGTTCATCTGCTTGCACAGGTTGATCATCTTCTTGAAATAGGAAACTACCTCCAGGAAGTCGGCAAACGAATATTCATGCTCGCAGATGTCGGTCACAAGATTGAGGATTTCCTCCTGACGCTCCAGGGGAGTGACGGCATCCACTTCGTCGAAGGCATCCTGCTGCAGGATGACATAGTCGATGATTTCGCTCTTCCAGAAGACAATGTGGTAGTCAACGGGTACACCGTCGTCGCCCAGAATATTGATTTGTTCGGCAATCTCCTTGCCTCGTTGCATACGTGTCTTCAGTGCCAGCACCTTGGGAATCCACTGGTCGTTGATATGCTCCTTGATATATTCGGCAAATTCGGGGTATTCCAGATACTTGCTGTAGGAGTCGATGGGATTGACGGCAGGATAGCGTTTCTTGTCGGCACGGTCCTGTTCCAGTCCGTAGAAACAGCGGGCCACCTTTTTGGTGTTTTCGGTGACGGGTTCCTTTAGGTTACCGCCGGCAGGGGAAACGGTGCCCAGGAAGGTGATGCTGCCCGTTTGTCCGTTGTTGAGATACACGTATCCGGCACGTCCGTAGAAGTTGCTGATGAGGGCTCCCAGGTCCATGGGGAAGGCATCTGGTCCGGGCAGTTCCTCCATACGGTTCGACATCTCGCGCAATGCTTGTGCCCAGCGGCTTGTGGAGTCGGCCATCAGCAGCACGCGCAATCCCATGGAACGATAGTATTCGGCCATGGTCATGGCGGTGTACACCGAGGCTTCGCGTGCGGCTACGGGCATGTTGGAGGTGTTGGCGATAATGATGGTTCGTTCCATGAGCTTGCGGCCCGTATGGGGGTCGATGAGTTCGGGAAACTCAGTGAAGATTTCCACTACCTCGTTGGCACGTTCACCACAGGCGGCGATGATGACGATGTCGGCCTCGGCCTGCTTGGAAATGGCATGCTGGAGCACGGTCTTTCCTGTTCCAAAGGGGCCGGGGATGAATCCCGTGCCGCCCTCCACGATGGGGTTGAAGGTGTCGATGGTGCGCACACCGGTTTCCAGCAGCTTGAAGGGACGCGGCTTCTGCTTGTAGTTGGTCATGGCAAACTTCACCGGCCAGTGCTGTACCATGTCCACCTCTATGTCCTGGCCTTGCTCGTTGGTGAGCACGGCGATTGTGTCGTGAATCTTGTAGGTGCCAGCCTTGGCAATGGACTTCACCGTGGCTGTACCTTCCATCTGGAAGGGGGCCATTATCTTGAGCGGCTGTTCGTTTTCTGTCACCTGTCCCAGCCAGTCGCTGGCCTTCACCTGGTCGCCCGCCTTTGCCAGGGGGGTGAAGTCCCACAGTCTGTCGGCATCAAGGGGCTCGGTGTACTGTCCACGCTTGAGGAACACACCCTCCATTTTGTCGAGGTCGTTCTGCAGGCCGTCGTAGTTCTTGCTGAGCATGCCAGGTCCCAGCTGCACTTCCAGCATGTGACCGGTGAACTGTGCCACAGCGCCTACTTTCAGTCCTCGTGTGCTTTCGAAAACCTGTACATACACGTCTTGGCCAAGAATCTTGATTACCTCTGCCATCAGGCGGTCACCACCTGTCTCTATGTAGCATATCTCGCCTTGCTTCACAGGGCCGTCCACACGCAGGGTGACCATGTTGGCGATTACACCACTTACCGTACCTTTTGTCATATCTTACTTTACTTTTTATTATTAGCAATGAATTCGTCGGGCACTTTCACCTCTCCCCTCAAGTCATCGATAATGCCCTGAAAGGCCTCTTTCCCCTTGTCGGGGTCGAGCTTTTCCCATCGTTCCTGCATCTCCAGTTTGCACAGGTAGGCAAACACGGCTTCAATGCTGAAGGGCTCGAAAAAGGTCTGCTCCTCGAGCCACAGCCATTTGAAGGCGTCGATGCGTTTTTCCTTCTGCACGGGGTCGGGCTCTTCTACTATTTTCATGAGGTCCTTTACATATTCGAATTCGTGGGAGAGGTCAAAGTCGTGGGAATTGTTCTGCCTGATCATCTCTGTCACCTCATTGTTGCCCAGGATATAGTCGCTCACGTTCCATCCGTTCTGTCTGGCAATAAGGGCCGTGAGGATGTTGTTGATGTCACGGTTGAGGCTGTACCACTTGGACATCATGCGGTTGGGGCATGCGATGGCATATTCCAGATAGTGCCCCATCATGTCGTCTTCGGCGAAATAGTTGGCCTTGTCCTTGTTGTAGGCATATGCGCGGATGTATTCGCTCATGAAGGCGGGATAACGATGTACATTGAAGTTGAGTTCCGTAGCAGAGGTTATCATGTCGCTGTACTGTTCCCGGGTGAAGTTGCCCAGGTCATCCACTTCTGCCTCGGGATTGCGTAGCAGGCGCACGATGTTCATACAGTCGTGCCGTAGGTAGAAGTAGAAGAGCAACTGCTTGTCACGGGCCGAGAGGGCCTCGTCACACTGCTCGCGGAACTGTTTGATGGTGCAGCTCATGGCCTTGTCCTGCAGGTCAAGGTCGGGCACTCCAGCCATCATGCAATAGTAGTTTCCCATTTTTTGAATGTGTGGTTAGTTGGGGGTGGTTCGGGAGTGAGCCACAGTATCTTAGAACAACATCTCAATCAGTTGTGGACGCAGGAAGGCCTTGAAGAAGGTTTCAAACTGTTCTTTTCCAAAGTCAATCTTGTAGCTGCCGTCGGCTGGAGAGATGCTCAGCATCACATCCTTTCCGTTCACCTTGTGGATGGTGACGCCGGAGTCGAGCAGCTGCTTGGCCTTGGACACGAAATATTTCTTGAGGCTTTCTGCATCCTGTGTGCCAATGACCATGGGCTCGTCTTCGGTCCACTTGCCGGCCAGTGTCACGGCAAACTGACCAAGGAACTCCTTGTTTTCGGCCAGCCCGGCAACGGCCTGCTTTACCACGGTGTCGGTGATGACATTGGCCACCTCGCTCTTGAGGGCGTTCAGGGCCTGGTTGGTGTAGAGCTTTAGCTCGCTTTTGGTATTGGCATCCAGGGTGGCTGCCTGCTTCTGCGCCTGCTGTATCAGGGCTTCTGCCTGTCGTCTGGCATCGGCCACAATCTGGGCGGCTTGCTGCTTGCCCTGTTCCACTATGCGCTGTGCCTCTTCCTTACCTTTTTCCACACCTTCTCGGTAGAGTTTCTCGGTGAGTTCTTGTATCTTTTCCATATCTGTATGATGTTTTTTTTGTTTCTAAGAATGAATGAAGGTCTCTTTATTTGTAGTTGCTCAGCCCCTGCTGCAGGAAACGCACGTATGCGGCCACGTCTTCGTTGTAGGAGTATGACTGGGTGAGCGGATGCCCGGCATTGTCCACCAGGACATAGAAGGGCTGTGCGTTGGCACCAAACTTGCTTCGCTGCAGATAGCTCCATTTGTCGCCCACGGTACGGAGTGTCCGCTTTTGTCCGTTTTCCTCCACGGTTATCTGCTCCTGCAGGGGGGTCTTGTCGTCGACATACAAGGTGATGAGCACATATTTCTCGTTCATGATTTCGGCCACCTGATGGTCGGTCCATACGGCAGCCTCCATCTTGCGGCAGTTCACACACCCATAGCCTGTGAAGTCGAGCATCACAGGCATGTGGTGACGCTTGGCGTATGCCATACCCTCTTCATAGTCGTGGAACTTGGGCTTCACATCCCCGTCGTAGAGGCTGAAATCCTGGGTGTTCATGGGAGGTGCAAAGGCGCTTACTGCCTTGCAGGGTGCGCCCCACAGTCCGGGAACCATATACAGGGCAAAGGCAAACGAAAGCATGGCCATGAAAAAGCGGGTCACTGAGGTACGTTGGTGGACTACCACCTCGCCCATCTCGTCGTATTCCTCCTCATCGTGGGGAAAACGTACCCATCCTACCAGGTAGGCACCCAAAAGGGCGAAAATGACTATCCAGAGGCTGAGGAACACCTCGCGGTCGAGCAGGTGCCAGCCGTATGCAAGGTCGGCTACCGAAAGGAACTTGAGGGCAAAGGCCAGTTCCAGGAAACCCAGGCACACCTTGATGCAGTTCATCCACCCGCCGCTCTTGGGCGCACGCTTCAGCCACGAGGGGAAGAGGGCAAAGAGGGTGAAGGGAAGAGCCAGTGCCAGCGCAAAACCGAACATGCCGGTGAGTGGTGCCAACAGGCTTCCGCTGGTGCTTACCTCCACAAGCAGGAACCCAATGATGGGGCCTGTGCAGGAGAAACTCACCAGACTTAGGGTGAAGGCCATGAGGAAGATGCTTACAAGACCCGTGGTGGTTTCTGATTTCTTGTCCACAGCGTTTGTCCAGCTGCTGGGGAGCGTAATCTCGAAGCCACCCAGAAAACTGGCTGCAAACACGAGCAGCATGAGGAAGAAGAAGATATTGAAGACAGCATTGGTACTCAGTGCATTGAGTGCACTTGCACCGAAGAGCAGGGTCACCAGCAGGCCCAGTGCCACATAGATGACCACGATGCTGATGCCATAGATGACGGCATCGCGCACACCGCGGCTTTTGCTTTGGCTACGCTTCAGGAAGAAGCTTACCGTCATGGGAATGATGGGCCACACACAAGGTGTGAGCAGGGCCACAAGACCTCCCAGTATACCCAGCAGCAGTATGCCCAGCAGGCTCCGGTCCTGCCATCCGCTATCGGGCGTGCATGCCTGAAGCTCATCCACCACGGGAGTCCACCAATCGTTGGCATCATCAGCTGCCATTGGCTGGGCGGGTGTACATTCGGCGGCGGGCACCGTATCGGGCATTTCTTCGGTGGCCGGTGTCTGCTCGGCTGTCTTTGTGCTGGTAGCAGGCTGGGTTTCCTCGGCCTTGTCCGACTGCTTCTTGGCTGGGAGGTTGGGCTGGCTGCCGTTGAAGTCAAACTCCACATCGGTGGGGGGAAGGCAGTTGGCATCGTTGCAGGCACCGTATGTAAGATAGCCCTTGATGTGATATACGGGAGCTGTCAGGGTGAATGTTTGTGCCATCACAGCTTTTCCCTCCATGTAGGACAGTTCCATGTCGAACATGTCATCCATCGCCTTATGGAGTTTGCTCCTCACCTGCAGCTTGCCTTTGGCCTTGGCACCCTCGCAGGTTTCCAGGGTAAGCGTAGCGGCCACGGGTCCTCCTTCTGGTATGTCGGGGCCGTATACGTGCCATCCTTCATCGATGGTGGCACTAAAAATGAGTTCTACTTCTTCTGCACTGATATTCTTCTGCTCCACTTTGAAGTGGATAGGGTCCTGTATCTGCGCTTTCAAGGGCAGTATGAGGACCATAAATACCATGATTAGGGTATACAATCTTGCCATATTGTTGAAATTTACGAGCAAAATTACGTTTTTTTTTTCATATAACGAAGAAAAAACCTACCTTTGATGCAGATTTGCGAAGCATGAGAATAATTGTAGACGATAAAATCCCTTTTATACGCCCTTCGTTGGCTAAATTGGCTGACGAAGTGTGCTATTTGCCAGGGGCATCCATCTCTGCTGAGGATGTGAGAGATGCGGATGCTCTGATCGTGCGCACCCGTACACGCTGTAACCGCCAGTTGCTGGAGGGAAGCAGGGTGCGCTTCATCGCTACGGCCACCATCGGGTATGACCATCTGGACACCACTTATCTCCGTGAGGCAGGCATCACGTGGGTGAATGCGCCAGGGTGCAATGCCTCCTCGGTGGGGCAATACGTGCGTTCCTGTCTGCTGCTGCTGGCACGTGACAGGGGACTGGACCTTTCGCGCACCACGGTGGGAATCGTGGGCGTGGGGCATGTGGGGCAGGCTGTGAGCAAGGCTTTGGCTCCCTTGGGAGTGCGCCTGTTGTTTAACGACCCGCCACGCCAGCAGGCAGAGGAATGTGCCAGCGTGCCTTTCTGCCCGCTGGAGCAACTGCAGGAGGAGGCGGATATCCTGTCTTTTCATACTCCATTGGTGCGGGAAGGCCAGTGGCCCACTTTTCATCTGGCCGACAGTGCCTTTATGCACCATCTTTCCCGCCGTCCCTACCTCATCAACACCAGCAGGGGGGAGGTGGTGGACAACGAGGCACTGGAGGCAGCGCTGGACGAGGGGCTCTTGCGGCAGGCTGTCATCGACACCTGGGAGCATGAACCATACATAAGTCAGAGCCTGCTCGGCAAGGTGTATCTGGGCACTCCGCATATTGCGGGCTACAGTGCCGACGGAAAGGCCAATGCCACACGCATGGTACTGGAGGCCTTGTGCAAATGGACGGGGCAGAGGATGGAATTCGAGATAGACCCTCCGGCGCTTCCCCGTTCGTTCCATCCGTCCGATAATCCCTGGGAACTGGCCCTGCAGCTTTATGACCCTACGCGCGACAGTGACAACCTGAAGCGCAATCCAGCTCTTTTCGAGCGGCTAAGGGGCGATTATCCTCTGCGCAGGGAGCATGTGTAGACGTGGTCCGGGGGCTGTGCTATGCAGCTTTCTTGGCCCCTCTCCACACACACCATGCACCAAGCACCACAAAGGGGATGCTGAGCAACTGACCCATGTTGAGCAACATGCCGTTTTCAAAGGCTTCCTGGTTTTCCTTTGTATATTCAATGAGGATGCGGCTTGAGAAGATAAGCAGCAGGCAAAGGCCGAAGAAGTAGCCTGTGCCCACACGCTTGGGAAAGCGGCGGTAGAGCCACCATCCCACGAAGAAGAACGCTGCATAGCACAGTGCTTCATAGAGTTGTCCGGGGTGACGGGGGAGCATGTCCACACGTGTGAAGATGAAAGCCCAGGGAACATCGGTGGGGCGGCCGATGATTTCGCTGTTCATCAGGTTGCCCATGCGGATGGCGAAGGCACACACGGGGGTGACGATGCCCACGTTGTCGAGCACATGCAGCAGGGGGAGCTTCACCTTACGGGCATAGAGGCAAAGGGCGGCCATGAGACCCAATGTGCCTCCGTGGCTGGCCAGTCCCTCGTAGCCGGTGACTGCCCAATGGGTTTTAGGATTGCCTGTAGGAACCCAGGTGAGCCATGCTGTCCACCGTTCGGGGTTCATTGTCTCCCGAATGGGCAGGAGCATTTCCACAGGATGATTCAGGAAATAACCGGGTTCATAGAACAGGCAGTGTCCCAGTCGCGCTCCGGCTAGAATACCGATGAAGCAGTACATGAACATCGGCTCGAACTGCTCTTCGCTGAGACGCTGCTGACGGAAGAGCCTGTGCATGAGTATATACACGGCCAGCAATCCCAGCGCCCAGCAGAGCGAGTACCATCGGATGGCTATGAAACCCAGGTCGATGGCCACCACGTCGGGGTTCCAGATGATAGAGAGCATTTCACCCATGGCTGTCTCCTCCCTCTTCTTTATACATTGAACCTGAAGTGCATGATGTCGCCGTCCTGCACCTCGTACTCCTTACCTTCCACACTCATCTTCCCGGCTTCGCGCACAGCGGCCTCGGAACCATACTTGATGTAGTCGTCATACTTTATGACTTCGGCCCTGATGAAGCCTTTCTCAAAATCGGTGTGGATGACACCTGCACATTGTGGGGCCTTCCATCCCTTTCGGAAGGTCCATGCCTTCACCTCCATTTCTCCGGCTGTGATGAATGTCTGCAGGGTAAGGAGGTTGTAGATGGCCTTGATAAGGCGGTTGCATCCGCTTTCTGTGAGTCCCATGTCCTCCAGGAACATCTGCTTCTCCTCGTAGGTCTCTAGTTCTGCAATGTCGGCTTCTGTCTGGGCACTGATGATGAGCATCTGTGCATGCTCGCCTTCGATGGCCTTGGCTACAGCCTGGGTGTAGGCGTTGCCGGTGGATGCCGACGTGTCATCGACATTGCACACATAGAGCACGGGCTTGGCTGTGAGCAGGAACAGCCCTTTGGCGGCAGTCTTCTCCTCTTCCGTCTCAAAGGTGACTGTGCGTGCGCTCTTGCCTTCGAGGAGCACTTTCTGGTAGGTTTCTATCACGTCCAGTTCTGTGCGCGCCTGCTTGTCGCCTCCCACCTTGGCGGCCTTCTCCACGCGTTTCATGCGGTTTTCCAGTGTTTCCAGGTCCTTGAGTTGCAGTTCCATGTCAATGATTTCTTTGTCTCGCACGGGGTCTACACTGCCATCTACGTGTACGATGTTGGGGTCATCGAAACATCTGAGCAAGTGGATGATGGCATCGCATTCACGGATGTTGGCCAGGAACTGGTTGCCAAGGCCTTCCCCCTTGCTGGCTCCCTTTACCAGCCCTGCGATGTCCACTATGTCACACACAGCGGGCACAATGCGTCCGGGGTGGACAATTTCTGCCAGGCGTGTCAGTCGCTCGTCGGGCACACTCACCTGTCCCAACTGGGCGTCGATGGTACAAAACGGAAAATTTGCTGCCTGTGCCTTTGCGCTGCTCAGACAGTTGAAGAGTGTCGACTTTCCCACATTAGGAAGTCCCACTATACCTGCTTTCAATGCCATTTTTTCAGATTATGTAGTGATTTGTGGTGCAAATTTACATAAAAATCTCGAATTATAGGCCAGTCGAAATAAAAAACCTAATCACATTCTCCGAATTGTGTGGTTTTGAGAAGAAATATGGTGTTTTAACAAATCAGCTTCAGGAGATAACAGTTCAGCGAAAGAAGGATAGGGCGTTCTGTGCAGCCACGCCCTGAAGGGGTGCCATGCTTCCATTTCCCCGCCTTCTGGAGTGTTATTTGTGAATGGCCCGAGCAGGAAGTGGATATGGAATTATGTCACCCTTTCAGGGTTTGACAATTGGTTGCATCTTTTTGATGACCTTGAACACCCCACTCTTACAGTGGATAGTCTTCAAAAGCATAGAGTTGGGTGCTCAGATAGCGTTCGCCCGTGTCGGGCAGTAACACCACGATGCGCTTGTCTGCATATTCGGGCCTTTGAGCCAGCTGCAGGGCGGCATATGCGGCTGCTCCGCTGCTGATGCCCACCAGCAAACCCTCCGTGAGGCTCAGTTCGCGACCTGTGCGGATGGCCTCATCATCAGGCACGGAGATAATCTCATCTACCACTTCGCCACCATAGGTCTCTGGTACGAAGCCAGCACCTATGCCCTGTATCTTGTGAGGACCGGGTGCGCCGCCGTTGAGTACGGGGCTTCCTGCGGGCTGGACGGCCACAATCTTTATATCAGGACGATGGGCCTTGAGGGCGCGGCCCACACCCGTCACTGTTCCGCCTGTGCCCACACCGGCCACGAACACGTCCACTTCCCCATCGGTGTCTGCCCATATCTCCTCGCCTGTGGTACGCTGGTGTGCATCGGGATTGGCAGGATTCACAAACTGGCCCAGGATTACGGCTCCGGGGGTCTCCTCCTTCAGCCGGTTGGCTTCTGCAATGGCTCCCTTCATGCCCAGGGCTCCGCTGGTGAGCACCAGTCGTGCGCCCGCTGCCTTGAGCAGGTTCTGGCGTTCGCGACTCATGGTTTCGGGCATCACGATGATGGTTTCATAGCCTTTCACACGGCTCACCCATGCCAGGCCTACGCCCGTGTTGCCGCTGGTGGGTTCTATGATTACGCTTCCATGCTTGAGTATGCCCTGTTTTTCCGCCTCTTCAATCATGTTCAGCGCGATGCGGTCTTTCACGCTACCGCCAGGATTGAAATACTCCACTTTGGCCACCACCTGAGCCTTTGCACCATGCTTGGCAGCCAGTCGCTGCAATTCTACCAGTGGGGTGTGTCCCACCAACTCGGTCAGTCTTGAATAAATCCTTGCCATAATTCTTTACTTTTTTTGTTGTTGATTGATGATTGACGGTGCAAAGTTACGACGATAACCTCCACTCCACAATACCACAATCAGGGTATATTGCATCATAAGGGACGTGGCGACCGGTTTTTTCGTGTTGTGAAGACCGGGAAGGGTAATGAGCTAGGCCTCTGTGGAGGGCAGAATCCGGGCTTGCAGCGTCACATCTCCCTGTAGCAGGCAGGACATATCCCCTTGAGGAGATAGTTGACCTGTGTGACATGAAAGCCACCCGGAACCATGGGATGCGGAATGCCCACGTCGTGGAGGCAGAAGGTGCGCTGGCACACGGTGCAGAAGAAGTGGGCGTGCTGGTCGTCCAGGCTGCAATGGTCGTGGCCGTGGCACACCTCGTAGCGTACTGCCCCACTGCCATCCTCTATGGCATGGATGAGCCCCTGCTGCAGGAGCAGGGTGAGTGTGCGGAAGATGGTACTGCGCTCGGCAGTCACCATCTTGTCGTCGATTTCCCTGAGGCTGACGGGACGCACGCAGTCCATCAGCGTCTTGTAGACCAGGATGCGCATGGCGGTGGGCTTCACCCCTCTGCCCGACAGGCGGCTGGCAATATCTTCGCTGGTCATGGTCTAATATTTGAATGAACTGCCGCCTGCAAACTCTCGGAGCAACGAGGTGGGAGGCACCTGGTCGCCGGGTATGCTGCGGAAATAATGAAGGAACTTGCGCAGACGGCTGGCTTCGGCATATTCCACCTCTCGCTCGCTCACCTGCTCCAGAATGGTGAGGGCCTGGTCCTTGATGACGGCCAGTTCGTAGAGCAGGGCACTGTTGAATATGACATCGGCATTCGCCTGGAAGGGGATAATCCACTTTTCCTCGCCAGCCGTGACACTGGGCAGTCGGCGGATGGTCTGAAGAGCTGAGAACCCGCGGTAGCGGTAGTCGCGTACAATGCGGCGCAACAGGCGTATGTCACATGTGGGGATGCTGTTGTGGTCATCGAGTTGGATGGATGTGAGCGCCGACACAAAGATGCGGTATTTCTTGTCGTCGGGAATCTGGTGGGTAAGGATGGGATTGAGCGCATGGTTGCCTTCCAGGATTATCACGTCGCCGGGTCCGATGCGGAGCTTGCGGCCCTCAAACACACGGCGGCCCGTCTGGAAGTCGTAGCGTGGCAGCTCTACCTCCTCTCCTTGCAGCAGGGCATTCATCTGGAGGTTGAAAAAGTCGGTGTCCACGGCCTGAATGCATTCAAAGTCGTACTCGCCGTTCTCGTCGAGGGGCGTGTCCACACGGTTCACAAAGTAGTCGTCGGTACTGATGGTGAATGTACGCAATCCGCAGGCCATGAGCAGGATAGCCAGCCGCTTGCTGGTGGTGGTTTTTCCGCTGCTGCTGGGGCCTGCGATGAGCACCAGACGTGCACGCCGGCTGGCAATGTTGTCGGCGATGTTGTTGAGCTTCTTGTCCTGTAGTGCCTCGCTCACGTTTATCAGGTCGCTGCAGTGTCCGTCAGCCACCACGGCATTGAAGTCGCCCACGGTGCGTACACCCAGAATCTCTTGCCAGCGGTGGTGCTCGCGAATGACCTCAAGCACCTGTGTCTGCTCGGTCATCTCCTCCAGGCGGCCGGGATTTTTTCGGTCGGGAATGCGCAGGAGCAGGCCGTCGTAGAAGCCTATGAGGTCGAACAGGTGAATCTGTCCCGTGTGGGTGAGCAGGCAACCGTACATGTAGTCGATGGTGTTGTCCAGCCTGTAATAGTTGGTATACAGGTTGTCCTGGCTCTCCAGCAGCTTCACTTTGCTGGTCATGCCCTTTTCGCGAAACACCTCTATCGCCTCCTCGATGGGGCACTGGATACGGTGGATGGGCATGTTCGAATGGATGATTTCCTTCATACGCTTGCGGATGCAGGAAATGTCTGATGAGGTCACAGGCCGGCCGGTGCGGAGCTCGCAGTAGTGGCCGCCTGGCAGGGCTGCGCTGATGAGCAGCTGCCCATTGGGATAGAGGTCTTCCACTGCCTTGGTGAGCACAAGGAAAAGCGTGCGCACATAGGTGTTCATGCCTGCCTGCGACAGGAGGCTGAGATACTCCACGTCCTTGTTGTTATACAGACGGTAATTGAGTCCCTGCACCTTGTTGTTGACCATGGCGGCCACAGGGCCGTAGTCCATGTGGATGCCGGCTATGTCATAGGCTTCGTGGAGCGAACTCCCCAGGGGTACGTTGATGGTAGTCCGGGTGTTCCGGCACCTTATCTTCAGATTGTTTGCCATTGTCCTTCGTATGTTTGGTTATGTGTCATTCCGTTTCTGCCTCCAGCATCTGCATGAGTTCCTGCATGCCGGCAGAGGCTCCTTTTGCAATCTGGGTGAAACGATGGCTGCTGTTCCATTTCACGGGTTTGGGGTCGATGAGATAGATGGGGCATGTGTCGGGTACAAAGCTGGTGAGTCCTGCAGCAGGGTACACGTTGAGGCTTGTACCGATGATGAGGTAGATATCGGCCTTTGAACTGATGGCACAGGCCTCCTCGATAAGGGGCACAGCCTCACCAAACCACACGATGAAGGGACGCAACTGGCTGCCGTCGGCTGCCAGGTCGCCCATCTTCACTTGCAGATGGCCGGTATCGAGCGTGCGCACATAGCGGGGGTTGTTGGGCTGGCGGCTGCTTGTCACCTTCATCAGCTCGCCATGCAGATGCAGTACATGGGAACTGCCGGCACGTTCGTGCAGGTCATCCACATTTTGCGTGATTACCGTCACATTGAACCGCTTCTCCAGTTGTGCCACCAGCCGATGGGCCAGATTGGGCTGGGTGTCCATGAGCTGCATGCGCCTCTCGTTGTAAAAATCCGTCACTAGCTGTGGGTTTCTGGCCCATCCTTCGGGGGTACACACCTCTTGGATGTCATACTTCTCCCACAGTCCTCCATTGTCGCGGAAAGTGCTGATACCGCTTTCGGCACTGATGCCCGCTCCTGTCAAAACAACCACTTTTCTCATAGTAACTATGTATAATTAGCGCAAAAATAGCAAAAAAAACAAAAAGTATAGGCACGGAATAAATAAAAAGCACTAATTTTGCGCCCGAATTATATATTATTATATTTATTTATGAATAAAATCAGTTATGCACTGGGGCTGGGAATCGGTCATCAGCTCAAAAGTATGAACATTGAGGAGTTCAGCATCGACGACTTCACCCAGAGTATCCGCGACGTGATGGAAGGCAGCTCCACTGCCATGAGTGCGGCCGATGCACAGGCCCTGCTCAACAAGTATTTTCAAGAGAAGGAAAAGGAGAATGCCCAGAAGGCCATCAGCCAGGGTAAGGCGTTCCTGGAGGAGAACGGTAAGCGTGAAGGTGTGGTGACCACCAAGAGTGGACTCCAGTATGAGGTACTCACCGAGGGAAGCGGCAAGAGTCCCAAGGCCACCGACCAGGTGCGCTGCCACTATGAGGGAAAGCTCATCGACGGCACAGTCTTCGATAGCAGCTACAAGCGCGGTGAACCTGCCGTGTTCGGACTCAACCAGGTGATTGCCGGATGGACTGAAGGCGTGCAGTTGATGAAGGAGGGCGGAAAGCACCGTCTGTACATCCCCTATCTGCTGGGCTACGGAGAGCGCGGTGCAGGATCCAGCATACCTCCCTACAGCACCCTGGTTTTTGACATAGAACTATTAAATGTATTATAAACAATCAATTATCTAAACAAAAAGTTACAATGAAGAAGTTTGGTTTTATCTTTGCTGCCGCTCTGGCAGCCCTGATGTCTGCCTGCGGAAACAGCACTCCCAAGGCCGACATGAAGAATGATGTAGACTCCCTGAGCTATGCCATTGGTATGGCACAGACACAGGGCCTGAAGCAGTACCTGGTACAGCGCATGGGTGTGGACACGGCCTATATCAACGAGTTTGTAAAGGGCCTGAACGACGGTGCCAGCGCCGGCGATGACAAGAAGACCGCAGCCTACTATGCCGGTGTGCAGATTGGCCAGCAGATACTGCAGATGGAGAAGGGCATCAATAACGAACTGTTCGGCGAGGACAGCACCCAGACCATCAGCCACAAGAACTTCATGGCCGGATTCGTGGCAGGTACGCTGGAGAAGGACGGCCTCATGACCACCGAGGAAGCCGGACAGATGGCACAGGCCAAGATGCAGGTCGTAAAGAGCCAGCACATGGAAAAGGTGTATGGTGACAACAAGAAGGCCTGTGAGGAATACATGGCCAAGATTGCCAAGAAGGAAGGCATCCAGAAACTGGACAACGGTGTATACTATGAGGTAATCACCGAGGGTAAGGGCGAGATTCCCGCCGACACCAGCCGCGTGAAAGTGAACTATGAGGGCAAACTCATCAACGACAGCATCTTCGACAGCACCTACAAGCGTGGCGAACCCACTACCTTCCGCTGCAACCAGGTAATCCCCGGATGGACCAACGCACTCACCCACATGCCCGTAGGTTCCACCTGGAAGGTTTATATTCCTCAGGACCAGGCATACGCCGACCGCGAAGCCGGCCTCATCAAGCCTTTCTCATGCTTGATTTTCAAGATTGAGCTCATCAGCATCGAAAAGTAATCCCGCAGCAATGAAGCGTATCAGCATACTATGCTTCGCTCTGCTGGCAGGCCTGTGCATCACCGCACAGGCCGCCGGCAAGAAGACTTCCAAGAAGAAGGGAAAGGCCGTTGAGCAGGTGAAGGTGGATACCGTGAGTGTGGACACATTCAGCTATGCCTATGGAAAGGCCAACACCCAGGGTCTGAAGTTATATTTGTCGCAGCGGATGGGCATTGACACCACCTACATGGACGACTTCATGAAGGGCTTTGAACAGATGGCCCTCACCGAGACCGACAAGAAGGAAAAGGCACGATTGGCTGGCATAGAGATAAGGGCGCAGTTGGAAAACCAGATACTGCCGGCTGCCAACAGGCAGATTGACGACTCGGTACAGGTGCTGGTGAAGCAGCGTTTCGTGGACGGCTTCAAGGACGGCATCATGCAGGCCAACATGTACATCACCATGGACAGTACCCAGAAACTTGTAAGAAAGCAGATGGACTACTACCACAATGTGAAGATGGAGAAGAAGTATGGTGCCAACCGTCTGGCCGGTGAGGAATTCCTCAAGCTCAATGCCAAGAAGGACAGCGTACAGACCACACCCTCCGGTCTGCAGTACAAGGTCATCACCATGGGAACGGGTGAAAAGCCACAGCCCACACAAAAGGTGAAGGTGAACTATGAAGGACGGCTCATCGACGGCACGGTGTTTGACAGTAGCTTCAAGCATGGCAAGCCCGTAACCTTCCCCTGCAACCAGGTGATTAAGGGATGGACCGAGGCGCTGTGCATGATGCCTGTAGGAAGCAAGTGGGAGCTCTACGTGCCTCAGCAGCTGGCCTATGGTGACAGGGAACAGGGAAAGATTCCGCCGTTCTCCACACTGGTGTTCACTGTAGAATTGCTGAGCATAGAGAAATAATGTGATTTTTCTTCGTAATTCGAACAAAAAGACACCAAATTTCGGTTTTGGTGTCTTTTTTATTGCAATTTTGGGTGATATTTGAAATAAATTGTCTATTTTTGCTTGCTTTTTTACACAAAACACATGCTTTCTACAATGGAAAAGATTGACAATTTGGACAAGAAGATACTAGAAATCATTTCCTGCAATGCCAGAATCCCATTCAAGGATGTGGCGCAGGAATGTGGCGTGAGCAGAGCCGCTATCCACCAGCGCGTGCAGCGCCTCATCGATATGGGAGTGATTGTCGGGTCGGGCTACCACGTGAATCCTGTGAGCCTGGGCTACAACACATGTACCTATGTGGGCATCACGCTGGAAAGGGGCTCCATGTACAAGACTGTGGTGAAGGAGTTCTGCAAGATACCCGAAATCGTGGAATGCCATTTCACCACCGGACCCTACACCATGCTCATCAAGTTATATGCTCGCGACAACGCCCACCTGATGGAGCTGCTCAACAACCGATTGCAGGAGATACCTGGTGTCATTGCCACCGAAACCCTCATCTCGCTGAAGCAGAGCATCAAGAAGGAAGTACCCATCGGACAACAGCGGGAGGAGAGCAAGCCCATCTCGCTCGACGAAACGGAGGACGCATGAACAAGGCTCCCTGGACAGAACAGTACAATCAGGCCGTGGGTCGGCCGCCTGTTTGTCAGCGAAAGCCCCTGATTGGCATCACAGGCAACTATGGGGAAAAAGGCTGCGAACTGGGCGAGGGATACTATCGATCGGTGGTGGAAGCGGGTGGCATACCCGTGGTGGTGCCTCCCTTCAGCGACGAGCATGCTATGACAAACCTGCTTGACCGTTTGGATGGAATCCTGCTGTCGGGGGGAGGTGACCTCAATCCCCTCCTGCTGGGCGAACAGCCCGTGCCGGGCTTGGGAGGTGTGTGTCCCGAGCGAGACATGCCGGAACTGCTGCTCACCCGTATGGCTTACGACCGTCAGGTCCCCATCCTTGGCATCTGCCGTGGCATACAGGTGCTGGCATGTGCACTGGGTGGTACCGTATGGCAGGACCTTGGCAGCCAGTATGACGGTCCTTCGCTTATCAAGCACAGCCAGCAAATGCCCCGCCACGTGGCTTCACATCATGTGCAGATAACGGAGGGCAGCCTGCTCCAGCACATCATGGAGGGGCAGGAAAGGATAGCCGTCAACTCGTTCCACCATCAGGCTGTCAGAACCTTTGGCCCCCTGTTGCGCCCGTGTGCCACAGCTGATGACGGAGTGACAGAGGCTGTGGAGAGCACTTGCTACAAGAGTGTTCTGGGCGTACAATGGCATCCCGAATGCTTTATTCTTCAGGGTGACACCAGCATGATATCCCTCTTCAGATGGCTGGTGGACGAAGCCCGCTCCTTTGCCCAGGCCCGTCAGGTGCATGAGCACATCCTTACGCTCGACAGCCATTGCGATACGCCTATGTGTTTGGACAAGGCACAGCAGGAAAGCCTCTCACCTGCCAGGCTCATTTCCAGCCGTACCGACATAGCGCTGGTGGATGCCCACAAGATGGACGAAGGACGTCTGGATGCCACTGTTATGGTAGCCTATCTGCCCCAGGGCGAGCGCAATGCCAAGGCGTATGAGCAGGTACGCCTTCACACCGATTATATCCTTGACCAGATTGACAGTATGGTGGAGGCCTGCCCCACCCTGGCACCTGCGGCCACGCCAGCCATGGCCATGGCCAACAAGCGACTGGGACTCCACAGTATCTTCAAGGGTATTGAGAACGGATATGCCATTGGGAACGACCTGGGCCTGATCTCTCATTTCAGGCAAAGGGATGTGGTGTACATGACCTTATGCCACAACGGCGACAATGATATCTGTGACTCGGCCAGGGGGAAATCTGAACATGGGGGTGTGAGTGCCTTCGGGCAGCAGGTGATTGAGCGGATGAACCAGTTGGGCATGATGGTGGACATGAGCCATGCGGCTGAAGACAGTTTCTATGACGCACTCCATATAAGCCGCGTTCCTATCGTGTGCAGCCACAGTAGCAGCCGGTGCCTGTGTAATCATCCGCGCAATCTTACTGATGACCAGCTGAGAGCGCTTGCCCAAAAGGATGGAGTGGCACAGGTGACCTTCTACAACGGATTTCTGCGCACCAGTGGAGAGGCAACCATACGCGATGTTGTGGCTCATATCAATCACTTTGTAAAGGTAATGGGTATTGAGCATGTCGGCATTGGCACCGATTTCGACGGTGATGGTGGCGTCAGGGGAGTAGCTTCTGCCTCGGAGCTTATCAATGTCACCCGCAGACTGTTGGCCGAACGATATGGAGAGGATGACTTGCGCCTGCTGTGGGGCGGTAATTTTCTCCGGGTGATGGATGCCGTACAGCACGGTAGTACACAGTCGCCTTATAGTGTATAACCAACAAACAGTAATCAATGATAAAAAGCCTATGAAGAAAAGTATAATCTATGTTCTGTGTGGATGCTTGGTGATGGTGCTGGCAGCAGGCTGCAAGGGCCGCACGCAGCAGGCTGTCAAGCGGACAGACACCATCGCGCTGGCACCCTGTCCCCGTTTTGTGGCTGACAGTGCCATGGCCAGCATCAGGACGCAATGTCACTTCGGGCCACGTGTCACAGGCAGCGAGGCCCATCAGCAATGTATGGAGTATATCGTGGACAAGTTCCGGCAGTACGGTGCCCAGGTGAGGCTCCAGCAGGGCAACGTGACGCTCTATGACGGATCTGCAATAAAAGCCACCAACATCATAGCCAGCCTCAATGTGGAGAATCCTGACCGTCTGCTCATCTGTGCCCATTGGGACAGTCGTCCATGGGCCGATAATGACCCTGAAGAAGCAAACCACCGCACGCCCGTGCCGGCAGCCAACGACGGAGCCAGTGGGGTGGCCGTGATGCTGGAAATGGCACGCTTGATGCAGCAGCAGCCCATCCGGACAGGTATCGACTTTGTGTGCTTTGATGCCGAGGATATGGGTACACCCCGATGGGCTGAGGACGAATACGACAGTGACGATACATGGTGTCTGGGTTCCAGGATGTGGGCCCAGAAGGCACGTGAAGAAGGCTACATGGCACGCTACGGCATTCTCATGGACATGGTGGGTGGGCGTGGCTGCACCTTTGCCCAGGAGATGGTTTCCAAGGAGTTTGCGGGTCCTGTGGTGGACATGCTGTGGCAACTGGCCGCCCAGATTGGCTACAGCCACTTCTTTCCCCGCACCGAAGGTGCATGGCTGATGGACGACCATGTGAACGTCAATCGTCTGGCCCGTATTCCTTGTCTTGACATCGTGCCCCATTTCACTGACGGCCCCAGCAGCTTCGGTCCCACATGGCACACCGTCAACGACACACCTGAGAACATCGACCCCAACGTGCTGGAGGCCGTGGGGCAAAGCATTCTTCAACTTCTCTATAACGACAATGCACAATGAGTACAATTAATGAAATACAGGACGAAATCATCGAAGAGTTTTCTGATTTCGATGATTGGATGGATCGCTACCAGCTGCTCATCGACCTGGGCAGCAGTCAGCAGCCTCTAGACGAGAAATACAAGACAGAGCAGAACCTTATTGATGGTTGTCAGAGCCGTGTGTGGTTACAGGCCGACCTGGTGGACCATCGCCTCCATTTCACAGCCGAGAGCGATGCGCTGATTGTAAAAGGCATTGTGGCGCTGCTGATTCGCGTGCTTTCCGACCACACACCGCAGGAGATACTGGATGCCGATCTCTACTTTATCGAACGTATTGGCCTAAAGGATCATCTCTCTCCCACGCGCAGCAATGGTCTGTTGGCCATGGTGAAGCAAATGAAACTGTATGCATTGGCTTTCAAGGCCAAGGGCAGCTAGCAAATGAAACCGTTCAGGCGTGAAGATAGGAAACATTGACCTGGGGCCTCAGCCCGTGTTGCTGGCCCCGATGGAGGATGTCACGGACATAGGTTTCCGTCTGCTGTGCCGGCAGATGGGTGCGGCCATGGTGTATTCCGAGTTTGTGTCGAGCGATGCACTCATCCGCATGGTAGGCAAGAGTTTGGCCAAGCTGCAGGTGAGCGACGACGAGCGGCCTGTGGCCATCCAGATTTATGGCCGCGACGTGGATGCCATGCGAGAGGCTGCTATGATTGTGGACAGTCAGGCCCATCCTGATGTGCTCGACCTCAATTTCGGCTGTCCCGTGAAGAAGGTGGCTGGCAAGGGAGCAGGTGCGGGCATGTTGCAGAATGTACCCCAAATGCTGGCTATCACGCGTGCTGTGGTGGATGCTCTGCCTCACACACCTGTCACGGTGAAGACCCGCTTGGGATGGGACAATGACCACCGCATCATCACAGACCTGGCCGAGCAACTGCAGGACTGTGGCATTCAGGCGCTCACCATCCATGGCCGCACTCGTGCACAGATGTACACCGGTGAAGCCGATTGGACATTGATTGGTGAGGTGAAGAACAATCCCCGCATGCACATTCCCATCATCGGAAACGGGGACATAGACAGTGCGGAAAAAGCCAGAATGTGCTTCGAACGCTATGGAGTGGATGCCATTATGGTGGGACGTGCTACCTTTGGCAGGCCGTGGATATTCAGGGAGATATGTCAGGAACTGGGAAGACCGTGTCCTGCCCTGCCCCTTCCTTCGTCCAGCCCCGAGATGTCGGCTGCCTGGAAGCTGGATGTGCTCAAGCAGCAGGTAATCAATAGTGTGGAGCGTACCGGAGAATACCGCGGCATCCTCCACGTAAGGCGCCATCTGGCTGCCAGCCCCATCTTCAAGGGTATACCCAATTTCCGTGAGACACGTATCCGCATGCTGCGGGCTGAAACAATCGAACAGTTGTTTGCCATCATGGAGGAGACGCGTCCGCTTGTTATTAACAACCAAAATATATCACAGAATTGAAGCCTATTCGTTCCCAATTTGAGATAATGGCTCCCGTGGGCTCGCCTGAATCTTTGGCCGCAGCCCTTCGAGCCGGTGCCGACAGCATTTATTTCGGCATAGAGAACCTCAATATGCGTGCTCATTCGGCCAGCACCTTCACTATCGACGACCTCAGGCACATAGCCAGGAAATGTGAACGGTGTGGGGTGAAGAGCTATCTCACTGTCAATACCATCATTTATGACAACGACCTCTTGCTTATGCGGTCCATTCTGGATGCCGCACGTGAGGCCGGCATATCGGCTGTCATTGCAGGCGATGTGGCCGTGATGCAGTACTGTCGCACCATAGGTCAGGAGGTTCATCTGAGCACGCAGTTGAACATCAGTAATATAGAAGCCCTCATGTTTTATGCCCAGTTTGCCGATGTGGTGGTGCTGGCACGTGAACTCAATATGGAGCAGGTGGCAGCCATCCACCGTCAGATAGAGGAGCAGCATATATGTGGTCCTGGCGGGAATCCCATCCGCATAGAGATGTTCTGCCATGGGGCTTTGTGCATGGCAGTGAGCGGCAAGTGCTATCTGAGTCTTGACAATACGGGCCGGAGTGCCAACAGAGGTGAATGCATGCAGCTGTGCAGGCGCACCTATACAGTGCGTGACCGTGAGACTGGCACCGAGCTGGACATTGACAACAAATACATCATGTCGCCCAAGGACCTCAAGACCATACGATTCATCGACCGTATGATGGACGCGGGCGTGCGTGTGTTCAAGATAGAAGGGCGTGCCCGTGGCGCCGAATATGTGGACCATGTGGTGAGATGCTATGATGAGGCCATTCGTGCTGTGCTCGACGGTACCTTCACTGAGGACCGCAAGGACGAATGGGATGCCCGCCTTTCAGAGGTGTTCAACCGTGGTTTCTGGGATGGATACTATCAGGGGCAGCTCCTTGGCGAATGGAACGATTGTCATGGCAGCAAGGCCACTCAGAAGAAGGTGTATGTGGGACGTGGCGTCAAATACTACAGTCGCCTCAAGGTGGCCGAATTCAAGATTGAGGCATCTCCCCTTAGTGTGGGCGACCGCATTCTGGTCACAGGCCCCACTACGGGTGCCCTGGAGTCGGATGTGTCAGAGATACGTTTCGACCTCCTGCCCGTGGAAACAGCGCTTCAGGGCCAGCATGTGAGCATTCCTCTCGACCGTAAAATCCGATATAACGACAAACTCTATAAACTGGTACCCAACGAGTAATGAACCGTATTGCTTCTCTGCTTCTTCTGTTGCTGTCGGCACTGCTGTCGGCCCATGCCCACACAGCCACTTACAAATGCAGGAAATGGCACATCCCCGCTGCTAACTACAGTGGTATCACACCGCTGGGTGACGGATGCTATGCCGTGGTTTCTGATCAGGAGGAGCAGGCGGGCTTCTATCTTTGGAACATTCATGTCGACCCTTCCAGTGGCCGGCTGTTGGAGATGGAGAGCCTGGGCTGGAAGGGTACCCCCTACCCTATCGACCGCGATGCGGAAGGCATTGCCTGGTGTGAGCCGCGCCAGTCATTTTTTGTGAGTGGAGAGGCCGACCAGCGCATACTGGAGCATCGGCTTGATGGGTCGCTCACCGGATATGAGTTGCAAGTGCCGTCCAGTATGGACATTCACCACATCCAGACAAACCGCGGATTCGAAGCACTGACCTACGACCCTTTCACCCGGCTTTTTTGGACGGTTACGGAGAGTCCGCTTCGGGGCGATGAGCCGTTGCGACTGAGGATGCAGTCCTTCTCCCTCAGTCTCCAGCCGGAGCATGAGTACCCATACCGTCTGGATGCCCCACAATCGGTCCCTACGGGTCGTGACTATTATCACGGAGTGGTGGCTCTGGCTCCCTTCGGGAACGGCCGTCTTCTGGTGCTTGAGCGCGAAGCTCGCATTGCGCGTCGCTATGCGGGCAGCAGATGCTGGTGCAAGCTGTTCCTCTTCGACCCGTCCACAGGCTCCAAGCGGCTGCTCCATGTATGTTCTTCCAGATTCACGCTTTTCAACACACGTTTTGCCAACTACGAAGGCATGTGTCTTGGCCCCACGCTTTTGGATGGCCGGCCCACCGTGCTTCTCCTGAGCGATTCTCAAGGGGGCTATGGAAAGGTTTTTTGGCACCTTCGCGACCGTCTGCGCATCATTGTCCTGGACAAAGAGTAAAAAAAAGGACACTTAATTCATAAAAAAAGAGCCTGATCATGAAATAACAGAAAAAAAGAGGCGTGCTATGCCAATTATTTGCTAACTTTGCAGCCCGAAAGCAAATGTAATATCCAGGATAATATGGTAAGACAATGTTTCATTCTTTTCGGATGCCTGGCTCTTGGTGAGATTATCGTCAGCGCCACGGGCGTTAAACTGCCAGCAAGCATCATCGGTATGCTTATCCTCACCCTGTTGTTGAAAGTGAAGGTAGTAAAGTTGGAATGGGTGCGTGGACTAACGGATTTCCTCATAGCCAATCTAGGTTTCTTCTTTGTGCCGCCCGGTGTGGCACTCATGCTCTATTTCGACCTGATAAAGGCAGAGATTGTGCCCATCGCTCTGGCCACACTCCTCAGCACCATCATTGTCCTCCTCATCACAGGCCACACACATCAGGTAGTGAGCAAGGGAGAACACAAAGTGCGAAAAAAAATGCATCCCAAGAAACAGTAAGGACGGATGCGGACAATATAAACCCACAATGATCGAAATATGAAAACTATTTTCTGCAACGAATATTTCATGCTCGCACTCACGTTTGGTGTGTTTTATGCAGCCAAGGTCATACAGCGCCGTCTTGGCTGGGTGCTTTTCAACCCCATATTGGTGGCCATAGCGGTAATTGTAGTATTTCTACTGGCTATGGACATCCCCTACGAAACCTATCATGAAGGAGCCAAGATGATAGACTTCTGGCTGAAGCCTGCAGTGGTAGCCCTTGGCGTACCACTTTACCTCCAGCTCTCATCCATCAAGCGCCAGTTTCTGCCAATATTGGCCTCTCAGATGATGGGCTGCATCGCTGGTATTGTAAGTGTAGTGGTCATTGCCAAGGTTTTGGGAGCATCCGATGCCGTGTTGATGTCGCTGGCAAGCAAGTCGGTGACCACCCCGATAGCCATGGAGGTAACGCAGGTGCTGGGCGGAATCCCCTCACTCACTGCTGCCATCGTGGTGATAACAGGGCTTATCGGTGCCATCATCGGGTTCAAGACACTCTCTGTGGGGCATGTAAACAATCCCATGGCCTTGGGCCTCTCTATGGGAGCCGCCTCCCATGCACTCGGCACTTCTGCAGCCATGGACCGCGACCAGTTTGTAGGAGCATACGCCAGTCTGGGACTCACACTCAACGGCATTCTCACAGCCCTGCTCACTCCCACGGTAATAGACCTGATGATATGATAACAAACCATAAATCTTGGTTTTAGAACCAACTGACAATCAGCGATGGTTTCCTACAGGTAACTTACTATCCTACATGTCCCCTCTTGTGGCATCCAGTAGAAAGATGTAATTTTGCAGCGTCAAACTCCAAAACACATCAAAAAAATGAACAAGCTGGAACTACAACAATCGACAGATGGCTATAGCATTGCCACAGTGGGAGACCTGTCTTCATTCGAAGGCAAAGCATTTGTGAAGGACATTCTGGGAACCACGTCCATGGAATTGTCAGTGGGCACCCTGGCCCCAGGTTCCTCCGTACCCTTCTTCCACCACCACAAACAGAACGAGGAGGTGTATGTAGTACTGAGCGGCACAGGCGTTTTCATCCTCGACGGAAAGGAAAAAGCCGTCTCCTCGGGAAGTATTGTGAGGATAGCCCCCTCGGTGAGCCGAAACACCAGGTGTACGGGCAACGAGCCCCTCGTGTATATTTGCATTCAGGGAAAAGCTGGTTCTCTCGAACAGTACACGTTGACCGACGGTGTGGTGGAACAATAACCCCCTGCAAATGCAGAATATCCCTGAAATAATAGTCGGGAAGGACAATATTCCAAAGGTCCTTCCCGTTATTATAACATGGAAAAGCACTGTCATACGATGTTGAAAGAAATAGTGTTCCCGGATTGTCCCGTGCGGAACATCTTGTCGCGCGTAGGTGATAAATGGTCACTTCTGCTGATGCACCAGCTGACAAACCAACCTGCTCCCATGCGATTCTCCGAATTGCGCAAGGCCATCCCCGATATTTCACAGAAGATACTGACCACGACACTGAGAAATCTGGAGGCCGACGGTTTTGTGGTGCGCACCATCTATGCCGAGGTACCTCCCCGAACAGAATACACGCTCACACCCCGCGCACGCTCCTTTATGGAGGCTTGCCGTCCGATGGTGCAATGGGCCATAGACAACTTTGCAGCCATCATCAAGGACAGAAACAGAGCAAAGGGGCAATATACCTCCTAATCCGACAGCCACACCTTCCCGGAATCCTGACACCTCACGCGCGCAATACAATATATTAATATACGCGCCCTCTCCTCCTCTCCTCCATGAGTAAGACAGAGGAGGGAAGGAGGGGGGCTAATACACATCTATGGGAGAATGGTTTCCTGCACATTGAGGGCTGAAAGGGACACGCTGACGGGCAGGCCACGTGTGTCTGATTCGTTCCATTCCACAATCACAGTTTTCTCCTCATCAGGCATGAGATGGAAATAGTTGTCGCTATAGGTTACGGGGAGCACCTGTTCCTCATCCTTTGCTCTCAGGCAAAGCCTTATCATGAAGACAGGGATGTCGGAGGGATTCTGGATACGGAGGGTGAGATGATTGGGGTACATGCTACAGGAAGTGCTCAAGCCCACCTGCGGGAGTTGCAGAAGTTGCAGCCTGCTGCCATCGGATGCAGGCTGGACATAGGTGTTCTCCGAGAGGAGTGCCCCCTCTTCGGCCTCCCTCAATTCCAGTTTCACCACATATACCCTGGTGCTGTCTTCCGGAAATTCCACCTGCTGGCAGACAACCGTGGAATCTTCGTTGCAGGAAAGCTTCCTTGAGGACGATGACAAGGTATTTCCCTTCAGGTCCATAATGCGACAGGAAGCGGTGAGCGCCTGCTGCAATCCCGCGCTTCGATTTACTACCTCCACGTTGCCGGAAAGCGCGTTCCACTGAATGTGAAGGGGTTCGCAAGCCTTCTTGCAGCCAAAGAAAGCAGCTGTGGGTTCGAAATAGTAATCGTAGCATTGCCAGGTCATGCTGGGCCAGCAGGCATGGCTCATCCAAATGAGCAGACCCAGGCGGTCGGCACTTCCCGATTCGTACATGGCCCGATAGCCCTCGTAGTTCACCCACTGCGCCAGTGTGGCAAAGGTCCTTGCATCGTTGATTTCTCCAAAAGCAGTACGGACAATCTCGTTGAACGAGGCTCCTCTCTGCGCCCCTTTCATGCAATAGTCGTGCTGCCCCCATTCATTGTCCTGTGGCCACAGGTGTTCCGGACGCAAGGTGCGCGAGAGCCCTTCCCATGTCATCACGTTGGGCATGCCGCGCTCAGAATGCAGTTTGCCCGTCTGACGTTCAAAGTATTCTCTGGCAGGAATAGCCCAATAGGGACCATGTCCGCTCACACCATCATCGGCCGAACTGCTGATGTAAGTAATGCCCGGATGCTGCTGTGCCACGAAGTTACGCAGGCGGCTGTCAATGGTAGCAGGCGGATAACCCTCATTGCGCCCACAATAGAGGGCGATACAGGGATGGTTGCGGATGCGTTTCACATAGTCGAGCGCATTGGACAGGAACATGTCCTCGTCCATCGGGTCGGGTCCGTCACAGGGGTTGGCCAGCCAGAAGTCCTGCCACACCATGACACCATGACGGTCACATGCCTCATAGAATTCTTCATCGCCCGTCTGTCCCACCCAGTTGCGTATCATATTGAATTGCATCTGCTTGTGGTACCCCACTGCTATGTCGTATTCCCGTCCCCGATAACAAAGGTTATTCTCGCTGAATCCCCAGTTTCCTCCCAGAGGGACAAGACGCCGGCCGTTGACGTAGAGCTTCAGTTGGGTGGCCTCATCGCAGTATTGCATCTCACGGATACCGGTGCTGAAATGGATGCTGTCGCTCACGCTTCCGTCGATGACCATTTCAAAGCCTGACGGGTGCAGCACGGGCGCGCCATAACCCACAGGCCACCAGAGCGGCAGCCTCACTTCCTTGAGTATAGCAAACAGGTCGGGGCTGAACACCACCTCACGCGTTTCATCGGCCTCCATCCTTATAGGTTGCTCAAAATGGATGTCATCTATCCATCCTTTGAGCACGCCCTCCACAGGATGCGGCTCATGATTGGTGACTATCACCCGTGGTGTCAGTGTGGCAGTTGTGTCGGGCAAATGAAGGTTGGAGCACACCAACGGATCGCGGAGACTCACAGCACCGGATGTGCTCAAGTATACATCGTTCCAGATACCGATGTCACGGCCGCGGATGGTAGATATCCAGTCCCACCCGATGGTTGCATGGAAGGTGGGATTGTCGTAGCCGAGGAGTCCTCCGTTGAAATCAGTGTCTTCGCGATACTTCTCTTTCACGGCACCCGGATGTGCGTTCTTCACAATCTCTACGGCCAGCACGTTCTCCCCGTCGGTAAGGAGGTCGGTGACCTCAGTGTGTCCACGCATGAACGCACCCTCTATGCGGTCTATCTTTTTGCCATTGAGATAGATGTCGGCCTTCCAGTTGATACCGTCAAAATTGAGGAACACATGTTTTCCCTGGAACTGTTCGGGAACGACAAAACTTCTGCGATACCAGAAATTGCTATTGAAGAAGGATTCGGAAATCTGGAAGATGTTGTCGTCATAGTTGGGGTCGGGCAACGCACCGATGTTGGCATAGCTCATTAGCACGGTGGCGGGAACAGTGGCTGTAATCCAATCGGTTGCATCAAAAGAGGCAGAGGCAATCTCTTCGCCTCGGGCCATCACCTCCGAGGCTCTCTGCAGTTTCCATTCACCTCCATTGAGCCAATGACGCGCGCCTTTGGGCTGAGGCTTTTCCGTGGCCACTGCGGTGAGACCGCCCTTTCCCCACACCTCCAGTTCCGCCATTGCAAAACGCCTGTTGTCCGCCTTGTCCATCATGACGCGCACATAACGCCCTTCGCCCCGACAGTCCACCTCATCGGTGAGGCATTCCCCTCCGGGCAGGGAAGTCACTGTATGCCAGTGCTGGGCATCATCGGAGGTTTCTATGCGGCCCGTTTGTGCCTTCCACAGCCAGTGAATCCTGACCTTGTCAAACTGTGCCTTGCTTCCAAGATCCACATACACCCATTCGTCCGTGTCGCCCTCGCTCATCCATGTGCTCGTAAACCCGGATGAAGGCAGAATATCGGTCACGGGCTGGGAGTCCATAAAGAACTGCAGTTCCGTCACTGTCCAATGAACGGCACCCTTCATCTGCAAGTCCACTTTCAGCTGGCTGATTCCGTCCGAAGGGGTGGTCATGTCTATCATTGTCACAATGTTCCGGGTGGGCAGTAGTACGCTGTCTGTCACCTTGTTAGGATCGCTGTGCACCTTGTTTCCCGAGGCCTCTCCAGGGTAGTTCCTGCCCTCCATTTCTCCCAGCACCTGTTGTTCCTCTCCCTCAATCTGGAACCGGTAGCTACCATCAGCCTCCTCGGGGTTGTAGGCTACGCGGGAAACAATTTGAATACGATTGGCTTTCAGTTTCATACCCCCATGCCAGAGATACTCCAGCCATACATGGTCTCCCATGAGAACATTGCGGGTGAATGCGCCTCCGTCGATGGCCCATTCACGTTCTCTTTTTGGAAGGGCAGAAGAATGGGTGGAGGCCACCAGGCAGACGGGCTCCTGTCCCTTCTCAGGAAGGATGCCATCGGTGACCAGTTGTGCCGTAAGGTTATAGTCGTAACAGGAGGAATGGTATGCCGCCCGATGGAGCGCGATATTGCGGTAGGTGTGGTCCACCTCCATTCTGGGAGCAAAATTCTCATCGGGATTGCCAGGATAACGCCCGATACGCGACTCCCCGCCTTGGCTGGTACACGAGAACATGCCCAGCATCACGAGCATGCCAAATGAGGTTGTGATGGAAAGTGTTTTCATTGTGTCCTATTCTTAAGTTTAATACGGATTTGTGCAGAAAAACTGTTTGAATGAAGCAAAATTACAAAGAAAAAACGATAAACCACTGTTTTTTTATAGGAACTTTGAAAAAAAAAGAGGCAGAACAGGATGTTATTCGGTAGATTATGTGTAACTTTGCACCAAATTTAGGAGTAATAGGCATAAAGTGAACATAAAAATATTCTTCAAAAAATGAAAAAATCACAAGTTTTCATGCTGGCCGTTGCCTCTGCATCGGCTTTGTCATCCTGCAGCAAGCTTGGTAAGCTCGGTGCAGAGAATTTTAATGTGACCCCCACTCCTCTGGAGGCTGTAGGAGGGCAGGTACCTGCCACCATCAATGGTACCTTCCCCACCAAGTACATGAAGAAGAAGGCCACTGTCACTGTAATCCCCGTGCTCAAGTATGAGGGTGGTGAGGCTGTAGGCCAGAGTGCTACCTTCCAGGGCGAGAAGGTCGAAGGCAACGGCACCACTATCAACTACAAGGTAGGCGGTACGTATACGATGAAGACCAACTTCACATACGATGATGCTATGCTCAGCAGCGACTTGTATGCACGCTTCGAGGCCAAGAAGGGCAAGAAGACCGTGAAGATTCCCGAAGTGAAGATCGGTTATGGCGTGGTTGCCACCAGCCAGCTGTTGAGCCGTTGCGCCATTACTCCCGCCACAGCACCCGATGCATGGCAGCGCATCATTGCCCACAAGCAGGAGGAGAGCATCAAGTTCCTCATCAACGTGGCTACCTTGCGCACCAGCGAGCTCCAGAAGGTGGGCATCAAGGATCTGGTGGCTGTGCTGAAGGAAATCAATGATGACAAGGAGAGCCGTGCACTGCAGGGCATCGAAGTGAGCGCATACGCCAGCCCCGACGGTAAGTATTCCTTCAATGAGCAACTGGCCGAGAAGCGTCAGAACGTGAGCGCCGACTACATGAAGAAGGAGCTGAAGAAGATTAAGATGCAGGCTGAAGTTGACACCAAGTTCACTGCTGAGGACTGGGAAGGCTTCCAGCAGCTGGTTTCACAGAGCAACCTTCAGGACAAGGATGTCATCCTGCGCGTGCTGTCTATGTATCAGGATCCCGAGGAGCGTGAGCAGCAAATCAGTAACATGAGCGAGGTATACACCGACATCAAGGAAGGCATCCTGCCCGAGTTGCGTCGTGCCCGCCTGATTGTAAACTATGACGTGATTGGTCGCAGCGACGAGCAGATTCTTGCTCAGTACAAGCAGGATCCCTCTAAGCTGAGCGTAGAGGAACTCGTGTACGGTGCCAACAAGCTGGTGACCGACGAGAATACCAAGAAAGACTGGTACAACACGCTCACCAAGCAGTATCCCAGCGACTACCGTGCTGTCAACAACCTGGCCCAGTTGGCCATTGCCAACGGCGACCTGGCTACTGCAAAGCAGTATCTCGAGAAGGCCAGAAGCATCAACAAGAGCGCCAGCGAGGTTAACACCAACCTGGGTCTGATGGCCATCAAGAGCGGCGACGTGAACGCTGCCGAGACCTATTTGGCTGCCGGTTCCGGTGCCAACACCTTCAACGAGGTGATGGGTGCCCTCAATATCGCCAAGGGCAACTATACCCAGGCAGCTGCCAACATGAAGGGTGCCACTAGCAATGCTGCCGCCCTGGCACAGATTCTGGCCAAGGACTACAGCAGTGCCAAGAACACGCTGAACGCCATCAAGAAGGCTGATGCTACCACCAGCTATCTGAAGGCTATCCTTGCAGCCCGCACGGGTGATGCCAACGCACTGGCCACCAACCTGAAGAGTGCCATCCAGCAGGATGCCACCCTGGCTACACGTGCAGCAAAGGATCTGGAATTTGCCAACTACGCAAGCACCATTAAAGAACTTGTGAAGTAAGTGAAGCAAACGCTGTTATATATATCAGCAATTCTCACCCTGCTCGGTTGTGGAAATAATGCGGGACAGTTTCGTATCCGCGGAAATTTCGACCACCTGGAGCAGGGTGAGTTCTATATCTACAGCCCCGACGGCGGCATGGACCGCCTCGACACCCTCCGTCTGGTGGATGGGGCTTTTGACTACACAGCATCGCTTACGGGCGAGGCCACCTATCACATCCTTTATCCCAACTTCTCCGAGCTGGTCATCTTCGGCCAGGAAGGGAAACAGGTGAAAGTAAAGGGTGATGCCAGAAGCCTGAGCGATGTGGAGGTGAAGGGGACAAAGGATAATGAACTCTATACCAAGTTCAGAAAGGAGGCCCGTCAGCTGCCTCAACAGGAAGAAACCCAGCTGGCCCGACAATACATGCTCGAGCATCCCACCTCAGCCGTGAGTCGTTTCCTTTTCTGCAAGTACTATCTGCTGTCGCCATCGGCCGACGCCAAGGAGACAAAAGAGGTGTATGACAGCCTGTGCAGAGCATGCCCTGGCGAAATACTGCTTTCCAATCTGGCCCAAGACGTAAGGTCGAAAGGCATTATCCAGAAAGATGCCACACTGCCTGATTTCAAGCTGAAGACAAGAGGGGTGAGGCTGAATCCCGACGACAGCATTCATGTCATCAAGAGCCGTGTGCTCACCAGGAACGGCTGCAAGGACTCCACCTTGCTCTTCGTGTTCTGGGCATCGTGGCGCAACGGCTCACTGTCTGCATTATACCAGGCACGCAAATTGCGCAAGGAAAGCCAGCGCAAGGTGCTGCCCATCAGTTATTCGCTGGATGTGGACGAAAACCAGCTAAAGAACATCGAATCGAAAGACTCGATAGACTATCCCAGCTATTGCGATTTCAAGTGCTGGAACAGCACACTGGTACGTCAGTGGGGAATCAAGGACCTACCATATTATATATTAGTGGACAGTAACGGACACATCATCGCAGAAGGCACCGACTGGTCGGCCGACATAGAGCCGAAGGCAAAGGACCTGCGGGAGAAGAAGAAAGAGTGAGTGCAATCCACAGAAACCTTCAAAAACATCTTACATACTATGCTAGTCAAAGTGTTCAGCGCCTCCGTCCAGGGCATGCAAACCATCCCGGTGACCATCGAAGTAAATTCGTCCCGCGGTGTACGGTTCGTGATGGTGGGGCTGCCCGACAATGCCGTAAAGGAGAGCCATGAGCGCATTATGGCTGCGTTGGAAAACAGCGGCTACAACATGCCCACCCAGCAGATTACCATCAATCTGGCTCCAGCCGACATTCGTAAGGAAGGCTCGGCCTTTGACCTGCCCATGGCAATCGGCATTATGGCCACTCAGCAAAAGGTAGATGCAGAGGCGCTCGGCAGATTCATGATGGTGGGCGAACTGAGCCTCGACGGGTCAATTGTGCCCGTACGTGGTGCCCTGCCCATTGCCATCCAAGCACGCAAGATGGGTTACGAAGGCCTTTTCGTGCCCGAGAAGAACGTGCGTGAGGCCGCTGTGGTGAACAATCTCAAGGTGTTTGGTGTCAGCCACATAAGCCAGGTGGTCAACCACATCAACGGACACAGCCTGATGGAACCTACCATACTGGACACACGGGCCGATTTTTATGCCCGGCAAACCAACTTTGAGCTCGACTATGCCGATGTGAAAGGACAGGAGCTGGCCAAGCGTGCCCTGGAGATTGCAGCTGCCGGCGGACACAATCTCATCATGATTGGCCCGCCAGGAAGCGGGAAGAGCATGCTGGCAAAGCGTCTGCCCAGTATCCTCCCACCTCTTTCGCTCAGCGAAAGCCTCGAAACCACCCAGATACATTCCATCGCCGGACGTCTGCCCTCCGACGTGGCCCTTATCGCCCAACGTCCGTTTCGAAGCCCTCATCACACCATCTCCCAAGTGGCACTTGTGGGCGGTGGCAGCAATCCGCAGCCAGGCGAAATATCCCTGGCCCACAATGGTGTGCTTTTTTGCGACGAACTCCCTGAGTTCCAGCGTTCCGCATTGGAAGTGCTGCGCCAGCCGCTCGAAGACCGGGCCATCACCATCAACCGTGTCAAGTATAGTATCAACTATCCTTGTTCATTCATGTTTGTGGCCTCAATGAACCCCTGTCCCTGCGGGTATTTCGGTGACCCCACACACAACTGTCTGTGCACTCCCGGCCAGATTTCGCGATACATTAATCGCATATCAGGCCCATTGATGGATCGCCTGGACCTACAGATTCAGATAAATCCCCTCCCATTCTCCTCCATCTCCGAATCCAAGCGCGGAGAACCCAGTGCCGTCATTCGTGAACGCGTGATAGCAGCACGCAAGATACAGGAGGAGCGCTACAGGGCACACAAGCATATCCACTGTAATGCGCAAATGACAGAGCGCATGATACAGCAGTATGCCGAACCGGATGCAGCTTCGCTGGACATGCTGCGCAAAGCCATGGAGCGGCTCTCCCTCTCAGCCCGCGCCTATAGCCGCATTCTCAAGGTGGCCCGCACCATTGCCGACCTGGAAGGATGCGAGAGGGTGGGGCTCACCCATATAGCCGAAGCTGTGGGCTATCGCAATCTGGACCGGAGCGATTGGGCAGAACGAAGACTATGACAACCCCGTACGAATACCACTCTAAAAAACATTTTATAAGCGTATGAAGAAAATTATCGCTGCTGCCCTGTGCGGCTTGTGCGCATTGCCATTAATGGCAGAGAAGCGCTTCCAGCTTCAGTCTCCCGACCAAAAGGTTCAGGTGGAGGTGACGCTGGACAACAACATCCATTTCTCCCTCACACAAGGGGGAACAGAGGTGATGAACACCACCTTGTCCCTGACCCTGACCGACGGCAGGGTGCTGGGAGCAAATCCTAAGGTGGCAAAATCCAAACATAGTACTGCAGACGAGACCATCCCCTCACCCTTCTACAAGAAGAAGGAGGTGAAGGACCATTACAACGAGTTATGCCTCGACTTCAAGGGAAACTATGGGCTGGTGTTCCGTGCATACGACGACGGCGTGGCCTATCGCTTCACCACCAGGATGAAGGATTCCATCTGTATCGAGAAGGAACAGGCTGCCTTTCTTTTCACAAAGGACTACAAGACATTCGCCAACTTTGCAAACAGCACGGCCGCAACGCTTGAGGGACAGTTTTTCAACTCCTTCGAGACCACTTACGTGAACGAACCGATTACAAAAATCAACAGCAAGCGCCTGAATATCCTGCCGCTGCTGGTGGACCTGGAGGACGGCAAGAAGATGGTAATCACCGAAGCAGACCTGGAAGACTATCCGGGCATGTTCCTCAACAATGATACAGAAAAGCCACTGCTGCAAGCCATCCATGCACCCTATCCTAAGGTGAAGGAGCAGGGCGGACACAACCGGCTGCAGATGCTGGTGAAGGCACGCGAAAACTACATTGCAAAGACCGCTGGTACAAGAGCCTTCCCATGGCGTGTGTTTGCGCTTTCCTCCGGTAACGATGCAGACCTGGCGAATGGGGATATGGTGTACCGTCTGGCTGCTCCCTCACGTGTGGAGGACATCAGCTGGATAAAGCCTGGCAAGGTGGCTTGGGACTGGTGGAACGATTGGAATATCAGCGGTGTGGATTTCCGTGCCGGCATCAACAATCCCACCTATAAGTATTACATCGACTTTGCAGCCGCCCACGGCATCGGCTATGTCATCCTCGACGAAGGATGGGCCGTCAACCTGAAGGCCGACATGCTGCAGGTGATTCCCGAAATCAATCTGCAGGAACTGGTGGACTACGGCAAACAGAAGAATGTGGGCATCATCCTGTGGGCTGGCTACTGGGCATTTGCCCGGGATATGGAAAAGGTGGTGAAGCACTATGCCGACATGGGCGTAAAGGGCTTCAAGGTGGACTTTCTCGACCGTGACGACCAGGACATGGTACGTTTTACCTATGAGGCGGCCGAACTGTGTGCCAGACATCACATGATTCTCGACTTCCACGGCGTATACAAGCCTACAGGACTGCAGCGCACCTATCCCAACGTGCTGAACTACGAGGGTGTCTTCGGACTGGAGCAGATGAAATGGTCCAAGGAGAGCGTTGATATGGTGACTCACGATGTAACCCTTCCCTTCATCCGCATGGTGGCTGGCCCGATGGATTACACACAGGGAGCCATGCGCAACGCCATCAGGGGCAATTACCATCCGGTAAACACCGAACCCATGAGTCAGGGCACACGCTGCAGACAGCTGGCCACCTATGTGGTCTTCGATTCTCCCTTCAACATGCTGTGCGACGCTCCCACCAACTATATGAGGGAAAAGGAATGTACCCGCTTCATTGCCAAGGTTCCCACCGTATGGGAAGAAACCCGTCCGCTGGTCGGTGAGGTGTCGAAGTACATTGCCCTGGCGCGTCGCAGTGGAGAGGAATGGTACATGGGCGTTCTCACCAACTGGGAAGCCCGTGAACTCACACTCGATCTTTCTTTCCTGGGAGAAGGCAACTATCAGATGGAACTATTCCGCGATGGCATCAATGCCGACCGGGCAGCATGCGACTACAAGCGGGAGGTAGCACCTGTCCCCGACACTCGTAAACTGACCATAAAGTTGGCTCCCGGCGGCGGCTATGTAGCAAGATTCTACAAGCAATAAGGTTGCTTCCTGCATAAAGGGGGATGATAGGCTGTCCGCTGGTGAGGGCATCAATGCTCACCAGCATGGCAGCCCATCATCCCCTTTTTTGGGCTGTGAATGCAAAAAATTGCATAACATTCGGCCGCAGATGCGTTATACCTATAGAGATGACGACAGAAACGTACATAGAGATGGCGACACAGCAGCGGAAAAGCCTGCTGCGACTGGCCAAGGATTTCCTGCACAGCGAGGCCGAGGCCGAGGATGTGGTACAGGAATCCCTGCTGCGACTGTGGCTCTTGCGTGAACGCATCGAACAGCCGCGCGACTTCAGCCTGCTGGCCACCAGGATTACCAAGAATGTGTGCATCAGCATCTGGCGCAAGCAGCAGGGAAGGCAGACAGTGCCGCTGGAGGCCCTGTCCTCGCTAGCGTCCTCCATGTATTGCGACACGATGGAAGACGCTGAAAACAGGCGGCTATTCCAGGATGCCGTAGACAGGCTCCCAGCCTCCTACCGTCGCATATTCCAGTTGTGGCAACAAGGGATGAGCACACAGGAGATAGCCGCAGTCACCGGTGCCAATCCTCGCTCGGTCAGCAGCATGCTTTCCACTGCGAGAGCACGGATTCTCGCCCGTCTCAGACACTTGCATCCTAACCTCTAATATACAGAAGCAAATGAAGCGCAAACTGACAAGAAAATACATGAATGGCTGCTCCTCCCACCAGGAGGAACGGATGCTCCTGGAACTGCTGTCTGCCACCACATCCCCTTCTGATGAGGAGCAGGGAATAAAGGCCATGCTCCAGGCCGGTGCCCACCGGATAGAAGGGCGTGAGGAATGGCTCACAGAGGACGAGAGTGCACGATTCGACCACCTGATGGCACACCGGCCTATACGAAAGATAACCCCCTGGATAGCCGCCGCTGCCGTACTGGCGGGTGCGTGTCTGGTGCCATGGATACGCTGGGCTCGAGAGCCACAGGATGTAGCCGTCACCTATATCTATGGCAACAAGGTGGAGGATGCGCCACTGGCGATGGAAATGATGAAGCAGACCATGGGCGAAATGCTCGACCGCCCAGAGGTGGAGACCGAACTGATGAACCTTTTTGATGAATGAGCGTGCAGATGACGGAAACATATAAATCTACGATTATGAGACGATTTCAGATATTTCTTTTGGCAATCATGCTGCTCTCCGCCAGGCAGGCGGGTGCACAGAAGGGCCTGCGTGTGAACGATGTCTTCGAAGGGGACGTGGTCGCAAAAGACAACATGGTGGTAAACATCATCAAGGGTGCACGGCTGGCCCCCTACAAACTGCGCTACTTCCGCAGTCTGAAGTTCATGTGCTCAGAGGAAGAACGGCGGAGGATTGAGGAACGCGTGGTGGCCGACATGAAGCAGGCCGAGGACCTGGAGATGGAGCGCAAGGGCGACTCGCATGACAGCTGGCTCTATTATGCCATGATGACCCTCCCGCCCCTTGGCAAATCATCAGGAAACGGCATCAGGCACTGGTATCTGTGCTACCAGTGTGTCCCCGCAAAAAACGCATTCCTCATCACGCTCGTCTTCATGGAGGGCAATGCCACAATGAAGGAGATGCGCAGGGCGTTCAACAAAGCAGGGCGTTCAACAAACAAGATAGTCACTAAAAAATAACTACAACAATGTTACCAACATCAATCACAGGCCTCCTGGCCGTCCTGGCGGTGTGTATGCCTGCCAGTCAGAGTGCCGGCAACCTGCCGGAAAACACTGTCGTCGCTCAATGCTCGGACGACAATCACAACAAATCCAATGACTGCATCTATCCTGGAGGATGGAACTTTGACATCGTCGGCATCCAGGTGAGTAAACCCGACTACCGTCCCCAAGGAAGCAAGCTGGCACCGTCTGGTTTTGCGTTCTTCAGCGGGTGGGGCTTTGGTTTCACCCATGCACCCGGAACTCCCCAGGGACTAAAGGTCAACATGGGACGTTCGTTCAACTTCTGTATCGAGGACATTCTGGCCTATCGTCATCGTGTATGGAGAAAAGGTTCCTTGTCGGTGGGAATGGGCATCGACCTGAAGAACTACCGCATGACAGGTACAAAAAGATTCCTTTGCGACCCTTCTACCCAGATGGTTTCATACGGTCCTTACCCTGAAGGTTCCACACCCGGAACATCCAAGATCCGCACCCTCAGCACCACCTACAACCTCAAGTATATCCAGATGCTGGGTCGCGGTTTCCGTCTGGCGGTAGGCCCCGAAATAAGTCTTGTAAGGAAGCCTGGCAAGAAGCACGAGATATACACCACCTACACCAGTGAACAGGGTGAGGAGAAGGAACGCTTCAGAAACATACGCACCAACCGTGTAGGTCTCAACCTAGTGGGCATTGTCAGTTACAGAAACAAACTGGGACTGTATGTCAAGTATTCACCAACAGATGTACTGGACGACGGCTTTGGTCCCGGTTTCCAGACACTCACTACCGGAATCATGATTATGGGACTGTAACTTCCACTGCCGTCAGAGATTATGCTAATATCTTCTCTGTTTATGATAACACACTAATAAACAAAGATATATATATAGTAAATACAGGAAACGTATAGAGAACAAGTTTTTAGGGTCATCAGACATTTCGAGTGAATACTATATTATAGCAGGGTGGTCTGTATATATTACCTTCGTTGCCGATAAGATTAATAACCTTTCGGGCATAGGATTATTAATCTTTCGGCTGTAAGGTTATTAATCTTATCAGAAGTGTTGTCGTATTTATAGACTATGACAGTTATATCAGACTCTCTTCAAGAACAATAATCTATAAAACATCACTCCATATTTCGGATGACCCACATTTGTCCCCCCAAAAAAAATGAGAGAGGAGTGTGGCATTCCGTCAGAACCGCATCATATTCACTGCGATATATGGAGCCTTGTCCATTACTTCCAGAGTCCAGGAGGTATCCTTCTTTCTGCTTTTCTTTCACATACGCTGAAAAACACGTTCAATGGTATTCTCTGACAAAATGAGGATAGTCGTCTTCGCCCAACTGCGGGACATATTCAAACCCTTCGTAACTGAAGGCCTTTAGCTCCTCGGGTATGACAAGCTGATGCTGGAGCATGAACCTCACCATGGCTCCGCGGCATGACTTTGCCCACACAGCCTGCATCTTCAACCTGCCATCACGCTGGCGGACATAGAAGAGCGGATGAATGACACGCACTTCCTGACAGACGCGTTTCCAGTCGAAGAGATGCTCGTATTCTTCGGTTGAGAGATGAATGAGTATGCCGTCATCCGCTTTCACGCTTTCGATGAGTTGGTTGGTCAGTTTGTCCTTCCAGTACTGATTGACAGGCTTTTCGTGGGTTGTTTCCATCGAGACGCAATGCTCCATGCGGTAAGGTACAATGCCATCCATGGGGCGAAGCAGGCCATACAGGAAACAGGTAATCCAGAGATGCTCTTGTGCGAACATCAGCGCCTTGTCGCTCAGGGTGTTCGCCCGAAGATGCTTGTATGCCTGCCCATTGTAGGCAAGGATGGCCGGCATCTTTTCGGCATACGGGAAATTCTGATAGCGCAGCCAGTTTTCAGCTGCCAGTTTCTGGCTGCAATCCAGCTGGTGGGCCAGCTCTTTCACATCCATTCGCGCCATCTCTGCAGCCAGTTCATCTGCCACAGATTGAAACAGGGGAGTAGAAAACGGCTTGCGCTCAGCCTTCTCAAACATTATCTTGGCGTTTGCCAGCAGTATCTGCATAGGTGCTGTAGTTATTTGATAGAATCAGGTGCAGGCAAGTGCATGCCGTACATCGAAAGATTATTCGCACGGGCTATATATGCATGATTGCTATATTGATGCGCCCAATTTGAATGCCTTCTCGAGGGATAAACCTGCAATGCAGTGCAAATTTACATAAAAATCCTGAATTATAGGCCAGTCGAGGAAAAGAAATCATTTTTCTTCAGAGTAATTGGGTAAAACCGACAAAACAGGTGAGTAGGGTCACAACTCACAATGCAATTCATTGAAAAGGCTTAAGTCGGAACCTTGGCAATGGAATAAATCCACGGTAACTATGAGTATAGGATTCCAGCCTGAACCTTAGCCCACACGGGTATGAGCAAGCAGAGTCCATCGGCACGGATTAAGCTCAAAGCCTTTATTATGAGTGGCAGTAGTCTCACGATATTGAGCTAAAGATTAGGCTGGAAGCCTATACTCTGAGTAACCGGGGACTGGTCTGAAGTGAACCCACAAAGTTGGACACAACACTTACTGTTCATATGCGAAGAAGAACATTAGAAGAAAAGTTAGAAGCTATTAGATTAGTAGAAGAGGGTAACTCTCCTCGTTCAGTGTCTGACCGTTTACACAAATGGTATAAGCAACACAGAAACGAATCAGGGACCTGTCCCCAGACCCTCTCAAATAAATCCCGAATTGTTTGGCAGTTCGGGATATTATTATTACCTTTGCCAAAAGAATAGTATACTGATATGAAAAAAATATTATTTTTAGCATTGCTGACGGCGATGCTGTTCTCGTGTTCCGATTCGGGCAATGAACCAGTTGGACTGAAAGCGATAGAGGTCAAAGCTGCGGTGGATGAAGTGAATATGTGGGGCAATCTTGTGCTCGACATACCCAAGGATTCATTATATAAGGTGGGATACGACAATGGAGATATTGTCACAATAAGTGGGGGCAGTCTGACTAAGCCTCTCGATATGGCCTTTACCGACAATATGATGTCGGTGGGTACATGGGGTATGTGTCTGACGTATTTTTCAGATGAAGCTACACTGACTTTAGGTTTGGCAAATGCCAGTTTCTCCGACCGTGTCGGTGGTAAGGAGGGCGACATACTGACCATCTCTTTGAAGGAAAAGGGTGGATTCCGTGATGTGAGCGAGAGAATGAAGCTCTGGGAAACGGACAATCGCTCCGACTACGACAGCGACGAAATGTTTGCCAATTTCTATCCTGTGGAATGTCACGGGATGAAGAGTGGGGTGGTGTATAGGTCAAGCGATCCACTGTTGGAATCCGATAATCCTGCAAGATATGAATATGCTGACCGTTTTGCGCGCAATGCCGGAATAAACGCAATTATCTCTATCGCCGATACTGAAGAGGATTGGCAATCGGCCGTGGCAGCCGGCAGTGGATTCGGAGAGTATTGCAATGAACGGTATAGTAAGGGCGCCCTTCTGTTCCACAAATTCAATGTTGACATCTTTGTGGACGAACAAGCTGCGATGGTGGGCAGGACGTTAAGGGCAATGATAGAGAATAATCCTCCATATCTTATTTGCTGTTCTATGGGTCGCGACCGCACTGGTTTGATAGCCATAATCCTTCAGGTGCTTGCTGGAACGACATACGAGGAAATCGAGTCGGGATATATGCGTAGCTATTACAACTGGCATCGCCTGCAGCCGTCGCCTGAATCTTATAACGACTTCCTTACAAGGATTCTCCATCGCACGCTCTATATTATGAGCCGTGAGGGTGATGTGGATATAGCAGAGATGTGCAGCATGACCTCATTCCCTATTGCCGACATTATGGAACGTCTGCCGTCGGCAGTGGAGTCGTATCTGAAAAACAAGGCAGGTCTTTCGATTGAGGAGATAGAAAAGTTAAGAGGGATATTATCAGTAGGAAAGGACACTCCCAAGGAGTCACTACCTGTGGTGATATTGGATACAGACATCGCTTCGTCTGTCGATGACCTTGTCACGATGAGTTGCCTGTATCACATGGCCTAGAAGGTCTGTTATATAAGCATTGTGAAGGTTTCAAGGAAACTGTTAGGCGTATGAAATAAAATAGGCGTATGAAATAAAATTTGAAATTTATATTATGAAACTGATATACGGAGCAGACAAATACTTTATAGGTGCGGTGAAGTTCTTTGACACAAACAAGGACTTCGGCTTCATTGCGTCTAACAACTGTAATATGCCGTCACCTAAATACAACCAAGACTTTTATGTTTGTTCTGCGAGTTTCATTGAGGATGAAGCCAAGAAAGAAGGGCAGATTGTTGTCTTTCAGGTGGACAAGCAGGACAACGGCAAAAAACGGGCTGTAAATGTCAGGCGCATTACCAAGTCAGATGAGGATGCACAGTTAGCATTATCCTATTACGGAGACCATGAGTATATTGAGTATAAAGACAATCGAAAAATAAATCTCTATACGCATACCTTCAAACCTTTAGGTATGGTTGCAGATAAGGTGAAACGTATAATTGAGGAGGATGCAGAGCGTTCCCCAGAAAAAACGTCTGACTACTTTAAGTTCTTTGTAGACCATTACAAACAGAACGAATACTCCAAAGATCGATATATCTTTGATCGACAGTTCTCAACAGAAGATAAGTCCATCTGGCAGTCACTTCTCTCTATTTTTACTGATGAAGAACGGCTGGCTGTATTGAAAACATATCCAACCATAGTTAAATATTTTAACGATGCAAACATTGTACTGAAATGGTTGGAACAGAAACTCAATGACAACAGTACACTCTCTGACTGGCAGGAGGTTGAAAAATCATTTGAGTATATCCCCAACGAATGTGCGGAGTATGCTAAACGATGCATCGAGACGATGGTGGATGGCAAAATTAAAGAAGTGTTTGAAGAATTGTCCACACGTTCGGATATATCTGAAGATGACTTAAATGCGTCAAGTGAATACCGCCAAAGAAGAACCTTGGGGATGTATGTTGATCGCGACAAGCAGAATGCTGTAAGCAAACTGTGGTCGTACCTCCGCTTGACCTCCAAGCAATATGAAGAGGAAAAAGCTAAGTGTTTGACTTTGGTGAAGACAAATCGTTTCAAGAAAGAATTGACGGCATTTGTTGGGAAACAGGATAATGACTACGGAAGAAACGGTTTCTTCACCTATCTCAACAACCTGCCCGTAGAAGATTTCCAGTCCTTTAGAGAAGAATTAGCATTGTCAATCTCACAAATCCTTGATAAAGCTATCGAGGAGAAGAAGTATCGGCAAGTGGTTGATGACATTAGGCAACTTACGGTTATGGGGGAAGAATTCCTTAACCCTTACAGGCAGAAATTGCTACCATTGATAAAGGATAAACTAAAAGAGTTGTTGCGCACCAACCTAAATTCTCCCTACAGAATAATGTCCGACTTCTTCTCAGCATACGAGCATTATAGCTCAATCTATGAAAAAGCAGAGAAAGTGGGAATTAAACAAGGACTTATCCCCATATTGAGAGAAACACAGTCCATAGGTGTGCTTTCTGAGGTATCAACTGGTTTTCATTCATGGCTTACAATAGATGAAGCACTAGTCTTGTCGAAGCAAATTGTTTCACAATGGGGGTATGCGGACATAAAGGAATTTGTCAAAGACGATTCTGAATTGTTTGATCATAGCATCGAATTTGCTAATATTGTCATTGCGAGGGCAAAAGAGGTGGTAGAAACAATCCCACTTAGCCATTTCTTTGACGGTACACCATTGGAAGAGAGAGAAAAAAAGTATTATTCTCACTATCCAGAAAGGGAGAATTGTACTTTTCTTAAAGAATTGAAGAAGTTGATTCCAGATGGCCAGTGCTCTTCAGTATGGGATGACTACATCAACAGCAGGTCGGTAGAAGACCTTCTGATTCTATTTGAACATGATGTTGTCACGTCGTTACCAGAGAATATTGTAGAGATTATCATCAATGCAATTTCCCTTAATGGAGTGTATGCAGAAAAGGAGCGATGGTATAATAAACCATCGCTCAAAAATAGAACACATGCAAAGGTTCTGGAAACGACAGAGGTTAATTTATTCCCGCTGATTGCGCAGAGATTACAATCAATGGAAGTGACCGACGAAAATGTCGCGCTTGCTGTTCTCTTGACTGAACTTATGACAGCCAATATGCCAGGTGGCGATAGTGATTACTATACACGGCGAATTTGGGAAACAAGTTTTACGAGCCAAATTCAGAACTTCAAGAAGACAAATAATATTAATCAAAGACTTGCCGTGATATGGTGGGCAGTTCATTCTAAGACCACAACATCGACGGCTTCTTTGACAGAAGTCTTTCCAATCCTGCCACCGTACCTACAGATAAAGATCGTCAAGAAACTTTTTAAGTCTATGAGTGAGGGAAAAATCCATCACACGGCAGAATCCTTTTATAATCTCATTTCCAATGGAGAGAGGCCGATATGCTTCCCTCTGGAAATTGCTTTTACATATTTGAAATTGCGTGAGAAGGACCAATCAAAGACTCTGGATAACAATATTATGCTTCAGTTGCTTGAAGGTAGAGAAGATACGGACGAGTGGATTGGCATTAGAAGTATTGTTACTCAATGTTCTGGCAGATGGGTGGTAAATGAACTCCCTGACGATAGAAGCAATTGGAAACGTAATAGCTATTTCAATGGAATAATCAGTAAGATACAAGATGGCAGACTAAGAGTTTTCATCCCTCAGAAGATGGTTGATGAATTTGGCAATATAAAAGATTATAATAATAAGTATTATGCCCGTACCATCCAGCAGATACAAATAACATACAAGGATGATGAATACAAAATTGTAAATGAACCAAATGGAGTTTCCTATTATTTTGACGAAGCTTACGAGGCAGAACTTTTTGCAATAGCAAGACCGTTCAATTTTAAATACAATGGTCTGAACAATTTTGTCGGATTTGAAACCAAAGAAGAAGATCAGGAAGAATTCTGCGAGTGTCGTCTTTCAGACAGAGTAGACAATCATTATGGTCTTGCTTTTTATTGGTGTGTCAATAAGCCTTGCTTCCGTCCGCCTGTAAGGTATCGTACCGATGATGAATGGGAGTATTACACGATTCTTGATTTTATGCGTATTTTGGGAATATCCCCCGACTACATAAATAAAAATGGGAAGCGAACAAAATTTGGCCATTACATTATTCTTTCATCCTATTTAAAGAGTTTTGCCAAGTTTTACGAGCATCTAAAATGTCGTGAATGCGGTAAACTGATGAAGCCTTCAGATATAACAAATTTTACGTCAAGGGCAGTTACGGAATTTTCCTGCACCAATGACAATTGTAAAAAGAAGGGATTTATTGTATATCTCAACCACTGTTTCAATAAGCAAAAGTGTAATGCGACTATTGATAGCCGCGACTCAAAGCAATGTCCAAATGGACAGTATATTTGTCCCGAATGCGGAGCTTGTTGCTCGACAGAAAATTTCAGACTGCGAATAAGCCATTTACATATGACTGGAGGGTTTGTTTCAGACAGACTCAGAACGTTTGTAGAACACGATTTAGGACATTGGGAGAAGCATGAGTATTTTTGCTATAAGTGTGGAAATTCTATGCAGATGCGAAGTGATGGGCATCGTGTTTGTCCGAATTGTGAAACAGAGTATGATCCTAACAAATAGCGCTATACAAAAATGTCAATTAATAATATCCGAATATGGTGACAAATGAATTGAGACCTAATCCCGAAGACTGCATTATCTGTGTAAAACTAGGATAAATAACGTCTGATTATCTGATAAATGTTCGTCCATAAACCAAAATGCACCATATTTCATTGACAAATGGTGTATGACTTTGGAACGTAGCGCGATTTCTACACTTTGAACTGCCGTAAACAACAACACCCTAAGTTGTTTGTCAAAATAATATAAATCAACCGCATTCTCAAATAACCTACCCGGTTTAAATATGTGGGTAACTTTATCCGCCTCCATCGGACGCATATAGTTTGCCAAACGGAAGTAACTTATGATTTTTAACTGGCGCAAGGCTTCAATCTCATCCCTGACAATCAGCCCCCGTCCTTTCAGCATTTGAAGAATCTGGGGATAATCCAACGGTTGTTTTGTATAATCCATAGTGTATAAAAAGCAAAAGTTCCGCCCTGGTACGCATTGAAAAGAGGCGTGGCGGAATTTGTTGATGCAAAGGTAATGCTTTTATTTCAATCCTGTAAACTTTTCAATGAAAAACAGCCGAAAATCGACGAAAATAAATGTTTTTGTAAATGTTTTGAGGGTCAAAGCAGCGTATCAAAAGCCGTAATTGGAGAGTTTTTCCAACGCCTGCCTCCGAGTCTCGTCGATGAACCGCCGTGGATACTCTATTATTCACGCTGCAAAGGACGGCAATGAAACGAGATGAACAAGTTGATAGAAAGTAGCCCCCAACGCCTGTACACATAAGGCAGTTAGAGGCTACAGGAACCGAGACTGTTCTACTTATGCTGTTCAAACAGCCAGTCTTGCACTCCTTCAATACCATAGGCAACAAACCATGTGGCGCGGTGGTTGCCACCAGTGAGGTGGGTGAAGAGCAGGTGATTGCCTTCCGCACGCATCTTGTTTGCTTCTGCCGACAGTTGTTCCTGAGGCAAGGTCATATCCCATGTCGCCTCAGTCACCTTGCTGCCTTGACTGCGCCACTGCTCTACGGCTTGTTCTTACAGCGAACTTGACGAGACATCTCCCTCGCATGAAATGATCCAGATGTTCTGTTTGTCCAGCGGTCCCATCAGCGACGGATTCCATTTTCCGGCAACAAGCAAGGCTGCGGCAAAGAGATCGGGCTCTTTCAGCATCATCACTATGGACGACATGCAACCCATTGACTGCCCGGTGGTGTAGATGCGCTTCGGGTCGATGGAATAGCGCGTCTGCAAGTCTTTCAACAAGGCTATGGTAGCATCAAGATGGTGACTGTAGTTCCAGTTGTCATCCACCGTTATGACTGGATATTCGGGTGCCACCACAATGCACTTGTTTCTTGCCTGTGCCTGCGGCTCTGCCCATGAGGTGGCACCATTTCCCTGATAGAGGGTATGGGTGACATCGCCGCTTGCCACTCCCGCATCGTGGATAAAGAGCACCAGCGGATATTTTTCTGCCGGATTATAGTCTTTCGGCAGATATATATTATAAGGTAAGGTTTGGCCTGTATATGGACTGATGAATTCTTCCTGTCTGAAATCGTCTGCCACAAGACACTGCCCAGCAGTGGCATCTATCTGACTTTCGTTTGCCTTATAGCTTATGCCGTTTGAAGTCTTTATGTCTTTTGTCTGTGTGACGATGGCATTGCCGGGATATGAGTCGTTGCCCCCAGTGCTCCATCCTGCACGCAGTCCCGGCCCTCCCTGCATGCGGTCGCGTTCCTGCTTTTTCTTCCTGTCAGCCTCCGAAGGCATCTGCGGACGGGCATTCAGGTCCACTTCAGCCTTGACTTCGATGATGACATACTGTCCGTCTTTGCCCTTTTCAGCCCTTTCAGGAGCATTGTTGGCATATATGCGTGTCACATCTTTCCTTCAACCTTGAAACTCTCAGTAGAGAGGCTCTTGTTGCGGATGGGGGGTGTCGTATTGAAGCACGACAGTTTCCACCTTACGCCCGTCTCCCAACACGCGACTGATAGCCGTTGCCGACTGCACATGTCCTTCTGTACTGGAGGTATTTTGGGCATTTGCCATGCCGAGGATTCCTGCCAGAACCATAGTGATAATCATTCTTTTTTCCATCATTTGCAATGTATAATTCATTCACATCTCTGATTGATGCCAGAGAGTCAATCTTTACGATGAATTGACAATGCAAAATTACTCATTCTAATGATTCATACAAAATTTTCCTCCATACATTCACCACCCAAAATCAACTGTTTACCACTATTTAATGCCACTATGCGCAATGCAAGGTACTATAAAGAACGATGTGAGGCGAAGGATACACATAAGGATACAGACAAAACGTTTTGACCATTTTTATTGTAAAAAATGGGAAATTCTCAGGGCTGCTATAGTAGGGATTCTCATATTATCTTGTGGGGAAATTCCCTTGCATAATATGCCAAAAGGCATTACCTTTGCGGAAAAACAAAAAATGACAATTATTATGAGAAGGAATCTGTTTGTTTTTCTGTTGCTCTCCTGTTTGACATTGGGAGTAGTTGACGTTAAGGCTCAGCGGCATAGACGTATGCATGAACCAAGTGCGGTGGTGGAACTTCGTCTCAGCGACGATAAGTTCGCCATATTATATAATAAGGTGAAAAACACCAGTTTCGATGACCGTAAGATGGATCTCATCGAGGTGGCCAGTCTTGGGGCATTTTATTCCTGTGAGCAGTGTGCGACAATTATGAGTATATTCTCGTTTGGCGACAAGAAACTTGCGGCACTCAGACTCATGGCACCACGCATTGTCGATCCACATCGTGCCTACATCATATTCGACCAATTCTCATTCCAAAGTGAGAAAGATGAGGCGGCAAGGATTATTGGAGGTTGCAGGCATTAGGAAAATGTATATTCTTGCGGCGATAATGAAAGACCGGTTCAGAACTTCTGCTCATCGATGACTTTGCCATCCTTATCTACTGCCCGCCAATGCGTGATATTTCTAACCTCTGAGGATATCTTCACTCCGCATTTGGTCACTTGGCGTCCGTCGGCTTCGTAAGGGATGGCATAGCCCTTGGAGTCTATCTGAGACAAGGCATTATCTACGGGGTCATCCACCTTCAGTTCGAGGACATAGATGTCGTTCTTGGTCTTTATTACCACATCGGCACGACCGAGAACGCTCTTCACCTCTGTGTCCACCTTGCTGTTGAGCAAAGAGAACACAATGTACATCAGCAACTTGTAGAATGCCTCCTTTTTCTTCTTTGCCATCCACTCCTTGCGGGTGATGATGTCGTAGGGTAAGGAGGCTATGTAGGAGCGGAGTTCGGTAAGTGCCGATGGCAGGTCGCCACGTTTCAGGGCGCGAGCCATGGCAAGAATGGTGGCATTCCTGTCCCAGTCAGATATATCCATAAGATAGTTTGTCAAGCTATACACCATGCCTTGGCGCACCTCGTAGTTGGGGAAGTGAAGAACATATACATCGTCCTCCTTATTATAATAATCTATGGTAAGATAGCCACTCTGATAAAGCATAGGAACAGGTGTCGAAGCGTTTTCGCATGGCACATTAAATTCCTCCAACGACAATTCCACTCCATCGAAGTCGAGAGGATTGAAGCTGGGGAAATGTTTGAGATGATCAATGAGCGATGCCGATGTGCCCGACTCAAACCAGAAGTTGTCTGTCGTATTGTTGTTCAGGGCATGCATAAGACTGAAAGGAGCATATATATCCTGACTCTTTCTTGCAAAGTGATAGCCGTCGTATTTCGATTTCAGCAAAGCGTATGCCTCATCGGTTGAAATCTCAAGGTTGGATGCATACTCCTCGACGCAAGGGCGAAGGAAGGTGTCGAGTTCCTCCTGGGTAATACCGCACAATCCTGAATATTCGTCTATCATGGATATCTGATTCAGGTTGTTCAGTTCCGAGAAAATGCTCATCTGCGAGAACTTCGTGACTCCTGTGATGAACACGAACTTCAGATATTCCCCTTCATCCTTCAGCACCTGATAGAACTCACGGAGCATCATGCGCATTTCTTCCAACTGCTCCGTGTCGTAGAGTAATCGCATAACGGGAGCGTCATATTCGTCGAGTATGACTACGACATTTTCTCCTGTTTGTTTTCTTGCATTGTGGATAAGGTTGCGAAAGCGGTCGCCAGGGGTTATAGACAGAGGGTCGCTTCCATAAATGCTCTCGTAACCACGAATCATTGTTTCCAGCTTTGTCTTTGCCTCGCTCACCTTAAGGTTCTTCAGGCCGCTCATTGTGAAATGCAGCACAGGGTATGTCTTCCATTCCTTCTCCAAGTCCATGACCTTCAATCCCTCGAACAGTTCCTTCTGACCTTGGAAATAAGCCTTGAAAGTGTTGCACAACAACGACTTGCCGAAACGGCGGGGACGGGCAAGAAAGACATACTGATACTTGCTGACAAGGCTATACATTATGCCGGTCTTGTCAACATACACCTTGTCATCTTCACGAATTCTCTGAAACTGGTCGGTATCTACAGGGTACTTGAATTTGCTCATATCATCTGCATTTTATCAAACAAACACTTTCATGCTGCAAAAATACGAAAAACAACCGATACTGACAAGAAATAGAGAAGAAATTATCTATGATATGTTATTTGTAGTTCTGCTTAAGAATCTCCCATCAATGTTAAACATTCGTAAAATCACGATGGTTAATTTGTGTAATGGGATTTATTGATTACCTTTGCATCAAAATTATTTATTCATCATTGATTATGGCTGAAAAGAAAACATATTGTATCAAGACTGAGACATTGGCAAGGTTTGCCAAGGCTCTGGGACATCCTGCCCGCATTGCTATCATGAAATTTCTCGCCAAACAAGAGACTTGTTATTTCGGTGACATTCATGAGGAACTGCCCATCGCACAGGCCACGGTGAGCCAACATCTTAAGGAACTGAAGGATGCAGGACTTATACAAGGGGAGATAGAGACTCCCAAGGTGAAATACTGCATAGTGCGCGAAAACTGGGAGTATGCCAGCGAACTCTTTGCCGAGTTCTTTCAGACGGAAATCTGCAAGGACAAGGATTGCTGCCAGTAAGACCAAGCGTATGTCTGAGCGAAACCATCGGCATGCGCTATTATTTGAAGTTTTATCATCGTTGTTTTGCGATAAACAATTATTATTCATTTTATAAAACAAGTTTAATTTATGAAAGACGTAAAGGTTTTAGTGAGCAGCTGTGCCTGCAATCAGAAGTATCTCGCCCTTGTCGAGAAGGTAGTAAAGGAGAATGGCATTGATGCGAAGGTGTCGGCAGTGAGCGACATCATGGAGCAGATGCAGTATAATGTAATGTCGCTGCCAGCACTTGTGGTGGACGGCCAGGTTGTGGCGCGCGGCCAAAAGAGTGAGAAGGAACTTATACAAATATTAAAATAATCCCAATTACCATGAAAAGAGTATTATTGTCAATGCTGGTTTGCATGATGGCAATCGTCATGCAGGCACAGCGTGTGGAGGTTCGCTATTTCCACGGCAAGCAGCGTTGCATCACATGCCGCAGCATAGAGAAATGTGCGAAGGAAGTGCTGGAAGAGAGTTTCGCCTCCCAGCAGAAGAACAAGAAGATAAGTATGAAGGTCATTGATTTCTCAACAGATCAAGGCAAACCTATTGCTGCAGACCACAAGGTGAGTTTCTCTTCGCTCTTTATCGTGAAGATAGATAAGAATGGCAAGGAGACACGCACCGACCTAACTCGCCAAGGTTTCCAATTCGCCAAGAGGAATCCTGAGGAATTCAAGAAGATATTAAAAGAAGCAATCACTAAAGCCTTGAAATAATGGATTGGCTCTATTCGTTGCTCGACAATAGCTCGCTGCCAGTGGTCACTGCCCTGATATTGGGAATTCTGACCGCGGTCAGCCCATGTCCGCTTGCCACCAATCTTACTGCGGTGGCCTATATCGGACGAGAGATAGACAACCGGCGGAAGGTCTTCTACCTGGGTTTGCTTTATACCTTAGGGAGAGCCGTCGCCTATTCGGCCCTAGGTGCAGTTCTGATATTCATCATCCGCAAGGGCGAGGATGCCTTCGGCATTCAGGATGCGATAAGCGCCATCGGAGAATGGATTCTTGGACCAGCCCTTGTTCTCATCGGCCTGTTCATGCTGTTTGGTCATCTGCTCCATTTGTCGAAGTTCGGCTTTTCGGGTCAGGCGTCAGGCAGTTGGACACATGGTGTGCTGGGCGCCTTTATCCTTGGCGTACTCTTTGCCATGGCTTTCTGCCCCACCAGCGGCATGCTCTATTTCGGCATGCTCATCCCCATGTCGGCAGTGGAGTCAGGCGGTTACGTGCTACCCATGGTCTATGCCATTGCCACCTCCCTTCCTGTGCTCGTGGCTGCATGGATTATAGCGTACAGCATGCAGTCGTTAGGCAAGGTGATGGGCAAGATAGCCGTCTTTCAGCGTTGGTTCAACCGTTTTGTAGCCATCCTCTTCATCCTTGTAGGCTTGTATTATACTATCACAATTATTTTATAGCATTTAACAAACAAGACTTATGATACAGCAATTCGCCGATTGGATTATATATGATATATGTGGCATAGATGCCACTACTCATTTGGGAGAGGCACTGAACTTCTTTGTGTATGACACATTGAAGATTATCATTCTGCTGTTTGTTATCAGCATCATAATGGGCATTGTCAATGCCTATTTCCCCGTGGAAAGACTGCGCAACTTCCTCACATCAAGGAAACTCTACGGGATGCAGTATCTGCTTGCCTCGCTGTTTGGAGCCATCACTCCCTTCTGTTCCTGTTCAAGCATACCGCTGTTCATCGGATTTGTCAAGGGAGGCATCCCATTGGGTGTGACGTTCTCTTTCCTCATCACCTCACCTCTTGTCAACGAGGTGGCAGTAGCCATGTTTGCAGGCACTTTCGGATGGAAGGTCACTACGGTTTACGTCGTCAGCGGAATATGTCTTGGCATGATTGGCGGTTATGTTCTGGGGAAGATGAAATTGGAGAAACACCTTAGTCCTTGGGTGCAGCAGATGCTGCAGATGAACAATATCCAGCAGGAGGAAATGGAAGCGTCGCAATTTTCCCTTATTGGGCAATTGCCACAAATTGCCAAAGAAGCATTGGGCATCATCCGCGGTGTTCTCCTCTATGTCATCATCGGCATCGGCATCGGGGCTGCCATACATGGTTATGTCCCAAGTGGATTTTTTGAAGAATATCTGAGCGGCGAACATTGGTATGCCGTCCCATTAGCAGTCGTGCTTGCCGTTCCGATGTATGCCAATGCCGCAGGCATCGTACCTGTCGTTCAGGTCTTTGTAGCCAAAGGGGTTGCATTGGGCACAGCCTTGGCGTTTATGATGTCGGTAGTAGGCCTTTCCTTGCCAGAAGCCACCATGCTCAAGAAAGTGATGAACATGAAGCTCATAGGCATCTTCTTCGGAACCATTGCACTGTTCATCATCCTGCTGGGATGGGTGTTCAATATGGTATTGTGATTTTGTAGTTGAATCCGCAAATAAATAAAGGATTGCAAATAACACACGAAGCTGGTTTCCTGCTACAAAGTCAGGTGAGCCGCCTTGCAACTGTCCTGTACATTGACCCGTCCCTTGTCCCTTCTATTAAAAACTTAAATGTTTGAAAGAAATAAAAGTCTTTTCTTGGACATATTGAGATCCACGTCACGTCCCGCCTATGACGACTTCCTTGCTGTAGGCATAAAGGCAAAGATTCCCCCAGCCCGTTGCCGTGAGTTATCCCCTATTTCGCCACTCCAGTCTCCGTGTCCTTCAAGGAGTTGGTGTCGCGGTCGATGCCTTTGAAGTTGCGGCCTTTCGACAATTTCCACGTCAGTTTTATGCCGATGGCACTCGACGTATTGTGATTATGTGCTATCAAGAGTTTGTGGGCAAGCCGGTTATGGTTTTCCACTTCTTCAATCTTGGCATTATGCCTGAACAGGTTTTGGCAGAAGAGACCTGCCGTGATATTCTTATATTTATAAGAAACACTTACAAAGTCGGAGAAGATGTTGCGGCTCTCGTATTCGTTTTCCATGAAATGATAACCGTTGTCCATAGTTGCCATTATCGTCCAATTGCCAAGCCAGGCAGTGAGACCTATGTTGAAGTTGAACGACGTGAGGCGGTGGCTATAGTCCTGTCCGTCATTCCAGATGTTCAACATTTCTGCTGATATATAGGCATTGAGATGCTGTGGAATGATGTCGTAGTTGGTGTAGCTCTGCAGCATGAGTAAATCAATACGTCGGCCTTCAAGGAAGGTCTTTACAAAACGGTCGTCTTCTGTACGGTAAACGTGCTGCATGGCAGGATGAGCGTTGTGACGAAAGAATGTCATCAGTTGGGTGTAGAGGCGTGGCGATTGATGGCTCAGTGTGAGTGTATGGTCGTCGCGTCTTGCCATAATCAGTTCAGGATTACCCTCTGAATACTCCATATCATTGGTTATGATGGACATTCCGCTCATGTTCTGCAGTTTTGACGAGGCAGGCGCGGAGGTGAGGGTGTAGTTGAGCCTAATACATTGGGAAAGAGGTAGGGAAAGGTTCAGTTTCGGACGAAGCCACACTCGGTCATATATTGTCTCTCCTTGGCGATAGTATTCACGACTAAGCCCAAGTCCCACCATATAACCGATTTTCCACAATGAGCCTTGGATTTGCGAGAAGGCATAGATATTGCTTGAATGGATTTGCGACACGAGAGTGGCATCGCCCGAATAGTGATTATCGATATATTTCTGGGCATAGCGAAGTCCTGCCGAGAGGGTGAAGGGCTTCATGCGGTTTTCGTACATCGCCTCCGACTTGAGCGACCAAGTCTTTCCGAGAGTATTATAGCCAAAAGATTTATCGTCGGATATAAACAGATAAGCATAATCGGTATGTGTGTATGATCCTGTCGCATTGGCGATTAAGCTTTGGCTCTTGCCTAATTGGGTTTTGAAATACAGGTCAAGCAAAGGACTTATAGTCTTCTCGCTGTTGTCGATGGTTTCTGACGTGTTTCTCCCGTCGGAGTATGCGACATCTGTCTTCCTGAAGTCTCGCGGGTTGTTGTCTATTGATGTGGATAGTGTTGTGAGGAATGCGGAGCCATCTGCATTTATCCAACTGTATCTTGCCTGTACATCATGCATTGTGTTTCTGTTGATGATGTCGTTGGTGTTTCTCTCCACCTTACAATATTTATTATCCGCCATGAGATATTCTGTATGCTCTACTTCGTTCATACCATTGGAGTGTCTGTAATATCCGGAATAGTTTAGCGACAACTCGTTGTTTCCGCTGTTGTTCTTGGTATAGGCATTGCCCTTAACCATATCAGCCTTTGGAACGAGAGTGCCGCTTGCCCCTACTACATATCCACTTGTGACCTTTCGTGTTATGATATTTATGACAATGCCTACATTCTCCCCGTACCTAACTCCAGGCCTATCGATGAGTTCCACCTTCTCAACCTCTTTCGGTTGCAGCGACTGCATATCGGCAGTAGTGGCTTCCACGTCATTGATTCTCACTTGCACATTGCCCATAAGAGAATTGGCGGCGGATACGGTCTCGTTGATGTCGTCAACTTTCACGTTAGGTAGTGGTAACATCTTTAAAAGAGTGTAACCGGATGATGCTGACTTGGTCATTTCCTCGGATGGGAAAATCAGTTTACCGTCGGTGCGGTTTACGACCCTTGCTCCTTTTATCACCACTTCCTCAAGTTGCACGCTGTCGTTAGGGAAATCAGTCTGTGCTTTTAGCCCAGTCGTTGCCCACAATGTAAACAATACGAAGATTAATGAACTTTTCATCTTTTGCAGTCATTTTGTTGTTAGCGAGGACTATTCCGCGCTTTCGGAATGCAAAAGTAGTAAGTATTGCTAAAAAAAAGATTTTTCATGCTGACAATTGTCTGACAAATAATCTGTCAGAAAGTCAACTCTCTGATTTTCTCCGCTTTAGGATATAAGCCCTACCTCGGTCTGATAGGATGTCGAAACTGCTTGTCTTGTCCAATTCGCGTTTCAATCTGCTTATCAAGGCATATAATGTCTCGCTGGCATCGTCCTTCTTTGGCCAGAGAGCATCACATATTTCATGCTTTGACAGGCGGTGGGAGCCGGAGGCGACAAACATCTCCATGAGTTGGCGCTGCATGGGAGTGAGATGGGTTGCACTGAAACTATCCATCGTGATTGGTTGGCTTTGCCTTCCTCCTTCGCACCTCGGCCATTCAAGCGAGCTTGATGGCTCTCGGTTTGTCGTCGGTTGACTTCGTCTTCCTCCTTCTTGCAAGGCATAACCCAAGCGAGTTTGGAATTCTGCTCTTGCTTCGTTCGTCGGTTGCAGTTGCCTTCTGCCCTTGAACGACAAGGCGAGGGAAAGCAATGCCATGACGGCGAGCCATGCAGACAACCTTTGGTCGGAGAGGCTCCATATCATTGCTGCAGAGCACTTGGCCTCGGTATCGAACGTCACTTTCCATCCTCCCCTCTCGCATCTTACTGTATAGGTGATAAAAGCCATCTCACCCAACTGCGGATTACGGAGATGCCTGCGCAGGGTCTCGTCGCCCACAGCGATAGTCATCATCTCTCCCTCTGTGCGGGCAATGCTTCGATAGGCGCGTATAGAGTCTTGGCGCATTGTTTCCATGCCCTTCTCGTTGATGGTCTTGGCGAGAGCCTGTTTCAGGTCATTCTCTATGTTTCTTTCTGCCTTGCGATAGCTTCCAAAACTTGTTGCCATGGCATTGAGGCAAAGCAATATAAATATAAGTATCGGCAGTTTCTTCATATTGTTATATCCTATAAATCAGATGTCATTCATACTTCTGCTCGTCGATGACCTTACCTTCATTATCCACTGCACGCCAATGCACAATGTTTCGAGCCTCTGATGAAATAGTCACTCCGCATTTTGTTATTGTGCGTCCGTCGGCTTCGTAGGGGATGGCATAGCCCTTGGAGTCTATCTGGGCCAAGGCATTATCTACAGAGTCATCGACTTTCAGTTCGAGGACATAGATGTCATTCTTGGTCTTGATGACCACATCGGCTCTACCGAGCACGCTCTTTACCTCTGTGTCCACCTTGCTGTTGAGCAAAGAGAACACAACGTACATCAGCAACTTATAAAAGGCCTCCTTTTTCTTCTTCGCCATCCACTCCTTGCGGGTGATGATGTCGTAGGGCAAGGAGGCTATGTAGGAGCGGAGTTCGGTAAGTGCCGCAGACAGGTCGCCACGTTTCAGGGCGCGAGCCATGGCAAGGATGGTGGCATTCCTGTCCCAATCGGATATGTCCATCAGATAATTTGTCAAGCTATACACCATACCTTGGCGCACCTCGTAGTTGGGGAAATGAAGTACATATACATCGTCCTCCTTATTATAATAATCTATGGTAAGATAGCCACTCTGATAAAGCATCGGAACAGGTGTCGAAGCATTCTCGCATGGCATATTAAAAGCCTCCAACGACAACTCTACGCCATCGAAGTCGAGAGGGTTGAAGCCGGGAAAATGTTTGAGATGCTCAATGAGCGATGCCGATGTGCCCGACTCAAACCAGTAGTGTCTTGTAGCCTTGTCATTGAGTGCATTCAAAAGACTGTATGGGGCATATACATCCTGACTGTTCTCTGAGAAATGATAACCGTCATAGTTCTTTTTGAGCACGGCGTATGCCTCGCGGGCGCTAATGCCAAGACCTTCGGCATATTCCTCCACACAAGGACGCAAGACGGTGTTGAGTTCTTCCTGGGTAATTCCACACAGACCTGAATACTCGTCAAACATAGAAACTTGTTTCAAGTTGTTAAGCTCCGAGAAGATGCTCATCTGAGAAAACTTCGTCACTCCAGTGATAAAAACAAACTTGAGATATGCGCCCTCATCCTTCAGCACCTGATAGAACTCACGTAGCATCATGCGCATTTCTTCCATTTGTTTTGTGTCGTAGAGCAATCGCATAACGGGAGCGTCGTATTCGTCGAGGATGACCACGACACGTTCGCTCGTCTTTTCACAAGCCCTATGAATCAAGCCACGAAAGCGGGCTCCTGGAGTTTCCTCCTCCGTATTACGTCCATAGAGCCTTTCGTAGTCGGCAATAAAGTTTTCCAATTTTGACTTCGCCTCGCTCACCTTAAGGTTTTTCAGGCCGCTCATGGTGAAATGCAGCACGGGATATGTCTTCCATTCCTTTTCCAAGTCCATAACCTTCAATCCCTCAAACAGTTCCTTCTGACCTTGGAAATATGCCTTGAAAGTGTTGCACAACAACGACTTTCCGAAACGACGGGGACGGGCAAGAAAGACATATTTATATTTATCGACAAGGTCAAACATTATGTCTGTCTTGTCAACATACACTAAACCCTTTTGGCGAATCTCGGCAAACTGGTCGGTATCTACAGGGTACTTGAATTTGCTCATATCATCTGCATTTTATCAAACAAACGCTTTTCATGCTGCAAAAATACCAAATTACTATGTAAAACGCAAGCATAATATCCTAAAATATGTCAATAATGCGCAAGTTTGAAGAACCTCATCTTTCATTCTTATATGCAGAAGGGGTCTTACCTGTATGTGACTTGAAGAAACGGACGAAATGCTGGGGATATTCAAAGCCGAGACGATTGCTTATCATTGTGACGGTCAGCGCCTCGTTGTTCAGCAACTGTTTGGCATGTGCGAGAAGGTGATCTGAGATGATGTCCTTGGCGGTACGACCAGTTTCAACGCGCACCAGATTCCCGAAATATCCGCTCGACAAGCAGCATTTGTCTGCAAAATAAGCTACTGTAGGCAACCCATCACGCAGGGCTTTTGTGGCGATATAATCATCAAGCAGTTCTATGAATTTCTTTACCACAGAATGGTTTATCTCCTCGCGGGTGATGAACTGGCGGTCGTAGAAGCGGAGACAATAGTTCAGCAGCAGTTCGATGTTGGAGACAATAAGTTCGCGGGTATGCTTGTCGATGGCTCGGTGCAGTTCCTGCTCTATCATGGTGAGCACCCCCCGAAAGACTTCCACTTCCTGTGCGGAGAGATGCAAAGCCTCGGTACTGGAATAGCCGAAAAACTCGTAGCGGTTTATATGCCTGCCTAAGGCAGTGCGATTGAGAAGGTCGGGATGAAACACCAAAGCTGTGAACTTGGCAAAAGGCACATCGGGATTTGGCTCTACCTTCACCACCTGCTCCGGGGCAAAGCTGGTCACAGTCATCTCGTCGAAGTCGTAGGGTGTGCGGCCGTAAGAGAGCTTGCATCCCTTGTTCTCCTTGAGATAGATGGCATAAAGTCCATAATGCATCACACACTCCTTGATATGTTCCGTATTCTCCACATGCACCACGCTCACCAGGGGATGAAGCGTCTCCATCCCCTGATAGTCGTTGAAATCCTGTACGGTATTGATAAAAACTTCTTCCATGTTATTTTATTGTTTCTGAAACCCAAGTTTCCATCTCTTTCTCACTGACATGATTCAGCAGTTTACCTGTCTGCCACTTGATTTTTGGATAGGACTTTTTCAGTACGGCAACACTGTTGACGATGGTACTGCTTCCAGACGTTGCAAAAGGAATCACAGTCTTGCCTGCCAAGTTTGCTGTTTCAATGAATGAGTTGACTGTTCTTGGTGCGAGGTCCCACCATATAGGATAGCCCAGGAAGACATAGTCATACTTACTCACATCCACCGAAAGGGCTTTGATTTCAGGCCGCGCCTTAGGATTATTCATCTCTACCGAACTGCGCGACTGTTTGTTTGTCCAGTCAAGGTCGGCACTGGAATATTGCTTCGCCGGAGCTATCTCACAGATGTCGGCATCAGCGATTTTTGCAATTTGCTTTGCCACTTGCCTTGTTGTTCCCGTTGCCGAGAAATACACTACCAATACTTTTTTCTTTTCCATTGTCTCTTTTCCATTGTTTTGTGAACAAGCCGATGCCGCAAATATGGTCAGCACAGCCAATAGCAAGTATTTCAGATGTTTCATAATGTATAATGATGTGATTATTTTCCATTGACCTTCTCATATTCAGCGTCAGACACCGGTTCCAGCCACTCATCGGATGCGTTCTCTCCCTCTATCTCAAAGGCGAGATGAGCAAACCAACTGTCGGCTGCAGCTCCATGCCAATGCTTCACGCCGGCTGGGATGTGAATGACTGTTCCTGGGAGAATCTCCTGTGCAGGCTTTCCCCATTCCTGATACCAGCCACGGCCTGCCACACCGATAAGCATCTGTCCTCCGCCCTTGGTGGCATGATGGATGTGCCAGTTGTTGCGGCAACCAGGTTCGAATGTGACATTAGCAATAGGAACCTGCTCGCCGGAAATACGTGCCAGATAACTGTTGCCCTTGAAATATTGGGCATAGGCCGTGTTGGGCTCGCCAATGGGGAATATCATCTCTTGTTGGAAACGAGTCTTCGCATCTTCCAGCGACATGTCTTCTTTCCAAACCTCCTTAGTCAGACGGAAAGCCGCCCATGCCTTGGGCCATCCTGCATAGAAAGCGATATGAGTGATAATTTCAGATATTTCCGTTCTTGTGATGCCGTTCTTCTTCGCCTCCTGCAAGTGGTAGGTGAGCGATGAGTCGGTGATGCCCTGACTGATGAGTGAGGTGAGCGTAACAAGGCTGCGGTCGCGAAGGCTAAGCAGGTCGTTGCGGCTCCACACCTCGCCAAAGAGAATGTCATCGTTGAGATGGGCAAACTCTGGAGCAAACTCGCCCAACTGCGTGCGGCCTGCCGTCTGCACTATTTTCTTCTGTGCCATAACGTTTAGTGTCGTTATTGTTATCAAAGTTAAGAATATGATGAAACGTTTCATTTGCTTATGTCAAGATTCAATCTAACAAACTCTTCTATCTTGTTCCAAGGAATCATATACTCTTCTTGCATTACTTTTTATCGGATAATCTTTAAAACATCCTCTACGATTTGCTCATCCAGCAGACGATTGTCGCTGAGCAATTGTTGCAGGTCGAAGCGGTCGTAGAGATCTTTCTTGATGCCACCAACCAGCACTTTCATGTCGGATGTGCTGTAATAAGAGGCGATGCGTTCACCGAATCCGCCATCCTTCGAGCCGTCTTCGAGCGTCACAACAAGTCTGTGGCTTGCCTTGAGAGCCTCCAGTGTGCCGGCATCTACTGCATTCAGGTAACGAGGATTGATAAGCGTAGCATTGATGCCTTGCTCTGATAGCAGACGAGCCACATGCTCACCCTTCTGATAGAATGATCCGGCAGCAATGATGGCCACTTCAGAACCCTTATGCATCACTTTATAGCGTGACTCATAACTATACTCCGTATCAACCGCCTCAACAGTGTGAACCACGCCATTGCTTGGGACACGGATGGCGACAGGTTTCTTGTCCTGAAGGATGGCCCAGCGAAGCATGGCAAAGTATTCCTCACAGGTGGTCGGGGCAAGATAGATAAGTCCTGGAATGCTGCATAGCATAGGTATGTCGAACAGACAAATGTGGGTGATGTCATTCATCGTACCTGCACCTCCCCAGACCACATTGATTACAGCAGGATTGGAGTTGATGCAAAGGTCTTGCGCTATCTGGTCGTAAGTGCGCTGGATGAAGGTGCTGTAAACCGTCCAGACGGGACGAAGACCACCCTTTGCCATACCGCTTGCCATGGCGCAAGCCTGTTCCTCGGCAATGCCCATGTCGATGTGTTGCTTGCCTGCCTCTTTACGCTTGTCTGGAGAAAAGCCTGCGGCTGCAGGAGTTCCTGCTGTGACTGCGATGAGTGTAGGATCGTTCTTCATCTCACGGAGCATCCAGTTGCTGTAGAGTTCTTCATAACTCTCTGCACTATTAGCACTATTTGAACTTCTTGAACCATCTTCTACGTTGAATGGCGCACCCCAATGCCATGCTTCCTTATTATCGATAGCAGGTTGGAAACCATGTCCCTTCTCCGTATGAATGTGGACGACCGTTGGCTTGTCTGTATCCTTGACCGACTGGAACACCTCGATCAGTTTCTGCAGGTCATTGCCTTCTTCCAGATATTTGTATTCAAATCCCCACGCCTTGAACCAGTTGTGCTGGCACTCGCCATTGCTTTCCCTAAGGGCACGAAGGTTCTTGTAGATGCCACCATGATTCTCTGCAATTGACATCTCGTTGTCATTCACCACGATGATGATGCCTGTGCCCAATTCCGATGCCTCATCAAGCCCCTCAAAAGCCTCGCCGCCTGAGAGCGAACCGTCACCTATGATGGCAATGATGTTCTCACTGGTTCCCTTGATGTCGCGAGCCTTCTGCAAGCCTGTAGCCAGACTTACGGATGTGGAAGTATGACCCACTTCAAAATTGTCATACACAGGACTTTCAGCTGGCGAGGAATATCCGCTGATGGCGTTCATGTCGTCCACGTCGCCCAGAAAACCCGATGCACGACCAGTAAGCACCTTGTGAGGATAGCATTGGTGTGAAACGTCAAACACCAGCTTGTCCTCTGGCGCGTTGAATACATAATGCAGAGCCACCGTTGCCTCCACGAATCCCAGGTTAGGTCCTACATGTCCACCATGCTTACTAACACGGTTCAATACGGCCGTACGTGTCTCTTCTGCCACAACTTTCAATGCCTCCAAATCCAGCTGTTTCAAGTCGGCTGGCGACTGTATCTTTTCTATATACATTGTGTTTTTGTTTTAAACTCCTTTACCCATTTCGTAGGCCTGCATCAGACTAGCATTGCCTTCGATGTCTCTCGCATCGGTTACACCACCGCAGAAAAGGTGACCCTTGAGCGACGCTTTTCCAAAACAATCAATCCATCCTGTCAGTCCTATCTCGGCACGTCGGGGAGTCTCCTCTTCAGCTTCAGCGGCCGTGGTGAGCAGATAGATGTCACGGAAACGGTAGTCCTTCGGGTACATGGCGTTCATGCGGTCGATGAGCGTCTTCATCTGTCCGCTCATCTCATAATAATAGATAGGTGTAGCCCAGCAGACCACATCGGCATGGAGCACTTTCTCCATGATGGCAGGCACATCGTCCTTGAACACACAAGCTCCCGTACGCTGGCAACTCAGACAACCCACACAAAACTTGATTTCCTTTCCACGAAGGGAAATCTTCTCTACCTCATTGCCCGATGCCCTGGCACCCTCGGCAAACTTCTCAGCGAGCATGTCGCTGTTCGACCCAGCACGGAGACTGGTGGATATTACTATTACCTTTTTCATTGTACCTTCGTATTGGCAAGATTCGTTTTCAAGAATTCTTCGAGTTTATCCCAAGGTATCATGTTTTTCGCCCTACCCTTTCCTTCCAGTTCGGTATAACCTCCATCGTAGAGGTCGCAATGGCTGGCATCCGGGATGATGAGCAACTCCTTGTTCCCGGGCACAGGATTTGGCTTGCGGACTGCATCATATCCAGCGGCCTTACCCTCTACCATATACTTGTAAGCAGCCTCGCCGAAGTAACGGGAATGAGCTTTCTCGCCGTGCATGATGAGCACCGCCGAACGAATCTCATTAATATAATAAAGGAAACGCGCATTGGAATAGGCCTGACAGCCAAAGGTGTGCCAAC
>CAMBDA010000009.1 GCA_945865175.1 uncultured Prevotellaceae bacterium | reverse complement strand
TCATCCTTCAGGATGGTTGCCAACTCATTCACTTCCTTCACTGTCAAGTTTACCAACTCTTCAGCAATAGCTTTCAAATCTGCCATTTTATTTTATCTTTTTTTTATTTGTTTATACTAAATTGAAAATTGTGATTTTTATTCGGATTTTTCACCGAGAGTCTTCAAAACTCCATGAATTGTGTTTGCACCAGACTGCAAGGCTGATACAACATTCTTGGCCGGAGACTGAAGCAGAGCCACAATCTCAGCAATAACTTCGTTCTTGCTCTTGATAGCGCACAGAACATCCAACTGGTCGGCACCCACATAGCAGCCTTCTTCAGCATAGGCAGCCTTGAGTGCGGGTTTCTCCATCTTCTTGGACTTGTACTCCTTGATCATCTTGGCGGGCATGTTGGCCACCTGGGTCAGCATAACGGCTGTGGTGCCCTTGAGTGTGCCGTAGAGGGGAGAGAAGTCACCTTCCTTGTTCTCCAACACCTTATGGAGGAGGGTGTTCTTCACAACCACCATCTTGATGTCGTTCTGGAAGCACTTGCGACGGAGGGCGCTGGTGCTTGCGGCATCCATGCCTTCAACGTCTACCAAGTAGAAGTGAGGGTATTCGTTGAGCATCTCGCCCAACTGAGCTATGATTAAGCCTTTATCTTCCTTTCTCATGATTTACTTTGCTTTCTGTTAGATTTCGTCGATGGCCTTGGGATCTACCTTAATGCCACGGCTCATTGTACTTGAAAGATAAACACTCTTCATGTATGTACCCTTGGCAGCAGCAGGCTTGAGCTTGTTGATAGTAGCCAGGAACTCCTTGGCATTCTGTGCAATCATATCGGGGGTGAAGCTCACCTTGCCGATGGATGCGTGCACGATACCGGTCTTGTCTACCTTGAAGTCAATCTTACCCTGCTTCACCTCACGGATAGCCTTGGCCACATCCATGGTCACAGTACCGCTCTTGGGATTGGGCATCAGGCCACGAGGACCGAGGATACGACCCAGCGCACCAATCTTGCCCATGATGGCGGGCATGGTGATGATGACATCCACGTCGGTCCATCCACCCTTAATCTTCTCGATGTATTCATCCAGACCCACATAGTCGGCACCAGCCTCCTTGGCAGCAGTCTCAGCATCGGGTGTACAGAGGCACAGTACACGGGTAACCTTACCGGTACCGTTGGGCAATGAAACCACGCCACGTACCATCTGGTTAGCCTTGCGGGGGTCAACGCCCAGACGGACATCGATGTCCACAGAAGCGTCGAACTTCGTTGTGGTGATTTCCTTCACCAGCGCAGAAGCCTCCTTCAGAGTGTATGCCTTCCCTGCTTCAATCTTGCCAGCCACCAACTTTTGGTTCTTTGTCAGTTTACTCATATCAAAAATTGAAGTTTAAAATTATTAACCAGGGAATTCACCCTTGACTGTTATACCCAAGCTACGTGCAGTGCCGGCAACCATCTTCATGGCAGACTCCACTGTGAAACAGTTCAAGTCGGGCATCTTGTCAGTAGCTATCGTGCGAACTTGCTCCCAAGTGATTTCGCCCACCTTCTTACGGTTAGGCTCGGCAGAACCACTCTTGATCTTTGCGACCTCCAGCAGCTGAATTGCAACGGGAGGGGTCTTTACAACGAAATCATAGGACTTGTCGGTGTAGTATGTAATTACTACAGGCAACACTTTGCCAGCTTTGTCCTGAGTTCTGGCATTGAACGCCTTGCAGAAATCCATGATGTTGATACCCTTAGAACCCAGTGCGGGTCCTACTGGAGGTGAAGGATTTGCTGCTCCGCCCTTAATCTGTAGCTTGATTAATCCAGCAACTTCTTTAGCCATTTCTTTTGTGTATATTTATAAATTATTTATTTTGAGAGCACCGCATGCGTAACCACTTAGTGCTTCTCCACTTGCATAAAACCCAGTTCGAGAGGTGTCTTTCGCCCGAAGATCTTCACCATGACCTTGAGCTTCTTCTTTTCGGCGTCCACTTCCTCAATGAGCGCATTGAAGCCGCTGAACGGTCCGTCAATCACCTTCACGTTCTCGCCAATCTCGTAAGGAATGATTGTTTCTTCGGGTATCTCGGCCAGCTCGTCCACCGTACCCAACAGTCGGCTGACCTCATTGGGACGCAGGGGAGCAGGAACCGTACTGCTCTTGGTTTCACCCAGGAAGCCGAGCACATTGGGGATGTTTCTCAACTGTGCCTGGATTTCTCCATCCAACTCACACTCTACCAGTACATAGCCGGGCAAGTGGTTGCGTTCCTTCACCACACGCTTGCCGTTTCTCACTGTCACTACTTTCTCGGTAGGAATCAGCACCTGTTTCACGTGCTTGGCAAAATTGGTCTTCTGCTGAAGCATGGCCTCAGCATATTCCCTTACCTTATTTTCCTTTCCGCTGATGGCACGCATCACGTACCATTTCATTTCAGTTTCAGCCATGTCCTACTCTGTGATTTTAGCCTAATACTCCGTAAATCAATTCCATTCCAGACTGGAAGATGAAGTCCATCACGAAAACTACGAGTGCGATACATAGGGAAGCAGTTAAGACAACTACCGCACTACCCATGAGTTCTGTACGTGTGGGCCACGTGGTCTTATGCATCAGTTCATTATATGATGCTATGCAATACTGTTTAAATGCCTTGAACATATTATTATATTATTTGGCACGGAAAGAGAGGCTCGAACTCCCGACACCTGGTTTTGGAGACCAGTGCTCTACCGACTGAGCTATTTCCGTATTGTGAGGAGAAAAACCTTCAACAGGCTCTTCTCCTCGCCTTAATTGATTATAATTTTTTAATATGGAATCTTAGTCGAATACCTCGGTAATCTGGCCAGAACCTACAGTGCGGCCACCCTCACGGATAGCAAAGCGCAGACCTACGTTCAGAGCCACAGCGTAAATCAGCTCTACAGAAATCTCTACGTTGTCACCGGGCATAACCATCTCGATGCCTTCGGGCAGGTGGATTTCACCGGTGCAGTCCATAGTACGCAGATAGAACTGAGGACGATACTTGTTACCGAAGGGAGTGTGACGGCCACCTTCTTCCTTCTTCAGGACGTAGATGGAAGCCTTGAAGCCCTTGTGAGGAGTGATGGCTCCGGGGTGCGTGATAACCATACCACGACGAACCTCGTTCTTGTCGATACCACGGAGGAGCAGACCTACGTTATCGCCAGCCTCACCCTGATCCAGCAACTTGCGGAACATCTCGACGCCGGTGATGACAGACTTCTTGTCCTCGCCCAGACCCAGAATCTGAACTTCGTCACCTACCTTAACCAGACCAGTCTCGATACGGCCAGTGGCAACAGTACCACGACCAGTAATAGAGAACACGTCCTCAACAGGCATCAAGAAGGGCTTATCGATGTCGCGAACGGGCTCCTGAATCCAGGTGTCGCAAGCATCCATCAGTTCCATTACCTTGTCTACCCACTCAGGAACGCCGTTCAGGGCACCGAGGGCAGAACCACGGATGATGGGAGTATCTTCTTCGAAATCGTACTGATCCAACAGTTCACGCATTTCCATCTCAACCAGCTCGAGCATTTCCTCGTCGTCGACCATGTCGCACTTGTTCAGGAACACTACCAGACGGGGAACGTTCACCTGACGGGCCAGAAGGATGTGCTCGCGGGTCTGAGGCATAGGACCATCAGTAGCGGCTACTACGATGATGGCACCATCCATCTGGGCAGCACCAGTAACCATGTTCTTTACATAGTCGGCGTGACCCGGGCAGTCTACATGCGCATAGTGACGCTTTGCAGTCTCATACTCGATGTGAGCAGTATTGATGGTAATACCACGCTCCTTCTCTTCGGGTGCGTTGTCAATCTGGTCGAAAGACTTGATTTCCTCGTTACCGAAACCCTTCTCATGAAGAACCTTAGAGATGGCAGCGGTAAGAGTGGTCTTTCCGTGGTCTACGTGACCGATGGTACCAATGTTCACATGGGGTTTGGTACGCTCAAATTTTTCTTTTGCCATAGCAGTACTTTACTATAAATAAATTGATAAATCTGTATTTTCTCTTTTGTTTGCTATTACAGACAGGCCAGCCCATCCTTGAGCTGCTTCCGAGAGTTGAACTCGGGACCTCATCCTTACCAAGGATGCGCTCTACCACTGAGCTAAAGCAGCAATACGATGTCTTACCTGCATCTGTGGAGCGGAAGACGGGGCTCAAACCCGCGACCCCCAGCTTGGAAGGCTAGTGCTCTATCGACTGAGCTACTTCCGCATTGTCTTGTGGGTAGTGATGGATTCGAACCACCGAAGGCGTAAGCCAGCAGATTTACAGTCTGCCCCATTTGGCCACTCTGGTATTTGCCCTTTCCTTTTGAGCCTCTTGTCGGATTCGAACCAACGACCCCGAGATTACAAATCACGTGCTCTGGCCAACTGAGCTAAAGAGGCTTATTTTGCACCCGCTTTCATGCGGACTGCACTTTAGCGGGTGCAAAATTAGATATAATTTCTGAATCGCACAAACTTTTTGCTGTTTTTTAGCGATTTTTCTGCTTTTCTTTGTATTTGGACAGCTGTCTGGTCAGCGATTCCAATGTTTTGTCTACTCCTTCTTCGAATGTGTCGCACACCTCCTGAGCAATCAGGTCCTTCCCCGGAAGGGTCAGAATCACCTGTGTTTCCTTGTTCATTGCGGTCTCAGGCTTTACGACTTTCAATGACACCTCTACCTTTCTTATTTCTTCACTGAATTTCTCCAGCTTGTTTACTTTCTTTAGGATAAAATCCTGCAATTTCTCACTTGCCTCAAAGTGGATGGCCTGAATCTTGATGTCCATAGTTACCTCCTCATTGTTTTTTTACGGCTCTGGGATGAGCCTGGTTATACATTGATTTCAACTCTTCGAAAGAGGTGTGGGTGTAGATCTCTGTCGTGGACAGGCGCTCATGCCCCAGCAACTCTTTGACTGACTGCAAATCGGCACGATGGTTCAACATCGACGTGGCGAAACTGTGCCTCAGCACATGCGGACTTTTCTTCTTGAGCGTGGTCACCATGCCCAGATAGTGGTTCACCCGGGTCCTCACCTGCGATGGAGAGAACCGGCCGGCATTCCGGGGATTGAGGAAGAGGACCTTGCTGTCCACCCCTTTTTCCTCAAGAAAAGCCTTCCTGACCACCAGGAAATCCTGCACGGCTTCCTTCATTTCATTACCGAAGGGAATGATGCGCTGCTTGTTCCGTTTTCCCGTCACAGTGAGCTGCGACAGGCCACAGTCCATGTCCTTCACATCAATTCCTATCAACTCGGAAAGCCGCACACCCGTGCTATAGAACGTAAGGAGTATCAGGCGGTCCTGCTTGCCGCTGAACGAATCCTCAAAATAGGCACCGTCCAGCAAGCGGTCCATCTGGTCTTCCCTCACAAAGACGGGCAGGGGTTTCTCCTGCCTGGGCGGGACAATCAGGTGGGTAGGGTCGCGCTCCACAAGCTTTCGTCGCAGCAGGAACTTGTAGTAAGTCCGCATCGAGCTGAGTCGTCGGCTCACGCTGCTGGCCCTATTGCCATGCTCCATCATGTCCATCATCCAGTTGCGGATAATATCCTCGTCAATGGTAGTCCAGTCCAATGTTTCATCCAGTGACTTTGCAAACCGGCTGAACGCTTTCAAGTCGGCCTCGTACCCTTCAACGGTACGTTCGGAAAGGTTCCGTTCATACCTCAAGTAGTCGATAAAAGTCTGAATCCACATATTATGCCACGATTTCAGTGGCGAATATAGAGGTTTTTTGTGAGATACGCAAGAAAGAAGCTGTTTTTTTAAGCTTCTTTAATCTTCCACACGCTGCAACTGCTGCACGTAGATGGCACGCTCCTTGGCGAGGCGCTTCAGTACAGAGGGCTTGTCGAACTGCTGACGGGCGCGGAGTTCCTTCACTACACCGGTCTTCTCAAACTTACGCTTGAACTTCTTCAATGCCTTTTCGATGCTCTCATTTTCCTTTACAGGTACTACAATCATTGTACTTTGTTTAGATGGTTAATAATAAATGTTATATAATGCTTTTTTTTGTGTCATTTCGCGCCAAAACGCAAAAATGCGGTGCAAAATTACACATACTTTTTGAAGTGACAAAGTTTTTTGCTGATTTTCTGTACAGATAGCCAATAATTTGGAGTCCCAGGATTGTGGCCCAGACGGTTGGATGTTCACGAAGACGGTCTAGTTGGCCCAAGCGTCCACAGTGTCCCGCGTCCACTAGAACCGATTTGTACCTGCACACCCCAAGCCCACCTACACTTTTCTGATGCCTGGAGAGGAAGGAGAGAGAGAGTAATTCAATTTTCGTTGGGCTCAATTCCGCCCTGAATGAGCGTTTGAACGCCCTACCTTTCAGGGCCTAGGTTGGGAAATGGCCATTACGATAGGGCTTTCCGGGCACAGAACACCCAATCTTCTCCTCGGCTGAATAGTTACTGATGAGGAGAAATAGAGGAAAAAGATTGTTTTTTGAGTTAATAAATACTAATATTCTTCGCGCGCGCGATGTGGGTTTGGAATTAGTATATAAGTACGGTTGGTTGATAGATACAATACAGATTCAATACCCCAATTCGGTTCCAGTGGACGCGGGACACTGTGGACGCTTTAGGCATCGGACAGGGCCGTACTGCTGCCTAACTGGGAAAAATTTGCGGTCCAACTGGGTAGCAAAATTTCTCCAGTTAGAAAAAAAAGAAGCCCCATTTTCCCCCTCTCCAGGCCCACAGAAAGGCGGGTGTCCCGCGTCCACCGCGAGACGCATGCGAGCGCACACACACACGAGGGAGCAGCCAGGCCGCACGGCAGGTCGGAAAGGGAGCAATGCCAGGCCGGAAACCTCTTGCAGGGATGGAAACCTCGTCGTAACTTTGCACCGCCAGAATGCCAGAAAGGCCTCAGGCCACCATCGGCAGGAGATGGCTAGACAGATAAATGCCTACATCAAAAAACATCAAATCATGAGAGTTAAAACAATGGGGCACAAGGCGCAGGGCACCTCATCGGGGTGGATATGGGCAGAAGCTAAGGTATCAGGGAGAAAGGGGTCGTGTGGCCACTTCGGATGCGCCACTCCTGCGGATAGAGGTTGTTGGCACGGGCTCCCAGGTTCTTCACGAACCCGAGGGGATGGCCCTGATAGGCCACCAGCACATAGCCTCTGGGGGCTTCCACCTGAATGGCCTCATGGCGCAGGTAGGCAAGGGCCTGCTCATAGTCCAGCGATGCCACGGGGAAGGCATCGGCCCTGCGGGCCGTACTCATGGCCAGTGCATGATGGGGTTGCCAGTCGCGGCCCTTCATTGTAGCCAGCGTCACCCCACAAGAGAGGACACAGAGCCGGCTTAACTGAGGGAGCAGTCCAGCATATGCTTGCGGGAAGGCGCAATACAATCCGTCACGGAGAAAAAAATGGAAGTCACCCTCCACCCATTCGCGCAGGTGTTTGGGTTCAGGTGTGGTGCCGGGCTTCCTGCTCCCTTTGTCGCCAGCGCGCCGTTTTTTTTCGGAACCGGACAAAGACCACGACGTGGCGGTTGCATCCGCTTCCCCGGTCTTGCGGAGCACAGCCATGAACTGTCCTTCTCCCCGCACCCTGCCCGGCAGGAAATGATAGCTGCCCTGGATGCCCCACGCAGGCTCCACCTGAATGGCTACCTGCTCTGCGCCCAGACGGCTGCATATCCAGTCTACATTGTCCTCATTCTCCAGGCGGTTGAAGGTACATGTGCTGTACACCAGCAGGCCACCGGGCCTTAGGGCTGGCCACACAGCCTCCACAATTTCGCGCTGGCGCCTCCAGCAGAGATCCACGTTTTGCAGGCTCCATTCCTCCACGGCCTGGGCATCCTTCCGGAACATGCCTTCGCCCGAACAGGGCACATCGGCCACCACGAGGTCGAACACATGCTCCAGCGGTGCAAAATCGGCGGGATAATTCTGTGTGACCACCCCATCGGGCCCTCCCCACTTGGCCATATTCTCGGCCAGCACCTGGGCACGCTGGCGCAACGGTTCGTTGCTCACGAGCAGCGAACCTTCGGGCAGACAGGCTGCCAGCAGGGTGCTTTTCCCTCCAGGGGCGGCACACAAATCCAGTGCAGCCACGGGACGGCGCACGCATTGCCTCAGGATGCGGCACAAAAACATTGACGAGGCATCCTGCACATAATACACGCCCGCATGCAGCAAGGGATCGAAGGTGAAGGCAGGACGGCCATTCAGATAAAAGCCCTCCTCGCACCAGGGCACCTGTTCCCCCACCCTCACGCCGGAAGGGGCCTTGAAGGGATTGAGCCGGACAGATACGGACGGATCAGTTTCGGAGAGCGAACGGCACAAGCGCTCGGTTTCCTCCGTGCCCCACTGCTGTTGCATGAGGCTGACAAACTGGGCTGGCAACACTCCCATGCTCACACCGACACCTTGCCCGGAATATGAGGCCAGGGGTCATAGTCCTCCAGCCGAATATCCTCGTATTGGAAATCAAAGATGCTTTTCACCTCGGGGTTCAGCCACACACGGGGCAAGGGCCGCGGCGTGCGGGTGAGCTGCAGCTTCACCTGTTCCATATGATTGGTGTAGATGTGGGTATCACCCGTTGTATGGATGAATTCGCCGGGTTTGAGCCCGGTCACCTGAGCCATCATCAGCAACAACAGGGCATAGGATGCGATGTTGAAAGGGACACCCAGAAACGTGTCGGCACTACGCTGATAGAGCTGCAGGCTGAGGCGGCCGTCGGCCACATAGAACTGAAAGAGGGTGTGGCACGGCGGCAAGGCCATCCGTTCCACCTCGGCCACATTCCATGCACACACAATCATGCGGCGGGAGTCGGGGTTGTGGCGCAGCTGGTCCACCACGTTGCTTATCTGGTCGATGGCACCTCCCGCATAGTCGGGCCATGCGCGCCACTGGTGGCCATACACGGGCCCCAGTTCACCGTTCTCATCGGCCCACTCGTTCCAGATGCGCACCCCATGTTCCTGCAGATAGTGCACATTCGTGTCACCCTTCAGGAACCACAGCAGTTCGTACACGATGCTCTTGAAATGGAGTTTCTTGGTGGTGAGCAGGGGAAATCCCTCCTCCAGATTGAAACGCATCTGGTGGCCGAAGAGGCTCACCGTGCCCGTGCCCGTGCGGTCGCCCTTGAGCGTACCCTCACGCAGGATGCGGTCCAACAGGTCTAGGTATTGCTTCATTAATTAATTATAATAAGGATTCTTTTCTGATATAGTCCACAAAACGGTATGCAAAGGCATGCCGTTCGTCTTTTTCATGCGGCTCGCAGGCCACCTGTTCCCATTCGTTGCCTTCCATGTCGGGGAAAAACACATCTGCCGCAGCCGGCACATCGTCCACCTCCGTGAGATAAAGGCGTTGCGCCAGGGGGTAGGCCTGGCGATAGATGCTGGCACCGCCGATGACAAACACCTCGTCGTCGGCTGCACAGGCCTGCAGGGCCTCATCGAGCGAAGGGTACACCTCTGCGCCGGGCAGCGATTGCACCGAAGCAGACACCACCACATTCCTGCGGTTGGGCAGTGCGCCCTTAGGCAGCGAGTCGAACGTGCGCCGGCCCATCACGATGGTATGTCCCGTGGTGAGCTGCTTGAAGCGCTTCAGGTCGTTGGGCAGCCAATAAAGCAGGCGGTTGTCCAGGCCCAGCGCACCATTTGAGGCCACCGCCGCTATCATGCTTATCATTGGACATCCCCTCCTTCTCCCGTGGCAAAGTCGGGCACAGCCACCTTGCGGTGGAAGGCTTCATGGAGCGAAATGATGGTTTCGCTACGCTGAAGGCCCAGAGGTTGCAGCTTGTCATGAATAAAGCTGAGCATGTGGCTGTTGTTGCGTGTGTAAATCTTGATGAAGATGTCGTAGCCTCCCGTCGTGTAGTGGCACTCCACCACCTCTGGCATTTCACGCAGGGCGGCCACCACACGGTCGAAATCGGAAGGCTCCTTCAGGAAGAGGCCCACAAAGGCACAGGTTTCATAGCCCAACAACTGGGGGTCGAGCACAAACTGAGACCCCTTAATCACCCCAAAGGACACCATCTTCTGGATGCGCTGGTGAATGGCCGCACCCGACACATGGCAGGCACGCGCCACTTCCAGAAACGGAATACGGGCATCGTTGGATATTAGCTTTAGAATCTGCTCATCAAGAGCATCCAAGTTGGAAATTGACATGTTTTGTTGATTTTGGCGGCAAAAGTAACAAAAAATGTCGATGTCCGCAAATAAAACGAAAGAAAAATTTGAATCCCACCTTGCAGCACGCAAAGTGGGATTCGGGGTTTCATGAGCCGACGAATCGGCACAGTCAAAGTATTCGCTTACCTGTTGGCCACTTTCTTGCCGCCAATCACATAGATTCCTGCCGGAAGGCCACGCAGGGCATCAGCCCTGGCTACGCCCGTGCGTACCAGACGGCCATCTATGCCGTACACGTTCACAACGGCCGGCAGGCGTTGCTCCATCTCCAGTTTGTCGATGGCACTGCCCTGCTTGTTGGCATAGGTGCCGTCTTCCTTCAGGATGACAATCTCATGGCTGGAGGCCAGCACGGGGGTCTCGTCGGTGCCCAGGGTCTGGAACCATACGGGGTTGTCCTCGTTGCCATGGTTGAGCATGTAGGCTATCTCGCCGCTCTTGAAAGTTTCCACGTCCACAATGGGGCAGTTGGCCTTGGCCGCTGTCGCATTGTCGGTCCAGCCCATCACATTGGTCAGGCTGGGAGCGGCAATCAGGTATACATCGCTGAAGCGGTCTGTCTGTCCGTCGTGGAGCCAGCCCACCACCAGACCGTGAGCATCTCCGTTGCCATAGGTGACACCCCGGGCATCCACATAGCAGTCGCTCACTTCGGCGATAGTCGTGCCGTCGCTACTGCCCATCAGACAGCCTGCACTCCATCCATACGTAATGTTACCGGCAAAATAGCAGTTGCGCATGGTGCCATATCCGGCCATCTTGCCCACGAGGCCACCGCCGTCGCCCGTGCCGCCTACGATGCTGGCCGAGCTGAAGCAACGGTTCAATGTGGTGTTGCCATAGGACATGCCCACGAGAGAGGCCGTGTGGGCGGCATAGGCTGCATCGCCCGTAATGGAACCGCCCACAATGGCTACGCCTTCGATGGTGGCATTGTTGACCGTACCGAAGAGGCCCTTGGTGAGGCCGGTAATGGGCTGCAGACGGCCGTCGAACGTGCCCTGGAAGGGCTTGCCGGGCGTGCCGATAGGTTCCCATTCCACATCGGTCAGGTCCACAGGAGCCGTGAGGGCACCCTTCAGGTCGTTCATGGGCACATTGTTGTTGAGGCGGGAGAACCAGAGCAGGTCATCCACGGTGGCCAGCTGGTAGACACCGTCCACCTGTTCGGGTGCACCGCTAAAGAAGCGCTGATAGAACTGGGTGGCCTTCAGTTCGGACTGGGCCAGTGCCTCCTCGGTGGTATAGGCACCAGTCTCCCACTTCTCCATCACAGTCGGCACGAGTGCCTCGATTTCGGCCTTCTCGTCGTCGGTGGCATCGGGATTGTCATAGACTGCGGCCAGAAGTGCCTCCACGGCATTCTCCAGGGCTATGTAAGCCTTCTTGCAGTCATATACCTCCTGGAACAACTGGGAGAAGGTCTCCACCAGACGCATCTTTTCACTGCCGTCTGTGGTGGTCTCCACTGCATCAATGGCCTGCTGCAGGCGGTCGCGCAGGTCGGCAGAGAAGTTGGGACGCACACGATAGTTCTCCCCACTGTCGGCCACATAGCGGAGCAGGGTGCGGGCCCGCGCAGCCATGCCTTCAAGCGTGGGGGCGAGTGCCTCGGCAGCCTCTTCCTCAGTACCCAGATAGAAAAGCTGGAAGTTGTCAAATCCGCACCAGTCGTTCGCCTGGCCCGTACCCAGGTTCTTGAGGCCGATGGTCAGTGTGCCGTCGGTGACGGTGCAGGCGATGCGGTTCTGGTAGCGTCCGGCACCGAAAGCATAGTAGCACCCCACGGGACCCACGGGATAATAGCCCTCCACTTCGCCGTCCTCATACAGTTTGTCCACATTGCCCGAACCCTCTATGTAGGAGTTCTCCATGTTGATGGCCTCGGCGGAAGGAATGAGATCCTCACCCGCGGTCATCACGTTCACGGCATTGTTGCCGGCATAGAGGAAGGCGGAGTAGTTGTCATTGCCGTCATAATCGTTGTTAGCAGCACGGAAGACGGAATTGGCACGGAGCTCGTACACGCCATTGGGCAGTCCTGTGAGCGTCTGGTGAAGGTCGAAGGTGGCATTCCATCCCTCTGCGGTGTAAGTGATGCCATTCTCGCGGAGCACGGTGAACGTACTGCCCTGAGAAGTGGTTTCCCATCCCTTGAAGTTCTCGGCATCATCGAGGTTGGCATTGGTGACCAGCTTGGTGACTTCGCTTCCTACGCTGAAACCGCCACGGACTGCATCCCCGAGCAGTTGGTCTGCGAAAGCTATCTCATCTGTAATCTGATCGGCTGTCAGCGCACAATTCTCTATGATATAGCCATAGCTGCCGTTGGGGAATCCGTCCGCTCCGGGCTCGACATCGTCATACAGGTAGCTCTCGAGCACATCCATCAAGGGGCCAGCCAGCTCGTCGTAGTGCGCATCCACATAGGCGATAATGTCGTCGATGGTCTGCTGATAGGTGGCATACGCCTGTGCACTCTTCTCCAGCACGGCACGGGCCTCCCGGAAGGCAGTGTATGCCTGATTGAACGCCTCCAATGAAGTGGCGGCAGCAACTGCCTCCATTGCCGCTGCAAAGGCATCAATATCAGCCTGGCAAGCTACAACCGTGTTGATATAGTCTCCCGCTTCAACCAGGATGGCATCGCGCATCTCTTCCTGATTGTTGGTATAGCCTCCGGACAACTGGTACACCACTGCATGGGTGGGGAGAAGGACGGGAGCCTCATCCTCGTCAAGAGTCTGATACCATTTGGCATCCACAAAGTTCTGCTTGTTGAGTTCCCATGCCACCTCGCCCGATGCCATTACTTCGCTGGTAACCATGCGGCTGTCGTCCTTGGCCGTGGACATGTTGCCAGAGAATCCGTCGAAGCCCTCGGGTGTCTCCACCGTGAAACAGTTGGTGATGGTGGCATTGTCGTTCCAGCCAAGGAGGGTTCCCTTGGCCTGGCCGCCTGTAGTAAGCAAATCGGCCCACACCACACAATCCTCGATCGTGATGGCCGCAGCCTCGCCACTACCAGATATACCGCCTTCCGACCAACCGGCACTCGTCAGGGTGCCATAGAAAGCGCAATTGCTGATGGTACCCGTAAACTTACCGGCAAGACCACCCAAGTCGCCCTCGTCGCCAAGGGTCAAGGAGGCCTTGGAATAGCAGCCCGTCATCTGCGAATTGAGCGCCACGCCCACAATGGAGCCGCTGTGTGCTGCACGGCTTGCATCACGGCCCACGATGGTTGCCTCCTCGATGGCGATATTGCGGAATGTGGCCCCGTTGGCAGAACCGAACAAGATGGCGTTCAGTCCCGTGATGGGCTGCAGGCCACCGTCGAACGTACCTTTATATACTATATCTGCCCGTCCGATAGACGGCCAGTCGATGCCCTCCAGCGAAACGGGGGCCGTGAGGCGTGCGTTGGCATCGGGCTTGACATCCGAGTTCACCAGCGCGGCAAACCACAGCAGGTCGTCTGCACTGGCAAGCTCATAGAATCCGTCCGCTGCAGGTTGCTTATAGGCTTCATCCACCAGGCTGCAATAATTGCACTTACCGTGCAGCCAGTCATGGTCGTCCTGCTGAATGGTGCCCGGTGTGTTCTGATAAACGGTCCCTTCATACACATCGCCATTGCAATGGATCCGTCCGGATGCATAGACCGTGGCATGAGAAGGATTGGGCACGGGAATAGGATCCTCGCCCAGGTTCTGGAACCACACGGGGCTCTCCGAGGACATTCCGTTCACTATAAAACAAGCCTCGCCCGAAGAAAGCTGGGAGGCTTCCAGCTGGTCTACGCCAGCGGGCACCGTGCCGTAAGCGTTCAAATAGGCACCCCCGATGATGGTGGCATTGCCTGGATTGCGGCTGAAGGTGTTACATTCCGAGGAGGAAGTCTGGCTCACATCGGCAATCACCATGCAATGGTCGATGGTGATGGTGCCAGAAGACCATCCGCAGATGCCACCGCAGCTTGTGGTGCTCTCTGCCACAATGGCGCCAGCAAAGCAGGTGTTCTTCACCGTGGCATGGCAGTTGTCGGCCACCAGTCCCACGATTCCGCCAAAAGTGCCGTCGCCTACCAGCGTAGAATAGATAGTAGCTTCGGTGATGCAGTTCTCAATCGTACAGTCCCTGGCCTCACCCACCAGAGCCGAGGCATACTTGGCCTGTGCGGACACATTGCCGCGCACATTGAGGCAGCGCACCGTGCCGGCCAGCATACGGAACAGGGAGCAATACTCTCCATCGGTGGCCGCATCGATGGTGAGGGTGTGGTACTGTCCGTCGAAGGTGCCGGTGTAGGGGACCGTGGGTGCACCAATCTGCAGCGTGTGGTAGTCCGAGATGTCGATGTCGGCCGTCAATACGGCATTGGCATCGGGTTCTCCATCCGCCACAAGGGCGGCAAAGTCCACCATGTCCTGTGGAGTGGCAATCTGATAGACACCATCCACCTTGTCCAGGGCCTGCGCGCCGGCACACGGTGCCATCAGGGCTGCCATGAACAAGAGTTTGTGTAGTTTTGTGTTCATTTATGTTTTAATTTGGTTGAAAAATTGGTTTCAGTTCTGCAAATGTATTCAATTCTCTCGTTCTAACTATAAAGAAATCGCAGAAAAATGGAAACCCGCAATAGCATTTAACCTATCTTTACAATTAGCCTCCCCATCATATCAGCGGAATAGGCCGCTGCTCCTCGGTTTCGCTGTTCAGGGGGGAAGCAAACGAGATAATGCCCTGGAATGGTGAGAGGTTGCCCCTTCTCGTTTCGGCGGCAGTCCGCCTGTCCAGAGAGGGAGGGGCGTGCGGAGGAAAATACAAACGGAGTTACGCGTTAACAGTTAACATTCCGGAGCTGGAACATCAAATCATGCAGTTTGCCTGCTTCCCCCGCAGAAAAACACATCCATATTTGGCGCATTGGGGGAAAACGCGTATATTTGCAGCAAAATAGCTGAAAACAAGAAGGAAAACATGGACAGAAAAACATTCATCAAATCGAGCGGGATGCTGGCTCTGGGAAGCATGGCCCTGGGCATGCAGGCCTGCAACGGGAAACAGCCATCGGAAAACGCATGGAAGGACGAACTGTGGAAAGGCGTGAAGCCCACTGCCATCGGGGACTTTCCCCTGCACGACCTCCACATCCATGCCTCGGCCAGCCTCTCGTATGAGGACATTGCACGTGGTGCCAAGAAGAATGGCCTGCAATATGTGGGCATCATGTTCAACGGCACACGACCCGTGCCAGCCACGGACGAAAGCCTGCAAAAGTTTATCGACGACACCGCCCACCTGGGATGCTATCGGGGCATGCAGAACATGCGGCTGGGATGGACCCAACGGCTGAGCGAAAGCGTCTACAGCCAGATAGACTATTTCTTCATGGACCCACAGGTAATCCCAAACGGCAACCGCTACGGCGACACGCTGGAGGTGTGGGAGCACGACTGCTACGTGCCCGACCTGGATGCCTTCATGGAAACCAACATGAACCACTATCAGGCCGTGCTGGAGAATCCCGAGCCGCTGGACATCTTCGGCTGGCCCCTGTATCTGCCTCCCTGTGTGGCCCGCCACTATGACAAAGTGTGGACCAAGGAACGGCTGGAACGCATCGTGGACATGCTGATGACACGCAAGGTGGCCGTGGAAATCAACGACCTGGCACAGACACCCCACGAGGAGTTTATCCTCCTGTGCAAGCGCGCAGGGTTGAAGTTTGTCTTCGGGTCCGATACGAGAGACCATCGTTCCTTCCGCCTGGACTTCTGCAAGCATATTGCCAGCGCGTGCGGCCTCACGGCCAACGATTTCTGGAGGCCAGCCAACAAAAAATAATGAAAAATTTGCACACGGGATGCAAGATTTGGCCACATTTGCGATTTCATGGGATAGACAAACATAAAAAAAGAGACTATGGATATGATGAAAATGAAAAAACTATTGGCCTACGCCCTGTTGCTGGCGGTGTGGGGAGGTGTGATGCAGTCGTGCGCGGAAGACGATGATGACAACATGACGAAATACCAGCCCACGGCACTCGTGACTGTAATTCCCGTGGGGGAAACATCGTTTGTGCTGCAGCTCGACGACTCCACCACCCTGCAACCCGTGAACATGACAGCCTCGCCATACGGTGACAAGGAAGTGAGGGCCTTGGTGAACTATGTGGAAACGCGCAACACCCCGGCCAAGAACTTCCAGAAAATCCATATAAACTGGATTGACAGCATCCGTACCAAACTGCCCGTAGCAGACATGGGGGAAGAGAATGACGCCTGCTACGGGAACGACCCCATCGAACTGGTAAAGGACTGGGTGACCATTGCCGAAGACGGCTACCTGACCCTGCGCATCCGCACCAAATGGGGCGCAAACAACACACCCCACTTTATCAACCTGCTCACAGGAGGCAATCCCGAAAATCCCTTTGAACTGGAGCTGAGGCATGATGCCCAAGGCGACAAGAACGGTGTGATGGGCGACGCTCTGATTGCCTTCAACCTGAACCAGTTGCCACGCAACGGTGCCCAGAAAGTGGAACTCACTCTGAAATGGCATTCGTTTTCAGGTGAAAAGTCCACCACATTCAAACTGGGCTTCAGAACCAACCTATAAAGCACGGAACAAAGGAGGTAATGGCAGCCCCAACCCACGAACAGGACGAACAGGAACAGGCCCAACGCATGAAGGATGGCGACCGTGCGGCAATGAAGACCGTATATTGCCAACACGTGAGATACCTCACCGCCATCTGCGCACGCTATATTCCAAACGAGGAGGATGTGAAGGACGTCATGCAAGATGCGTTCCTGAAGATATTCTCCTCGGCTGGTTCGTTTGAATACCGAGGAAAAGGTTCGCTCAGGGGATGGATGGCCAGGATTGTACTCAACGAGACCCTCAAGTTCATTCATCCCGGCGGCCGGCCCGTCTTTGTACCGCTGCCCGAGGACATGACCGACATAGCCGACGAACTGCCAGACCTCAACGGCGTACCACTGCCCACCATCCACCAGATGATACGGGAACTGCCACAAGGCTACCGCACCATCTTCAACCTGTATGTTTTTGAGGAGAAGAGCCACAAGGAGATTGCCAGCATGCTGGGCATAAAGGAGAGCACATCGGCCTCACAACTGCACCGTGCGAAAGCCATACTGGCCAAGAAAGTCAACGCGTACAAGAAACAAATGAATAGGATATGATGAACGATAACTGGCTGAACGACCTGCGCAACAAAATGGCGGACTACGAAACAGACGAGCCCGAACAACTGTGGGACAGGATTGAAGCACAACTTCCGCCAGTGCCGGGCGCACAAAAACGGGTGCCCCTGACACGAGGATGGAAGACAGGCATAGCGGTGGCAGCCATGGCCATCGTGACCCTGGGGCTGGGAATGGCCGAATATGCCACAAGAAACGCTAACCAGACAGAGCAGGCTTCCCGGCAAAAGACAGCACAGGCCACCCTGCCAGACCATCCAATGTCCAAAGCCCTGCCTCACGAAAGCACGCCGGCCTCACCCAAGGCCATGCCTGAAAGGCGCAGGCCGGCCACCAAGCCACTAGCGGCCGCCATACAACCTGCAAGGCCCACGGTGGAGGCTTCACAAACCAAAAAAGCTCCCGCTCCGGCCGAGGCCAAGGAAACTCCCTCTCCGGCCCAAAAGGAGACAAGCCCCAAACAGACAAACAGTATACTCCAGAAACAGAACAGGCCCATATTGTCCACACGCCAGCCCAAGCGTGGGAGAGGATATCGGCGGGCCGCACTTTCCATGGACCTATTCACCACAGGCGGCACGGGCTTCTCGGCACTGCATTCCTATTCACAACTGAACGCAGCACCCAGCACCGGGGTCAACAACGCCCAGTGGAAAGACAGCCCCATGCTGGGCATCCTGCTCTACAACCAGGGACATCAAACGACCAACGACATCCAGCACCGTCTGCCCGTGAAGGCCGGTTTCACCCTGGAATACAAACTGAACGAACACATCAGCCTTGCATCGGGCATCACCTACACCAATCTGGTGTCGGACCTCAGGGAAGGCTCGCTGAACCACTACTGCAAAGGCACCCAACGACTCCACTATGTGGGTCTGCCCCTCACAGTAAAATACCGCATTCTCTCCTGGGGACGAATCGACGTGTACGGCGCAGCCGGCCTGTTGGCAGAGCAATGTGTATCGGGCCGCATCGACAATGACTATGTGCTCAACAACACCGTGGTACAACACAAGGGCGAGACAATTTCTGAAAAACCCTTCCAACTATCAGCAAACCTATCGGCCGGCCTCCAGTGCAACCTGACACGGACCGTAGCGCTTTATGCCGAACCCGGCCTCAGTTACTACTTCGACGACGGCTCCGCACTGAGCACCATCTATAAGGAGAAACCTGCAAACTTCAACCTGAACCTGGGTATCAGGCTCGCTTTCGGCAAGAAGAGCCCACACACAAAGTAGCCCCCTCGTCCCCCCGTTTAGGGGGAATCCACCGCCCTCCATCTCAAAAAACAAAGACACAAGCACAGCGAGGGGGTGTGTCAAAGAGACTGACACACCCCCTCGCATATGGGTCATGTATGGAATGAATTACAAGTTCGGGTTAATCTTGCTCCACTCGGATGTAGGAGGCACGATATTGAGCGTTACCAGTTCGTCACGCATCTTGCAGAGGTGCTCATAGCTGGCATCCAACTTGGCATTCTCCTCGGGAGTGCCACAGGGCACCTTGTAGGTGCAACCATTCTCGTCGAGCGTGGTGTCCATAGCCATCATGATATTCTGATACTTCTCGTTCTGAACGAAGGTACCCGCGGGATAGGGGAACTTGGGACCGCCCATCACACTGGCAATCATCTGCACACTCAGCAAAGAGGGGCTCTGGAAGCTGCTGCGGCCACGGAGCTTGATGATGGCGGCACCACCCTGAGTGACATCCTTCTTCATCTGCTCCCATTCTGCCTCGGGGAACTCGTCGGTACCAATGATGTCGCTCAACGCACGGCCGGCAATCTTCACAGCACTGCCGAACACAGCCATCTGCTCGCCATGGCCACCAAAGGTATGTGCGCCTACAACCTCGTTCTGCATCACACCAAACTTCTTGGCCAATGCACTCTGCAGACGGGTGCTGTCGAGCGCAGCAAGAGTGGTCACCTGACCAGGCTTGAGGCCGCTGTAGAGGAGAGTAACCAGACCGGTAAGGTCAGCGGGGTTGAAGATGATGACCACATGCTTCACATCGGGACAGTAGGTCTTGATGTTCTTGCCCAGATCCTCAGCAATCTTGCAGTTGCCAGCCAGCAGGTCCTCGCGTGTCATACCCTCCTTACGGGGTGCACCACCACTGGAGATGATATACTTGGCATCCTTGAATGCCTCAGCCACATCGGTAGTGGCTGTGATGCGGGCGTCACAGAAACCGCTCTGGCGCATTTCCTCTGCCACACCCTCGGGAGAGAACACGTCGTACAAGCAGATGTTAGAGGTGAGACCCATCATCAGCGCGCTCTGAACCATGTTGCTGCCAATCATACCGGCGGCACCTACAATCACTAATTTCTCGTCAGTTAAAAAAGCCATATTTTTTGTGTTTATAGTGTTTTGTCTTATGCAAAGATAACCAAATTCCAGCAGTCGGGCAAAGAATAAGGGGCATTTTTTCACTTGTACCCAACTTAACAAGGTTTTTTGACAACTGGAACTTACATTAAAGGCGTATTATTCCGCGCTAGTAGGCCACGTAGTCTTCGGAAATGGTCACCTGTTGTGTGTTGCGGGCATCACGGTCGGCCTCCCTGTACCAGTCGCTGTATTCTATATAGTGGCGGGCATAAGTCTGATTGAGCGTAGCGGCCTGTTCAGGGTCCACCTTCTTGATGAACTTGGCCGGCACGCCGCCCCACAGCTCACCTGCCCCTATCTTGGTATGACTGAGCACCAGGGCACCAGCGGCCACAATAGCTCCCTCGCCCACCTCGGCAAAATCGAGCACCGTGGCCCCCATGCCTATCAGCGCACCGCTCTTGATTTCACAGCCATGGAGTGTGACACTGTGGCCCACCGTCACATCATCACCAATGATGATGGGTGCCTTGCCGTTGAGGGTGTGGAGACAGCTGTTCTCCTGGATATTCGTGCGGTTACCAATACGGATGAAGTGGACATCGCCACGCACCACGGCATTGAACCACACCGTGCAGTCGTCGCCCATCTCTACATCGCCCACTACCACAGCACCTTCGCTGAAGTAGCAGTGGCGGCCGAAGCGGGGAGCGGGCATTCCCGGAAGTCTTTTTATAATTGCCATTTTATCGTGTTCTTAAATAGTTTTCTGTTAGTCGATTGTGATGGGTGAAGTTGCCTCCTGCAACCACGCACGTTCAGCCTCGTCCAAGTAGGGAGAGAGCATCTCGTACACCCTGGCATGATACTGGTTGAGATAGGCAATCTCATCGGCCTCCATCATCTCCAGCACAATGGGTTTCTTGTCGATGGGGCAAAGGGTGAGCGGCTCCAGCTGGAGGAACTCACCATACTCGCCGTCCATGAAATGTGTAATGAGCATGGTGTTCTCGATGCGTACACCGTGCTGGCCAGCACGATAGATACCCGGCTCGTTGGTCACGGTCATGCCAGCCACCAAGGGGGCAGGCATATAGTTCATACGTATCTGGTGAGGACCCTCATGTACATTGAGACAGGAGCCCACGCCATGGCCCGTGCCATGCAGATAGTTGATGCCCTGCTGCCACATGGCATAGCGCGCCAGCACGTCGAGCTGGGTGCCGCTACTTCCTGCAGGAAAACGCACCATGGCCAGTCGGATGTGGCCCTTCAACACCAAGGTATAGTCGGTACACTCCTGCGCAGTGAGCGGGCCCAGAGCAATGGTGCGGGTGATGTCGGTGGTGCCGTCGGTATACTGCGCTCCCGAATCAAGCAGCAGCAGGCCACTGGGCGACAGGGGTGCATCGCTCTCGGGCGTGGGTTCGTAGTGGACAATGGCACCGTGCGGTCCATATCCTGCAATCGTGTCGAACGAGAGCCCCCGATAGAGCGGCTGCCGGCTGCGCAGTTCCTCCAATCTAGCGGACACGCTCAACTCAGTGTGACCGCCTGCCTCCACAGCAGGCACCAGCCAGTGCAGGAACTTCACCATGGCCACGCCATCGCGCAGCATGGCCTGACGGAAGCCTTGCTGTTCGGCTTCGTTCTTCACCGCCTTGAAGGTGGCAATGGGGCTCACAGCCTCCACAATGCGGCATGTGTCGGGGACACAATCGGCCGCCTGACTGTTGCAGCGGTCGGGGTCGAGCAAGATGGAAACTGCACAGAGCTGTGTCAGGTCGGCAGCCAAAGCGTCATACGGGCGGGTGGTAATGCCCTGAGAAAGCAGGTAGTCACACACCTGTGCACTGGTCTTTTCGGGATGGATATACAAGACAGCCTCCTCGGGTGTCACCAACACATACCCCACAGCCACAGGGCAACAATGCACATCACGCCCACGCAGGTTGGTGAGCCATGCCACCTCGTCGAGCTGCCCCACCAGCATGGCCTCGGCATCCATCTCGCCCAGGCGAGCACGCAAACGAGCCAGCTTGTCGGCGGCACACTCCCCCGCACAGGACAACGGATGGATTTCCACAGGGAAGGTGGGGATAGAAGGGCGGTCGGCCCAGAGCGTTTCGGCAGGATCGGCGGCCGACACCAACTGCAGGCCACAAGCAGCCAGCCCCTGATCGAGCCTGCGCTTGTCGGATATCGTATTCACCCACCCGTCTATGCCCACCTTGCTGCCCTCAGGCAGACACTGGCCCAGCCATTCGGCAATCCCGGGTGTACCAGGTATGCGTTCGCGCATGAGCTGGAAGGGCGTACCCGCCAGTTGTTGTGCAGCCGCCAGGAAATAGCGGCTGTCGGTCCAAAGCGCTGCCTCATGGAGAGTGACCACGGCTGTGCCCGCACTCCCGTCAAAGCCGCTTATCCACTTGCGTGTTTCCCAATGATGCGGTACATACTCCCCGCAATGAGGATCGGTGCTGGGAAAAATGAACGCACTGATGCCACAACGCTCCATATAACGGCGCAACTGGTCTACGCGCTGGCGAATCTGATGCTGAATGGATGTCATAATCATATATATTAATTAATGTATGTCCAAACCAAGTTTTGAAAAGATTAGGTCGGCGGCACCCGCATTGTGACTGATGTAGTCACCACTGATGTGTCCGCGTTCCCTGCGCATCCGCTCATCGGAAACCAGACTGTCCACAGTCTGGTTGAACTCAGGCTGATTGCTGATTTCAAAGCATCCACCCAGCGCCAAGAGGTCCTGAGCCTCCTTGAAGCCCTTGTTGTTGGGGCCGATGATGACAGGAATACCATATACGGCCGCCTCGGGCACATTGTGAATGCCCGCTCCGAAACCGCCGCCCACATAGGCGATGTCGGCATATCGATAGATACTGCTGAGAAGCCCGAAGCAGTTGATAATCACACAATCGGACTCCGAAAGGCGCGACTTGTCGGCCGTGGTGTAGCGCACGCAAGGACGCTTCACCCTGGACTCAATCTGCCGCAGATGACGCTCGTCGATGACGTGGGGTGCCAGGATGAGCTTCATCTCGGGATGGGCATTGAAATAGTTGAGAATGAGTTCCTCGTCGGGCGGCCACGAGCTACCGGCAATGAATACATAATCGGCCTGCTGGCGGAACTGATCCAGCTCGGGCAAAGGACGCGCGGCACGCTGGATGTCCATCACACGGTCGAAACGCGTGTCTCCCACAATCGTGACATTGCGGCTAATACCTAAGGTGGACAGCAATCGCGCGCTCTCCTCGTCCTGCACAAAGAAATGATCCACCATCCGCAATACCGAAGCATAGCCCCGTCCGTACCAGCGGAAGAAAATCTTGTTGGGACGGAAAATGCTGCTCACGCTGTAGACAGGAATATGGTAGTGGCGACAGGCCCGGATATAGTTTTTCCAAAACTCGTACTTGATGAAGAACGCCATTTCAGGCCGTACATAGCGGAAGAAGCTGAGGACATTGCCGATGGTGTCGAAAGGCAGATAGCAGATGACATCCGCTCCGTCGTAGTTCTTACGCACCTCATAGCCTGAAGGCGAGAAGAAGGTGAGCAGAATCTTGTACTCGGGATGCTCCCTGCGGAAACGCTCTATCAAAGGGCGTCCCTGCTCAAATTCGCCCAGACTGGCTGCATGGAACCATACGTACCTGGCATTCCGGTCGATGCGACGCCGCAAGATACGGAACGTGTTGATGTGACCCTTCACCATCAGCCTTGCCTTCTCGTGGAAAGGCGAGAGAAGAATCACAAGCAACATGTAGAGGTAGATGGCCAACGAATATATCATCCTAGAATGTCAATTGCATGTTGCATGCGCCCGAGGGTCTCTGTCTTACCCAGGAATGCGCTCAGTTCATACATGTCAGGGCCTTGTCCGGCACCCACCAAACAGATTCTCCAGGCGTTCCAGGGCTTGATGCCGCTTGCAGACGCCCATTCGTCCACCACAGCCTTCTGGCCCTCCACCGAGAAGTCGTCCACTCCGGAGAGCACATCCATCAGCTGGCGCATCTCATCGGCAGTGTGCTCCTTCCAGTTCTTGCGGACAAACTTGTCTTCCTTGTCGATGGCATCGGGAGCCACAAAGAAGAAGCGAACCAGGGGCCAGAGATCACTGACGAAACTGATGTTGCGCTTTTTCTTGTTGCCCTCGTTATCGGTATATTCGATGACCTTGAGCTTCATCATACGCACCACCTCGGCCATGCGATCGGGTGTGGTGATGATGCCCTGGTTCTGCAGCAGTTTGTCAAACGCGGGCACCCATGCCTCGTCGGGCTGACTGATGAGGTACTGGTGGTTGAACCACGCAGCCTTGATATAGTCGAAACGTGCACCGTTACGTGAGCATTTGCTCAGGTCGAACAGGCGGATGAGTTCATCCATCGTCAACAGCTCGCTGCTGTCGTTGCCCGGATTCCATCCCAGCAGGGCCAGGAAGTTGACCACGGCCTGCGGCAAATAGCCCTTCTCACGATAGCCGCTGCTCACCTCGCCGCTCTTGGGATCGGTCCACTCCAGCGGGAATACAGGGAAGCCCAGTTTGTCGCCGTCGCGCTTGCTGAGCTTGCCATTGCCCACAGGCTTGAGCAGAAGGGGCAAATGGGCAAACATGGGCATAGTGTCGGCCCATCCGAAAGCCTTGTACAGGAGCACATGAAGGGGAGCACTGGGCAGCCATTCCTCACCACGTATCACATGGGTGACCTCCATCAGATGGTCGTCCACGATATTGGCCAGGTGATAGGTGGGCAGGTTGTCGACACTCTTGTAGAGCACCTTATCATCGAGGATGCTGGAATTGATACACACATCGCCGCGGATGATGTCGTGCACCACCACATCCTCGCCCGGCTCGATGAGGAAACGCACCACATACTGCCGGCCTTCGGCTATGAGGCGTTCCACCTCCTGGGCAGGCATGGACAGGGAATTGCGCATCTGCATACGGGTGGAAGCATCATACTGGAAGTTCTCTATCTCTCCCCGCTTGGCATCGAGTTCCTCGGGGGTATCAAAAGCGATGTATGCCTTTCCAGCATCCAGCAGTTGCTGCACATATTGCTTGTAAATGTCTCTGCGCTCGCTCTGGCGATAGGGGCCGTACTGGCCGCCTATACCCACGCCTTCATCGAAAGTGATTCCCAACCACTTGAAGGATTCAATAATATATTCTTCCGCGCCTGGCACAAAACGTGTGGAATCGGTGTCCTCAATGCGCAATATCAACTGGCCATCATGCTGGCGTGCAAACAGATAGTTGTACAATGCCGTACGGACTCCCCCAATGTGGAGAGGACCCGTAGGACTTGGTGCAAAACGCACCCTTACTTTTCTTTGATTCATCTTTTTCGCGTAATTTATGCGCAAAAGTACGATATTTTTTTCTAATACTGAATATTTTTTTGTATTTTCGCATCGCAAAACCCTATAAAAGCAATTATGAGCAGATATAACCACCATCATAGACTGCGTACGCGCGACCATCTGTACAGAATATTCTTCTGCATCGCATCCATTGTCATCCTCGTGCTGGGAATGCCCTCGGCCAACACCAGCAACTACAAGTACAACCTAGGAGAACCCTGGGACAACGAGCCCCTCATTGCCACGGACAGCTTCCGTGTGCTGAAATCGGAGAAAGACCTCCAGCGGGAACGGGACAGCCTGAAAAAAATGTTTGAGCCCTACTATGCGATAGACCGGCGGGAGGCTGCGGCCCAGGTGCAGCAGTTCATATTCTCCCTGCAACACGACAAGAAAGGCCTGGCACCAAACAGCTACGCCAAACAGCTGCAGGAAGACCTTATCGAGATATACCGCCATGGCATCATGGCCTCGACTGACTACGAGCACCTGCGTTCGAAAAACATCGACCGCATCAGGGTCTACTCGGAGAACCTGTCGGCCTCGCTACCGCTGGATGAGGTCTACACCCCCCGAACGGCCTACGAGCGCCTCATGAACCAAGACTCTACACGCTACGAACGGAGAATTCTGATGCAACTCGACCTCAACCGCTTCATTACCACCAATCTGGTCTACGACGAGACAAAATCGAACCAGCAACAGCTTGAGGTGGAGGAGTCGCTGGTACCCTACATCGGGCAGGTGAAGGTGGGCGAGAGAATTGTGGACCGCGGACAGATTGTGGACAGCTATACCTACAATGTACTGCAATCCATGGAGCAGCACCTGAGCGAACGCCGCCAGTCGAGCACTGAATGGCTGATCGGCCTGGGCGGGAAAGCACTCTACATTCTCATCATGTCCCTGCTACTGCTCTACTACTTCCGCCAGTTCAGGAGCGACTATCTCGACCATCTGCAGTCGGCCCTGTTCCTCATCTGCATGTTCCTCATCTTCCCGCTCATCACCTACGCATTTGTGCAGCACCAGTTCATGAGCGTATACATGATTCCCTATTGCATCCTGCCCGTGTTCACGCGCATCTTCATGGATTCGCGCACGGCTTTCATCACCCACACCATCACCCTGCTCACCTGCGCCATCGTGCTCCAGCACCCCTTTGAGTTTATGGTGATACAAAGCGTGGCGGGCCTGACGGCCATCTACAGCCTACGACAACTCTCACAGCGGAGCGACCTCTTCAGCGCCGTCGTGCTGGTGATTGTGACCACACTCATCACACGTCTCTGCCTGGAATTGGTACAAGGCCAGCTGTCGAGCGTGAGTGACTTCGACTTCTGGGGCTACATTCATCTGGTGATAGCAGGCGTGCTGAGCACCATCTCTTACTTGTTGCTCATTCCCATCGAAAGAATCTTCGGGTTCACCAGCAATGTCACACTGGTGGAACTGTCCAACATCAACAACCAGGTCCTCAGGCGCATGAGCGAAGAAGCGCCAGGCACCTTCCAGCACAGCATGCAGGTGGCCAACCTGGCGGCAGAGGTAGCCAACCGCATCGGTGCCAAGAGCCAGCTGGTGCGTACTGGCGCACTCTACCACGACATAGGAAAGGTGGAGAATGCCGTATTCTTCACCGAGAACCAGAACGGTGTGAACCCCCACGACAACCTACCCTTCGAGCAGAGCGCCGGCATCATCATCAACCATGTGGCCGACGGTCTCAAGCTGGCCGAAAAATACAAACTGCCACAGGTCATCAAGGACTTCATTCTGACCCATCACGGAAAAAGTCTGGTGAAATATTTCTACATCTCCTACAAGAACAAGTACCCCGAAAGCCCCATCGACGTGTCGCTCTTCACCTATCCCGGCCCCAACCCACAGACACAGGAGCAGGCCATTCTGATGATGGCTGACGCCGTGGAGGCTGCCTCGCGCAGCCTGAAGTCCTATACGGAAGAGGATGTGAACAACCTGGTGGACCGCATCATCGACAGCCAGGTGCACGAGGGCTATTTCAACCAATGTCCCATCACCCTGCTCGACATTCAGGCGGCCAAGGAAGTGTTCAAATCGAAGCTCATGACCATCTATCACACACGCATCCAATACCCCGAGCTGGCCAACAAGAAGCGTGAACAGGACAATACACCCACAACCGACAAGCAAAGATGAAGAAGTCCACCCAGGAACTGATGCCCGAGGTGGGACGACTTATCCGGGAGGGCAAAACCGTGGTGTTACCTGTAAGGGGGAACAGCATGCGCCCTTTCATCCAGAACGGGAACGACTGTGTGGAACTGCATCCCCTACCCCCTGTCCTTAGAAAGGGCGACGTGGTGCTGGCACGCACCAGCAAGGGCTACTACGTACTGCACCGTGTCACAGCCATCAGCCCCGACCTCCTCACCCTGGAGGGCGACGGGAATATCGGCCTCCGTGAAACATGCAGGCCCTCCGATGTCCTGGCACGTGCCGAGTGGGTGATAGACGCCCACAAGGAAAGACACAGTCTGCTGGACAAGAGAGCCCGTATAAAATGGAGAATGTGGTATATGCTGCGCCCAATGAGGAGGGTGCTACTAGCCTGTCAGGGCTGCTTACCGATATAGGCCAGGATGCCGCCATCCACATAGAGGATGTGGCCATTGACAAAGTTGCTGGCATCGCTGGCCAGGAACACGGCCGGTCCCATGAGATCCTCGGGTGTGCCCCATCGGGCAGCAGGAGTTTTGGACACAATGAACTGGTCGAAGGGGTGACGGCTGCCATCGGGCTGACGCTCACGCAAGGGGGCTGTCTGCGGGGTGGCGATATAGCCCGGTCCGATGCCGTTGCACTGGATGTTGCGGTCGCCGAACTCTGAGCAGATGTTGCGGGTGAGCATCTTCAGACCGCCCTTGGCAGCGGCGTAGGCCGACACCGTTTCCCTGCCCAGCTCGCTCATCATGGAACAGATGTTGATGATTTTTCCATGCCCTTTTGCTATCATGCCCGGAAGCACAGCCTTGGCCATGATAAAGGCCGCATTGAGATCGATGTCCACCACCTTACGGAAATCTTCCACGCTCATCTCCAGCATAGGAATCCGTTTGATGATGCCTGCGTTGTTCACCAGAATGTCGATGGTGCCCAGGTCCCGTGTGACGTTGTCCACCAACGTCCTCACCTGTGCTTCGTCGGTGACATCAGCTATATAGCCCTTGGCAGCTATGCCCAAAGCCTCATAGTCGGCAAGCGCCTTGCGGAGGTGCTGTTCGTCGCGACAGTTGAAAGCAATCCTTGCACCCGCCTGAGCAAAAGCCTGTGCAATGGCAAAACCGATGCCGTATGCAGCACCAGTGACGAGGGCCACCTTGCCCTCAAGAGAAAAACTAACCATACTGATATAGAATGTTTGATAACAGGGAATAAATCAAAATTTCTTGGAAAGGAATGAAGCGGAAAGCCTCACTCCAGGTCGGGAATTTTCACCACCTGCATGTCGTTGTAGATGAGATTCTCTCCGGCCATACCCCAGATGAAGGTATAGCTGGCTGTGCCCGCTGCACAATGGATGCTCCACTCGGGGCTGATGACAGCCTGCTCATTGCCTGTCCACAGCAGACGCGTCTCCTGCGGCTCACCCATGATGTGGCACACCTTCTGCCCCTCGGGCACATTGTAATAGAAGTATGCCTCCATACGCTTGAGATGAGTGTGGGCAGGCATGGTATTCCACACGGAGCCCGTCTGCAACTCGGTGATGCCCATCTGCAACTGACATGTGCGCACCCCGGCCACACCGTTGAGAATGACCTGATGGATGACCCTGGCATTGCTTTCGGCAGCACTGCCCGCCTCGATGTTCTTGGCATCCTTCAGTCCCACCTTTTTGGTGGGATGGCTCTCGTGAGCACATGCGCTGTTCATATAGAACTTGGCTGGAGTCTGTGCATCCTTGCTCTCCACTACAATTTCCTTGGCTCCCTTACCCACATAGAGTGCCTCCTGGAAAGCCAGGTCGAAACGCTTGCCGTCGACCGTGACGCAGCCGTCACCACCCACATTGATAATGCCCAACTCACGGTTGTCGAGCAGGCGGCGCCCGTTATCACTCTTAGAGAGGTCCACATAAAGGGGTGCGATGGAGGTAAGCGCCAGCGGAGACGTAGTGGGCATGGCACCACCCACGAGGAAACGGTCGATCGTGGTATAGGTCCAGTGCACCTCGCCGGGCACCATCACTTTTTCGATGAGAAACTCGCCACGAAGGCGGCGGGTGTCGTAGTGCATGGCATCCTTGGGGTTGGACGAATAGCGCACACTGTAGTGCGTATAGCTGTTCTCTGTCTTCACTTCATAGCCGTCCCATCCGCACTGGGCGCTCAGGGAGAGCGACCCTGCCAGAAGGGCGGCCGTCAATAGAATCCTTTTCATTGCTGTAGTCTTGGTGTTATTAAGTATATTATTGGTTTTCTAATAATCAAATGCCATTCAGGACTGTCCATGCCTGCGCTCCTCGGCCACAATACGCCTGCGATTGACCATCATCATGCCCAGGGCCAACACGGCCAACACGGCGGCACCCACAAACCGAAGGTATTTCACCAGAGCGTAGATGCCGTAGCTCAGGATGGAGGACACGAAATCCATGCTGCCCGCCAGGAAGCCCTCGGGCACATGGGCGGCCTTGTCGTGGGTCTGGGCATACACCGAGGCCGCAGCCTTGGTAAAGTCGGGGGCCATATCGGTGACGAACCACAAGCCCACGAGCAATGCCGTGAAGCCCACCATACAGCTCTTCAACACATTGCCCCGGGTAAAGGGGAGCACCATGGGGAAGATGTAGAACAGTCCGGCCAGCGATGCCAGAGGCAGGAACTGATTGCCGGGAAGCACCACGGCCAGCAGGATGTAGGCAGGAATGAGAAACAGGGTGCCCACCAAGGCTGTGGGGTGCCCGATGACCAGGGCCGGACTCATGCCGATATGGATGGTCTTGCCCTTGAACTTTCTGCCCACCACCTCCTTGGTCTTCTCAGAGATGGGCATAAGGCCTTCCACAAACAACCTGGTAATGCGGGGTATGAGTTCCATCACCGCCCCCATGGTGACACCCAGAAACAGAATGTCCTTGAGGATGCGCATCACAGCGTCGGTGGTGCTTGTGCCCGCCGACAGGGTGGCCAGGTAGCTGTCCAGGTGGCTGATGTCGCCCCAATGGGCCACCGCGGCAATCACCGCACCCACTAACACGCCCAGCACAAGGGGCTCGCCCAGTACACCGAAACGTTTTCGCAGACCCTCGGCATCAATATCGAAGCGCGATGCCCCCGGAATGCGGTCGAGCAGCCAGCCTATGCCCAAGGCAAAGGGTGTAAAGCTCTGGCAGAACGGTTGCGGCACCGAGATGCCCGGAAGGCCATAGTACTGCTGAAAGCGTTCGGCCGTGAGATCGGCCATCACCAGCGTGATTATGTAGCAGACAATGGCGGCGAAATAGCCCCAAAGAAGACTCTCGTCGCACACAAAATAGGCCACGGCTCCAATGAAAGCGAAGTGCCAGTAGTTCCACAGGTCAATGTTGACCGTGCGTGTGGTCTTGGTGATAATCATGAGGAAGTTGACCCCCAGGCACACAGGGATGATGAGCGCACCCACGGCAGTATTGTAGGCTACGGCTGCTGCCGCCGGCCATCCCATGTCGAACACACTCAGGTTAAGACTGAAGATTTGCTCAATCTCCTGTAGAGGGAGCTTGAAATTGTCAGTGAGCAAGGCAGTGACAATGCCCAGGCCCACGAAGCCCACACCCACATAAAGTCCCGACTTCAGAGCCTTCCCGAACTTCATGCCGATACACAGGCCGATAAGGGTGAAAAGGATGGGCATCATCACCGATGCGCCCATCTGGATAATGTAATTGAATAGGTCCATTTGCACGTGCTGTTTTTATTGAGAATACGTTTTTGCTGCGCAAAATACTGAATCTCGAATGGATCTTCCCAATTTTTTTACGTAAATGCACCGTTTCCGCCGTATTTCTATCAACTAATTAAACAAACTGCACGACAAATGAGAAAGATACTATCCTCTGTGCTGCTCACCTGCACGCTGGCCCTGGCCGCCCAGGAACTGGATGTGGACAAGCAGCTCCACTACTGCCACTCACAAGTGATGCGCGCACTGGCCGAACTGCAGGGTGCCAACGGCTACGATTTTTCACAGCAACCCCGCAACATTCTCTCCACTGACAAACAGAAAGGATGGAACACCCGCAAAGCGACCGCCGAGGAATGGTGCTCAGGATTCTGGCCGGGCATCCTATGGATGGACTATAGCCACAGCCGGGAGGCCAAGGTGCTACAGGCTGCCGAGGGCTACACCGAGGCCCTGCGCCCGCTGGCCTACCAGAAAGTGTTCGACCACGACCTGGGATTCTTGATGTTCTGCTCCTTCGGCAAGGGATATGAGGTAGACAGACGCGACGACTACCGCCAAGTGATTCTGGCCGCGGCCGACACCCTGGCCACACTCTTCAATCCTATGGTGGGCACCCTGCTCTCATGGCCCAGAAACATAGGGATGTTCGGTGGCCACAACACCATCATGGACAACATGATGAATCTGGACATGCTATGCTGGGCGGCACAACACGGGGGCACCCCTCTGCTCCACCCTATGGCCGTCACCCATGCACGCACCACCATGGAGCACCATTTCCGCCCCGACGGCACATGCTACCATGTGGCCGTCTACGACACCCTTTCGGGCCGCTTCCTTCGCGGTGTCACCCATCAGGGCTATGCCGACAGTTCCACTTGGACGCGCGGGCAGAGCTGGGCCATCTATGGTTTCACCATGATGTACCGCTACACACAAAGCCCCGTATTCCTGCAGTTCGCCCAGCACGTGACCGACATCTACATCCAGCGCCTCAAACAGGCGGGAGGCGACCTTATCCCCAAATGGGACTTTGACGACCCCGATGCCAATGCTCCCAAGGACGTAAGCGCTGCCTGTATAGTGGCCGATGCGCTGCTGGAACTCAGCCAGTATTGCGAGGGAGAAAAAGGAAACGACTACCGCCAGTTTGCTCTGGAAAGCCTAGCCCAACTGAGCACACCCGCCTACCAGAGCGGTGAGCGCAACGTGGCATTTCTGATGCACAGCACAGGCCATCATCCCGCCGGCAGCGAAATAGATGCCAGTATTATCTATGCCGACTACTACTATCTGGAGGCACTACTCAGAGTGAAATACGGGCTTCCCTGGACCCACAGCAAACACACCGAACAACAGGTGACTCTCACCATCACCAATCCCAGTCCCTTCCAGCGACAGGAAGTAGTGGAGGCCGACGCTCAAGCCGTACTCGACAGTCTGGGGGCATGGGCCGACAGTTCGCTGGTGCTGATGAACCAGGCCGGACAGGAACTCACCTACCAGATTACCCACGACCGCAAACTGCTCATAGATGCAGCAGTGCCGCCTAAAGGAAGTTGGACAATACAAGTCCTACGCGGCACGCCCTGCCAAGGGAAGAAACTGGTGCAGGGTGCCCTGTACAAGCAACGCAAGGACGATATTGCCTGGGAAAACGACCGCTGTGCCTACCGTGTGTATGGCCCGGCGCTACAGCAGTCGGGCGAAAAGGCCTATGGCATCGATGTGTGGGTGAAAAACACGCCCGATCCTGTAGTAGCACAGCGATATGCCAAGGACAAACAGTCGGCCAAAGAGGCAGAAGCGCAACGAAAGGCTGGCCAAACGGAGGCCGCACAGCTGACCCTGCTCCATGGGTCGTTCCATCTGGACCAGGGCGATGGGATGGACGGATACGGTGTAGGTCCTACGCTGGGCTGCGGAGCACCCGCCCTCATAAACGGACAAGAACTCATCTATCCCTATTGCTACACCCAATACGAGATTCTCGACAACGGACCGCTACGCTTCACCGTGAAACTCCACTATGGCACCAATGCCCTGGGCATCACGGAGCACCGCATCATATCGCTCGACAAGGGCAGCCATTTCAACAAGATAAAGGTATGGTACGACGGCGTGACAAAACCATTCACTTTCTGCGCCGGTGTGACGCTCAACGGAAAGGGGACACTGCACCGCGACAAGCGATTCATCGCCTACGAGGACCCCACCGACCGACCCGAGGTGCACGGTTCCTCCATCTACACAGCCGTGTGCTTCCCCTTCCATGCTGTGGCCACCGGACTCTCGCCCGACAAACGTAATGCCGTGGGCACCATCAAGGGCTATCGCGGAGAGGAGGTGACCTACTATGCCGGAGCGGCCTGGAGCCGCTATGACATGGCTGATTTCACCCTGTGGAAGCACACCATTAAACGCGAGATGGAAGCCGTAGAGCAGCCACTTGCCGTCCATATCTCCACCACAAATCCCTAATTCCACCCAAATTACAATGAAATATTTCATTATCACCCTGTTCGGCCTATGGGCAGCCACCGCCCTGAATGCTCAGAAACTGGTATCTCCCGATGGCAAATATGAAATAGACGTTCGTGGCATGCGCTACACCGTCAGTTTTGAAGGGCGCACCATCATCCAGGAAAGCCGTCTGGGCATGGACATCAACAACAGCCTCATCGAAAAGGCATTGGGCATACCCCCAACCGACCATGCCGTGCACTGGTGCGACAGCATGGCCTGCACAGGATTCGAACACGCTGAGCGAGACACCCTATGGACTCCCATATACGGCGAGCGAACCATCTTGCGCGACCATTACCGCTCCATGATTCTCCATTATGCCAAAGGCACACCTACCGAGGGAGGCTCGGCCGGCACCTCCCACGACAAGCGCAGCCACTATACCATGGACATCGAGGTGAGAGCCTACAACGAGGGCATCGCCTTCCGCTACCATTTTCCCGAAACCACGAACGGCCTCTTCCTCCACATCCAGGGCGAAGCCACCACGTTCAGCATGCCCCAAGGCACCATGGCATGGTACGAAGAATGGGCCCAGGGTCCCTTCCACTACCAACCGCTGAAGAAGGAACTGTGGAATGAATGTGAGCGACCGCTGCTCATGCGCCTGCCTGATAGTACCTACGTGGCCCTGCTCGAAGCCGAAATGACCCATTTCGTCAGGGGCAAATTTGCCCTGGATGCCGACAACGTACTCCGTGTAAAACTTTACGAGAGTGCCGATATCACCTCGCCTTTCAGCACGCCCTGGCGGGTGATTATGGCAGGCAACAAGGCCACCGACCTCATTAACAACAAGGACATCGTGCTCCACCTGAACCCTCCCTGTGCCATCGATGACGTGTCGTTCATCCGCCCAGGCAAGATCTTCCGTTGCTGCAAGCTGGACAAGGCCTCTATTCTCAAAAGCATTGACTACTGCAAGGCCTTCGGCATCCAGTATGTGGAGCTGGATGCAGGATGGTACGGTCCTGAAATGAAGATGGAATCGGATGCACGCAAAGTGGCTGACACGCGTGATTTCACCATGCCCGAGGTGTGCCGCTATGCCCGAGAAAACGGCATCGGCGTGTGGGTATACGTCAACCAGCGCGCCCTTTACAACCAACTGGACGAACTGCTGCCGCTCTATCAAAAATGGGGAATCAAGGGAATCAAGTTCGGCTTTGTCCACATCGGCAACCAACACTGGACACTGTGGCTCCACGAAGCGGTACGCCAATGCGCCCAGTACGGCCTCATGGTGGACATCCACGACGAATACCGGCCCACGGGCTTCAGCCGTACCTATCCCAACCTGCTTACCCAGGAGGGCATAGGCGGCAATGAGATAATGCCCGATGCCACCCATAATGTGGTGCTTCCCTTCACGCGCTTCCTCTGCGGCCCGGCCGACTATACACTGTGCTATTTCAACAACCGCGTGAAGAACACCAAGGGCCACCAGTTGGCCATGGCAGCAGTGTACTACAGCCCGCTACAATTTCTCTTCTGGTACGATGCGCCCTTCGTGGACAAGGGGGAGGAAGAACTCCGTTTCTGGCAACAATGCCCCACAGTCTTCGACGAGAGCATCGCCCTCGACGGTGAACCAGGACAATACATCATCCAGGCCCGCCGCAGCGGCAAGGACTGGTACGTGGGGGCAATGACCAATACCGAGTCACGCACCGTGACCATCGCCACCGCCAATTTCCTGCCTAAAGGTCGCTATACGGTGGACGTCTACAACGACGCGCCCGACCTTGATACCCGCACCCGCGTATCAGCCAAGACCCTCACCATCCGAAGCGGCCAAACCATCACCCTAGAGCTACAACCCAGCGGCGGTGCGGCCTTGAAATTCACGCCCAAGGAATAATCATCCTAATATAGATAAATAATGAAGAATCTGTTATTGGTATGCCTGGGAAGCTTCTTCGGAGGCGGAATGAGATACTTGGTGGCGCTACTATGCAGCAAGATATCGGAGTCTGCGAATGTAACCCACGGTACCTTCCCATGGGGCACGTTTGCCGTGAACGTAGCAGGATGTCTGCTCATCGGGTTCCTCTCGGGCATGGCCGCCACTGATTACCTACCGCCCCGGTGGAAGATGGTGCTCATCACGGGCTTTTGCGGAGGTTTCACCACTTTCTCCACATTCATGAACGAGAACTACCTGCTGGCCAAGGGCCACACAGCCATGCTCGTTGCCTACACGGTAGCAAGTCTGGTGCTGGGAATGGCCGCCCTCACGGCCGGGCACAAGCTGGCCAGCATGTTTACGTCCCTTCCAGGCTAGCGCTATGGCTACCCTGGATTGTCAATATCGGAGGTAGCACATCGGGCATCTTCGACGGGAATCAGTCTTATTTTCTTTTTACTCCACGTCGAAATACACCTGCGCACTGCGGTATCCCTCCCGGGAGAGGATGAAGACGCGTATCTGCTGCAAGCGGTCCCTCACCTGCACAAGGTCGGCCTGTAGCTCCACCTTGAGCATCATCTTGCGTACATAAAGCAATTGCACGCGCGAGACATGTGGTGTGTCGGGGCCGAAAACACGCGCACCGAACACCCTGCGCATCAGAGTAGCCATCTCCTGAGCCATATGCTCAACAACCGACTCCTGACGGTGTTTGAGAAAGACATAGATGATGCGGCAAAAGGGCGGAAAAAGAAAGAGCTCACGCTCCTGCATCTGCTCGTGGAAGAGCCTCACATAATCGTGAGCCACCACATGGCGGATGACGGGCGCATCCGCATCACGCGCCTGCAGGATGACAAGGCCTTGCTCGCCGCGACGACCCGCACGGCCCGCCACCTGCTCCATCAACTGATAAGCACGCTCATGACTGCGGAAGTCGGGCTGATTAAGCATGGTGTCGGCATTGAGAATGCCCACCACACGCACACGGTCAAAATCGAGCCCCTTGGTGACCATCTGGGTGCCTACGAGAATATCTGTCTTGCCCTGCTGAAATTCATGGATGATGCGTTCGTATTGCTGGCGGCTGCGTGTGGTATCGAGGTCCATACGCTCCACACGTGCCTGAGGCAAAGCCTGGCGGATAAGGTCCTCGATGCGCTCGGTGCCATAGCCCTGGCTACGCAGGCGGGTGGAACCACAATTGGGACAGGTAGCAGGCACGACATAGGTGGCACCGCAATAATGGCACACCAGCCTGCCCCCCTGACGATGAAGGGTAAGGCTCACATCGCAATTCTGGCACCGGGGAACCCATCCACACTCGCTACACTCCATCTGAGGGGCATAGCCGCGACGATTCTGGAAGAGAATGGCCTGCTGGCGCTGCTCCAGAGCCTGGCGAACGGCCTCCAGCAAGCGGGGGCTCAGGAGGCCCGTCATCAGGTGCCGACGCTTCAGGTCGCGTATGTCCACCACCTCTATTCGAGGCAGTTCCACATCGCGGAAACGGGTGGAGAGGGTGACAAGGCCATACTTGCCGTTGAGGGCGTTGCTGTAAGACTCCAAACTGGGCGTAGCCGATCCCAGCAGAGCCAAGGCACCAGCCTGAGCAGCCAGCACCAGCGCGGCATTGCGCGCATGATAGCGCGGGGCAGGGTCCTGCTGCTTGAAACTGGTCTCGTGCTCCTCGTCCACAATCACTAGCCCCAGACGTTGGAAGGGCAGGAACAGACTACTGCGCACACCCACAAGCAGGTCGTAAGGCCGGGATGAACGCATTTTCTGATACACCTCCACACGCTCGGCCTCAGGATACTTGGAATGGTACACGCCCAATCGGTTGCCAAAGACCCGGCGCAGCCGATCGGTAAGTTGGGTGGTGAGCACGATTTCGGGCAGCAGATAGAGCACCTGCTGGCCCTGGTCCAGAGCACGCTGAATGAGTTGGATATATATTTCGGTCTTGCCGCTGCCCGTGACACCGTGAAGGAGCACAGTTCTGTGGCTCTGCCACTGCCGCAGCACCTGCTGCATGGCTTCTTCCTGTGCCGGGCTCAGGGGATGACGCAATACTGCTGCATGACCGACATCATGGGCAAGGCGAGTCTGAGGCACGTCGTAGGCTTCCAGCACACCCTTCTGCAGAAGAGCATTACACACGGCCACCGTTTCACCGCACTCATGCAAGAGCTGCGCCTTGGTCACCTCCTCCAGTAGCGAGGCATTTGCCAATTTGATTGCAGTAGCAGCCCTAGACAGGCGCAGGTAGCAGGCCAGTAGTTGGTGCTGCCTGAAGGAGCGTTGCTCCAGCGCATCCATTACCTGAGCCAGCTGTTGCTCATCGAAGTAGGTACTGCACAGACGCACACAATGGCGAAAGCGCGGCTTATAGGTGCGCTGCACCTCCTCGGTTACGGCCACGGCCCCCATCTCGAGCAACCGTCTCACCACGGGCAATAGGGAAGTGAGGCCAGTAGCCTTCTCCAATTGACTGATGCGTTGCGAGTTTTTTTGCTCCAGGGCTTCCAGAACCTGTTCCTCAGCGGGTCGCAGTGAAACAGCAGACTCAAAGTCAGCATTGAGCGACACCACGCTCTCGCTTTCCAACTTCATGCCCGAGGGAATGGCCGCCTTGTACACCTCACCCAGGCTGCACAGGTAATACTGGCTCACCCACTTCCACAGTTTCAGTTGGGAGGGCAACACAGCGGGCACCTCGTCGAGCACCTCCATCACAGGTTTTACCTCGTAGTCCTGAGGCTCACGATCATGGATGCGCAGAACGACGGCGGTGTACATCTTGCGGTGTCCAAAAGGTACAATCACCCTGCTTCCCACCTGGGCCCGAGGGGCGAGAGTGGGAGGCAGGGTGTAAGTGAATATATCCTCCAGCGGGAGCGGAAGAATCACGTCAGCAAACATGAGACGGCGGGATAAGAGAAGAGGTCAGCGGCGCTGGCGGCGGGCACTCACACGCGGAGTCGAAGCGCTCTGGCTACTGCCCTTGCTACTCTTGGACGAGGAAACCTGGCTGCGGCGACTGCGTGAGGAAGAGGAGGCACGACTGGCGGATTTCCTCTCCTGACCCTTGACCGGATCGGCAAGGCTGTCCACATGGGTGGTGTCGGGGCGATGCCCCCAGATGTGCTCCTCAAAATCCTTGAGCTGCTGCTCTATGCGTGCCTGCTCGCGGGCCAGCGAGGCTGTGTCGTCACCCTGTACGGTGGCTGCCAGCAGGCGTCCCTGCAGGTTGTTGGTCTTGTAAATCTTCCCATCATAGCGGTTGAGAGTGAAATAGTCGTCGGCAGTGAGACTGTTCACATTGTTGAGATTGCTACCCATGAGCGGAAGGCGGGATAGCCAGGAAGCCACATCATCGTAGCGAATCCAAAACAGAGGATAGGGGGTGGCCTGAGTATCAAACTCACTGGATCCGATCATCATCACAGGGCAAAGGGCAGTAACGCGGGTGCGGAAGGTGCCTGCCCGCTGGTCGAAATAAATGCTTTCCTTGATGTAGTAACGGGTGACATCGCTGCTGGGCACATCGCTGTCGGCTACCTGGAGCGCACCGTCTTTCTCCTCGAAATAGATTTTCCTGCTCACGAGCAGGTTCTTCACATCCAAACGATTTTTCTCGTCGAACGACTCGTTGCCGTCGAGTTGGTAGGCATAGGCAGGCGCACGCCCCGTGAGAACCAGACGGAAAAGATAGGTGAAGAGGTTCACCTGACGGCCCTGGGGTTCCACAGGATAATAGAGCGGAGCGTTGGCATCCTTCATCAGGTCGAGTTGGCGGTAGATGTCGCGCTTCCACACCACATCCTCAGGCATGGCCGCTGCCGTAGGGAACTGAAGGGTGGCACGGTCGGTAGTGGTCTGGCGCTGAGCCGTGGTGCCTTGGCGCTGAGCCGTAGAAGTGGTGCGGCGTTTGGTGGGCTGTGCATGAGCTACCTGTGTGAGGAGCGATGCTGCAAGCAGGAGAAGGTATATGCGCTTCATTGTGCTGTCTGGTTTATGGTTTTGTTTTGAACTGTTTCTTATTCTAGGAGTGTAGGCGGCAATTCCGGGAAATCTAATTGATGATTACCTGCATAGCGCCGTCGAGGGTACGCTCTATGCCATCGGGGCCGGTGGCATGGATGTTGGTGATGTAAAAGCGCTTGTTGCGGCTGAGGGTGCGTATCTGGGCGCGTTGCTGGTCCGAAAAGGCGGAGCCGTTGCTCATGTAGGAAACGGCATTGCCCATGGCATCGTAAAAGACCGTTTCAAAGCCGCCCACCCGGAACTCGATATCGAGCAGTCCGTCGTCGATGGCGGCATGAAGGCCATCCACGGACATCAGGGCCTGCTTGCTGATATTGCCTCCCTTGTAGCGGGCAGCATTGCCATCATCTGCCGTAATTGCAAGATAGGCAGTGGGATCGGGCAACTTACGCACACGGAAGGTGTAGGTCCCCATCACCTGCTGTCGGCCTTCATTGCGGGCCATTACCTGGATTTGCAGGTCCTTGCCCACAGTAGCAGGGCGGGCCACAAAATGACCATCGCCACGAGGCTGGAGGGTACCGTCCGAAATGGTGGCCGATATCTGGCTGCTGGGGACACCGGGAACGCTCACGCTCACAGGATTATCGTAACCTGCATAGAGGACGTTCATGATGTCGGCACTCACAGTGGCACTAGGAGCCACTACCGTATATTTCTGGGAGAAATCGCGCCGCACAGTTTCGCCGTTGGTGCCGGTCATCTCCATGTAGCCCTGCAGGGTGAAATCACCCGTGCGGCTGCACACAGTTTCAAAGAGGCCATTGTCGGCCTTTATCCGCTGACCACCCACATAGATGGCGGGACGGCTGGTGGTGTCCACAGCGGCCATGATAATCTGTGCACTGAAACGTCCTCCTTGCACCACGGTCTGCGAACTAGGTATCACATAGGCCTGCAACTGGTTTACGCGAATGTCCTTCACGTCCACATTGCTCACCAGATTGTGAAGCACTTCACCCTCGGCATAACGTACGTCGCTCTGCAGTTTTGTGAGCAACGTGACGGCTGCAGCCGTAGGTGTATTTTCAAACATATATTCCTCCCAGTTCTTTCCCAATGTAGTAGCCTTGCGAGGCACATCGGTGTTGAGATTGCTGCTGATAATGCTACGTTTGGCCGTGTCGGTGACCATGTTCACAATGCGGTCGCGGTAGCTGTTGACTGCATTGTAGAGCTCGCGGCCACGGCCACGCTGGGGTGCCAGCATCACCTGGGTACTGGCCTCCAGGTCCTCGCGATTACGGATATTGTTGACATCGCCCTCCTCGCCATCACTCTTCTTCACGATAGCCACCTTGAGGTCCTCGGCCAGTTGATAGAGCGAATCGCTCATGCGACGCACATGCTGTGCCTTGTCGTACCACTGCTTCACCTTGGCCGGATTGGCCTTCATCTGAGACTCCAGACTAGCATAGATGCCCTGGTTGGTGGATGTGGCATTGGCCGTGGTGCGGTTGAGGCTTTCCTCCACCAGCGAGAAGCCATTGAGTACATCGCTGGAGACATTGAGCGCCAGCATGGCCATCAGCACCAGATACATGAGGTTGATCATCTTCTGGCGGGGGGAAACGCGTTTTTTTCTGATTGGCATCGGTGGTGAGGTTTATGATTGCTGGTTCTGCGCAGGGCGCACGTTCATGTTCACGGTGAGTGCCTGTATCATTCGGGCGTACACATTATTGAGTTCCTCTATCTGCTGGGCCATGCGGCGCGTCTGCTCGTCAATCTGTTCGATGGTGCTCACCTGCTTGCTGATGTTGCGCAACTGCAATTCGTAGACAGTGGCGATGCCCGTGAGCGTACGGTTGAGGTTCTCCATTTCCTCGCTGTCGGTACTCATACGAGCTGCCTGCTCCCGCACGCGGCCCAGCACCTCGGTGAGGGCCTTCAGTTCCTCTGCATAGCTAGTGACGGCCTCCTCTATATCGGCGGGGTCTGTGGCACGTATGCTGTCAGGGTTGACACCCTGCCCTCCCTTGAGCTGGCTCAATGCAAGCTGGGCCTCGGCAGCAGCCTGGCCTGCGGCCGCCAGATTGGCAGCGGCTGCACTCAGTCCCGTGCCTGCGGCCAAAGCCTCAGGAGCCACGGCACCTGCGGACACAGACGCACTGCCTCCTGCAGATGCAGCCACGGCAGCACCCAGCACAATGGTCTCGGGCACATCCTCGCCCTCGGCAGCAGGTACACCTCCAGCCACCACTATTCTAGGCTGCTGAGGAGAGACTTCGCCCTCGGGCTGGGCATATTTCTCGTAGGTCTTCTCAAATCCTGAGATGATAAACACAAACACCTCGGTACCCATACCGATAAACATCATGAGATTGGCTCCCGGGATATGAGTGAGTTTGAACAGGGTGCCCAGGACGACGACGGCCGCGCCCCAACTGTAGGCATAGTTCATGAATACCTGGCCCGAGGGCGAATCCATCCATTTCTGTAGTTTGGCTATAGGGTTCATTGTGATTCCTTCCTTTCTGTATTTGATGTATGGTTGATATATATATGTTCTTTATAGACTATTTCTTCCTGCCCTTGGATGCAGCGCCGCGGGTGTCGCTTATCATTGTGCGCACACAGCGGAAGCCCACATAGCAGCGGGGCTGGTTCTGGTACTCATAGCTGCGCCACGCGCTGCGGATAAGGCTTTCGGGGTCTTTCCAGCTGCCTCCCCTCACACTCTTGCGCTTGAGTCGGTAAGGATCCTCCTTGGCTGCATTGTAGCGGAGCTCAGGATTCATGTCGCTCATGCTTTCCACGCCCGATTCCACATACACGGTACTGGTCCATTCGGCCACATTGCCGGCCATGTCATAGAGGCCGTTGCTATTGGCACTGAAGATGCCACACCGACTGGTGATAAGACTGCCGTCCTTGGTGTAGTTGCCACGGTCGGGCTTGAAATTGGCATAGAAGCACCCCTTGTCACTCTTCACCTCGGTGGTCTCCCAAGGGAAGGGATTACCCTCCTTTCCACGAGCTGCATATTCCCATTCAATTTCGGTAGGCAGGCGGTAACGCTGTATCTGGCGTGCATAGCCACCAAGGCCCTTCATCAGATAATCGGTACGCCAGGCGCAGAAGGCATTGGCCTGTTCCCAGGTGACGCCTACCACAGGATAGTCGTCATAAGCAGGATTACTGAAATAGAGTTTCATGTAACGTTCGTTGTCGGCATTGGGGAAATCGTTCACCCAGCAGGTGGTGTCGGGGTAAATGTTCACGATATAAGTATTGAGAAAATCCCAAGGCCCACTAAGCTGACGAGTGAGAGTCTGACGCACGATACGTCCGTCATCGTCAATCCAAGCCGTATCCTTGCTAATCATCACAGGGTCGGTGTTCACGGTGTGGTCGGTATTGAGGTCGCGTTCCTCAGGATTGAGACGGTAGCGGCGCTGGGCAGCAGCGGCATAGTCGTATATCTCATAACGATAGTTGAGCTGACTGGCATCCAGCATCTTGGTTCCGTCGATAGGATGCACGGTATAAACGCTCTCGATGGCACGCATCTCATCCTCGTTGGCTTTGCGCCAGGGGATGGGTTTGCTCCAATTGAGATGGGGGGTTACAGGATTGCCCTCGCGGTCTTCCTCTATCTTATAGGTCTCGTCTCCTCCATAGGCAGGGTCGGCCAGACGCTCGCGGATGATGCTGTCACGCACCCAGTTGACAAACTGACGGTACTTGGCGTTGCTCACCTCATGCTCGTCCATCCAAAAACCGTCCACGCTGATGTCGCGGGCAGGGAAGGCCAGCCCCCACAGGGTATCGTTCTCTGCCAGGCCCACCCTGAGTGAACCCTTGCTCACCGCCACCATGCCGTAGGGAGTGGGTTCCTGGTAGGACGTGCCACGCACGCCCGTCAGCTCGCCGCCAGTGGCATTGGCCGAAGAGGTTCCCATGCAGGCCGTAAGGCCAGCCATCAGGCCTGTGAGTGCCAGTAATTTTATGGTCTTTAGTATCTTCATAACTCCTTTTTTATAATAGTCTCACACTCTTGTGTTTGTTCTTTCCTTTCTTGAAGAGGTTGAGGTCGGTCTGGTACCCCAGCACCAACTCATGGGTGCCATGGAGCGCACCAATGCCGCCCGTATATATCTCGTAGGCATAGCCCACGTTGATGCCATGAAAATCAATACCCAGCAGCACCGTGACGCTACGTGTAGGACTGTACGAGAGGCCTCCGTACATCTTGTGTTTGCTGCCTTCATAGAGAAGGCGGGCTGTCACATCGGCCCTCCAGTCCTGCATATCGGTGCGGAAAGCCGCAGCCGTGGCAATCGCATAATGGCGGTCGCGCAGAGGCAGGCGGTAGCCTCCAGTCAGGTAGAGGGTGGGAGCCATCTCCACCTGATAGCTCTTGTCGTCACCCAATGACACCGTGGGAGACAGACAGTGCATGGCACTGAGACCCACATACCATGTCTGGCGATAACTGAAGCGGATGCCTGCATCCAAATCGAAAGCCGTGCCCTTCACGTCAGAGGTGGGGAAGGCAGGGTCGTTGGACTCCTCGGTGTCGATGTCGGCACCCGACAGTCCCTGACTGAGCATTACAGGCCGAAGACCTATGCTGAAGCGACCACCCAGGAGCGGCAGATGGTAAGCATATTGTAGATAGAACCGCTGGGTGCTGAATATGCCTGCCTTGTCGTTCATAAACCCTGCTCCCATTCCATGATTGGGATTGAGGAAAAACACAGGCAGGTCGGCTCCTGCATACATGGTGGCGGGTGCATCTTCAAATCCCACCATCTGCATGCTGTAGGCTCCCTGTACGTTCAGCCGGCCGTCCAACCCCGTCGCTGCAGGATTGTAGAAGGACTGTAGCGCCCAGTAGTTGGAAAACGCCACATCGTATTGTGCGCTGCAGGCCATTGCCAGAAGCATACACAGTCCAACGCAATACAGTCGTCTCATTCTGATAATATAACGGGGGCCCGGTCCTTTTTATTGCCCTTTTCCCTGAATATTTTTTTGGGGGTGTCCTTCAGACTGGCATACCGGTCTGCAGGACACCCCCTGAATGGATTGCTAGTACTCGTCCTCGTTGAAAAGGAAGTCCTCCTTGGTGGGATAGTCGGGCCAGAGGTCCTCAATGGTCTCATACACCTCGCCTTCGTCCTCTATCTCTTCCAGATTCTCTATCACCTCCATGGGTGCTCCACTGCGTGTGGCATAGTCAATGAGTTCCTCCTTGGTGGCGGGCCAAGGCGCATCTTCCAATTTTGAAGCCAATTCCAAAGTCCAATACATAGTGGTAGGTATTTGTTTTTTAATGAATCATTACGTTTTTCCACATTTTGGAGCGCAAAGATACAATTTCTTTTCTTTATTCACTAACTTTTGTCCACAAATTTTCCTCCATGCCAGCCAAATTGTTCAATCGGCGGGACAAAACATAGAGATAGTCGCTCAAACGGTTGAGGAAGACAGGAATTTCCGGGGACACAGGCTCTATCTCTGAAAGGGCATACACCTGACGTTCTGCACGGCGGCACACCACACGACACACATCAGCCACAGCTGCGGCACGGCAACCTCCAGGAAGCGTGAAGCCACGCCAGCTGGGGAGTCCGTCGGCGGCCCTATCAATCGCCTCCTCCAGGCTGGCAACGTGGGAGGGAAGGAGCATGCAAGGAGGTGCCTGACCGTTGGAAGGAGATGTAGCCAGGCTGGCTCCCACAGCAAACAACAGATGCTGGTTGCGGAGGAGCTGGCTGCGGTCCTCGGGCGTATCTACATAGGTGAGCAGCAGGCCCAGGTGGCTGTTCAGTTCATCCACCGTTCCATAAGCCTCCAGTTTGGTACAGTTCTTTGATACGCGCTCACCACTGGCCAAACTGGTGGTGCCACTGTCACCTGTGCGGGTATATACCGGACATTTCTTTGCCATAACAGTTCTGTTTAATTATCGTTTTAAAAGTTGACAATATAAGCTTGTTTATAATACTGCGGGTCGAAAAAGGCAATGCCCATATCACCCAAATCAAAGCTCACTACCGAAGGCAGACGCCCGAACCATTCCCTGTGGCGGTCCAGACGGTCGAGTAGCAAGAGCGTACCCGGATGAAGGTGGCAAAGGGCCTCCTCGTCGGGGCTACCCAGACAGATGAGGTCTACTCCGCCCTCAGGATAGCTGTCGTACAGGACGGCCCGCTGGCAGCCCGCCTGCAAGTAGAGCGGCTCCAGGAGGGAGCAGTTCCGCACCACCATGCTGGCAGGCTGCTGCCAGTTGGCCAGCCGCAACAACAGATGCAGCCCCTTACGCCTGCGCAGCCACTGCCATGGTTTCAACTGCCGGTCGAGCGTTGCATAGCGGTAGAAACGGGCGTTCTCATAGATTACCTCCGTAATAAAACGGAAAGCGAAAGGAGAATGTACACCGTAGCCGCAACGATGACGCACACGCACCAGCCACACCAGTGGATTGCCCAGCAGCCTCATCCCCGTAGTTTACTGGAGCACATAGGGAGCGTGAAGCAAATCGCAGTCGGCACTGCTCTTGCCTATCATGATGTCAAACTCGCCGGGCTCAATCACCTCATTACCCTCTGCATCGTAGTAGGAGAGCATCTGGGGCGTGATGTCAAAGGCGACCGTACGCTTCTCGCCCGCCTTCAGGGCCACACGCTGGAAGCCTTTCAGTTCTTTCACCGGACGGGCGGTCTGGGCAGCCAGGTCGTGGATATAGAGCTGTACCACCTCCACTGCATCCCGGCTGCCGGTATTGGCTACCGTGACGGAGGCCTGGTTGCCCTCCACCTTCATGTCGGAATAGGAGATGGTGGAATAGGTGAGTCCGTAGCCAAACGGATAGAGAGGGCCGTTGCGCACCTCCAGATAATTGCTGGCATACTGACGGTAGCCATCTGCATCATCGGGCACGGGACGGCCGGTATTGAGGCGGTTATAGTAGAGTGGTATCTGGCCCATGCTCTGGGGTATGGATGCGGTGAGGCGGCCGCAGGGGCTCTTGGTACCAAAAAGCACGTCGCAGATGGCATCTCCCGTTTCGGAGCCTCCGAACCATACGTTCAGGATGGCGGTAACATGCTCCTTCTCCCAACCCATCAATGTAGGACGGCCTGCAAAATTGAGCAACACCACCGGTTTCCCCGTAGCTACCAGGTCCTGAAGCAAGGCCATCTGCACATCAGGCAGGTTCAGGTCGGCACGGCTGGAACTCTCTCCGCTCTGCTCGGCCATCTCGCCCATGGCACATACAATCACATCGGCCTGGGCGGCAATGCGCAACGCCTCAGCACGAGCCTGCTTGTCATCCACGCGCTCCACTGGGCGATTGAATGCACAAGCAGCTTGTAGACGAGCATCAGCGCAGAAATTGGAGCCCTGGGCATACAGCACGCGGGCGCTGTCGCCCACACAACGTTCCATTGCTTCCTTGAGTGTGGAATAGCGGGCAGGCTCGTCGGCAGTGGACCAGCATCCCAGAATATTGGAACGGTCGTGGGCCAGCGGACCCACCAGAGCAATGGTGCCCTTCCTCTGCAAAGGCAACAGCTGACCCTCGTTCTTGAGCAGCACAAAAGTCTCGGCCGCCATGTTGCGGGCCGCCTTTCTATGTGCATCGGTATACAGGTCGGTCTCCAGTCGCTTGGGATCAATCTGCCGGTACGGATCCTCAAAAAGGCCCAGCTTGTACTTGGCTTCGAGCACACGTCGGCAGGCTTCGTCAATCTCCTTCTCTGTCACCAGTCCCTCGGCCAAGCAGGGCTCCAGCTGTTTTATGAAGGCTTCGGAACACATGTCCATATCGGTGCCAGCCTTCAGCGCACGCACGGAGCACTCCTTTTGGCCGCCCAGCCCATGGGTGCTCATCTCGTTGATGCTGGCATAGTCGGTGACCAGGAAACCGTCGAATCCCCATTTTTCGCGCAAAAGTTCGGTAATAAGCCAGTGGTTGGCTGTGGCCGGTATGCCATCCACCACATTGAACGATGACATCACCGAACCGGGATGGGCCTCCATGGCGGCCTTGTAAGGAGGCAGATACTGGTTGAACATGCGCCAGCGGCTCATATCCACCGTGTTGTAGTCGCGTCCTGCCTCTGCCGCACCATAAAGCGCAAAATGCTTTACACAAGCCATGACATTCTCCTTGCCATAGTCGCCCTGATAGCCACGAATCATGGCCTGACCCACCAGACCCGTGAGATAGGGGTCTTCTCCCCCACCCTCGGCAATACGTCCCCAACGAGGATCAAGAGCCACATCCACCATCGGGCTATAGGTCCAGTTGATGCCAAAGGCCGACGCCTCCTTGGCAGCGATGCGGGCAGCCTCCTCAATAGCCTCCATGTTCCATGAACAGGCCTGCGCCAGAGGGATGGGGAATACGGTCACACCGCCATGGATAATGTCCTGACCGAATATGAGAGGTATGCCCAGACGGCTCTTCTCCACAGCTACCTCCTGAAGAGCTTTTATCTTGTCCAGTCCCTTGATGTTAAGCACTCCGCCCAACTGGCCATTAGCGGCCAGCTCGCCCACCTGGCTCTCAATGGCAGCGCCCGTGTTGATATCACCTCCGGGCAATAGGTTCAGCTGGCCCAGCTTCTCCTGTAGGGTCATCCGGCCCATCAGGTCGTCCACGAAACGGTCCATCTCGCTCTGCGAAGATTGCTTGCAGCTTACCAAAGCCAGCAAGGCCAGAAATAGAATCTTTTTCATGTTTACTTTATGTTATGATTTACGTTGTCTTTGATGCCTTGAGCCCCTGAACCACGCTGTTTGTAAACCCAGCCTGCTCCATGGCATTGAGGCCACGGATGGTAATGCCACCAGGGGTGGTTACCTTGTCAATCTCCTGTTCGGGGTGGCTCTGATTGGCCTGCAGGAGGGCTACTGCACCCTTCAGGGTCTGTGTCACAATGCGCTGTGCATCCCGGGCATACATTCCCAGTTCCACTCCGCCTTCGGTGGCAGCCCTCACATAGCGCATGGCATAGGCAATGCCACAGCTGGCCAGCGCCATACCGGCACCCATCAGACGTTCTTCCACCCACATGGCATCACCCAGTTCACCAAAGGCCTGCACCATCCACTGCTCCATCTCACGGCTGGCACGCACGCCCGAAATAAAGGTCATGCTCTGGCGTACGGCAATGGCGGTGTTGGGAATAAGGTAGAACACAGGCGGGAGCACTGCGCCATCTCCCCTGTCCAGCATACGGCTGACGGCTTCGGTGCCCAGTCCACCGGCCATGCTGGCCACGCTCACCGTCCCATAATCCAGCTCATCGCGAATTTCTGTTATCACTTCCTCCATTTTCCAGGGCTTCACGGCCAGAATCACAAGGTCGGCTCCACGCACACACTCTCGGTTGTCGTTGGTTACGCGCATAGCCGGAAAATCGGCCTTCAGTGCCTCCAGTTTTCCCTGGCTAGGGTTACTCACACAAATATCGCCGGGGGCCACCCTGGTGCCCTGGGCCAGGCCACGCGCTGTGGCACCACCCATATTGCCGGCTCCTATGATTGCTATCTTCATCTTAATTATTTTATTATAGTGCCCCTCCGTTTCTACGGGACACACTTTATCAACTTCACAATTTTTTCCAGCCACATGGCATCTGTCTGGTCGAACGTCTTCAGATACTGGCTGTCTATATCCAGTACACCCGTTACCTGCCCGTTTGCAATGACAGGCACCACAATCTCGCTTCTGGAAGCACTGCTACAGGCAATATGGCCGGGAAACAGATGGACATCGTCCACCACCACCGTCTCGCCTCGTGCCCACGCCGTGCCACAAACGCCTCGCCCCTTGGCAATGCGTGTACAGGCCACCGGCCCCTGGAAGGGTCCCAGCACAAGCTGGTCGCCCACCACCCGGTAGAAGCCTGTCCAACAGAATTGGAAACACTCGTGCAAGAGGGCTGCCACATTGGCCATATTGGCCACCGCATCTGTCTCGCCCGACACCACCGATGCTATCTCGGCATACAACGTATCGTATTTTTCTTCCTTGCTCATTGTTCTCGGTCAAATATTTCAAACGGCACACGCACCGACACGCCTCTGCGCATCAAGTCGGAAAGATTGGGGAGCAGGCGTTCCCTGAACGACTCCCAGTTCCTGTTCTCCATCCGCGTCCATCCGGCCTCGGCCAATGCCAGGGCACGCGGATAGGCCATGTAGGTGACACGATTGATGTCCCTCATCGCCTCCCCCCACAGAGTGCCCAGCACGCCCAGCACATGCTGTTGGTCGCCTTCGGGCTGCCCGTAACCCGGATCCAGGGCATAGCACTGTCTGAGGGTAGTCACGGGCATTCCCCAGTTGTCAAACTCCGGCAGGTCGCCTTGAAGCTGCGGATAATCGAGATAGGCATGTTCACCGGGTGCCATAATCAGCGGATGACCGCTCTTGCGCGTCAGCTCCAGACATGTAGGTGTGAGTCCTCCCCGCCAGCTCACGAGTGTCACGTCCTCGGGATAAGGGAAGAGGTAATCGTCGGCTGGGGGATAGATATTGTTGAGTTCACACCACAGGATGGGCCTCTTACCCTCCTGCCTCACGAAGGCGAGCATACGGTTGAAGAAGGGAATCATCAGCTGTGTAGGCTGTGTGTAGCCCCTGTCCTTCATCATCTTCCGGCAACGGGGGCACTTGGCCCAGTTGGCCGGGACAGCAGCCTCATCGCCTCCCAAATGGATGTAGGGAGAAGGAAAGATGGCGGCCACCTGACGCAGGATATTGCCGAAAAGAACATATACGCTGTCGTTAGCCGCACATAGCATCCGGTTGACTGTAGTACCCACCTGAATGGTATCCGTCTGCAAGTGGGCACAGCCCAGACCGGGATAGGCCGACAGGAAAGCTGCCGTATGCCCGGGGATGTCCAGTTCGGGAATCACCTCCACATAGCGTTCGGCGGCATACGCCACCAGTTCGCGCAACTCGTCGGCTGTATATGCCTGCCGGGCCGACAACTGAGGATATCCATCCAATTCCACACGCCAGCCCTGGTCGTCGGTGAGATGAAGCTGCAGCACATTATACTTGTATCTGGCCATTTGGTCCACAAAGAACTTCACATCCTTCAGCGGGAGGAAATGGCGTGCCGGGTCGAGCATGAGCCCCCGAAAAGGGAAACGAGGAGCATCATCTATCCATACGGCGGGAATCCGGCCAGACAGAGCATCCGCCGAGCTTCCCATCAGCCACTGATCGAGCGTAGCCACAGCATAATAGACTGCCGCTTCAGAGGCTCCTGTCAGGCACACGCCCTTCCTATCCACCTGCAGGCGATAATGGCCGTTCTCCTGAAGCGAACCGTCCACCAGCAGGCGGAACGAGGCCTTTTCGGGACTGTCCACTACAGCAAGGTCCCTGCCCATGCGATGCTTCACCACACGCTGAAGGTATCTCACAGCGGGCGACAAGCCGTCGGTCGAGGCATAGAGGGCGCACCTGGATTCGCGGAGCCGGAAGGGAGCCGACGGCAGTTCTTTCACGGTATTCGGCTGGGGCAACAGGGCCGACATGCGCGAAGTGGACGCTGCCTCTCCTACCGCAAAAGCAGACTGTGCAAACAGCATGCACACAAGGGACAACAGGAAATACTTCATCTATAATCTACAGGAAAAGGATTATTGGAGTGTAAACTTGATTTTGCAGGGCAAATTGTCCGACGCATTTCCCACCAGTGCCTGGAACTGGCCGGGCTCGGCCTTCCAATCCGAAGTAGTTTCATCCCAGAAGCTGAGCGCACGCTTGTCGATAGTGAGCGCCACGTCCTTACTCTCTCCCGCACGGAGGTGCACCTTCTGGAAGGCCTTCAGTTCCTTCAGCGGGCGGTCCACACTGCTCTTGAGATCACTCACATACAACTGCACCACCTCAGCTCCGTCGCAACTGCCCGTATTGGTCACATTCACCGTGAAGGTGATTTGCCCGTCGGAGGTCATCTGTGTGCGATCGGCACGCAAGTTGGCAATCTTGAAGGTGGTATAGCTCAATCCGTGACCAAAAGCGAAAGTGGGTCGGGTCTTCTGCTTGTCCACCCAGCGGTAGCCCACATAGATACCTTCCTTATATTCCTCATCGATTACCTTCTTGTCCGCACGCCAAGTGCCAGGATAGGTGTCCAGCGCATGGGCACCCACGTCCTGCAAAGAGGCGGGCCAGGTAAATGGCAGTTTGCCAGAGGGGTTGACATCACCCGTGAGCACAGCAGCCAAGGCATGGCCTGCCTCACTACCAATAAACCAGCCCTGCACGATGGCGGGAACCTTGCTTTTCCATGGCATGGTCACAGCATTACCGGAGATGTTCACATAGACAAGCCGCTTGGTGGCTGCCGCCAATGCCTCCACCAGACGGTCTTGCTCATAGGGGAGGTCCATATTCTTGCGGTCATGACCCTCACAGTCCTGATAGTCGCTCTTGTTGAGGCCACCGAAGAGGATAACATAGTCGGCACCTGCCGCTTTCTCTACAGCCTCGGCAATGAGCTGGTCGGCACTGCGGTTGTCGTTGAGGTTCTGCCCCGTGGTCACACCATTGTAGCTGCCGGTGGCATCACCCACATAGCCTCGTGCATAGTCGACCTGTACCTGATTGCCCAACCGCTGGCGCAGACCATCAAGGGGCGATATCTCGTGTTGCGCCTTCAGGCTGCTGGAACCGCCGCCCACCGTCATCATCTTGATGGCATTCTCGCCCACCACCAAGATGCGCTTGGCATCGGAACGAATGGGAAGCAGGCCGCCCTGGTTCTGCAGCAATACAATGCCCTCGCCTGCCACCCTGCGGGCCGTCTCGTAGTGCGACTCGGAACAGAGGAAACCGTAGGGACGCTGGCGGTTCATCGTGGTGCGATAGAACAGGCGGAGTACACGGCGCACCTTATCGTCGAGCTCAGCCGTGGTGTAGCGGCCCTCCTGGATGGCACGTTCGTAGGGTTTGGCCAGATGGTACGACTCGTAGGCATTGGATGCTCCCTCGGTGAGTCCGTTGGTCCACGAACCGAACTCCATGTCCAGTCCGTTCTTCACTGCCTGGTCGGTTTCATGCGCACCGCCCCAGTCGGAAACTACCACACCGTCAAACTTCCAGTCCTTCTTCAGTATCTTATTGAGCGTAATGGAATTATGGCAATTATGCTCGTTCTTGTACAGATTATAGGCTCCCATAATGGCCCATGCGCCCGCCTCAGTGATGGCTGCATGGAAGGCCGGCAGATAAATCTCATGCAGGGCACGGTCCGACACGATGACATTCACCTGATGGCGGTATTCCTCATCGTTGTTAAGGCAATAATGCTTCACACACGAGGCCACGCCCAGCTTCTGCATCTGCTGGATGTAGGGCACCACCATGCGGGAGGCCAGATAGGGGTCTTCGCCCATATATTCAAAATTGCGTCCGCCCAGCGGGGTACGATAGATGTTCACGCCAGGGCCGAGAATCATGTCCTTACCCCTGTAGAGGGCCTCTTCGCCCAAAGCATGCCCATAGAGGGCCGACATCTCAGGATTCCAGGTGGCAGCCAGACATGTGAGTGCTGGGAAGGCCACACAAGAGTCGTTGGTCTGCCCGGCCTGCTCCCACTCGTCCCACAGCACATCGGGACGCACGCCATGAGGGCCGTCATCGGTCCAGAAGTCGGGAAATCCCAGACGCTTCACTCCTGCCGAGGAGAACTTGCTCTGCGCATGAATGACAGCAATCTTCTCAGGCAAGGTCATCCGCTTCAGGGCATCCTCAATACGTTGTTCTACAGGCTTTGATTCATCCAGATATACTGGGGTTTGAGCCATCGCTTGCAGTCCTACTGCCAGCAAGCACACAAATACCGTTTTCCTGTTCATTGTCTTTCCAAATTAAGTGTAAAATTGGTTTCTGCGAGACAAAGATACAAAGAAATGTAGAAAATGCAAACATTAAGACAAAAAAAAATCCCATGGTACTACCTTCAGTCCATGGGATTGGTGTCAGGATACAGGTTCTCCCCACCTGTCTGTAATGCTAGTTGGAAGTCGAAGAGGAGGTTTGCGTGCCCCTGCGCTCTATCACGTCGGTTACATTCAGCTGGAACTGAAGCGTGCTATAGGAAGGAATGGCACTGGAGCCATTCTCTCCATAGGCCATGTTCTGCGGAATATACACCAGCCAGTCGTCGCCCGCCACCATATACTGCAGGGCTGTGGCAAAGCCTTCTACGGTACTGCTCACCGCCATCTGCTGGGGTGTGGCCGTATCAGGATTGAAGTCGCCATAATAAGTCTGGCTGAACACGGCCTGCTGTGTGGCAAGTGTTCCTTCTGGGGTCACGTACTCCGTGGGCATAATCCAACCGCGGAAGTTGAGCTTCACACTGTCGGTATAGGCTGGTGTGACAGTGCCCGTGCCGCGCTTCAGGATGTGCACACACACCGAGTCGGTAAGCGGACCCACCACCGATTCACTCTTCATGTAGGTCTTGTACATGCGCCAGTCACAATGGGCCTCCCAATCGTCGGCATATTGCCGCTTGGCCTGGGCAATGGCATTGCGTGCCGAATCGGCTATGGTCTCGTACCACTGGGCATTTCGTTTCTGCCAGTCGTAATAGGGGTCCCATACGTCAGATTGCTCGCTGCACGCACTGGTAAAGCCCAGGCACGTGAGCACGCACAGGGCTGACAGCATGGCAAGGATGGATTTCTTCATTCCAACAGTTCTTTCTTAATTAATTAATGTACGTGTACGCGTGCGCTTAGAGAAGCTTCTTGAGCAGGCTGGTGATGCTCACCTGATCCTCGATAATAGCCTGCAGGCTATCGATGGGCACACGTTCCTGCTTCATGCTGTCGCGATAGCGCAGGGTCACACAATTGTCCTTGAGTGTGTCGTGGTCCACCGTCACACAGAAAGGCGTGCCGATGGCATCCTGCCTGCGGTAGCGCTTGCCGATGGAGTCCTTCTCGTCATACTTGCAGTTGAAGTGGAAGCGCAGATTGCGGATAATCTCCTCGGCCTTCTCCGGCAGACCATCCTTCTTCACCAGTGGCATCACGGCCAGCTTTACAGGAGCCAGCGCTGCAGGCAGATGCAGCACCACGCGGGTATCGCCACCCTCGAGCTGTTCCTCCTCATAGCTGTGGCACATCACGCTCAGGAACATGCGGTCCACTCCGATACTGGTTTCGATGACGTAGGGTGTATAGCTCTCGTTTGTCTCGGGGTCAAAGTATTCAATCTTCTTACCGCTGTACTTGGCATGCTGCGACAGGTCAAAGTTGGTGCGGCTGTGAATGCCTTCCACCTCCTTAAACCCAAAGGGCATGTGAAACTCGATGTCACTGGCCGCATTGGCATAGTGGGCCAGCTTCTCATGGTCGTGGAACCGGTAGTTCTCCGCACCGAATCCCAATGCCTGGTGCCACTTCATGCGGGTCTCCTTCCAACGGGCGAACCAGTCCAGTTCGGTTCCCGGCTTCACGAAATACTGCATCTCCATCTGCTCAAACTCACGCATACGGAAAATGAACTGACGGGCCACGATTTCATTGCGGAAAGCCTTGCCTATCTGTGCTATGCCGAAAGGCAGCTTCATGCGGCCTGTCTTCTGCACATTAAGATAGTTCACAAAGATGCCCTGAGCCGTCTCGGGACGCAGGTATATCTTGCTGGCGCCCTCAGCCGTAGAGCCCACCTCGGTGGAGAACATCAGGTTGAACTGGCGCACCTCGGTCCAGTTGCGTGTGCCGCTGATAGGGCATACGATTTCCTCGTCGAGGATAATCTGGCGCAGTTCGCCCAAATCACCGGCATTCATCGCCTTGGAATAGCGTTCGTGCAAGGCTTCACGCTGGGCGGCCAGTTCCAGCACGCGGGGGCTTGTAGCCCTGTACTGTGCCTCGTCGAACTGTTCCTTGAAACGCTTGCGGGCCTTGGCCACTTCCTTGTCTATCTTTTCATCATACTTTGCAATCTGATCCTCAATGAGCACATCGGCACGATAGCGTTTCTTGCTGTCACGGTTGTCGATGAGAGGGTCGTTGAAGGCATCCACGTGTCCGCTGGCCTTCCATGTGGTTGGGTGCATGAAGATGGCTGCATCTATGCCCACGATGTTTTCGTGGAGCAACACCATGCTCTTCCACCAATACTGTTTGATGTTGTTCTTCAGTTCCACACCGTTCTGGCCGTAATCATACACGGCGCCCAGTCCGTCATAGATGTCGCTACTGGGGAACACAAAACCGTATTCCTTGCAGTGAGAAACTATTTTTTTGAATACATCTTCCTGTGCCATAATCCTATATTTACGAAATATTAAACGAATTCTGTGCAAAATTACATGTTTTTTTTGGAAAAAGCACTATATTTGCATGAAAATATCAAAAAACATGGCTGACTACAACGACAAAACCGACGGTATCACACACCATTTGAACCAAATGTACCAAAACTGGTTTCTGGACTATGCTTCGTATGTGATACTGGAAAGAGCGGTCCCTCACATTGGTGACGGATTCAAACCCGTACAGCGCCGCATCCTGCATTCCATGAAGCGGATGGACGACGGGCGCTACAACAAAGTGGCCAACATCGTGGGCCATACCATGCAATTCCATCCCCACGGAGATGCCAGCATCAAGGATGCACTGGTGCAGTTGGGACAGAAGGACCTGCTCATCGACTGCCAGGGGAACTGGGGCAATATCCTCACGGGCGACGACGCTGCTGCCGGCCGATACATCGAGGCCAGGCTGAGCAAGTTTGCACTGGATGTGGTGTTCAATCCCAAGACCACGGAATGGAAGTTGTCCTACGACGGGCGCAACAACGAGCCCATTGCGCTGCCCGTGAAGTTTCCACTGCTGCTGGTCCAAGGGGCCGAGGGCATTGCCGTGGGACTGAGTTGCAAGATACTGCCCCACAACCTCAATGAAATCTGCGATGCAGCCATCAGCTACCTGCATGGAGAGCCCTTCCAGCTCTATCCCGACTTCCCTACAGGGGGAAGCATTGACGTGAGCAAGTACAACGACGGACAACGTGGAGGGTCCGTGCGTGTGAGGGCACGCATTGAGAAGCGCGACAGCAAGACCCTGGCCATCACCGAAATCCCCTTTGGAAAGACCACGGGGTCGCCCAGCAAGCCCAGCCAGTTTATCGACAGCATCCTGAAGGCTGCCGAGAAGGGCAAAATCAAGGTGCGCAAGGTGGAGGACATGACCGCCTCAGGCGTAGAGATTCTCATCCATCTGATGCCAGGCGCATCGAGCGACAAGACCATCGATGCCCTCTATGCCTGCACCGACTGCGAGATAAGCATCAGCCCCAACTGTTGCGTCATAGACAACCGCAAGCCGTGCTTCCTGTCCGTGAGCGAAGTGCTCCGGAAAAACGTGGACAACACGCTGTCCCTATTGCGTCAGGAAAGGCTCATCCGGAAAGGCGAACTGCTGGATGCGCTTCACTTTGCCAGTCTGGAACGCATCTTCATCCAAGAACGCATCTACAAGGACAAGAAGTTTGAGAACGCCGAGGACATGGAAGCAGCCATCAACCATGTGGACAGCCGGCTCGCCCCCTTCAAAAAGGATTTCGTGCGCGAGGTCACCCGCGACGACATCCTGCGGCTGATGGAAATCAAGATGGCCCGCATCCTCAAGTTCAACGATGACAAGGCGGAAGAGCATATCGCCCGCATCCGCGAGGAAGTGGCCCGCATCGATGCCGAACTGGACAACATGGTGGAAGTCACCTGCGACTGGTTCCGCTTCATCAAGGAGAAATATGGTCCTTCCCATCCGCGGCTCACAGAGATAAAGAACTTCGACACCATCGTAGCCAACAAGGTGGTGGAGGCCAACGAAAAGCTCTACATCAATCGTGCAGAAGGCTTCATCGGCACCGGGCTGAAGAAGGACGAGTTTGTCTGCAACTGCTCCGACATAGACGATGTCATCCTCTTTTACCGCGACGGCACCTACAAGGTGGTCCACATCGCAGAAAAGCTCTTTGTGGGCGAAACCGAAGTGAGCCGTCAGGAGAACAAGCGGGCCGAAATCATCCATGTGGCCATCTTCAAGAAAAACGACAGCCGCACCATCTACAATGTGGTCTTCCGCGACGGAAAGGGCGGCAGCTACCTGATGAAACGATTCAACGTCACCTCCATCAAGTATGACCGCGAGTTCAACCTCACCAAAGGCACCAAAGGAAGCCGCGTGGTATATTTCACCGCCAATCCCAACGGAGAAGCCGAGGTGATAAAGGTTACACTCAAGCCCATGCCAAAGCTGAAACGCATCTTCTTCGACAAGGACTTCAGTGAGGTGGCCATCCGTGGCCGGCAGTCGATGGGCGTGCTGCTCACCAAGCTGGAAGTGAGCCGTATCATACTCAAGAGCCACGGTTCCAGCACACTGGGAGGCAGAAAGGTTTGGTTTGACCCCGACATCAAGCGACTTAACTACGATGAGCAGGGCAATTATCTGGGAGAATTCAACGGTGATGACCGCATCCTGGTGATACAACCCAATGGCGAATTCTACCTGAGCACCATCGACCTCAATAACCATTTTGAGGAGGAGATTATGCGCATGGAGAAATTCCAGCCCGACAAGGTATGGACAGCAGTGCTCTTCGACGAGGACCAGCACGGATTCCTCTACGTGAAACGGTTCCTTCTGGAGGCCACTCCCCGCCGGCAGAACTTCATGGGCGAGAACCCCAAAAACCAGTTGGTGTGCCTCTCTGATACGCCATTCCCGCGTTTCCGCATCACCATGGGCGGTGTCGACGAGTTTCGCGACCCGCTGGAGGTGGATGCCGAGTCGTTTGTGGGTGTCAAGGGGTTCAAAGCCAAAGGCAAGCGCGCCACAGTGTTCACGGTGAAACAAGTGGAGGAACTGGAACCCACGCGTTTCCCCGACCCTCCTGCAACGCCTGAGCCCGGCACAGAAAGCATGCAGGAAGAAGAACCAGACCCCTACGAGGGCAAGAGCCAGAGCGACATTGCAGACGAAATCAACGGCCAACTCCATTTATTCGACGACTGACCATGCGTAGCCTCATCCTCATCATCCTCTGCCTCGTCGGTCTGGTACCCATGCAGGCACAGGAACACGAGCGCGTCCTCTCGCATGCCAACATGCTGGGTGTCGGGCGCTCCATGCAGTACGACACCTACCTCTCACCTCTGGAGTACCATGGACCCTGCGTATCGTTTTTACACGAGTCCATGCGCATGACCCATCATGCCGCCTCACGCCTGTCCTTCCAGCAACGCTGGCAGTCAGGTTTTGCCTATACCGAGAATCCTGCGGGCAACGCAGAGGCCTATGGGGGGCACATCGCATGGAACGGAGGCTGGCACTACCACTGGACACCCCTGCCCCGCCTGCGCCTGATGGCCGGCGGATTGCTGGGGGCAAGGGTGGGTTTTCTCTACAATACCCGCAACGGCAACAATCCGGCGCAGGCACGATGTGCCATGGACCTGTCTGCATCGGTGGCCGCCCTCTATGACCTCCGCATCCGCTGCCGGCTGTTTCGCATCCGCTACCAGGCCGACCTGCCTGTGATGGGCGGCATGTTCAGCCCACGCTTTGGCGAAAGCTACTATGAGATAGGCGAAGGGAAATGGGCCGACCACGTCTTCCTCACCCATCCCGGCAATGCACTCAGCCTTTGCCAGCTGCTTACAGTCGACTGCCACTTTCCCCGCCTCACACTCAGGCTGGGCTATCAGAACGACACCCGCCAAAGCCATGTGTGCCATATCCGGGTGCGCGAGACCAGCCGCAATTTCCTCATCGGGGTGGTGAAGCACTTCAGCGTCATCACGCCCTCATCCCCCAACGCTAGCAAGACCATTCTATGAAACAATTTCTTATCTCCCTCCTGACGCTCCTGACCTTCTCTGCCTGCCAGCATGGCCTGGAATATGACGCCACGCCGACAGCCAATTTCGAAGCACTATGGCAAATCATCGACCGCCAGTACTGTTTCTTCGACTACAAAGCCCAGGAGACCGGGCTCGACTGGAACGAGGTGCACGACCGCTATGCAGCCCGGCTCACTCCCCACATGACACGCGCCCAGCTTTTCGAAGTGCTCTGCGACATGCTGTCCGAACTGCGCGACGGCCATGTCAACCTCTATTACAGTGCTGATGTGGGTCGCTACTGGAGCTGGCACGAGGATTATCCCCGCAATTTCGACGAGAACCTGCAAGACAAATATTTGGGCACCGACTACAAGATTGGTGCAGGGCTCTACTACCGCATACTCGAAGACAACATCGGCTACGTGGCATACAACAGTTTCTCCAGCGGCATAGGCGAGGGGAACATCAGCGACATGCTCTACTACCTGCGCGCCTGCGACGGCCTCATCCTGGACATCAGGGGGAACGGGGGCGGCCTGCTCACCTATGCAGAGCGCCTGGCCAGCCATTTCACCAACGAACGCACCCTGGTGGGCTACATGCAGCACAAGACAGGTGCGGCTCACGATGCCTTCAGCAGCCCACGTGCAGAATACCTCAATCCCGCCGAAGGCATACGCTGGCAGAAACGGGTGGTAGTGCTCACCAACCGTGAGTGTTACAGTGCAGCCAATGTGTTTGTGCGGAATATGAAATGCTGTCCCCTTGTCACCACGCTGGGCGACCAGACAGGGGGAGGAGGCGGTCTGCCGATGAGCAGCGAACTGCCCATTGGGTGGTCGGTTCGTTTCAGCGCCAGCCCCACGCTGGACCGCAACTACCAGCAGATTGAGTTCGGCATACAGCCCGATGTCCCCTGCTCGCTCGACCCTTCCGACCAGGCAAAGGGCATAGACACGCTCATCGAAGCAGCCCGCCAGTTCTTACACAAGTGAGGCCGCTGGGAAAGGCTATCGCTGCTCGGCTCTAATCCCCACATCCGTCACCCTCCGGAGTGTTTCACGCCGCATCAGATGAAACACACGCAGGGTGGCTCCCTGCAAACGCCCAGCCTCAAATGAGGCCATCGGATGACTGTACTGCAACAGCGAACTGCAGGCTTTAGGATTGAGTCCCGCCGAATCGGACAACGCCACCAGAAATGTGTCGCGGTACAAAGTATCTGGGCTGGTCAGGTGATATTCCACTCCCACCGCCAGATGCCGCCACAGGGGCTGGGGACAGACCCGGAGGCACAACGACAAGTCAATGCGCCCCGTGCTGTCCGGCATACAGGGAAGTTGGAACACAAAGGTGTCCCTGCGGTCCCATCCATCCTCCCCTATCGGCTGATACGAATGATACACCCTCCCATGGTCACATCCCGCGCCCACAACCAGCAGGCACAGGAGCGGCCACAATTTACTCCTGCGGCGGCACATCAGCAGAAGGTTTGGGTTTGCGGGGTTTTCCCTGCTTGTTGCGGTTGCCGTTCTTTCGAGCCTTCGGCTTGTCAGCAGCCGTGGGCTCCTGAGCGGATTCCTGTATGTTTGGCTCCGGTTTGTCGGCGGCGGCCTCTGCATTTGCCTTTTTCTTCTTCTTTTTCTTCTTTTTATCAAAGCGGCTTACATCCTCCTGAGTGGCCAGGTCGATAGGCTTGTGCTTGTGTTCGTGGTTCGTGCCTTCCAGCAATTGGTCGGGCTTCTCCCCATTACGGTTCAACTCTATCACCTCCTTGGCCCTGCTGGCCGGGATAGTCACCAGATTGGCAGCCATGCGTTTGTCGGTGCTGTAGGTCACCATCCCCGTAAGTATGTCACTCTTGAAGAGGAAATATTCCCCATCGGTGGTCTGCAGCGACACATCACGTCCAGGCAATGCCTTGGAAGCCTCCAGATACTGGTCCACCTCATAGTTGAGACAGCACTTGAGTTTGGCACACTGTCCAGCCAGTTTCTGAGGGTTCAGGCTCAAGTCCTGGAAGCGTGCAGCTCCCGTATTCACACTCACAAAGTTCTTCATCCAGGTGGCACAGCACAGTTCCCTGCCGCAAGGCCCGAATCCTCCAATACGGCCAGCCTCCTGACGGGCACCAATCTGCTTCATCTCAATACGCACGCGGAAGGCTTCGGCCAGCACCTTGATAAGCTGGCGGAAATCCACACGTCCGTCTGCGATATAGTAGAAGATGGCCTTGTTGCCATCACCCTGATACTCCACATCACCGATTTTCATCTGTAGTCCCAGGTCCTGTGCTATCTGGCGGCTCCGTATCATGGTATCGTGTTCGCGCGCCTTGGCCTCGGCATATTTTTCCATGTCCAGCGGCTTCACCTTCCGGTAGATGTTGCGAATCTCGTCGCGCGGCTTCAGGTTGGCCCGCTTCATCTGCAAGGCAGCCAGTTTGCCTGTAAGCGTCACCGTCCCGATGTCATGTCCCGGATTGGCCTCTACAGCCACGATGTCACCCTTCTCCAGAGGCAGGCGGTTGATATTGTGATAATAGCCTTTCCGGGTGTTCTTGAACTGCACCTCCACCAGGTCGCTTGTCTCATCGTTGCCTGGTATGTCTGCCAGGTAGTCGTAGGTATTGAGTTGGCAGTAATGGCCCGTATGGCACCCTCTGCTGCACAATCCGCGGTCGCAACCGCCGTTCTCGTATTTCAAATCCATATTCTTTCTCTTGTAGACGCTATCTTATTAATAATACTGTCATCTTGAGCGCAAAGTCGAAGAAGACCATGCGCGGATTGACATTCTGTTCTATGTCTCGCTGTGCCAGGGCCACCTCCTCCATGATGCCCACCACATTCCTTTCGTTGATGAAACGCGCAAAATTGCGGCCGAACTGCTGTTCATCCTCCGACATGTAGTTGATTTCCCCATGTCGGAAATTGTACACGAAGTTTTCACGTATCAGCCGCTGGAAATAGTCGAGCAGGCGTTTTTGCCGCTCGCGCCCCATCTCGGCATGTGTGCCCGACCAGCGGTGCATCTGCCGGACATCGCGCTTGTAGCACATGCGCATCAACTGCACGAAAGAGTCGAAGAAGGCAGATTCCTCATTGCCCGCCATCAGCCGTTTCAGGGCCTCCGTATAGCTGCCCTGTGCCACATGCGCCGTGTGCCTGGCCGCATCGGCAGGAACCGCCCTTTCCCGTTCCAGCGAACTGGCAATGTCCTCCTCCGATAGCGAAGGCACCATTATGAGTTGCGTACGGCTGCGGATGGTTTCCAGCACCTTGTCCAGGTCCTCGGTCACGAGCAGGAAATGGGTGTGTGGAGGGGGTTCTTCAATGAGCTTGAGCAGTTTGTTGGCCATCTCCACCATCATCCGCTCGGGAAGCCACATCACCACCACCTTGCGCCCGCCCTGGTTGGACTTGAGCATGAGTTTGGAGCGAAGGGCATCGCTCTCGTACACGTAGTGGACCAGCTGCTGGTTGTCGGCCTTGCAGGCAGCCAGCCAGGCTTCCATGTCGAAATAGGGCCCCTGGGCCAGCAGTTCACGCCACTGGGGCATAAAGTCGTCCGACACAGGATGGTCGGTGCTCTTGCGCTTGTAGACAGGGAACGAGAAATGGAGGTCCGGATGGGAATACGCATCCAGCATGCGGCAACTGCTACAGGTGCCACAGGCATCTCCGTCAGATGGCGACTTGCACAGCAGGTAGCGTGCATAGGCCAGAGCCAATGCCATTTTCCCGGCTCCTTTGGGCCCACAGAACATGAGCGCATGAGGCAACTGGCCTCCCTGCACCATCTGCAAGAGGTGGGCCTTTACCCTATCCTGTCCTACGACCTGGGAGAACCTCATCGCACATCAATAGATTTGGCCGGCAATGGCACAGATGCTGTCCACTGCACTGATGGTGTAGAAATGAAGGCTGGGCACGCCGTGCTGTATCAGTTCACGGCACTGTGCCACGGCCCATTCAATGCCCACCTGGCGCACCTCATCATCGGTCTTGCACTTGACCAGTTCCCTGTAGAGCGCATCCGGAAGGTCGCAATGGAAGGTCTTGGGCACCATCTGCAGCTGGCTCAACTTGGACAGGGGCTTGATGCCAGGGATAATGGGCACCTGGATGCCAGCCTCACGCACGCGTTCCACAAATCGGAAATACTTGGCATTGTCGTAGAACAGCTGCGTGACGGCATAATCGGCTCCCATCTTCACCTTGTTCACAAGCACTTCCAGGTCGCTCTCCATGTTGGCGGCCTCCTCGTGTTTCTCGGGATAGCAGGCCACACCGTAGGAAAAGGGCACGCCAGGCACCTTGATGGGAGTGCCGTCGGCAAAAAAGCCTTCGTTGAAGCGGTTGATTTGCTCTATAAGCTCTGTGGCATGCACAGGTCCATCGTCGGTGGCCTTGAAGGAAGCGTCCTCGCGCGCCTTGTCTCCCCTGAGCACCAGCAGGTCGCTTATGCCCAGGAACTGGAGGTCGAGCAGCATGTATTCCAGGTCCTCACGGTTGTTGCCGCTGCACACGATATGGGGCACCACAGGGATGTCGTACTTGTTCTGTAACGACGCTGCAATGGCAATCGTTCCCGGACGCCGACGCACACGTTGCCGTTGCACCAGTCCACCCCCCAGTTCGCGGTACACATACTCGCTGCGATGGGTGGTGATGTTGATATAGGAGGGGTTGAACTCCCGGAGCCGGTCGATGGTATTGAACAGTGCGGCCGTGCCGTTGCCCTTGATGGGCGGAAGCACCTCAAAGGAGAAGGCCGTCCGCTGGGCGCTCTTGATAATATCCGTTATTTTCATTTCGATGCTTTTCCAATGCGATAAATGACAAATTGTTTTCCGCCCACAATGTCGGCCACCTCATTGCCCTCAGAGGCAAGGAAATTGTGGCGAGGCTCTATGAGATTGGGGTTATCGAGGGTATTCTCGCCCTCAAAGGTGCTGCAGTCGAGCGTGATGGTGTGGACGGCCCCCAGCTTCTTGCAGCCTTCCAGGCGCAGGCACACAGGCTGCGGGTCAGCCGTAGTGTTGACGACCTTCACCACATATTCCTTGGCCTGCTCGTCCCACACGGCACTGCTGAACACGCCGTCCTTGCCCTTGGGCGCCACTTCCGACTGGCTGCAGGGCAGCACATGCGTACCCCGGTTGCAGGCATACATGGCCTGTACATGGTAGCTGCTGGTCTTGAACATGCGCAGGTTGTCGTACCATATCATGTCCGGACGCCACTGCCATCCCTCCACATGTGCCAGCAGGGGAGCATATGTGGCCATCTCCACAATGTCGGCATTGCGCTCCAGATTGGTCATAAAGGCGGCTTCGTAGATGCTGGCTCCTGCATGGTTCCACTTGCGGCCGTTGTCGTGACAGGCATACTCTCCGGCAAACACCTTCGGTCCCTTGCGGTCGTAGTTGTCATAGCGGTTCACGTTGTCGAGGAACCACTGGATGGGGCGGTAGAAATGTTCGTCCACGAGATCGGCTCCCAGGTCGGTCATCGCCTTCCATCCGTCCTCAAAGTCCTTCCCGTCAGGGCCAGGGCCACTGGAGCCCACAATTTTTATCTCGGGGTAGGCCGCACGAATCTTCTCCACAAAGAACTTCAGACGGTCGAAGTAGAACCGGCCCCACTGCTCGTTGCCCACAGCGATATACTTGAGGTGGAAAGGTTCGGGATGCCCCATCTCGGCACGCACTTTACCCCACTGGGAATCGGCCGGCCCGTTGGCAAACTCGATAAGGTCCAGGCAGTCCTGGATATAAGGGTCCAAAGCCGCTGCATTAGCGGGCACGTGCGCCCCCTCCTGCTCCCAGTTCTGGTATTGGCAGGCCATGCCCACATTCAGCACAGGCAATGGCTCGGCACCAATCTCCTCACTCAGCTGGAACAGCTCGTAGAATCCCATGCCATAGCTCTGGAAATAGTCGGGGAAACAACGCTGGGGGAAGCAGTCGCGCCAGCGGTTGATGTTGGTGGGACGGTTTTCTACGGGTCCCAACGTCTTCTTCCAGTCATAACGGGTGTCGAGCGTGGCACCCTCCACGATACATCCGCCCGGGAAGCGGAACACACCGGGACGCATGTCGTACAAGGCCTGTACAATGTCACTGCGCAGACCGTTCCTGTGGCCCTTCCACGTCTTCACGGGGAAAAGGCTCACATGCTCCACATCACACACCCCCGTACCCGTGCGTCCGTTCTCGTCGTACAGCAACACACGCAGCCGTGCCTTGCCCAGGGTCCTGGGGCTCCTGATTACGGTTTCATACTGTTTCCATTCGCTGCCCTCCACCTTTATCCTGGCCTCGGCAAACTGCTGGTGTTCCTCCATGGTAGATGGGTTGACCAGCTGCACCTTCAGCACCTGTGGCTTGCCTTCGGGAATGCGTGCCCACACGCTGAATCTGTAGTCCTCACCCTCCTTCACACCGATGCCGAAAAAACCCTCGTTCTCCAGGCCCGTCAGCTGTTCCACATGCCCTGAGGCACTGAGACGCACATACTTGGGATTACGGGCAAAGGGGCCATCATTCCTCACCTCCAGCCTGCCCAGGGTGTTCCATCCCATTAGGGCATCGGGCGTATACTCGAACGAGCGGTTCTTCACCATCTCGGCATACATGCCTCCGTCGGCGGCAAAATTGATATCCTCATAGAAGATGCCATACATGGTGGCAGATATGGGTGCTCCCTTCCGTGCGGTCTGAACGGTTATCACATTCTCCTGTGCTGCAGTCATACCGATGGTTCCGGCCATCCACAGCAACATCATCAAAAACGGTCGTTTCATAAGGCTGCTTTTAGTGAAATTACATATATTTTGGGTGTAAAATTACTGAAAATCGGGAAAACCCGCAAATAATTGGAGGAAGAAGTGCATGATTATGCCTCAAAAAAGTCGGAATTCCTGCGACACAGTGTAATCATATTTTTCTTAATGGTTCAAGTGTTTTCCGAAAGAATACATATCATCCCAGTCTGGTACACAAGGGTTTTTCACGCTGCACACGTATGCAGGTGCGAAAGTGTACCACACGGAACGCGGAACGTTTTTTCTTCAATTTTGGACCTGAAAATACCCAGTTGGAGAGTTTTTGCTAGCCAACTGGGTAGCAATTTTTCTCCAGTTGGGTAGCAAAAACGGCCTTTTAGAGCACTCCAATACGCCTTTTTTTCGCCTCAAGCGTTCCGCGTCCCGCGTTCCGCCTTAGTGCCCTTGCGCGAATTTTCGACCAAACCGTATTATATATATATTAATAATAATAGTATATATATATTCAATATTAATTAGCATAGATTTTGCCAGGATTTAGGGCCATTTTTACTCATTTCGCCCTCTCCAGGCCTACTTTCTGGCCAGAAAGAAGGGGACAAGAGGCACAAACAGGCAGGCACTGAAAACATTCGTTTCGGGGACAATCAATCAGAAACGTTCCGCAGGGAACGCGGAACGCGGAACGCCTTGCCGCTCCAGCCCCTGCCTGCAAAGGACTGAAGCGTTGAAATGCAAGATGCCTGCTGTCAGAATATTTCAGCAAACAGATGCTTCGCGGTTAGCCGACTATGCACAACCGAAGAGCGGAGGCCTTGAGAGAATGCCATGGCCCTGTCACCATCATCTACGACAAAAGGCATGCCACATACGAGAACGATGTGGCAGCCTTCAAGAAAAATGGTTTCGAAATCAAGCGGGCAAAACGGCCCACGCAAGCTCACCGCAGCTCAGCCGCATCCTCGTAGGGACGAATCTCTATGGCCTGCAGGTGGGCGCCATTGGCAGTCTGTCTGAGTCCGAACACGAGGACATTCTTTTGTCCCGCACCGAAATTCAGCCAGCATTCGGGCAAGAAGAAGTCGCGCTGGTCCAGCTCTGGGCATCAGCACGGTCGGGGAAAAGCCGTTTGGCCGGTCTGCCGTTGACACTGACCGAAACAATGTCGCGCGTATACATATTAAATAATAGATAGCGCAACTGGGCTGCTTCCTCGCGGGAGAGCGTGAAACGGGAACGGTAGAGGCTGTAGCGGAAATCGTTCACATCGAGCAGGGTTGTGTGTTTTTGGTTCATAATATATATTTTTAAATGAGTTGGTGCAAAGGTAGCAAAAAAACCACATGCCAGGCATTTTGTTGCCATTTTTTTGCACTGTTCACAGCAAATATGTATAACTTTGTGGCATAATGGATAAAAAAACATGCCAATGAGACAGATATTCCTGAAATGGGCTGCATGGACGCTCCTGCTGGGCTGCATGGCTGCGGCCTGTACCGGCAAACAGGCAAAGCCGGGCGAGGGAAGGCGAATCGTGAAAAGCAAAGGACTGCCCAGCGAACTGCTGCTGGTGGTGGACAAGGCCGTATGGGAAAGCCCTGTGGCCGACACGCTGCGCAAGATTGTAGAAGGCCCGGTGCCCGGACTTCCACAGGCCGAGAGCTATTTCAGGGTGACCCGCATCCTCACACCCTATTATGAGCAAATGTACACCACCATGCACAGCAAGCTGTTTGTCCGTCTGGACCCGCACGAGAGAGTTCCGATGGTGGGAGTGAACCACGACGTGTCGGCCCGCCCACAAATTGAGGTGACCGTGAAAGCACCCGATCTGGAAAGCCTTGGCCGTTTCCTTTCCGGCAAAGCCCTCTTCCTGCGCGATGTGATTGCCGATGCCCAGTTGCAAATGCGGGCAGCCCAACTGAGGAAGCACTACAGCAAGAAGGCATACGACGACCTGCGGGCATGCATGGGACGAACCATTTACGCCCCGCAAGAGATAAAGGCCACCAAGAAGGGCCACCGCTTCCTGTGGGCAGGCACCAACCTCAACGAAAAAGACATGAACGTGGTGGTGTATGCCTGCCCATGGGAGGGCGGCGACCTGCCCGGGCTGATGGAAATGGTGGCCCTGCGCGACTCGGTGATGCAGGCCAACATCCCGGGAAGCAACCCCGACCAATGGATGGAGACCGTACGCGAGCAGGGAATGCCACTAGTGGAAGGCCGCATACTGCAGCGCGACGGCCACCGCATCCTGGAGACAAGAGGACTGTGGCAGATGCGCCACGGAGCCCTGGGCGGCCCATTCGTGTCACAGGCACACATCGACAGTCTCACCCACGAGCTTGTGGTGGCCGAAGGATTCGTTTATTCGCCCGGCACCGACAAGCGAGACCTGCTCAGAATGGTGGAAGCGGCCATTTCCACCCTCGGGAAGGAAGAATCGTGCCAATAAATTTCCACATGTCGGGGAAAAGCCGTACATTTGCCTGAGAAATGACAAAAAACATGAAAAGAATATATCTCCTCTTCAGCCTGATTACGGCTGTAGCCACGCTGTCCGCCCAGCCGCTCTTCGTGCCCGACAAGGACATCACGAAAGTGGGCGAAGTGCTGTTCCAGTCGCCCAAATCCTTCACCCTCGGTTTTTCCAATAAAGGCGACAAACCACTGGTAGTGAAGGAAGTGAGGCCCTCATGCGGCTGTATCGACGTAGCCTTTGACAACAAGCCCATCGAGCCCGGTGCACACGGTGAAATAAGGCTCACCTTCGATGCCAAGATGCTGGGCACCTTCTACAAGGACGTGGAAATCCTCACCAATGCACAAGACCAGCCACTCTACATGGCCATTCAGGGCATTGTAGTGAAGGAAGTACAGGACTTCAGCGGAGACTATCCCATCGACCTGGGGAATGTGAGGCTGCTGAGCAACTACATCGAATACGACGACGTAAACAAGGGCGACATGCCCGTGCAGGAGATTCGGGTGGCCAATGTGGAGCGCACGCCCTACAAGCCCGAGCTGATGCACCTGCCCCCCTACCTGTCGGCCGAATACGTGCCCGAAACGATTCCCGGAGGAAAGGCGGGCATCATCCGGCTTACTCTTGACAGCAAGAAGCTGTTCCAGCTGGGCCTCAACCAGACCAGTATCTATCTGGCCCGCTACATGGGCGACAAGGTGAACGAAGACAATGAAATCGTGGTGTCGGCCGTGCAGTTGCCCGACTTCTCCCAACTGAGCCAGGCGCAGCGCGACCAGGCCCCCGTCATCCAGCTCTCCGAGGAGCAGCTGGACTTCGGCAGCATGGAGGGTCGCAAGAAGGCGCAAAAGAAACTCACCATCACCAATACGGGAAAAACCACGCTCCACATCCGGCAGGTGCAGGTATTCAACAAGTCGCTGTCGGTGTCGCTGGGCGACCGCACCCTGGAGCCCGGCAAGAGCACCCGCTTGAAGGTGACAGTCAACACCAAGTACCTGAAAAAAGCCAAGGCACGCCCCCGTGTGCTCCTCATCTCTGATGACCCGGAAAATGCCAAGAAAATTATCAACATACACGTAACCCCATAAACAGAACTATGCAACATCCCGAAAACGACCCTGAATACAAAGGACTGGTGGTGAACAGCGGAGTGGCACCTGTGACAACCGTCAACCCCTATCTCAACCGCAAACGGTTTGCGCGGAAAGCACTGTCCGCACAAGACTATGTGGAGGGCATCCTCAAGGGGAATGTCACCATCCTTGGGCAGGCGGTCACGCTGGTAGAGAGCACCCTGCCCCACCATCAGCAGATAGCCCAGGAGGTGATAGAGAAATGCCTCCCCTACGCCGGCAACAGCGTGCGCATAGGCATCAGCGGTGTGCCAGGAGCAGGCAAGAGCACAAGCATCGACGAGTTCGGCATCCATGTGCTCAACACCTATGGCGGACGACTGGCCGTACTGGCCATCGACCCCAGCAGCGAGCGCACCAAGGGCAGCATCCTGGGCGACAAGACACGCATGGAGAAACTGTCGGTCCATCCCGACTCCTTCATCCGCCCCAGCCCCTCAGCAGGTTCGCTGGGTGGTGTGGCCCGCAAGACGCGCGAGACCATCATCCTGTGCGAAGCAGCCGGATTCGACAAGATATTCGTGGAGACGGTGGGTGTGGGGCAAAGCGAAACAGCCTGCCATTCGATGGTTGACTTCTTCCTGCTCATCCAACTGGCCGGCACAGGCGACGAACTGCAAGGTATCAAGCGCGGCATCATGGAAATGGCGGATGGCATTGTCATCAACAAATGCGACGGGAACAACGTGGACAAATGCCAGCTGGCGGCCACCCAGTTCCGCAACGCCCTCCATCTCTTTCCCATGCCCGAAAGCGGGTGGTCACCCCAGGTGCTCACCTACAGCGGTTTCTATGGATATGGCATCAAGGAGGTGTGGGACATGATATATGCCTACATCGACTTTGTAAAGGCCAACGGCTACTTCCAGCACCGGCGCCAGGAGCAGGCCAAGTTCTGGATGTACGAAAGCATCAACGAGCAGCTGCGCAACAGCTTCTACCAGCAGCCCGTGATTGCCGACATGCTGACCCTTTCGGAACAGGACGTGCTGGCTGGAAGAAAAACCTCATTCGTGGCTGCCAAGCAGCTCCTCGACACGTACCTTGCACTCCTCCATTAGCCATTTGGGCGTACTCGTGGCTCCACAAATGCCGATGGAACGGCACTGGGACAGCCACAAGGGATCAATCTCTGCAGCGGAATCTATCATGAAAGAATGTGGATTCACGCTGCAGCATTCGTTGTAGAGCACACGGCCGTTGCTGCTCTTGCGCCCACACACGAAGAGTACCACGTCATGGCGCGAGGCGAACTCACGGATATGGGGCATACGATTGGCCACCTGGCGGCAGATGGTGTCGTAATAAGTGAAGGTGGCCGTAGGCGAGATATGCTGACGGATGAACTCCACCACCTGGCGAAACTGGTCGAGCGGTTTGGTGGTCTGGGAATACAGGCAGATGTCACGGTTGAAGTCGAGTGCCGCCACCTCCTCGGGATGCTCTATCACGATGGCAGTTCCCTCGGTTTGCCCCACCAGTCCCATCACCTCGGCATGGCCGTTCTTGCCAAAGATGACAATCTGCCGGCCTGGCTGGCCTTCGGCATATTCCTTCTTGATGCGCTCCTGCAGATGAAGCACCACAGGGCAGGTGGCATCCACAATCTCTATCCCATTCTCCCGTGCACGCTCATAGGTCTGTGGAGGTTCACCGTGGGCACGCAGCAACACCTTGGCATGCTGCAGCCCATTGAACGTGGCATGGTCGATGGTCACCAGCCCCATGCGCTTGAGCCGGTCACATTCCCGGCCGTTGTGAACAATGTCGCCCAGACAATAGAGCGTAGAACCGCCCGAAAGTTCCTCCTCTGCCTTTCCTATGGCACGGGTCACTCCAAAACAGAAACCCGAACCCTGATCAATCTCTACAGTCATCGGCAGCTCTCCTATACTGTTCCATCAGCCAGGCCTTCTGCTCGGGGATGGTCATAAAACTGTTGTCCAGCACCAGCGCGTCATCTGCCTTACGCAAGGGCCCGATGGTGCGGGTGGTATCGATACGGTCGCGCTCCAGCACGTTTTCCAGTATGGCCTCCAGCTGGCAGGGCTCTCCCTTGGCCTGGAGCTCGTCATACCTTCGCTGGGCACGTATCTCGGGCTGGGCCGTCACAAACACCTTCAGCTCGGCATCCGGGAACACCACCGTGCCAATGTCCCTGCCATCCATCACCACACCCTTGTTCTCCCCCATCACACGCTGCTGGTCCACCATTGCCTCCCGGACAAAGCCCAGGGCGGCTATGGGGCTTACATTGCGCGACACCTCCAGCGAGCGGATTTCCCGTTCCACGCACACTCCGTTGAGATAGGTTTCCGGACGGGACTCGGCATTCAGTTTGAAACCAATCTGGATGTGGGGCATCTGGCCCTGCAGCCGGTCAGAGTCGATGCCCGCCTCCGAAATCAGCTTGTGTTGAAGGGCATACAGCGTGACAGCCCGGTACATGGCACCCGTATCAATATAGACATAGCCGATTTCACGAGCCAAATCCTTGGCCATGGTACTCTTGCCACATGACGAATAACCGTCGATAGCGATGGTAATCTTTTTCATTAGAACATTGGTTTGGGTTTTACATATTGTCTTTGTTTCATCGAGGGAAGCTGTAGGCCAGCGATGCGGAGAAGGTGGGGGCGCCCACATGATACTTGGCATAGGCCAATGAGATGTTGAAGCGGCGCACCTTCACTCCCGCCCCCACGCTCAAGCCCGCTCCATGAGAAGAGCCAGCAGCCTTCATCTCGTAGGCCCGACGGAAGTCATAGCCTGCAGAGATGTGCAGGAAAGAGACAGGCAGGATGTCCACACCCACACAGAAGTGATTGGTGAGGATGCGGCCTGCACTGATCTTCTTGCCAGCCGAATAGTAATAGTCCGACTTCCAGCGGGTGAGGTCGGACAGGGTAACCGAAAAGCGGATGGGCGCATGACCCAGACCTTTGGTAAGGCCCAGCTCCAAGCCGAAAGGAAGACGCTCATGACGGTCTCCAAAAGCCTTCAGCTGGCCACCTATCTGACGAGCCACAGCCGAGAGGGACAAATCGTTCTCTTCCTTATAATAATTAAGGCCCAAATCCACAGCCAGCGCACAGGAGGTGAACTCGCCGTAATGGGAATAGATAAACCTGCCCGTGACGCCTCCCGACCAGTTTCCGCCCAACAGATAGCAATAACTGCCGCCAAGTGCCATGTCCAGGGCATTCATTTCGCCCAGCACCTCACCCGAGGCCGTTGTCTCCGTCATGGAGCCATAGCCCACAAACTGCGCCGACACACCCCATGTGCCCCGCTCCCCATGAGCCTGCGCATAGGCGGCACTGCCGGCATTGCTTCCCTTCATGTAGGTGAAAAAGTTCAGCCCGACCGTCCTGTCCGAGACACCGGCCAGCAAAGCAGGATTGTGGAAACCCATGGATATGTCATCGTCGGCCACAGAGATATTCCTGCCTCCCAGCCCCACCACATGCGCCGATGTGGGAAGGTTGAGAAAGCTGAAAACACTGTTGCTCTCCTGTGCCTGCAGCCGCATGCTCGCAGCAATCATCAGGACAACGGCCAATATTGAGCTTTTCTTCACCATACTTTTTCGATTTGCGCACCAAAGGTAGTGTATTTTCACACAATATCGGGCCATAATACACAAAAATTGCATCATATTTAAAAAAAATACGCCATTATGGCCGTCTAAATAAAAAAAATGTGCTACATTTGCCCCAAAAGAGATAAAAAAAGAAACAAAATATATCTATGGAAACTAACAAAACCATGAATGAAAGCATTCAAAGCCAAAAGTCGACAAGCATACTTATTGGCTATGTGTTGGTCCTCGCCGCCATGTTCGTTGCGTTCGAATACACGCAGCGTGAAATCAAGGTAGTGGAGGAAGAGAAAATTTACGATTTCAGGATGGAGGAAGACATGATCCCCATCACACAACAGCAGGAAGTGGTGGCTCCTCCTCCAGCAGCCGCTCCCAAGGTTGCCGAAATCATCAACATCGTGGAGGATGATACCGAACTGCCCGAGGAAGAAGTGGAGACCTCTGAGGAAATGAACCAGGCCATCACCACAGTGGTGGGTACAGGTGCACCTTCGGCAGTGGCTCCTACAGGCCCCATCGGCCCCATCGTGGAGCAGGATGATGACGACCGCATCTACGAAATGGTAGAGGAGAACGCAGAGTTCCCGGGCGGCGAGCAGGCGCTCATGAAGTGGCTGAGCGAGCACATCAAGTACCCCAGCATCTGCCAGGAGCAGGGCGTACAGGGACGTGTAACTGTGTCCTTCGTGGTGAACCGCGACGGTTCCATCGTAGACGTAAAGATTGCACGTACGCCCGACCCCAATCTGGCCAAGGAAGCCGAGCGCGTGGTGAAGGAGATGCCCAAATGGAAGCCTGCACGCCAGGGTAACAAGTCGGTGCGCTCTCGCTTCAACCTTCCCGTCATGTTCCGCCTGAACTAATATTCATAACGAGACAAAACGTGCCAAATAGCGAGTGGCCACCCACCATCATAGGAGGGTTGCCACTCTTTTTTTAGGCATTACACACCCGCATAAACAAACCCTCACAACCATGTATACGACAACCGAACTACTGGAGATAGTCAACAAGGCACTTGCCGAAAAGAGCTATGACCGCCAGCCACGGCGCCTGTATGAGCCCGTTGAGTATGTGATGTCGCTAGGCGGCAAGCGCATACGTCCCGTGCTCATGCTCATGGCCTACAACCTGTATCACGAAGATGTCACCCCCGCACTACAACCTGCGCTGGGGCTGGAAACCTATCACAACTTCACACTGCTCCACGACGATGTGATGGACTGTGCCGACGTGCGCCGGGGCAAGCCCTGCGTCCACAAGGTATGGGACGACAATTCGGCCATCCTCAGCGGCGACACCATGCTGGTGATGGCCTTTCAGATGATGCAGCAATGCGCAGCCGACAAACTGGCCCCTGTCATGCAGACCTTTACCCAAACGGCACTTGAAATAGACGAAGGACAGCAATACGACATTCTGTTCGAGACCCGTTCCGACGTGAGCGAGGCCGAGTATATCGAGATGATCAGGCTCAAGACCTCCGTACTGCTGGCCTGTGCGCTGAAGATTGGTGCCATGCTGGCCGATGCACCCTGGGCAGATGCCGATGCGCTCTACGAATTCGGAGAAAAGATGGGACTTGCCTTCCAACTGCAAGACGACTACCTCGATGTGTATGGCAACTACGAGACCTTCGGGAAAAAGATTGGAGGCGACATCCTGTGCAACAAGAAGACCTACATGCTCATCAACGCCCTGGCAAAAGCCGACCAGCCACAGCGGCAGCTACTGGAACAATGGCTGGCAACTACCGACTGCAATCCGGAGGAGAAGATTACCGCAGTGACACACATCTACGACTCCCTGCAGATACCCGAAATGGCAAGGCAGAAAATAGACCAGTATACCACTGAGGCGCTCAACGCGCTCCACAAGGTGGCATTGCCCGATGTACAGAAGAAACCGCTGCGGCAGCTGGCACTGGGTCTGCTCTCCCGCCAATCATAGCACCCCCCGGCAATACAATATATATATTAATAAGGCGACACCCTATGATAGACACCCACAGCCACATCTACGGACCGGAATTTGCCGACGACATAGACGATGTGATCACACGTGCCAAGGCGGCAGGCGTGGAGCAAATCCTATTGCCCAACATCAACGCAGCATCCGTGGAGCCCATGCTACGCTTATGGAAACGCCATCCCCATTATCTGCGGCCGATGATGGGACTTCATCCCGAGGATGTGCGAGAAGACTGGAAAGACGTGCTCGACCAGCTGCACGCCCTGCTCATTGCACCCGGCCATCCCTATGTGGCGGTGGGCGAAGTGGGACTGGACTTCTACTGGGACACCACCTACCGCAAAGAGCAGCTCCAGGCATTCGACACACAGATAAGGTGGGCCATCGAACTGGACCTCCCGCTGGCCATCCACTGCAGAAACGCACACACAGAAATGGTGGAACTACTGAAGGCATACAGCAGGAGCCCGAACCTCAGGGGTGTGTTCCACTGTTTCGGAGGGTCCAGCGAAGAAGCGGCCCAGCTGCTCACATTCCCCGGCTTCGTGCTGGGCATAGGGGGCATCGTCACCTTCAAAAAATCCACACTTCCCCAAGTGCTGTCAGAAGTGCCCCTCAGCCGGATTGTAGTGGAGACCGATGCGCCCTACATGGCTCCAACCCCCCACCGGGGAAAGCGAAACGAGAGTGCCTACGTGGCCGAAGTGGTGAACAAACTTGCAACAATCTACCGAATCACTCCCAAAGAGGTGTCCGATGCCACAAATTGCAACGTAAAACGTACGTTTGGGGGCAAAGAAGGGCCTTTTTTGAACACTTTTTGATAAAAAAAGTGCATTCAGTGATTTTTTTTGCTAAAAGATATGGAGTTATACAAAAAAAAGAATATTTTTGTATTCGAAAAAGCGTAATACCTCATTTTATGAGGCGATAAAATGGCATTGGAGAGGTGCTCGAGTGGTTGAAGAGGCACGCCTGGAAAGCGTGTAACCGTCAAAAGCGGTTCGCAGGTTCGAATCCTGTTCTCTCCGCAAGTATAAAGAAGAAAAAAAACAAAATAATAACATTAATTAATTTAAAAAACTACACACAATGAAAAAGTTATTTGCAATTGTTGCGATGGTTGCCGCTTGCTCGTTCGGAGCAACTTCAACCGTAATGGCTCAGGAAGAGGAGGCTCAGGCCCCCGACACAACCGTTGTTGACACCCTTGCCGCTGACACAGCCGCAGTAGAAGAAGCTGCCGCACCCGAAGAGGCTGCACCCGTGGTGGAAGAAGAATCAGAAGGTATCCACAAGGCACTGAAGACAAAGTTCATCGAAGGTGACGCCGGCTTTATGTCACTCGTTGCCGTTGCATTGGTACTGGGTCTTGCCTTCTGTATCGAGCGCGTTATCTACTTGAGCCTTGCTCAAATCAACACCCGTAAGTTTACTGCCGAGCTGGCTCAGCTGGTTGCCGCTGGCAAGATTACCGAAGCTATCGCCAAGGCAAAGGGCACACGCGGTCCTGTGGCTCAGGTAAGCCGCAAGGCACTGGAATGCCTCAACAGCGACAATCAGAACGACATCGCCACCATCGAGCGTACCATCAACATGGAGGCTGAGGTTCAGGGCGCCTATCTGGAGGAGAACTGCTCTTGGATTACCCTGTTCATCGCCATGGCTCCCTCTCTGGGATTCTTGGGTACTGTGATTGGTATGGTGCTCGCATTCGATAACATCCAGCGTGCTGGTGATATCAGCCCCACCGTTGTTGCCGGCGGTATGAAGGTCGCCCTTATCACCACCATCTTCGGTATCGTTGTTGCCCTGATTCTGCAGGTGTTCTACAACTATATCCTGTCTCGCGTAGAGGCCCTCACTGGTAGCATGGAAGAGTCTGCAGCCGAGCTGCTCGACATGTGCGTGAAGTCTCCCAAGTGCAAGAAATAATCAACCCCACAAAAAAAGCGTGTTATTATGAAAATCCAAGTAATATCAAAACGAGTGCTCGCCCTCTGTATCGCGATCATCGTGGTTTGCTTCGGAGCCTTTCTGACGATTGGCTATGACAACCCCGTGGGCGATTACAACGAGCCTCAGCTCACCGAGCTGATCATGTGGCTGATGTACCTTCTGGTAGTCGTCACAGCCGGCCTCACCGTGTGGAGCGTAATCAAGAGCGCACGCAGCAACAAGGGTAACGACTCTGCAGCCGCCACCGGCGTGCCAGGCGGTAAGATTACAATGTTCACCATCCTGTTGCTCATTGTGTCACTGGCAGTAGGTCTGGTTACCGGTCTGGACGAAGTGCCCTTCACCGCAGCTGACGGTACCGTCACAACTGCCGGTTGGGTGACCGTAGTCGACATGTTCATCGGCTCCATCTACATCCTCACCATCGCAGCCGTATTGGCAGTGGCCATCAGCATGTCTGGCATCCTCACCAAGAGTGCCAGCAAGTGAAGCACACGCCATTGAAGCGCTAGAGTAAACAAACCATTTGAATCAAACATCCAAAGAATATGGCAAAAAAGAAAAAGAAGATGCCAGGTTTGAACACCAGTTCAACAGCTGACATTTCTTTCATGTTGCTTATCTTCTTCCTGGTGACCACCTCAATGGACACCGATATGGGTCTTGCGCGACGCCTCCCGCAGCCGCCAGATCCAGACCAGGAAGATGCACAGATTGACGTGAAGGAGAGAAACGTGCTCAACGTACGTCTGAATGCGGCTGGTATGCTGATGGTCAACCACGACGTCATGGACATCAAGGAACTGCGTGCCCGTGCAAAGGAGTTTGTAAAGAACGAGAACAATCTAAGTTCGCTGCCCGAAAAGCATGTCAAGGAGATTGACCTCCTGGGCCCCTGCTTCATCACAGACAAGCATGTGATTTCCGTGCAGACCGACCGTGGAACGCCATACAACATCTATTTCGAGGTGCAGAACGAACTCGTGGCTGCCTATAACGAACTGCGAGAGGAACTCTCCAGACAGAAGTTCGGACGCAGCTATGCCAACCTCACCGACGAACAGAAAGTGGCTATCCGCGCATATTATCCCCAGAAGATTTCTGAGGCCGAACCCAAAAATTATGGAGGAAACTGATTATGGCAGGATTCAAGAAAAAAGAAAAGCGCGAAATGCCTGAGATGAACACCTCATCTCTGCCCGACCTTATCTTCACCATTCTGTTCTTCTTCATGATTGTTACCACCATGCGTGAGGTGACGCTGAAAGTGAAGTTCGTAGTGCCCCAGGGTACCGAACTGGAAAAACTGGAGAAGAAGTCAGCTGTGTCGTTCATCTATGTAGGTCCTCCTACCGACCAGTTGCGTGCACAGATGGGTAGCGGTACACGCATCCAGCTCAACGACCGCTATGCCGAGCCTCGCGAAGTGATGGATTTTGTGGCCCAGGAACGTCAGGGTATGACAAATCAGGCCGAACAAACCATCTCCATCAAGGCCGACCAGCACACCCAGATGGGTATTATCACAGACATCAAGGAAGTGCTCCGCAAGTCGTGGGCACTGCGTATCAACTATTCGGCCTCCCGCCGCAACTAGTTCATACACGCTAGTATCATCATTAAAGACGTGTTGTCTACAAACAGGCAACACGTCTTTTTTTTACATCCTCACGCCCTCACAGCACAAGACCGAAGCCCTCCAGCCCCACCCCAGACTGTACACGTCCCATCTATGGCAAATCCTCCCACAACAAAATTAACAGCCTCAACAAGCCGATGGGGTTTCCACCGCAAGTTACCCACACTCATTTACCTTAAAATCGGGCTGTTTTTGGACATTTTTGGGAAAGTTGATACTAATATCAATCATTTGTAGTATCTTTGCACCCGGAAAAGCATAAAACGGAGCAATGGGAACAGTTGATATCGAACAGACAGTAGAAGAAGCCCTGCAAGGCAACGGTATTCTATGGAATGGCGAGCCCCCTTCTTTTGTTCAAATGGAAGGAATAGTTCGTAATGTTGTAACGAGGGTTACAGAGGGGTATTATCCAATGAATGAAGGAAGAACGGACAATTGGGATGCACAGGAGTTGTAAATGCTTCAATTTCCGACTCTTGCAGCAATTGAAAGGGAGCTATTTGCAGTAAAAAAACCTTGAGAGGTACATTTACATCAGAAGAATAATCATGGCAACGAAATACGGAAAGACTTGGTGGGGTGAGCAATGGCTTGGCGCACTGAAAAACATAGACTATAGCAACAGACTTCCGCGTGGAGCTTCGTATGCTCGCAATGGAATGGTGGAAGAGCTAACTTTCTCTGGCAATGTGATTAGTGCAAAAGTGAAGGGAAGTCGTCGCACACCCTACAGCGAGACGATCGTGCTGCCGAAGTTTTCTGATAAGGACATTGATAAACTCATCGACTTGATACAGGAGCAACCTGTGGTGTTGAGCAAGCTTTTCAACCGTCAGTTGGATGAATCCTTGGCAAAGATGGCGGAAGAGGCAGGTATGCCATTGTTTCCAAAGCAATGGAAAGACCTGAAGATGAAATGCTCATGCCCTGACTGGGCTGTGCCCTGTAAACACCTTGCTGCTGTCATCTACAAGACAAGCATGGAGATAGACAACAATCCGTTCTTAGTGTTCTCACTCCATGGTGTGGATCTGTTGGAAGAATTGGAGAAGCGTGGCATCACAGCAGCCGATTCTACTGAAATGATGGAGGTGGAGAACATCAGTGCGGTGTATGGTAATGAGGAGCACATGCAATTAGAGGATGTCTCGGAGCAGATTCCTGACTATACATTGTTGTCTGACCTGACATTACATCTGTCCAATCTCTTGCCATCATCACCAGCCTTTTGTCATAACGGGGATTTCCAATTGGCGTATCAGAAAGAACTGACATACATAAGCAAGGCAGCGACAAAGGTGTTGCAGGACAAGCAGAAGCTGGAGGATGATAAGAGGATAGTTCCGATAAACAAGCGCAGTGTAGTGACAATCGGCCAGGCAAAGGGATACCTGTTCCAACAGTTGCTTGACATCAACATAAACCTCTTGCGTGACTACGACAATTCCATCATCGCCCTTCGTAGCATTCTCATCTGTGGTCTGCAACTGATAGCGCACGGATGTATCGTTCCTCAGATATACTACGACATAAAGATAAGCAAAGGACGTGGACGTGCCAAAGCAAAGGAGGAAAAAGCATACTGCATCGTATGGCAACCTGCCATGATAGACGATGCCACACGTAGTATTGTCGACAAGCTAGGACAGCCCAAGGAGGTTTTGAGCCATGTAATATCTCTGCTCGTTCCGATGCTTTCCCATGAAGGCAAAGACGAACTGTTCCTTGACCTGTTCTTCAATGCCGAAACCGCGCGCTTTGACAGCATAGGAGAAACGAACACACCTGGAGGCATACGCTCATGGCTTGACCGATACTTCATGCAGAACAAGCATAGAGTGACGTTCTGCATAGAGGAAACAAAAGAAGGCTTTGATGTTGACGTATTGGCTGATGATTATTCGCTGAAAGATGTGATGACAAAAGAAGCGTACGCATCAAGTCGTTTGGAGATTCTACGCCAGCTTGCTATCCTCTGCGATATCGTTGATGGGCTTGATGACTATATCAACGACAAAGGACAGCACAGCATTCCGTTTACAATGCGAACATTCCCTGCGTTCCTCATGCAGGTTATCCCTGCCATGCGACTGCTTGGCGTGAATGTCATCATGCCAAAGGCATTGCAGAAGCTTATTCGTCCGCAGATGTCGGTGAAGCTAAAATCAAAGGGAAAGGGCTCTAACGGTTTCCTGTCTATGGGCGATTTGCTTGATTTCAACTGGCAGGTGGCTGTAGGCAACGTATTCCTCTCACCCGAGGAGTTTGACAAGATGCTCGGTCACGCCAGCGGACTGCTTCGTTTCAAGGAACAGTATGTGTATATCGACGAAGCTGCAATGGCGAAGCTGCAGAAGGTGCTCAATGCTCCGCCAAAGATAAAGCCGGGCGAACTGTTGCAAGCTGCATTGAGTGGCGAATACAAAGGCGCACCGGTAGAACTTACCGACGAGGTGCGTGAACTCATACGTGAGTTTACAACGCAGCATGTCATACCACTGCCAGAAGGCATCAACGCACAGTTGCGGCCTTATCAAGAACGTGGATTCTCATGGATGTACCGCAACATGAAGATAGGTTTCGGCAGTATCATAGCCGATGACATGGGTCTGGGCAAGACACTGCAGGTCATCACCCTTCTATTGAAAATGAAAGAAGAGGGCGCTATGGACAAGAAAAAAGCCCTTGTGGTGGTGCCAACAGGTTTGTTGCATAACTGGCAGTCGGAGGTGAAACGCTTCGCCCCCCAACTGACCACTGGCGTATATCATGGTACGGCACGCGACCTGAAGAACGATGACTGCAGGGATGCCGACATTATCCTTTCCACATACGGCGTGGTTCGCTCCGATGCCGGCAAACTGAAGAAACAGAAATGGCAGGTGCTCGTTATAGACGAGGCGCAGAACATCAAGAACAGTGATACCGCACAGAGCAAGGCGATACACAGCATCCCTGCCGATTGTCACATTGCAATGAGCGGAACACCAGTAGAGAATCGTCTGTCGGAGTTCTGGAGTATTATCGACTTTACGAACAAGGGCTACCTGGGTTCTGCAAAGGACTTTTCTGAGGCATACGCAAAGCCGATACAGAAATACGGTGACGCTCATGTAGCAGAGCGTTTCCGTAAGGTGACAGCTCCCTTTATGATGCGCCGGTTGAAGACGGACAAAAGTATCATCAGTGACCTGCCGGACAAGATTGAGCGCAATGAATTTGCAGTGCTCACACCAGAACAGGCTGCCCTATACCAAGAAACCGTCAACAGGTGCATGGCCGTCATTGAGAGCATGGAGGGAGAAGATAACCAGACACTCTTCCAACGTCAGGGACTTGTCCTGCAGATGATGCTTGCACTGAAACAAATATGTAACCACCCGACTCAGTATCTCAAAGACAACCGCATGGACGCTTCACTGTCAGGAAAGACCGGGATGTTGCTCGACATGCTTCGCAGTATCATTGATGCAGACGAGAAGGTGCTTGTCTTCACACAGTTCCGCGAAATGGGCGAACTGCTTCAGCATTTCATCCGTACCACCCTTGATGAAGAACCTATGTTCTATCATGGTGGATGCTCGTTAAAGCAACGTCAGGAGATGGTTGACAGATTCCAGAACAACCGCAACGACCGCATCTTTATCCTCTCACTCAAAGCTGCCGGTACAGGTCTCAATCTCACTGCTGCAACTCATGTCATACACTATGACCTATGGTGGAACCCTGCAGTAGAGGCACAGGCCACCGACCGAGCATATCGTATCGGTCAGCATAAAAACGTACAGGTGCATCGCTTCATCACGCAAAACACCTTTGAGGAGCGCATCGATGCAATGATACAAGAGAAGAAACACCTTGCAGACCTTACTGTATCTACAGGTGAGAGTTGGATTGGCAAACTGTCCAACAAGGAGTTGCATGAGATATTTGGCTAGTAAGCCGTTTATCGATGAAACAATAATCATATGCCAATATTCCAAAGAACAGGGACAGAAAGCAAGGATATGGGACGAATGGTATAAAGCAACGACAATAATTGAGTGAAATGCAAACCATCCGTAAATCCCATACTGTTCGCAAGGCTGAAATCCTGCGTTTTTGGGATGTCAACATACCTTGCCAAGTATCTAAACATACTTTGCCATTTATCTTTAGATACTTTGCCATTTATGTTGACATACTTTTTTTGGGGTATTTTTTCTCAAACCTCTGCTACAGTTTGGCGTACCCTTATCATACTTTTGCAAAAAAAACAAAGAAATATGGACAACGAAAGAGGACAAAGTTTGATAACCAAATATGTCTGGGTGATAGAAACCATCTATCGCAAGCGTAAAATCTCGTTCAAAGAACTGAACGAGCTGTGGCTGCGAGATGACATCAGCAGAGGGGTCGATATTCCCAAGCGCACCTTCGACAACTGGCGTTATGTCATCTGGGATATGTTCGGCATCAACATCGTTAATGAGAACCGTGGTGAGTACCGATATTATATTGATAATGAAGAGGACATTAGTAAGAACGGACTCCGTTCCTGGCTATACAACACTTTCTGTGTTAGCAATGCATTGGCGAATAGCCAGAGCATCAAAGACCGCATTATTCTGGAATACGTGCCGTCTGGCCAGAGCAACCTTCAGCCCATCATCGAGGCAATGAAGGAAAACCGAGTGCTTAACATTACCTATCACAGTTATTGGAAGGACGAGGAGAACAACTTTGATGTGCAGCCGTATT
>CAMBDA010000008.1 GCA_945865175.1 uncultured Prevotellaceae bacterium | reverse complement strand
AGCAGATGCTGTACATCATCTTCTCCCTTCTCGGCCAGTTCCGTGGTCTGGACGTAGAGGTCCACACCCCCACAGGCCGTGTGGATATAGTGATGAAGACCGCCAAGGCCCTTTATCTCTTCGAGCTGAAGCTCAACAAGTCCGCCCAGGCCGCCATGGACCAGATTGACCTGAAGGACTACGCCTCCAAGTTCGCCCTCTCGGGACTGCCCATAGTGAAGGTGGGCATCAATTTCGATCCCGAACGCCGCACCATCGGGGACTGGAAGACAGAGCGCGCCTGAACGGCAACGGAGATTTTTCTTCGCTCAGGGGGGCAAATAGAATTCGCTCATCCCCCAAGAAACAGGGAAAACGGGGGATCTGTTGCAGTTGTTGCAGTTATTTTGAAGCCTATAACTGCAACAGCCGCCAGTCCTATCGTCATCGGCGCACCATGCCCAAAGCCCTGACGGGGCGACATGATTTCATAACCTCCGCTGTTGGGAGAGCCACACATAAAGACGGCCTATTTATCCCTTCTCCGGTTCCTTCCCTATTTTTTCCCTTACTTCCCTTGCCTGTTTCGGAATAAAAGCGTAGCTTTGCAGGTGAATAGGCTCGAAACGCAGCAAAAACCAGCATGGATATGAACAAACTGAAGCGGTTGCCCGTGGGCATACAGACATTCTCCGAGGTGATAAACCTTGACTGTCTCTACATTGACAAGACTGAGTATATCTGGAATATGGTACATCTCAGCAAGTATATCTTCCTGAGCCGTCCCCGGCGGTTCGGCAAGTCATTGCTTGTGTCCACGCTCCAGGCCTATTTCGAGGGAAAGAGGGAACTGTTCAAGGGCTTGGCCATGGAACGGCTGGAGAAGGAATGGGTGGAATATCCTGTGCTGCGGTTCGACATGAGCCTGGGCAAGCACATGGAGAAGGACCAGTTGGAACGGTATCTACTGTATATTGTGGAAGAGAATGAAAAGCGGTTTGGCTTGTCCTCCAATCATCCTGATCCTAATGTGCGCATGAAAAGCCTTATAACCAGTGTCTATGAGAAGACGGGCAAGAAGGTGGTCATCCTCATCGATGAGTATGACGCTCCGCTGCTGGATGTGGTGCACGAGGAAACGGCCCTGCCCATCCTGCGCAATGTGATGCGCAACTTCTACTCCCCGTTGAAGGCCTCGGACCCCTATCTGCAGTTTGTCTTCCTCACGGGCATCACCAAATTCTCCCAGCTCAGCATCTTCAGCGAGCTGAACAACCTGACGAATATCAGCATGTTTCCGGAGTTTGCGGGAATCTGCGGTATCACGAAGGAAGAAGTGCTGACACAGATGCAGGATTATATCGAGAGACTGGCCCGGGCCAGCGAATGGACGTACGATGAGACGGTAGAACGGCTGGCACAGCAGTATGACGGCTATCACTTCACCTGGCCTTCGCCTCACATATTCAATCCCTTTAGCCTGCTCAGCGCCTTTGCAAGGAACCGCATCAATAACTACTGGTTCGCGTCGGGCACTCCTACCTATCTCATCGAGATGCTGAGGAAGTTCAATGTAGTGCCTGCCGGCATCAGTAATATGCAGGCCCTTGCTTCAGACTTCGATGCTCCGACCGAAAACATGATTTCCATCACTCCTCTGCTTTATCAGAGTGGTTATGTGACCATCAAGGACTACGACAGCACTTCGCATCTATACACCCTCGACATTCCCAATGGCGAGATACGTGTAGGGCTGATGGACAGCCTCCTGCCCAACTATGTAAATATGCGTAAGGAAGCGGGAAATACGACTATTGCCAAGATGTATCTTGCCCTGCTCAATGAAGACCTCAACGAAATGTTCCGTCTCCTGCAGGCCTATCTGCTGACAGTCCCCTATTGCGACAACGCCAACTCTGAAGGACATTACCAGCAGCTGCTCTATGTCATCTTCTCGCTCTTCGGCAGATATGTGGACGTGGAGGTCCACACACCGACAGGCCGTGTGGATATAGTGATGAAGACGGCCAAATCCCTCTATCTTTTCGAGCTGAAGCTCAACAAGTCCGCCCAGGCCGCCATGGACCAGATCAACCTGAAGGACTACGCCTCCAAGTTTGCCCTCTCGGGACTACCCATAATGAAGGTGGGCATCAACTTCGACCCCGAGCGCCGCACCATCGGGGACTGGAAGATAGAGCACGCCTGAATGAAGAAACGCCATGCGGAAAGGAAGGAAACCAATTACCCTGCCAGCAGGAATCCTCATTCTCCTGTTCACTCTGATGCCCCTGAGCGGCTGCCAGCAGCAGAAGGGGGAATTTCAAAGGCGACTCTCAGCAGCCGACTCGCTCATGCGGACAGATGCCGACTCGGCCTTCCGCATGCTCTGCGGCATGGACTCCCTGGCATCCCGCATGCCCAAGTCCCTGCAGATGGAGCATCTGCTGCTCCGCTGCAATGCGCAGAACAAGGCCGACTCCCTCTTCACCTCCGACAGTCTGGGTCTCCTGCTCACCCGCCACTTCGACCGCAAGGGAACACCCAACCAGCGTATGCTGGCCCACTATGTACTGGGGTGTGCCTATCGTGACATGGGCGACAGCCCCTCCGCCCTCCGTTGCTTCAATGAGGCAGTTGCCGTAGCCGACACCAGCGATGCCGACTGCGACATCCATCAGCTCTATCTGGCCCATTGCCAGATAGCACAGATATTCATGAACCGATGTCTTGCAGACGAGGCACTTCAAGCTTTTGGACAAGCCATGCATTGTGCAAAGAGCCTGACGGATTCTGCTGCAATATACACGGTGTCTTGTTTGGAATCAGATGCTTTTATTATTAAAGGCGATATAGGGAAGGCCATATCGAGAAAGGAATATTGTGCTGAGGGCTTCCAGAAATTGGGCCGCCATCAGCTTGCAGCACAAACGAAAGGCACATGTGTAGAATGGCTGGCAAGAAGAGGTGAATATTCTAAAGCCAAATCCTACATGGATGAATATGTGAGGTACTCGGGTTATTTTGATGAGAAAGGGAATGCATATCCTAGCTGCGAGATATGCAACACTGTCCGTACCATATATTATACAGAATCAGGCCATCTGGATTCAGCATTCTATTACCTGCATCAAACGGCAAAGGCACCGATGGATGCAGACACCCATTATCTATATAGCATATTAGCCCGGGATTACTATTTACAGCTGGGGGATATTGACTCCATTGCTAAATATTCCTTATCCTGCAATCACTGGTCTGACAGTCTTAGGCGATTACAGGATGTGGAAAACCTGCAACTGCTACATGCACAATTCAACTATAGCCGATATATACAGAAGACTATGCAACATCAAATGGAGAACCTGCAATTGCGGAACAGTCTGTTACAAACAGTAGTCCTTTCTGTGTTGTTCATACTTGTTGTGTTGCTATCATCCTATCTGTATGTTCGGTTTATCAAAAAAGAGGTACGTGGCTTACTCCATAAATACCATGCCAGCATGAATGAGAAGCAGCAAATACTGCTCTCATCAATGCATGAAAACGATAAACTTCTGCAACAAATTGAAGAATCTGACCAGACTATTCACACATTAAAGTCCGCAATCAGCCAGAAGGCACAGATGATAGCCTCGTTATACGAACAACTTGCCCTTTCATCTATACAGGAGGATTCCACCATTGAGTTACAGAAAAGAATCAGGCAGCAACAACAGGCTATAGAAGAATTAAATGAACGATGTGAGACCTACAAGCAGGACTTGGACCACATGCTTTCGGTAAAGAAAAGGAGTGATTTGCTCAGGGAGCCATCTGTCAGACCATTTGTTGAGCAGGAACAGAGCGGTGCAAGAAAACCATCAGAAGAGCAATGGGCAGCAGCCATCCTTACCGTAGAGGAATATTATCCAAGGATGAAGGATTTACGGTTGCAATATAATCTTTCCACAATGGATTATCGCATCTCCATACTCCTAAAGCTAGGAGTCAGCCTATGCCACATCATGCAGTTGACAGACAAGAGCAATGCCTATCTGTCTACTTCTAGAAGCCGATTGTATACAAGGATTCATCACATTAAAGGAGGAGCCAAGGATTTCGACCAGTACATCCAGCAATTGTAGTATCCATAACTCATCAGCACAGACCTGCAAATTATCGAGTTTTCCTATATTTCCCCAGCCTTTCAGTTATCAAAACGGCACCAGACAGGTTCCTGTTTAAAACTGTTTAAAATTCGTATAACGCTGTGGACCAGCTTAATATGTGCCATCTGGCTGAAACGTGTTTAAAATTGTTTAAAATTTCCCGACTATTTCTTGGTGAGATATTAGTTTTATTCAATAATTTTGCAAACGTATCTTATACATTAGCGTGACTGTTTGCAATAATACAATATAAATAATTTATTTACATGGAAATGAAAACGCTATTTTTCACGGTCTCTCTTATGGGACTTGGCATCTCTTCCCTACAAGCAGAAGAGAATTTCTCGGGATTATTATCCCAGTCTTTCTCAATTGTGAAAAAGTATAATGAGAAGACGGAATCCTCTCCAGTAGAGTTGAAGGTAAAGAAGAATAATTTGGGAGTAAAATACCCCAAATCCCCCATCCTCATTCCTGAGGTAACCATAGACGGTCATACCCTCCATTTCATCACCCCCTGCACAGGGCTCACCCTCCAGTTGGTGCAGGACGATGAGGTGTGCTACGAGACGGTCATTACATCCGACTATCTGGAGATTCCCTCCGGTATCACGGGCGTGTACGAACTTCAGATTCTGCGCGGGGACTATGTATTCTTTGCAGAGATAGAGTTATAACACCTGAGCCATAAAATAGGAATCTCAAAGCAATAAGTACTATTCACTAAAGTCAGCTAAGCATAAAGAGAATTGCAGGTATGCCGTCTATTTCCGTTTGTATGTCGATGTATAATGCATCGGCATACCTTTGTGGATGCGTTGACAGTGTCTTGTCCCAGACCTTCACCGACCTTGAATTCCTTCTTGTTGATGACGGTTCCACGGATGATAGTACTCTGATAGTTGAATCCTACAGCCACAGCCGTATGAACATGTTTAATTATATGGATGGTTTACATTAAAATCAAAATGACCACTGAGATTTACGCTGACCATACAGTTCACAAATATGAATAAAGGACCGGTATCCGAAATAGACAACTGAAAATAGAACAACACTCTTTAGGCCAATGTCAGGCGGCTATATATAAAAGTCTGACACATAAAATTATTAAATCATGGAAATATTAAAAAAAATTAGATCTGTCAATCTTTATAAAGATGACGAGATGAAATGCCTTGTAGGCGGAATGTCAAGTAACGAAAACAGTGCAACTCTTTGTTCTTGCAGTGGCAGTACAAATGGAATGCTCTGGTGTAATGACAATGATAATCAGGCTATAGCTTGTTCATGCAGTGGCAATAACGATAATTCCAACAAAGAAGCATTCTGTTCTTGCTCATGAAACCAAGTCGTTACAACATTTTCCTCCAGAAAGAAGGACGTAGGTTTGTGTTTAACCAACTTGCTTCCTCCATTCTGGAGGTTGACGAGTCATTGTTTTGTTGTTTACAAAATGAAGACCTTTCTCTCATCCCTTTGAATGTTCAAAATGAACTAGCAATGTCTTCTATTCTCGTTGATGATGATCTTAATGAAGAAAACGTTGTCTCATTTCGTGTTTTAGATTCAAGAATGGCCAAGTCATCTGTACGGGTAACGATTATGCCTACGCTTGATTGTAATTTCTCATGTTGGTATTGTTATGAGAAGCACAAAAAAAGCATGATGTCAGAGGAGGCAGTATGCTCTATACTGAGATTCTGCGAATCCGAAATTCTAAAACCATCAACCCGTAACTTCCATTTGGATTGGTTTGGTGGTGAGCCATTACTATACTTTAATGAAGTTGTAGAACCAATTGCTACAAGGATAATGAATCTATGTGAGGAAAATGGTGTGAAGTTCCTTCATTCTATTACCACTAACGGATACCTTATAAATTCAGAAATGATACAAAGGCTAAAATCATTAAAGTTACGTTCTTACCAGATAACATTAGATGGCTCTGCCCAATATCACAACAAGACACGATTTTCTGCAACAGACAAGAATTCTTACTCTGCTATTGTTTCCAATGTAATTAACCTATGTCAGGAAATTGAAGACATAGATATGATGGTCAGAATAAATTATACGCCTAAAAATATAATCTCATTGGAGGATATTGCAAATGACTTTCCTCTTGAAATCAGGAATAAAATTTTACTTTTCCCACAATTGGTATGGCAGTTTAAGAAGAACATAAATGCTATCACAGAAAGAATCAAGGATGTTCTTAAATTTTATAAAGAATGTGGGTATAAATCAAGAACGGATAATCTCACGGTTTGTCAATGTTACGCAGAAAGTATTGCTCAATATGTTATAAATTATGATTTGTCTGTTTATAAATGTACAGCTCGAGATTTCTCAGCTAATCATAGTGTAGGATCAATAAAAAACGGGGTTTTCCTGCCTAATAGCCATTATTTTGACTATAGTATAAGGTCTGACGTTGAAAAAGAAGAATGCCGTGGTTGTAAATTATTACCATCCTGCTTTGGCAGGTGTGTACAGAAAAGAGTTGAGAACTCAGTGTATAATTGTGACAAAGAGGCCCTTCTTAACTCAATATTTAATAATCTATATTTATACTTAGATGAACATGGCTATAAAGGACAGACAAGCCATTCTGATAATGGCACACAACAACATTCATGAATTGAGGCAGCTTGTAGAATACTTTCATGAGGGATGTGATATTTACATCCATATTGATAAAAAATACAAGTTATCTGCTGGCAGTTTGAATGTATTACTTTCAATGAAAGGAGTACGTGCTGTTGTTCAAAAGTATAAGACAAATTGGGGGTCATATAATATTCTCAGAGCTGAACTATACCTATTGTCTATATCGTATAAGGAACAAAGAGCATCTTACTATCATTTGCTAAGTGCTCAGGATTATCCATTGTGTCCTCTATGGTATTTTCTGGATTACTTTAGGTCCTGCAATCAAAATTTCATAGATTGTAAATTAGCCAATTTCTGGCATATTCATGAACGTATACTTCAATTCCATCCACATGGTCTGTTGGATGTTAAAAAAATCAAGAAGTGTGTACTTGACTCTTTCATAAACCTACAAAGAAAACTTGGGCTATTCCGTTCTACCAGAAACTTACCTCGTTATATTACGATAGGTTCACAATGGTTTTCAATCACGGATGATTGCGTACATAGGATATTAACACCAACTCCACAAGACAAAAGGTTACTCAGGCGACTAAAATATACATTTGCTCCAGAAGAAATATATATCAACACAATAGTTACTAGTAATATAAGAAAGGATTTAATCTGTAATGACAATTTAAGATTTATAAGATGGAAGTATGAAAATGGAAATTGTCCTGCGAATTTGGACTTACATCATTTAAAGTATTGTCTATTCAAAAGGAAGTTATTTGCAAGGAAATTTGATTCAAGATATAGTAGTGAGCTTAGGCAAGTGATTAATGATGGACTATTACAGATTCCCCTATTCAACTTAGAAAAAGGCAGTAACAAGTACCTGTATGAAATGTATTTTTGTTGTGATTTATCTATATTAAAATCAATCAAATACATATTTGATGCATTAAGATTAAATACAATTCTTTATGTTGGATGTGGTAGCTGTTTATTGCTAGACAGACTGATTGCATTGAAAATTCCCACGCTGGGTGTTGATACACGCATTCATTCCTGGAATTTTGCTAAATCGTATAATTTAACAGATTATTTTCAAAAGGTGGATTCGTATGAAGAACTGGAGGCTTTAGAATGCTTTGATTTGATTCTGCTAATTAATGATAAAGTGAATGGCAATATATGCAAAAACAGCAAAGCTATAGATTGTTTGTGCAGACTTGCAGGAAGAGGTTTTTTTGTAGTGGAAGAGCAAAACAGTCAGATTAAGCCTGATGATTTATCGCCCTTATCAGACCAACTAATTTCCAACGGTTTCATAGTTGATGATGAGGTCTCTAATTTATTGGGTTGCCAAAATCCTGCAATAAAGTATTTGTATTTCAAAAAGGATATCGCATGAAGATTTTTAGAATTATTTTTATTATAGCGACACTAATTATCTTTGATAGTAATATGTTTGCACAAAGAATGCTAGAACTAAGAGGTTCTGTCGTTGATGTGAAAACACGTAATGATTTGCCTGGAGCAATCGTACAGTTGTTACGTCAGGATAGTAGCATTGTGTCATCGACAACTGCCATGTATCGTAGCTATAACAATGATCAGGTAATAGAAAAGGCAGAATTTCACTTCAACGTGCCTAGCCAGGAAAGCTCGTACATATTGAAATGTACACTTATGGGGTATAAAACTATTTATAAAACAATTAATATAGCTAACATTGGAAGGCGCGAGCTGTCACGTACTTTACCACCAATACTCATGCGTGAGGACAACACGCTACTGAACGAGGTTACTGTGTCTGCTTCAAAAATATTATTTTATAATAAGGGTGACACGGTTGTTTATAATGCAGATGAATTCTTGCTTTCAGAAGGTTCTGTATTGGATGCACTCGTACACCAACTTCCAGGAGTGGAAATTAAGGAAAATGGCGATATTTACCATAACGGCCGTTTAGTCGAAAAACTCCTGTTGAATGGTAAGGACTTTTTTAAGAATGACAAACAAATCATGCTTGACAATTTACCTGCTTATTCGGTGAAGAATATCGAGATATATGATAAGTTGGGAGAACATAGTGAATTCGTTGGAAGTCAGATTGCCGGTGACTCCCAGTATGTGATGGATGTTAAGCTGAAGAAGGAGTATAACGTTGGCTATATGGCAAATGTTGATGCTGGAATGGGTGCGGCTTCTGATGATTTTGCAGAAAAAGTCCCATACATTTTCCGGTTATTCTCTATGCGCTCGACAGACCATTCTCGTTTGGTCTTACTTTCGAACGTAAACAATGTAAGTGATGAACGAAAACCCGGCCAGAATGATGGTTGGAAACCGGAGAACATAAAAGAAGGAACATTGACTCGTCAACAAGCAGGACTTAACTATGACATTGATGATCGTAACAAGAAATGGAATTTCGGAGGTGACACCTTTATCTCACATTCTTTGTTAGACAATAGACAGAACATTAATCGCACTAACTTCCTCCCCATTGGAAATACATTTGAATTAATAGACAGTTATAATGAAAACAAAGGTGTCTCTGTGACAACGAACAATAGGTTTAGGTACAATTGGGATCTTACACAGTTGACAATTCATCAATTGCTTCTATATAACAGCCAAGACAACAAGGGGGACAAGGACAGTCAACATTACAATGATACTATTATAAATCGTTATCAAAGCTCAACTTATTTGAACGGAAACGACTTGACCACTGGACTCAAAGTGTATGCTTTATTTAAATTAAGAAACAACACGCAGGATTATTTTGAAACAAGTGGCTTCACGTTATTTGAGGAACATCACAATGATATTCTAAAACATTATAGAATGTTTGTGGGGCAGAAAGGCTTATTGTCGCAACAACACAACCAATATTTCAAAAACCATCCAGATCATAGCCTGAAAATGAATGCAAACATTACATATAATCACAGATTTTCTAATTCAGCTGTTTTTCATATTAATTATGAGCAATCATATACAATAGACAACCAGACGTCAGACCTCTACCTTCTGGATTCCTTGTCTGACTACAATCAAGATAATGTTTTGGTGTTGCACAGCATGGAGGATTATATAATGGCAAAGGACCTTAATAACAGCTATCTGAGTAAGAAAAGAATCAAAGACTATTCTTTATGTCCAGGAATACAGTTCTCAAAAGAAATTAATGGCGGCCGTATTGAAGGTCAGTTTGAGCTAAAAATGGCTGTGCAGCACAACGGGCTGGACTACGTTCGCAATGTTGTTGACACCACTCTGACACATACATACGTTCTTTTGAACATAAAAACCTCGAATATAAGGTGGATGAGCAAAGACGGTTCAAAAAATGCCAGGTTAAAATATTGGCTGGATACACAAACTCCTGACCTCTTGAATATGGTTGATATTTACGATGACACCGATCCCTTAAATCTCCATATCGGGAACCGGGATCTAAAACCCAGTAGAACCCACCATGCTAATATGTCATATAATCATCGTGTTTCGAAAGTTGTCAGTTACCTTTTGACAGCAGATGGATCGGTCACTTCCGATGCAATAGGTATGGCATACTCAATGAACGATAAGACAGGAGTCCGCACTTATTTTGCTAAAAACATAAATGGCAATTGGCAATCAAATTTACGTGGCAGTGTCATTTACGCAAAGAATGCCTTACTTACAGAAACGGTGCTTGGCGTTTCTCATTCCCAGAATGCAGATTTCGTGGGTGTTGGAGATGAAATTGACGTGACTCGTAATGTTGTATCAACAAATAGCATTAATGCAACGATAGCTCCAAGTGTAAGAATAAAAAAACATCAATTCGGCATCAAGCTAGACGGGATTTATAGGCACATATACGATCAAAACGGGATTACTGCATCATTTGGCACATGGGATTTGAACAGTGGGGTCACTGCGCTGATTCAACCGTTTTCTCACTTTCAGATTGCGACAGACTTTACAGCATATTGCCGTCGCGGATGGCAGACACAATCTCTTAACACCAATGAATTTGTTTGGAATGCCCGTATGGCATATACAACAAAAAACGGCAAAATGTCCTTTATACTTGATGGGTATGACATATTGGGGCAATTGTCAAATATAACATGTTCTATTAATGGCCAAGGACGTGAAGAGATTCGGAAGAACCTGCTGTCTCAATACGCGATTTTTCATTTTCAATATAGATTAGACCATAATCCTAAAAACGCGCACAAATAGATACATAAGGACAAACATGCATAAAAAATTTCCACATTATAATCAATATGATACAGCAGACTGTGGACCGGCCTGCCTTCGTATGATTGCAAGATATTATGGAATGGAATATTCTGCAGAGATGCTACGTCGCCATTGCTACATATCAAGAGAGGGAGTTTCTATGTTAGGAATTAGCGAGGCTGCAGAATATATTGGTTTTGAAACCGCTGCTGTGAAAATAACCTTCAAACAATTATCAGAAGAAGGGGTGTTCCCCTGTATCCTACACTGGAACCAAAAGCATTTTGTTGTTTGCTATGGCATTGAGAAATGTAGGTATGGCGGTTACAAGATACATATATCAGACCCAGCCTCACAACGTCTTACATATACAAAAGACGAATTTGAAAGGTGTTGGATTGGACCGAATAACGGTAATGACTGTTATGGGGTTGCGCTTATGCTTGAACCGGGTGAAAAATTCGGTAAAGTTCCAGAAGAGAGAAAAAAGAACGGCCTTTGCATACGGTCTTTTTGGGGGTATCTCACCCCCTATCGCAGTATGATTGGACAATTAATGCTTGCCATGCTCGTGGGAAGCCTCATACAGTTGGTCCTGCCCTTCCTCTCGCAGGCCATGGTGGACCAGGGCATCAACGGGCGCGACATGGACATCATCACGATGATACTGATGGCCCAGCTGTTCTTCTTCATGTCCACGCTCAGCATCGACTACATCCGTTCGTGGATTACCCTCCACATGAACACCCGCATCGACATCTCGCTCATTGCCGATTTCCTCGTAAAGCTCACCGCCATGCCCCTGCAGTTCTTCGATTCCCGCATGACGGGCGACATACTGCAGCGTATCGGCGACCACGGGCGGATAAAGAACTTCCTGCTGGGCAACAGCATACGCATCGTTTTCTCGATGATTAACTTCCTCGTCTACCTCTGCATACTGGCCTATTACAACATGACCGTGCTGGGCATCTTTGTGGCAGGCAACGCGCTGTATGTGGCATGGGTTTCCTTCTTCATGCGCTACCGCAGGGAACTGGACATCAAGCGTTTCAGCCAGTCGGCCATTGAGCAGAGCAAGATGATACAGCTGGTTCAGGGCATGCAGGACATCAAACTGAACAACTGCGAGCGGCAGAAACGGTGGGAATGGGAGCGGATACAGGTTCAGCTTTTCAAGATAGGTCTGGACGGACTCCGCATCGAACAGATTCAGCAGTCCGGCTCTGTCTTCTTCACCCAGACCACACACATACTTATCTATTATATAGCCGCAAGGGCAGTGGTGGAGGGCGGCATGACCCTCGGCATGATGATGTCGCTCAGCTACATTATCGGGCAGGTGTCGGCTCCCATCAGTGAGTTCATAGGGTTCGCGCGCGGTTTCCAGGATGCAAAAATCAGTCTGGAACGACTGAATGAGGTGCATTCGCAGGATGACGAGGAAACGGGCATAGAAGTGAAACGCACAGAACTCCCCTACGACAGGGACATAGAGATAGAGCACCTTTCATTCAGCTATAACGGTTCGGAGCAGGAACTGGCCCTGAAGGACATTTCCCTCCACATACCCGCACACAAGGTGACAGCCATCGTTGGCGAGAGCGGATGCGGAAAAACTACGCTTGTGAAACTGCTGCAGGGCTTCTATGACCCTACCAGAGGCAGCATCAGGGTAGGGGGAACAGCACTGTCGGACATCAACCCGCATGTGTGGCGTGCCTCTACAGGCTCGGTGATGCAGGACAGTTTCATCTTTTCGGACAGTATTGCTGACAACATTGCCGTCAATGCAGAGGAGTCGGACAGAGAACGGATAAAGTATGCAGGCAGGATAGCCAGAATAGACGATTTTGTGGCATCGCTCCCACTGGGATATGACACCGTCATCGGAATGGAGGGAAAGGGCATAAGCCAGGGGCAGCGGCAACGCATCCTGATAGCTCGTGCCGTCTACAAGAATCCGGAATACATATTCCTGGATGAAGCCACGAACTCCCTTGATGCCATCAATGAGGCTGCCATCATGGACAACCTGCAGAAGTTCTATGAGGGGCGCACGGTGGTCATCAGCGCGCATCGCCTGAGTACCATCAGAGAGGCAGACCAGATTGTGGTAATGGAAAAGGGGGAGATAGTGGAGCGCGGGAAGCATCAGGAGCTATTGGAGAGAAAAGGTGTCTATTATGAACTGATAAGGAACCAGATAAACAGTATGGCATGAAACAGCGGAACTTACACTGCCCCGAGGTGGAGAGGCTGATGAACGGGAAACTCCCTTTCGTCACCCTTCATGGCATCACCATCGTAATCATAGTCATCATCCTGTCTTGTGCCTGTCTGTGGTGCACAGGGGGAAAGGCATGGCAGATAACGAGCGACATGATAATGCATATTCTGAACCGTATGTCGGGATAGTTCTTCCCGTGTAGGGGCACATACAAAACTAAGTGGTATGGATTTCCTTAGCCATAACCCAGTCGTAACATAATAGTGCTTTATGCTGGCTAACCTCATTACAGATAAGGTTATTAATCTTACAGGCATAAGGTTATTAATCTATCGGCCGTAAGGTTATTAATCCTATCCGCAATAAGGTTATATCTGTTTCTGCTTTCAGATAGTCAAAAAAGCATTCTTGATGAAGTGAATAGTGGATGTATACATATCGAGATTCCACAGCCATAAGAAATCCATAAGGCACGTTTGGCGTGAAAGGAGGAACGAAGATATATGGAATTATTCCATAACTTCCGCGGTGTGGGGAGTCATACGTAAAAACGGCCTCGCTAGACAAAATAAAACCAGCCGTTAGGGAAATACTTCGTATAGACGCCCCAACTGGGAAAAATTTGCTGCCCAGTTGGATAGCAGAATTTCTCCAGTTGGGTAGCAAAAACGGCCTATTTGCCCCATCGCCGATTCTTTCCATATTTTTTCTCTTGCCCGTATGGACATTTATTTGTAATTTTGTCAGCGAAATCGTGATTTGTAAACACTTGAAAATATGAAAGGCATGAAACTATCAATCTGCGTGATGCTTGCCCTTCTGTGGGCCGGAGGTGTTCATGGTCAGGAAAGCCTGCTTTCGCCATCAAAAAACCTCCAGCAGCTGGCTGATGCTGTGGCCTCATATGGGAGGCATTACCCTCAGGAACTGGTGTTTCTGCACATGGACAACACATGCTATTTCCTGGGCGACACCATCTATTACAAGGCATACGTGGAGCGCAGCGACATGTGTGCGCCCACAAACATCAGCCAGGTCCTGTATGCCGACCTGTTCAATCAGGATGGCTATCTGGTGGAGAGGCAGACAATCAGGCTCCAGAATGGAAGTGGGGAAGGGTCATTCTGTCTGCCAGACTCGTTGTATGCCGGATTCTACGAATTAAGGGCATACACCCGATGGCAGCTCAACTGGGGTGTCTGCGACCATCCGCATACCAAATATGCCGAGAAATGGTTTCTGAAGAAGGAAATGGCCAGGGACTTTTTCCGCGACTATGACAAACTGTACAGCCGTGTGTTTCCCGTCTACGACAAGCCCATGGCAGACACGGTACCCGAACGGAACATGACCCTTCGTCCTCTCCGCAGATATTACAAGCAGCAGGAGCGCAGTCTGTCGCCTCAGGTGAGCCTCTTCCCCGAAGGCGGGAACTGGGTGGAGGAGATGCCAACAAGAATTGCCTTTGAGGCCTCATCCTCAGACGGATCGCATCTGGACGGAACGTTGTTCCTGTATGACAGTAACCGCAGGGAAGTGGCTCGTGGCGAAGTGGTTCATGCTGGACGGGGAATGATAGAGGTGACTACCGTAGCAGGAGAATCGTACAAGGCGGAATTCATGGGGAAGGACGGGAATGTCTTCCCGGTGGAACTGCCAGACCGGCAACAGCAGGGAGTGGCGATGCACGTGGGCAGGGAAGACGGCAGACTCTGCGTAAGGCTGGCACGCCGGAACATGGACAGCCAGCCATTGGGCATGACCGTGATGCACCACGGTGTGGTCAAATACTACTGCGAGGTGGAAGATGACCCTGTATACGTGAGTATTGACTCGCTGCCCGAGGGAGTGGCCCAGCTGACCCTCTTTGACAGCGGTGGAAGGATTTGGGCAGACCGTCTGTGTTTCGTGTCCCATGGAAAGGACACGCGCCTGAGCAGGACACGCATTGACGGGGTGCCGGAAATGTGCGAGCCCTTTGCTCCCATAAAGATGACACTCAGCGGAATGCCGAACGCCACTGTTTCGGTGGCGGTACGCGACAAGGCACTCTGCGATGCGCTCTACGACAACAACAGTCTGTACACCGAACTCCTACTGTCGAGCCAGATCAAGGGCTTTGTGGAGAACCCCGCGTATTATTTCGAGCAGGACGACGAAACGCACCGCGCTGCTCTGGACCTGCTGCTGATGGTGCAGGGATGGCGGCGCTACGCATGGCAGGAGATGAAAGAACCCTTCCAGTTGCTACAGCCATACGAGATTTCACCGGTTATAATGGGGGATGTACACAAATACACCGCCCTGGACCAGGAGGATTATTTTTATGTGGGCTCTGCAGATGACCCCGGCCAACTGTTTCAGAATGCCTCGGGAGGAACAAGCGGCCCGTTGCTGATAGAACCGGTGAACATCATCCAAAGCAACCATTTCATGGAATCCCTGCTTGAAGACGGAATGGAGCTGGGGCTCGGGATTTATAATTCCAGAAGGCTGGACCCGAGGGACTACCAATACCTTTCGGAGATAAAGAACGATGTGTATGTACATGCACAGTATGCACAGCCTTTCAGGACAGACAACAACCAGGCGGTCGAGACCGTGGCCACCAAGAATGGACAGTTTGCATTGCAGACACCCCATTCCTACACGCCCTATTTCGCCTATCTGGCAGCCAGCAAACTGCCGGAGATGCCCCAGCTGGTGAACAATGCCGACCAATACCCTGACTACAGCCTGCGGGTGATACCGTTCCATCCGCGTTTTGTACGGCCCTACTCCTATTACCAGACGCACCTGATGCAGGACCTTGGCGATGCTGTCCGTCCACAGGAGGGTGTCAACATGATAAACGAACTGACGGTGGGTGCCAACCGGAACGGACTCAGGCCCTTCAAAGGCTCCAAACCGGCCTTTGTGGTGGATGCCTATCAGGCTTTCAATGAGGTGGTTGATGCCGGCCTGTCTCCAGCATGGTATGCCGGCGCACAGTCATTGAGCATTGCCCTTGCGCGGCTGTATATCGGGGAAATGGGTGTGAGGCGCAGATACCAGCTGGAGCGCAGATGGGACGGACACAACATGACTCACAATGTGTCGATGGAACAACAGCACAGGTGCAACCATCTGTGCAACCTCAAGCGGATTGCCGTATATACCGACTATGCCCCCCGGCTGGAAGGCGACCCGCGCTATGAGGCGTCGAACCAGCCGATGGTGACTGTGGACATGGTGACATTTGAAGACAACAGACAGCGAATCACCTATCGCGACCGGCGCTATGTGTTTTCGGGCTACAATGTATGTGAGGACTTCTATCAGCCGGACTATTCCCATAAGCCCCTTCCCTCGCACAAGGACTACCGGCGCACCATCTATTGGAACCCCTCGCTGCAGCTTGGCAAGGACGGAAAGGCAAAGGTGAAATTCTACAACAATTGCCGGCAGAACCACCTGTCCGTGTCGGTGGAAGGCATCATGCCTGACGGCACTATTCTGTCGGCAAGCAGCGACAGATGCAATGGCATGATGTCACGAAAAGCTTCAATTAAATTTTCACCTGTCGGCAATACCTCTGGAGAGTAAAAGTTTCAGTGCCTTCATCCATGAAGGAAATTTTTCAGTACTTCCCTTGCCTGTTTCGGAATAAATGCGTAGCTTTGCAGGCGAATAGGCACGATGCACAAACCGAAATCCTGTATGGGCCTTATCAAGCCCTCGTACCGCGTTCTCTTAAAGATGATGGGAAATGATTACTAAGTCAAAAAACAATATCTGTTCAATGATATGAAACACTCAAAATATGTGGCAGCCCTTTGTGTAGCAGCCTTGCTGACGGGTGGAACAACGGCATCTGCAGGTGTCCGTCCCGGTAAAAAACGCATTACAATCTCATTCGATGGGAAGCCAGGCAAATACACCGTGATGCGGTCGAACGGCCGATATGCGGAATATCATACTATAGGCACCACAACAAAAACGGAATTCGTGGACAAAAAGGCAAAAGGGACCCCTTATTCCTATTATTATATGGTGCTTGACGAAAAGGGCGACACAGTGGCGAAGATGTCGGCCGAACAGGAGCTGTTCGGTGATAATGTGCATATCTACAGCCCACAGGATTCACCCGAGGCCATCAGTAGGGACATAGCCGCCATACACAAGGAAATGTTTCGTGCCGAGATGGGGACGGGACGCTATGCGCTCATGTTCAAGCCTGGCGACTACACATCGGCAGGACTGTTCAACGTGGGATTCTATACCCATGTGGCAGGCCTGGGCAAAGTCCCGTACGATGTAAAGATTGACAACATACACACACCTCCCCATCTCGCAAACGACAACGGAACCTGCACATTCTGGCGTTCACTGGAGAACCTCTCTGTGGTGGGTGAAGCATCGTACGAGCATGACAAGATGTTCAACTGGGCAGTTTCGCAGGCCGCCCCATTCCGCAGAATCTATTCGCAGCGAACAGTCAGGAACCAATGGAAAAACGGATGGGTGAGCGGTGGTTTTACGGCCGACTGCATCTTTGACGCACCTGTAGGGTCGGACGGACAGCAGCAATGGTTTACCCGCAACAGTCTGCTCCGGCAGGGGCGCGGGAAATTTGCCGAGGGTGCCTACAACTTTGTCTTTACAGGCGTGGAACTGGGTGAGCAGGCTGCAAAGGAGACCTATGTGGACTCCGACTGGGACAAAGGCGGAAACGTGACATTCGAGACCTACACCCCTCTGGTCAGCGAGAAACCGTTTCTCTTCATGGGTGATGACGGCCGCTACAAGGTGTTCCGTCCGGCCATCCGGGCTGACAGCAAGGGTGTGTCGTACACTGCCACATCGATGGGCGAGGGCGATGTGCTGGACGTTCTGGACTCATTCCTTGTGGCCAAACCTTCCACCACAGCCGCCGAGATGAATGCCGCGCTTGCCAAAGGAAAGCACCTGCTGCTGACCCCAGGCATTTACCTGCTGGACCAGCCGCTCACCGTGTCGGTTCCCAACACCATTGTCATGGGACTGGGATGGGCCACTGTCGTTCCGCCGGATGGTGCAGAAGTAGCCATGAAGATTGACGACACCGATGGCGTGCGGCTGGCATCCATACTCTTTGATGCCCATCATTCCACGCGCACACTCCTGCAGGTGGGAGACAAGGGTACGACCAAAAGGCACAGCCAGAATCCCATTGTCCTCTCCGACATGTTTTTCCGCATCGGAGGGTTTGTGCCTCAGAAGACGCATGTCGACACCGCACTCGAAATCAACAGCAACGATGTGGTGGGAGACCATTTCTGGATTTGGCGTGCCGACCATGGCGTGAGAAACTCCGTGGGATGGAATGTGAACACAGCCAACCATGGGCTGGTGGTCAACGGGAACAACATCACCATCTATGGGCTCTTCAACGAACATTTCCAGAAATACCAGACGTTGTGGAACGGCGAAAACGGTCTTGTCTATTTCTATCAGTGCGAAACACCCTATGATGCAGACACACAGAATGTTTTCATGAGCGAAAACGGCACACGCGACGGTTATGCCGCATACAAGGTGTCCGGTCACGTGCAGACCCACAGGGCTTTTGGCATAGGAATCTATGATGTGCTGATACACGACATCAGACTGGAGAACTCCGTGGAGGTGCCGTACAACAATGGCATTGAAATCCATCACATTGTCAACACCTCGTTCATTCCGGGTGCAAAGAAGGGATTCGGCTACGTAATCAACGGCAAGGTGGAGAGCACCTACCGCCACGCACGCCAGTATGTGGCACGCTTGAACCACTTTTCCGGAAGGAACTGACACACCATCGTGTGCAAGGGCAGAATCATGACACGAACCGACAGCATCCAGCTCAAAGGCATCGCCATCCTGATGATGCTGTTTCTCCATCTTTTCAATACGCCCGAACGCGTGGCCTTGTGTGACACGTATATCCGTTTCCCTGACGGACAGCCATTGGTGTATGTGCTGAGCCGCGTGGCAGCCTGGTGTGTGCCCGTCTACATCTTCCTGAGCGGCTACGGACTGGCAGCCAGGGCAGAGAGGGGAGGCTACGGCTTTTCTTCGGCGGTGTGCCGGCTGGTGCCGTTGTATGTCCATTACTGGGTGGTGCTGCTGCCATTTGTGGCAATAGGATGCTGGCTGAAACCACAGGTCTATCCCGGGAGTGCGGAAGAACTGCTTCTGAACATGGCAGGATGGAGCTGCTCCTACAACCACGAGTGGTGGTTTCTGCTTCCCTACGTGGTGCTGGCACTGCTTTCTCCGTTTCTCCTGTATGCCCTGCGTGCCCACGGCAACACGGCCAGCCACACTGGATGGCTGGCAGCAGCCGTGGTGCTTTACCTTCTGTCTGATATCCTGTATCGCCTCTATGCTCCATGGATTGACCGCTGTGCCGTGCTCAATCTGGCCGATGAGGTGGCACAGCTCTTCCTGATGTTCCTGTGTGGTGCCCTGAGCCGCATCCACCACATCCCCTCCCGTTTTGCAGCCCGTGCAGAATCGTGTCTGGGCCGATGGACACGTATGGTGTCGGTGCTGGTGCTCCTGCTGTTGTGTGTGCTGCGTATGTCGGTGGGATGGGTGTTGCCCAACCCCGTGTTTGCCAGCCTGTTCATATTACTCTATCGCGTGATTCGCCCATGCCGCCCCCTCCCGTTCCTGATGGCCATGGGCCGCCAGTCCACCTCCTTATGGCTCTGCCACACCTTCTTTGCCTACTATCTCTTCTCCCCATTTGTATACAGCTTTCGCCACCCCATTCTCATCTATCCCGTGCTGGTGCTGCTGTCCTGGGTCGCCTCGGTCCCCCTCACACGCATCTCTTCGGCAATCTCCTCCAGATTCACCATCTGACCACCAGCCCTATGCTGGCATCCTGCTTCCACGGGCCCATGATGGTTTGAAGGCCTGAACTTTGGACCTGGCGGTCGAAATACCTGCAGCAGCGGTATTTGGCCTCCACCATCCAACGGTTGTCTGCCGATGTCCAGCGACAGGAAAGAGAGGGCACGATACCCTGGCCAAAATACGTGGCGGTGCAGACGGAGGCATAGAGCGGAGGATCGTAGAAGGACAGCCTGCAGTTGTAGCCGTCGGTAATGAAGGCAGCACACGAAGCGTTCAGCCGCAGTCCCCATTGCGCAAGGTCCGCCCGAACGGTTTGCTGCAGGCCCCAGCCGTTCTGCCCATCGGCACGATGAAGGAGAAGGGTGGTCTGCCACCTGCATGAGCGGCGGGAAGCGGCTGTCCATCTGACCTTGATGCGATGATGGGCCAGATAGCCGTCGGCATACATCTTGCGCTGGTACTGATAGCGGGCTTCCAGCAGGTGGGCAGGGGTGCATTGCCATCCGCTCTGGGCAGACAGGTCTGTACCACGACTGCTACGCTGAAGCTGGTAGCGCGGCCACGGATGATAAAAGAAGTCCGCATAGGCCAGCCACTGCCAGCGGGGCCACGGATTTCCCTTGAGGCGGAGCAGCAGACCCGACTCGTTCTGGTTGAGGCTGTTCTCGCCAAAGGCACCCGACTGGAAGGAATGGTAGCGATAGCTGTAGAAGCGCTGCAGGAGGTGCGCGCTCCATCGGCGGTGGAACATCCATTCGATACGGTTGAGCGAGGCCCATCCCCCCTGCGAGGGACTGAAGGCCGTCTCCCCCGCCAGCCGTATGATGGGGGCCGAATAGGCATAGTGGATGCCTGTTGCACCGAAGTGACGCCCACGAGGATAGATGCGCCTGTGGAGCTGCTCGCCAGGATAGAGAAGGCATGAGAAATGCTGGTAGTAGCCCGTACATCCGGCCTGCCACCCTCCATGCTTCCATCCCAGATGGGCACCTGCCAGCGAGGCTGCTACATTGCGTTGCCTGTCACGTTCGGCAGATGTGCGGTGGAGCCCTGTCTGGAGAAGCGTGTGCACACGACCCTCCTCGTCGAGCGTAGCGTCCAGCCTGCGGTGGGAACCCATCAGGGTGATGTCCCATCCCCGTCCCAGCGAGAAGGTGGCCGCTATTCCCCGCAGGAAACGCGTTTCGTCCATTGAGGTCATGGGGCGCAGGCCTGTCTGCTGATGGGAGGGCGGCATGCTCTTGCTTCCCCACGCATTCCCATTGGCCCCCATTACAACCCCCTCCCCAAAACCGGCCCTGTAGTCGCCCGCCACAATCTTGTCCGCCCGGCCCAGTGCGGAGAACATGACATAGGCACCATAGGTGTCGAAATAGCGTTCGCCAGGGTCTTTCTCCACACGCAAGCCCGCTGCCAGATGCCTGCTGCCAGAGAGCTGGTACTTGATACGGTGATAGAGCGGGTCACCGACATACCCGTCGCGTACCACGAAGCCTTTGCGGTAATAGAGAGGAATATCGGTACGGGAGGAGAAGGTGTGGCGGATGCCATGCAGGAGCCTTTCCTTGAACGGAAGGTTGCCGGGAGCAGGCTCTCCGGCATATACAAAGAGCAGGAGCTTGCGCCACGTGTCATCATCGATAGAACGCAGCAGACGCAACATACCCAGATGGCGGATGGCACCGTTGAGATAGATGTCGGCATGGATTTGCTCAATCTGTTCCTCGGTGAGGAAAGGCAGTTGAAGCAGCTCGTCCACGGTGGCCGTATTGATGTTGAGGGGCTGGTCGTGGAGCTGTTTCAGTTCTTCCAGCCTGGCTTCCCAGGCTTCGTCCTCGGTGTGCTCCTCGTCATCGGTGTATGCTTCCAGGAAGTCCTCCCAGGTGTAGACCGACAGCGAATCCTGCCCGTAGGCACCTATTGCCGGCAGCAGGAGGATCAGGCAACAGATAAACCTAAGCATGGAATGAACTATCGCCCCAGTCGCTCGTTTATTCCATCTGTGTAGGCCTTCCAGAAACGGGGTATGTCGCACAGGCTGTAGCCCTTGCTGAAAGGCGCTGTAGCAAGGACGGTGAGCACATAGCCGGAGAGCGTAATCAGACCTCGCAGGTAGCGTACCGTCCAGTTTTGTCCGTAATGATGGTTGAGATAAGTGGAATTGCGAATCTGGTAGAATCGTTTCCACTTTTTCTTTTGCTGTCTTTCCGCCCATGTGTCCTTGCCGGAGAGATTCTCCTTGTCCATGAGCGCATGGGGCACATACAGAATGCGGTAGCCACACAGATAAGCGCGGAGGCAGAAATCGGTATCATCACAGAAAATGAAGAGGTCCTTGTTGGGCAGTCCTATCTGTTCCACTACGTCGCGGCGTACAAAGAGCCCCTCAAAGGCCGTGCCGGCTATGTCGATGGGATGGTCCACCGTCTTGTGTCTGATGCGGTCGGCATAGAGCGAGGCAACGGGGTTATAGAGATTGTACCGGCAGAAATCATTGGTGAACACCTTGCCGTCCATGATGCGCCTGGGGGCAATGATGCCGGCATTGAAGCTGTCCATATAGGGACGCATGTGGTCGAGACAGTCATCATGGGGACGCACATCGTCATCCATGCACCATATGGCGTCTCCTCCCATACAGAGCGCCTCCTGCATACCCCTGCAGAAGCCACCCGAGCCACCTACGTTCTCCTGATGGATGACGTGGAGGTCGGTTTGCTGGTCGAGCCATTCGCGGGTGCCGTCGGTACTACCGTTGTTCACCACGATGATTTTCTCCGGCCGGTTGCGGCGTACTGCCTCCACACATTGGATGAGCAGCTGGCGCCGGTTGTATGTAACGATTACTGTAATGACGGTCATTTTTTTTACCTTTTGGATAATGGTTGGTTCAGAATTCCCCCTCCACTTGCCCCGGCTGCACCTTACGATAAGCCCTCATGAGGCGGTAGCATTCCTCCTCGTCAAAGTCTCTGGACATTGCATATTCATGGGCCATCCAGCGGTGCATCTGCGCGGTAGCAGGCAACCGTTCCAGGTTTTTGCAGCCAGCCTTTATGTCCACCTTTCCATGCCGCATGCGGTTAAGGTCCACCAGCTCCAGGATTACATTGCCCTTGCCATCAAAGTCGAAAAGGATGTTGCCCCGGCCGTAGTCGAGATGAGAGAGCCGGTTCTCGTGGAGCATCGCTGTGACGCGTCCCACCTCGCGTACTACGGCCTCCTGCATCTCCTTGTGGGAGGTGAAGAGCTGGTCATAGCGATACCTGCAGGCCGACTTGCGCGTTACCAGGAAACTGTGTGTGAAGAGCAGGCCGTTGCGCACGTTGAGATAGGCAACAGGGTCGGGAGTACCCACATATATCTGTTTCAGCAACAATGCGTTGTCATAGCTCCGTTTGGCCTTGGAGGGGCGCAACAGGCCGTATACGAGCCGATTCAAGGGGTTGGGCTTCCTGTAGGCCTTCACCACATAACTATGGTCTTTGTACAGGATTTCGCGCAACTTGTTACGTCCGTCGTGTATGAGTGTTCCCTCTTTCTGCTTGAAGCGTGCAGGCAACGAGGCCACAAAGTCCTGAAGGTCATCATAACCTTCGGCAAGCTGCATCACCGAGGGATGGCACAGTGAGAATTGCTTCTTTATCATATCCTGTCGAGGCCTTTGGTGAACTTTTTCCAATAATAGAGCAGGGGGTTTTTATACTTGAGCTGTTTCCACGGACGACTTTGGTGGGGACGGTGCACCACGGGGAGTGTGGTGAAGAGATAGTTGTGAAAGCCCAGGGCCAGCGACTGGTGTGAGATGGTCACGTCGAACCAGTTCTTCTCGGGATTGAGCTGTCTGAAATCGAATTTTCGCAGTAGGTCCAGGGTGAGCAACGAGCAGCAGAAGCTCTGGTGCCTGGAATTGTCCACCACACGCCCCTCCCACCCCTTGGCATAGAGGTAGGGATAATTGATGACTCCCTTTTCGTCTACGGTGACAGCCGAGGCAATGCCGCATTCAGCACTGCTGCAGGCACCCTCATAGAGCTGCTGCAGCGTGTCGGGCATCACCGTCACATCGCTCTCTACAATGCAGAGGGCGGCCTGGTTGTCGATGGCTTCCTTCTGGGCATGTTGCAGCACGAACAGGTAGTTGGGCGACGGATGCGGGGTGAGACTGTTCACATGGATGAGCCGGAAGCCGTACTTCTTTCTGGCTTCCTCCAGCTGTGCCGTGTTCTCTGGTGTGGAATTATCGTTGTATACCGTATATAAATAAGGAATGTTCACCCTGGACAGCATGACAGCCTTGATGGTGTCCAGAGTGGTGTGGATAGAGTCCTTTACAGGGGTGATAATATGCAGTTTTTTCATCGTTTTGATGTAATTCGCCCACAAAAGTAGGGATTTCTTTCGATTTATATGCATTTTTGCGCGTAAAAAATGCACGAAGGAAGGGTGTGATTTGGGAATGTCCGCCAAAATGTGTTTCTTTGCAGTATGAAAACACTGAAAATACTCGTTTTTGCCCTCTTTTTGCTGGGGGGCGCATATGTGGCATGGTCGTGGCATCTGTCTACCCACAATGCCAAGTGGCTCTGGTGTGAAAACTATGAGGGTATCCGGACGGGAAAAAGGGAAGAGGGAGCGTTCGGAGGTTTCCGCATGCACATGTGTCCCAAGGCAGACAGTCTGTGGATGGTGAGCGGGTCTTCACAGGGATTTGCCCATATAGACTCCTGCTTCGCCTTCCTGCAAAGCCATCCCTGGTGCCGTGTGTGGATAGTGGCAGACAGTCTGGACGCACGCAACTTCGACAGTTTCCTGTACAGCGTGATAGGAAGCGCCACTCGTCATGAGGTGGAGCCGGTGCGCATCGTGGTGGAGACCGACCGATGGGACCTTATGCGCAAGCTCACCCTTCTGAGTGTACACACGGCCTACGCATGGGAGGCACCGCTACCTTCCACCCTCTCGGAGCAGCAGAAGGACAGCGTGGTCACCCGCATCCACCGTATTGCCAGCAGCGGACAGGTGAACACACTCATTGTCGGCCGTGCCTGGTACCCCTATTTCCACGGTCAGCTGAAAGGGCTGGATGTAGGGTTTCTGGTGTACGAGCCCACTCGTTCTGCCTTCAGCATGATGCTCGACCCCATGTCGCGCGTGATGCTGAAGGACAGTCAGGTGATAGGCATGCTCACTTGCTCCACAGATAGCGGTAGTTGAAGCGCCGGTTGGGTGCAGTGTCACCATCGGTGCAGAACGACATGATATCATCGATATTGGCAGGATTGTCAGCCCATTTGAAGTCGAATCCGCTTGCCTGTGCACGCATTTGCCTGCGAGATACGGACAACTCCAGCGCATGGTCGGCTACGGCCATTTCCACGGGACACACGTCCTCCCATCTGCGGTCGGCTGCATTGTAGCGGCGCAGCATCCGCTGGCTCACCATGTAGTCGTAGCCGTTCCACCCTGTCTGGCTATTGCGGTCGGTGTCGATGAAGAGCATCATCCATCGGGGGTCGGTTTCCGGGGAGAGCTTGTTAGCAGTCTCTGCATAGAAATAGAATGTCTTGCCGTCATAGGCCACCTTGCTCTTGACAATGTCGTTGCGCCCGCTGGTGTTCACATAATGCAGGTTGCCGTAACCGTCGTGGTCGCGATGGGCGATGTCGCCACGTGTGTCATAATAGGTGACCTCCACAGGCTCCCAGTCATCCATTCTGCCATCCACTGCCATCTTGTGGATGCCTTGGTTCACGGGAATGGGTCGCACACCCTTATATCTGCGGATGTTCTGTACCATCTGCATGTAGTAGTTGTCGGTATAGCCGCCCTTCATCGGTGAGATGGTGCGGTTGAACTCGGCATTGTACTGGTCCACAAAATAGAAGGGGTTCTTGCGCTCCAGGAATCCGTCGGGACCAGGAACATGGCCACCGGGGTCCTTACCGCTGACATACTTGCCCGCCGTCCATTCGTTCCAGTCGTTGAGATACACAAAATCGGGGTCCACCTCTAGGGCTTCGTTCCATCTGTCCTGGAAATAGATGCCGTATTCCACGGGATTGTCCCTTTCCTCGCCAAGGGCAGGCACGAAGGCACGCTTGGGCATGTCCATCATGTCCAGTTCCGGTTCCTTCCCCTGTCGTGTCCAGCACTTGCCCACGTTCGACATGGGATGCTGTGCAGGTGTTACGGGCATTTCCTCGCAGCGTCCTTTCCACTTGGAAGCCAGTTCCTGGGGTGTCATGGCCGCCACGTTCTCGTCGCCCAGGTCCAGACCGAAACTCCAGTTGCCCTCGGTGCCCACATAGCGGTGGCCTGCCCACTTGTAATAGCCCCACCACATGTTGCGCAGTGTGAAGAAATCCTTTATCTCCTGAGGATAGTCCGAAAAGTTCTTTTCCCCGCCTCCCACATTGGCATCCACGCTGGGGGTTGCATTGTAGAGCAGCAGGGGTTTGCCTTGCCAGTAGAACCAGAGGTCCTGGTAGCGGGGCGTGCGGTAGAACTTGTCATAGAGCTGTTGCACCACAGTGATGACGTTGCCGTTGAAGGCCCAGAAGCAGAACTGCGGCACCTTGTTGCCCTCCTTCTTCATGGCTTCCATCGTGCGCATGAGCACTTCCCATTCGTCCCAGTACAGGACGGCATTGGTGACATCCAGGATAATCATGTCCACACCGGCATCCACCAGCATCGACATGTCGCGCCTTATCACCCATTCGTCCTGACTCAGGAAGTAGCCGGCTTCGGGTTCTCCCCAATGGTAGGAGCCCATGCCGGAACATGTGGGCCACCCCTCATCGGAGCGGCTGGCATTGGGGTCCTTTGTCAGTACTTTGGTCACATCGGCCAGATAGGGTTGTCCGTTGTGCAGCCCCGGTGTATGCCAGGTGATGTAGAAGATTCCCACGGTGCGTGCCTTGTCCGTCTTCAGCGGGCATTCCGAACCGGAGGGCATGGTGCGCCCCACAGCGTCGGTTGCCACCCACGTGTCGGCCATCAGGTCCTGATAGTAGCCCGTGTTTGTATGCTGGGCTTGTGTCTGGCAGGCAAGGAGAGTTGCCATTCCAAACGAGAGGATGGTCTTTTTCATTATTATATTGTATTAATGTATAACGCCTTGTTTTTTTTGGGGGGGTATGGATATTCCGTTTGCTTATGACTCGGAGCGGTTGGCACGCTTGCGTTCCAGATGGTCGAGGATAATCTTGCGCATGCGCATGCTCTTGGGCGTCACCTCCACGTATTCGTCCTCCTTGATGTATTCAAGCGCTTCTTCCAGGCTGAACACCGTGGCGGGGATGATGCGGGCCTTCTCATCCGAGCCGCTGGCTCGCATGTTGGTGAGTTGCTTGGCCTTGGTGACATTCACCACCAGGTCGTTGTCGTGGACATGCTCTCCCACCACCTGGCCAGCATACACCTGCTCCTGCGGCTCGATGAAGAACTTGCCGCGGTCCTGCAGGTTGTTGATGCTGTAGGCAAAGGCCGTACCTGTTTCCATGCTAATCATGGAACCGTTGGTGCGACGGCTGATTTCGCCCTTGAAGGGCTGGTATTCCTTGAACCTGTGGGCGATGATGGCCTCTCCCTGGGATGCGGTGAGCATATTGGTGCGAAGGCCGATGATGCCGCGGCTGGGGATATTGAACTCGATGTTCACGCGTTCCCCCTGGTTTTCCATGCTCACCATCTCGCCCTTCCGGCGGGTAACCATGTCTATCATCTTGCTCGAGAATTCCTCGGGCACATTGATGGTAAGCTCCTCTATGGGCTCGCACTTCACGCCATCGATTTCCTTGTAGATGACCTGCGGCTGTCCCACCTGCAGCTCGTAGCCTTCGCGTCGCATGGTTTCAATGAGCACACTCAGGTGGAGCACACCGCGCCCGCTCACAATCCAGCGGTCGGTGTAGCCTTCGGCCAGCTCCACGCGCAGGGCCAGGTTCTTCTCCAGTTCCTTCTGCAGGCGGTCATTGATGTGGCGGCTGGTGCAGAACTTGCCTTCCTTCCCGAAGAAGGGCGAGTCGTTGATGGTGAAGAGCATGCTCATGGTGGGCTCGTCGATGCTGATGGGCGGAAGGGCCTCGGGATTCTCAAAGTCGCAGATGGTGTCGCCAATCTCAAAGTTTTCCAGTCCGATGATGGCACAGATGTCTCCACTCGACACTTCCTGGATCTTCTGCCTGCCCATGCCGGTGAAGGTGTGCAGCTCCTTTATCTTGGTTTTTTCCTTCTCGCCGTTGCGGTGCACGATGGTCACGTTCATGCCTTCCCTCAGGGTGCCACGATGCACGCGCCCCACGGCAATGCGCCCGGTGTAGTTGCTGTAGTCGAGCGACGTGATGAGCATCTGCGGCGTGCCCTCCAGCTGCTGTGGCGCAGGGATATGGGTGAGGATGGCATCCAGCAGGTAGGTGATGTCTTCCGTGGGTGTACTCCAGTCAGCGCCCATCCAGCCCGTCTTGGCCGAGCCATAGATGACAGGAAAGTCGAGCTGCTCCTCGGTGGCATCCAGGTCGCACATGAGGTCGAACACCATCTCGTACACCTCCTCGGGCCTGCAGTTGGGTTTGTCCACCTTGTTGATGACCACGACGGGCTTCAGGCCTATCTGCAACGCCTTTTGCAGCACGAAGCGTGTCTGGGGCATGGGACCTTCAAAGGCATCCACCAGCAGGAGACATCCGTCGGCCATGTTGAGCACGCGCTCCACCTCGCCGCCGAAATCGCTGTGTCCCGGGGTGTCGATAATGTTGATTTTTGTGTCCTTATAGTTGATGGATACGTTTTTGGAAAGAATGGTGATTCCGCGTTCCCTTTCCAGTTCATTGTTGTCGAGCATCAGCTCCCCTGTCTGCTGATTGCTGCGGAACAGGTTGCCCGCCAGCAACATTTTGTCCACGAGTGTGGTTTTGCCATGGTCAACATGGGCGATAATGGCAATATTTCTTATATTCTGCATAAATTAACCTTAAAAGTCGGGTGCAAAATTACAAAAAAATGGCCGAACCTCAAAAAAAAGCGGCATAAAGCAACACCGGCTCACAAAAAATTTATAACTTTGCACCCGCATTTCCGAGAGCAGTGGCTACCAGCGTGTGGAAGCAGGCTGCCCGGACTAACAAGTTTAACCCCAAAAATTATCAAATTTATGTATTTGGATTCAGCTAAGAAAGTTGAGATTTTCGAGAAGTATGGCCAGGGTGCCACCGACACCGGTAGCGCAGAGAGCCAGATTGCCTTGTTCACCTGCCGCATCACTCACCTCACCGAGCACATGAAGCAGAACCGCAAGGACCACAGCACCGAGCGTGCGCTCACAGGCCTCGTAGGTAAGCGTCGTAGCCTGCTCAACTATCTGAAGTCGCGTGACATTGAGCGCTACCGCGCCATCGTCAAGGCTTTGGGTCTGCGCAAATAATCTCTTGCGTACGCCCACTGAGAGAAGGACAAAGCTGCATTCCCATCAGGGGGCTGCGGCTTTTTTCCGTTTTTTTGCAAACATTCATTCTTTCGATATATGAACTACAAGAAAATCATTCCCGACCTTCTGGCTGTGGTGTTCTTCGTGGCCATCAGCCTGCTCTATTTCATCAATCCCATCAACGATGGGCTGGTGCTCACCGGAATGGACCACAGTGCCGCCGTAGGCTCCAGCCAGGAGATGGAGCAATACCGGCAGACCCACAACGGGGAGCGCACCCGCTGGACCAATACCATCTTCTGTGGAATGCCCACTTACCAGATGAGCCCCTCCTACCCTAGCACAGGCACCCTCAGCCTGATTGAGACGGTCTACCAGCTGGGACTTCCAACCGTAGCGGCCTATGTGTTCATGATGCTCCTGGGCTTCTATATCATGCTGCGCGCTTTCGACTTCCGTGTATGGATGTCGGCCCTAGGGGCTGTCCTGTGGGCCTTCAGCAGCTATTATTTCATCATCATAGCAGCCGGCCATATCTGGAAGCTGCTCACGCTCTGTTTCATCCCTCCCACCATAGCGGGCATGGCCCTCTGCTATCGCGGGCGCTATCTGTGGGGCATCGTGCTCACGGGCCTCTTCACCGCCCTGCAAATCCTGAGCAACCATGTGCAGATGAGCTATTATTTCCTTTTTGTGATGGCCTTCATGGTGGTGGCTTTTCTGGTGGATGCCGTCCGCACCCGTACCGTTAAGGGCTGGTGGCGCGGAAGCCTTTGCTTTGCGCTAGGAGGTTTGCTGGGTGTGTGCATCAATCTGAGCAACCTCTACCACACCTGGCAGTACAGCAAGGAGAGCATGCGCGGAAAGAGCGAACTCACCCAAAAGACCAAGGATGCGTCCGACCAGACCAGTAGCGGCCTGGAGCGTAGCTACATCACCGCCTGGAGCTATGGAATAGGCGAGACGTGGACACTGCTTGTGCCCAACACAAAGGGAGGGGCCAGCATGCCCCTCTCGGCCAGTCCGAAAGCCATGGAGAAGGCCAACAGCATGTTTGCGCCCATCTATGGTGCTTTCACCCAATACTGGGGCGAGCAGCCCGGCACCAGCGGGCCGGTATATGTGGGTGCCTTTGTACTCACGCTCTTTCTGCTCAGTCTCTTCATTGTGAAGGGGCCCCTCAAATGGGCGCTTCTGGCTGCCACCATCCTCAGCATCCTGCTTTCCTGGGGAAAGAACTTCATGGGCTTCACCGATTTCTTCCTTGACTACGTGCCCATGTACGACAAGTTCCGCACCGTGGCCTCCATCCTGGTCATTGCGGAATTCACCATTCCCCTGCTGGCCATGCTCGGTCTCAGACAGATGGTAGAGCATCCCGAGTGCCTCCAGGGCAAGGGTCGCTATATGCCCCGCATCCATTATCTTACCATCAGTTTCTGCCTCACGGGCGGCATATCGTTGCTGTTCTGGCTCATGCCGGACGTGTTCTTCGGCGAGTATATGTCGCAGGCCGACCTCCATTACATGAGCCAATACGTACAGGCCGGCTACATCCCACAGGAGATGATGGGACAGATACTGTCAAACATGAGCGAGATGCGCAGGGCCATATTCACCGCCGATGCCATGCGCAGCTTCATCGTAGTGGCTGTGGGCACCCTGGTAGTGCTGGCATGGCGCTATGGCAAGATCAAGGCCGTGCCGATGGTGGCCTGTCTCATTGTGCTGTGCCTGTGCGACATGTGGGGCATCAACAAGCGTTATCTCAACGATGACATGTTTGTGGCACCCCGCAGCGAAGCCCAGAGCTTCCAGCCCTCCCAGGCCGACACGTCCATCCTGCAGGACACCGATCCCTATTACCGTGTGCTCAACCTCACGGTCAGCACCTTCAACGACAACACCACCTCCTATTTCCACAAGAGCATCGGCGGCTATCATGCAGCCAAGCTCCGCCGCTACCAGGAGCTCATCGAGGAGCATATCCAGCCCGAGATGATGCGGTTGCGGAGGGAGGCAGTCACCAGCGGCGGCCGGCTCGACAGCGTGCGGGTGGACAGTCTGTGTCCTGTGCTGTGCATGCTCAACATGAAGTATGCCATTCTGGGCGGCGGAGAAGACGGACATCAGAAAGTGGCCGTGGCCAATCCCTGGGCACTGGGCAATGCATGGATGGTGGACCGAGTGGATTATGTGGCAGATGCAGATGCTGAAATCATGGGTCTGCACGGGCTGGACACACGCCACACGGCTGTAGCCGACAAGCGTTTCCAGGAGGTGCTGGGCGAGGCAGCAGCCGACCCTTCAGCCACCATCCGCCTCACCAGTTACCAGCCCAACGAACTCACCTATGAGGCCAGCAGCCAAAAGGGCGGCGTTGCTGTGTTCAGCGACATCTACTATCCCGAATGGACCTGCACGGTCGACGGAAAGGAGGTTGGGATTGGCCGTGTGGACTATGTACTGCGTGCCATTCGCCTGGAACCCGGAAAGCACACGGTCGTTTTCCGTTTCGACCCCCAGAGCATCCATGTCACCGAGCGTATTGCCTACCTCTCTTTCGGCATCCTGTCCGTCCTTTTCCTGTTCAGCCTCCTCTATCCGGCCTTCAGGGCCAGAAGAATGTCCGACAGGTAACCCTCCACTTTTTTTTGCATAGGGCCTCCATAGAGGGTGTGTCAAAAGTAACTGACACACCCTCCACAACCTACGACAAGCACGTGAAAGAAGCCTTGCTGCAGGGCAAGAAAGTGTTGCTGGTTCCGGAAAAGGGGATGGGACGAAAGACCCACTTTGCCTGGCACTCCTGGCCGCATGTAGCACCTACCAGAGGGTCCCGGAACGACCCGTCAGATTTGCCATTGCTTCCGACTTCCATGCACCCGATATCCCCGATGGCGAACAACGTGTGGCAGCCTTTATCCAGACCGCCAAGGACAAAAATGTGGATTTCATCATCGATCTGGGCGACTTCTGTCGGCTGGATAGCGCCAGCCTGGTGTACCGCAACCTGTGGAACAGTTTCCCGGGCGGCAAACATCACGTCATCGGCAATCACGATATGGACCGTTACACCTATCAGGAATATACCCAAGGCATGAACATGCCCGGACGATATTATTCGTTCGACCAGGGCGACTTCCACTTCATTGTCTTGGACGGCAACAATCTCTTCGACGGAAAGGAATACACCCATTATGCGAAAGCCAACTATTATGTAGATGCCAAGAAAAGAGCCCATATCGACCCTGAACAGATGGAATGGCTGAGAAACGACCTGGCAGCCACCGACAAACGATGTATCCTCTTCTCACACCAGAGCATTGAACAGGCGCTGAACAACGGTACTGAAGTACGCAAAATATTAGAAGCAGAAAACAAACGGGCTGGTTACAAGAAAGTAGTCATGGCCTTCGGTGGACACAACCATAGCAACTACAGCAAAGAAATCAACGGCATCACCTACGTGCAAATCAACAGTGCCTCGTACGTATGGATTGGCGAACCCACCCAGACCGAAAAACGCTATCCCAAGGAGGTGAACGACCGCTTCGGCGGTATCCTGAAGTATTCGATAACCTATACCAAGCCCCTCTATGCCATCGTCACGCTCAGCTCCAAAGGAGCCACGCTCAAGGGAAGGAAGGCCAGATTCGTGCCGCCCACGCCCAAGGAGCTGCACATGAACGACTCGGTGGGCATGTTTCCCCTGGTATCGCGCATTCAGGATGTCAACGTAAAATTCTAATATCGGTGTCGGTGCTTGGGCAGTGTCAGTGGGGACTTCGCGACTCACTCCGGATGGCGGCGGCCATGCCGCAACAGTCATCGGACAGCGGATGGGATGAGGGGGTTCAAAAGCATGCCTTGATGGGCCTTCACCGGAAATCGATGCGGAAGACCGTGTCCCCGTCGTCTTCCGTATGAAGCGAGTACAGGAATCCGTGGCGGGAAAGCACCTCCTGCACAAGCATCAGCCCAATGCCCTGCCCCGTGGGCTTAGTGGAATGGAAGGGAGTGAAGAGCTGCTCCTCCTCCTGGGCACTGATGCCCTTGCCATGGTCCGTGACCATCAGTGAGGCCGGCCTAGCGGTCACGGCCACCTCCACCTCGCTGCCCGCCGCACTGCTCTCGCAGGCATTCTTCACCACATTGATGAGCACCTGCTCCATGAGCGCAATGTCCATGCTCACACGAAGGGGCTCGGAATCGAGGGACAGGCGAAGCTGCATGCCCCCGGTCTGCCTGCACAGGTTCTCCAGAAAACGGCTCTGGAGCAAGACGAAGTCCTGCACCACCACCTGTTCCCTCACAGGGGCGGGAACACGTACCACATCGGCCAGACGGGTGACAAAGTCGGCCATCTGGCGATAACGGTTGCCACAGGTCATCAGCATGTCGCGCAGCTCGGGCGATGTAGCGTCCTGACAGGCCATGTCCAGCAGACTGCCCGCACCGGCCAGCGTATTGTTCACCTCATGGCTAATCATGCGTATCACACGCCCATATGCGTCGCGCTCCACCTTGCGCACCTCGTCCGAAAGGTTCTCTATCAACAGAAAAGGATGGTGAAAGCCGCGGTCCATGAAGGTGAGGTGGCTCAGGCGCAGGATGCGACGACTGCCCTGCCGCAGCACCTGGGTCTCCCCCCGAGGCACGGCCAGGATGCGCGGGCGCAGCAAGGGGTCGGCCAGCAAGGCATCGGCTGCAGGATTGGTGCCGGTGATGTGCCCGTCGAAGTCCATGAGCACCACCCCCATGGGAGAAGCCTGGAACAGGAGGTCGAAAAAGTGGTTCTTCTCCCTCAGCTGCAGGCGTTCCTCGCGCAGCTGGTCCATCATCCGGTTGAAGAGTGTCACGATACGGTTGGCCCACGGATTGGACACAGGGGCCAGCCTACTGGCAAACTCCTGCTCTTGCAGCAGGTCCACGCCCCGGGCAATGGTACGCATGGGACGCACGGCATACCACCACAGCAGTACGACCACCACAGCCACCAATGCCGCCACCAGCAGCCATCCCGTGTATGCAGAAATCGTCATCATGGCAGCGGTATCTGGTGTTTCTCCATACGCCGGTAGAGCGACTGGCGCGATATGCCCAGCGCCAGAGCGGCCTGCGTGAGATTGCCCGAATACCTGGCCAGGGCGCGCTGGATGGCCTGCCGCTCCAGTGCATCCAGCTGAAGGCTGTCTGCAGAGGACGGCTCCAGGGCACTGACCTGAGGCATGGACTCGTAGTGAAGACGGAAGTCGGCAGCCGTAATGGGCCTGTCGCCCTCCCTGAGGAGCAAGGTACGCTGCACTAGATTCTTCAGCTGACGGATATTGCCGGGATAAGGAAGCGAGGAGAGCCACTGCATGGCATCATCGGTGATGGACACATCGGGCATTCCCTGGGAGGAGGCAAAATGGCGTACCAGCAAAGGGATGTCCTCACGCCGCTCGCGAAGAGGGGGCAGATGCACCTCTATCAGATTGATGCGATAAAGAAGGTCCTCGCGAAAGGTGTGTTGCTGCACCATCAGCGGAAGGTTGGCATTGGTGGCACACACCACCCGCACATCCACCCTGTGGGGACGCGTGTCGCCAAGCGGCTCAAAGGTCTGTTCCTGCAGCACACGCAGCATCTTCACCTGTAGGGACAGGGGCAGCTCGCCTATCTCGTCGAGAAAAATGGTGCCGCCGTCGGCCGCATCAAACCGGCCCTGCCTATCGCAGTCGGCTCCCGTGAAGGCGCCCTTGCGATAGCCGAACATCTCGCTCTCGAACAGCGAGGCCGACATGCCGCCCAGATTCACCTTGACAAAAGGCCTGCCCCGGCGACGGCTCATGGCATGAAGGGCCTCGGCCACCAGTTCCTTACCCGTACCGCTCTCGCCAGTGATGAGCACCGAAGCCTGTGTGGGAGCCACGCGCTGTATCGTCTGCATCACCTCACGCAAGGCTTGGCTACAGCCAATGATACGATGCCGGGCCTGCACGGACTCGTCAGGTGCGACACGCTCGGCCGGCGAGGCAGTCAGCTCCAGGGCCATGGACACACGATGCACCAGTGTAAGGTTGTCCCACGGCTTGGTGAGGAAATCGAAGGCACCTGCATGCATCCCCTTCACGGCAAGGTCGATGCTGCCCCATGCTGTCATCAGTATTACCGGGACACCGGGCACCATGCGCTTCACCTGCGACAACAGACGCAGTCCCTCCTCACCTGATGTGGACAATGAAAAATTCATGTCCATGAGTATCAGTTGGGGCACCTCTGTACGCAAGGAAGCTACCGCCTGAGGGGGGCCTTCCACAGCTTTCGCCGTGTAGCCGGCCTTCTCCAGCAGGTAAACCAGCGATTTCCTCACGGCCAAGTCATCATCAATTATTAGTATCATGCTGCAAAGATAGCTAAAAATTCTCTTTTCGGTGAATGATGGCATCAAAATCTGCCTCCAGAGGCTCATTCCTTTCCCAATCCCACAAGGTGAGGCTCCGCAGCTGGTAGTAATAATACCACAGCCTGTAGAGTTCCGAGATGCGGGCCTGTCGGGCATAGTCCTTGCTCTGACGGGCATCATTGAGGTCGAGCATCGAGATGCGGCCAATCACAAATGTTTTCATCCCCGTATCGTAGCGGCGCTGGGCCAGCGTGTCGGCAGCCATGGCGATGGAGAGCTGGCGGCGTTGGTTGTTGCACTGCTCCACCAGCACATACAGGTCCTGCCTGAACTGCTGGTCCTCCTGCCTTATCTGGCTCCTGACCACCTCGCGGCTGGCCTGTGCCACACGCAGCTGCCCCTTGCGCTTGCCCCAGTCTAGGATGGGGACGGAGAATCCCACCTCCACCTGCTGGCTGCCCCTGATATGCTGGTAGGCATCAGAGATGCGCCTGTCAGTGCCGTTGTAGCCCACCTGTGCATAGAGGCTTATCTGCCGCATGTTGCCCTTGGCCTGGGCCACCGAATAGTCGGCCTCCAGCTGCCGGCGCCTGAGGGTGAGTGCATGGGCATGATGGAGCAGAGCCTTGTCGAGCACCTGCCCGTAGTCGAGCGTGCAGGCAGCCAGCGTGTCGGGGAGCACAGCCTCCAGCTCCACTTCCTCCCCGATGGCAAGATGGGTGCGCAGGGCAAACATGCTGCTGCGCCACGTACTCTCGTTGGTGGTGAGCGCGCTGCGTGCGTTCAGCAGTTCCAGCTCCAGCTGCATCAGTTCGCTTTCGCTCATCTGCCCCATGCGCCGCTTTGCCTGCCCCACCTCATACAGCCGCTCCATGCCTTGCAGGTTCTGGCGGGCCACCTCCACATTCTCCCGGGCCAGAAGCAGCGAGAAGAAAAGCTGGATGGTGCGCATAGTCACCTCTTCGGTGGCCGTGAGGAACTGGGCCTTGGCCTCGGCATAGCGCACAGGCTCTATGCGGTGGTTCCACTTCATGCTGTTCACACCCCACAGGGGCTGGCTCAGGCGCAACGCCAGAGGCAGCGACATAAAGCGGTGCCCGCTCTGTCCCGACAGCTGGTTGAGATAGTCGAGCGAGGATGTGAGCGTGACGGTTCCGCCCGTATGCCACAGGTTCTGCCTCACATTGATGGAGGCAGTCGACTGCAGATAGTCACTCATCACATAGGTGTAGGCACCCGTGCTTTCCTGATAGGCCGAATAGCTGCGGCTGTAGGAAGGCAGCGTGGCAGAGAGCGACACCTCGGGAAGCTGGTCGGCACGAAAAGAACGATAACTCCAATAGCTGCTGCGAAGCTGCGACAGGGCCGATTGTGCTTCCACACTGCCCGTGCGTGCCAGCAGGACCGCATCCTGTAGCGTAATCCGTCGCACCTGTGCATCCATCACCACGGCATGCAGGAGCAGCCATGCACACCACCATATTCTATTTCTACTATTCATCATGTAACGCATCGCTTGGCATGGTTTTGCTGGCATGGTACACGGGTATCCATGTGGCCAGCAGGATTATAATCAACATAAATAAGAAGGATAGCAGCGTAACCGCCGACACGTGGGGCACGGTGCGGAGGAACCAGAAGTCCGTGTCGGACTGATTGAGCCAGAAATCAAGGTTATAGCCTTTCAGATAAACCTTGATGCCCACCAGAATCATGGCAGGCACAAAGGCCAGCACGAACAGCAGCACACTCTCGCAAAGCATCTGACGCACCACACCCAGACGGGTAGCCCCCATGGAACGCATCACACCCATGTCCTGCCTGCGGCCGATGCAGCGCACCCAGAAGAGGCCCGTCACGCCCAGGAACACACACAGCAGCCCAAAGCCTCCCAGAGCCAGATGAATCCGCACCAGATTGTTGGCACCCATATTCTCTGCCATTTGTTCCGCTCTTTTCCGGACTGAGAAGAGTTCAAAACGAAGGGTGTTGCCTATGCGGCATTGCAGGAGCACATCCTTCAGAATGGCTTTCTCGAAAGCAACGGCATCCACATCGGGCTTCAGGCGCACCATCACGGAAAAATCCTTGGGAGTTTGCCAACAATCGTATTTTGACAATATCACAGAGGGAGCAGGAATCAGGTAGTTTTGCTGCTTTACATCCTTATACACGCCACCCACACGCATGTCAACGCCACCAGCCGGTTCATAGAAGCTGCTGTCCTTGGCCAGCTCGGTGCCATAAAGTATGCGTGCCGCCTTTGCAGAGATGTAGCAGACTCCCTGCTTGGAATCGTCGGGTCGGGCATGGAGCAGTTCGCCCGTGGCGGCATCGCGCAACCCCAGTGTGTAGGGCATGTCGCTCCACTGTTCCAGTCCCTCGCAATATAAACCTACAAAAAACTGGGAAGAGAGGCTGACGCTCTTTCCGGAAGCTCCATGGCCTTCATCCTTTGCCTTCTCTGATGCTGCCCTGCTGGGATAGAAATAGCCCCCGTTCCAGGATCCTCCGCCCGGAAAATTCCATCGGTCCGGGATGATGCACACCGCCTCGGTCATGGGATGGGCATTGAGCTGGGTGAGCAGAAGGTCGAGCTGCTGTTTGTAGCAGGAGTCGTTGTCGGCCTCTGCCTTGTAGGCGGGTCCCGACTGGGCGTAGACGGGGGACACGACGTAGGCATGCTCCCTGTCGAAGTTTGCAGGCAGGCGCCTGATGCATACCATGGTGAAGAGCGGGTCCATGACCATCCAGATGAACACACTCAGCACCATCAGTTCCAGCCAAATCCAGAGGTTCTGCCTGCGCTGGTTCCAAATCTGGTGAAATATCAGTCGAATCATATCGTTTCTGTTATTGCTATCGTTTTGTCTTTAAGCTCTAAGCTCAGTTCTCTAAGCTACCTCCTATGGTTTATCTCCTCGGTCACAGGCTTGCGCAAAGCCCACAGCGTGGGCACGGCTGCCGACACCAGATTCAGCACCAGACACACCACCAGCACCGCGCCCATCACCCAGCCCGAGAAGAGCATATCGGGGTGGATGCTCACCTTCTCGTCATACGAAAAATGGAATGTCTCGAAGATGAAGGGGAGCCAGTCGGCACAGGTAATCATCATCACATAGCTGAGCAGCAAGCCGCCGATGCCGGCAATGAGCGTGAGCAGGAAATTCTCCTGCAGCACCTGCCAGAGCAACTGGCGGCGTGTGGCACCGTAGGCACGCCGTATGCCAAATTCACTGATGCGCCCGTTCACACGGCTTGCCACCATGCTGCACATGTTCATGGCAGGAATCAGCAGGAAAGCCAGCAGCATGGACACCACCTCGCGCACAAATTCCATCATGTTGATGTTTTCGTTTATGCGGAACGGAGACTGCCAGAAATAGTCGGGCTGGCCACTGACATGGAGGGTCATGTCGTCGGCACCATGCACACTGGCCGCATTGATGCGCTCCTCCATACGGGCCACACGCTGCCTGAGCGCATCCAAGGCGGAAGCCTTCCGCAAGAGGATAAAGAGCGTGAAACTGCCCAAAAGGGGAGTCTGGCTCATTATCTGCTCCTTAGTGCAAACAGGTGTCCACATGTGGGCGTAGCTGCCGGACATGGCACTGCTGCCCTCCTCCACCACACCCAGAATCTGCCACGTCTGACTTTCGGTAGACAGTTCACGCCCCACCACATCGGTATGGCCGAACACCTTGCGTGCCAGCGAAGCACTCACCACGCAAACCTGGCTCCTGGCCTCACACTCGGCCTCGCTGAAGGCCCGTCCTCCAAGGAAGCGGAAACCGAACACCCGCCAGTAGTCGGCATCGGTGGAGACATGCTTGACGAAGGCAAAAGACCCGTCGGGAAGGCGTACATTGGCATCTCCCGAACTCACGCAGGTGAGGCTCTCCACCTCGGGCATACGGCGGATGGAGTCGCCCAAGGCCCGCGACACTTTGCTGTTGCTCTGGGTAGTCTCGTTTGTGTAGTTTATCCAGCTCAATACGGCCAGCCGGGGACGGTTCTCCTCGGGATAGATGGGGCCGAACTTGATGTAGATGACCAGGAAGAGCGTCATGGTGAAGGCCACGGACAGGGCTGTGCACAGGATGTAGATGATGTTGAACAGATGTTGTTGCCTCATCAGCACCAGGAATTGCTTGATATTCATATTCTAATGACATTTATTCGTTTGACATCCATCGGATTCCCCGTCTTCTATTCATCGCGCAGCGCATCGCTTGGGATGGTACGGCTGGCACGGTACACGGGAATCCAGGTGGCCAGCAGGACGGCAAGCAGCATCAGCACAAAGGAAATCAGCGTAACCACGGATACATGGGGCACAAGCCTGAGGAACCAATAGTCCAGGTTGAGCCTGCCGTCGATGCCACAGTCGTAGCCCTTCAGATATACCTTGATGCCCACCAGAATCATGGCAGGCACAAAGGCCATCACGAACAGCAGCACACTCTCGCAAAGCATCTGGCGCACCACACCCAGACGGGTGGCCCCCATGGAGCGCATCACACCCATGTCCTGCCTGCGGCCGATGCAGCGCACCCAGAAGAGACCCGTCACGCCCAGAAACGCACACAGCAGCCCAAAGCCTCCCAGGGCCATGTGGAGCCGCACCAGATTGTTGGCACCTGCCCCCTCGGAAAGCAGTTCGGTCATCTGCCGCACCGAGGACAGCTCAAAGCGAAGGGTGTTGCCTATGCGGCATTGCCGTAACACGTCTTCCTGAACGGCCTTCTCGAAGGCTGCGCCATCCACATCGGGCTTCAGGCGCACAAGCACCGTATAGTCCTTGGGCTTTCGCCAGGAGTAGTACCGCGACAATATCACAGAGGGATAGGGCGTGTCGTAGTCCTTGTGCTTGATGTCGCCATACACGCCGCCCACACGCATGTTGCCGCCATTGCCCGCGGCATAGAGGTTGTTGCCCTTGGCCTGCTCGGTGCCATAGAGCATGCGTGCGGTCTTGGCAGAGATGTAGCAGATGCCCTGCTTGGCATCGTCGGGGCGGGCATGGAGCGGTTCGCCCGTGGCGGCATCGCGCAGCCCCAGTGTGTAGGGCATGTCGGTCCATTGCTCCAGCCCCTCGCAATACTGGCCCACATACCACTGGGCATGGGGGGCCACCATCTTGCTGTAATCCCCGTCGCAAGCCTCTATTGCTTTTCTTTCTGCTGTTGTATCGGGGTAGAAATAGGCCCCGTTCCAGCTTTCCCCGCCCGGGAAGTTCCATCGGTCCTGGATGATGCACACCGCCTCGGTCATGGGATGGGCATTGAGCTGGGTGAGCAGGAGGTCGAGCTGCAGCTTGTAGCAGGAGTCGTTGTCGGCCTCTGGCTTGTAGGCGGGTCCCGACTGGGCATAGGCAGGGTCCACGATATAGAGATGGTCCCTGTCAAAGTTTGCAGGCAGGCGCTTGATGCAGATGGTGGCAAAAAGCGGGTCCATGACCATCCAGATGAATACACTCAGCACCATCAGTTCCAGCCATATCCAGAGGTTCTGCCTGCGCTGGTTCCATATCTGGTGAAATATCAGTCGAATCATAGTTTCTTTCTTTTTGTTGTTGTGAGTTCAGTTAAATACAGAAGTGCTATCGCTTGTGGTTGATTTCCTCGGTCACCGGCTTGCGCAGGGCCCACATTGTGGGCACGGCTGCCGACACCAGGCTCAGCACCATACACACCACCAGCACCGCAGCCATCACCCAGCCCGAGAAGAGCATGTCGGGATGGATGCTCACCTTTTCACCCTCGCAGAAATAGGTCTCGAAGAGGAAGGGGAGCCAGTCGGCACACGCAATCATCATCACATAGCTTATCAGCAGGCCGCCCATGCTGGCAATGAGCGTGAGCAGGAAATTCTCCTGCAGCACCTGCCAGAGCAGCCGCCTGCGTGTGGCACCATAGGCACGCCGTATGCCCATCTCGCTGATGCGCCCGTTCACACGGCTCGACACCATGCTGCACATGTTCATGGCCGGAATGAGCAGGAAGGCCAGCAGCATCGACACCACCTTGCGCAGGAAATCCTGCATGTTGATGTTCTGGTTCGAGCGGAAAGGGGCCTGCCAGAAGGGGTCGGGCTGGCCCCAGAGATGGAAAACCATGTCGTCGGGACCGTGCACGCTGGCCGCATTGATGCGATCCTCCATGCGGGCCACACGCTGCCTGAGCGCATCCATGTCGGAAGCCCGTCGCAACAGCATGAACAGCCTGAAGGGACCCATATAGGGTGCCCTGCTGTCTGTGTATTCCTCGATGCTTACGGGTTTCCACAGGTGGGCGTAGCTGCTTGACATGGCACAGCTGGCCTCCTCCACCACGCCCAGTATCTGCAACGTCTGGTTGTCGGTGGTCAGTTCGCGCCCCACCACATCGGTGTGGCCGAACACCTTGCGTGCCAGCGATGCACTCACCACACACACATGGCTCTTGGCCTCACACTCCGTCTCGTTGAAAGGCCGTCCGCCCAGGAAGCGGAAACGGAACACCCGCCAGTAGTCCGTATCCGTATCGACACATTTGACAGCGGCGTACGTCCCGTCGGGAAGCAGGACATGGTCACCACTTGCCTTCACACAGGTGAGGCTTTCCACCTCGGGCATACGGCGGATGGAGTCGCCCAAGGCCCGCGACACACAGCTTCCCCAGCTTTCACCACTGCCCGGCTGGTTCCTCACGTAGTTGGTCCTGCCCAGAATGGCCATCCGGGGACGGTTCTCCTCGGGATAGATGGGGCCGAACTTGATGTAGATGACCAGAAAGAGCGTCATGGTGAAGGCCACCGAAAGGGCTGTGCACAGGATGTAGATGCCGCTGAAAAGGCGTTGCTGCCTCAGCAGCACCAGGAATTGCTTGATATTCATAGCCCGATGGTTTTATTCTACCTGACGTCCGTCGAAGAATCTCACGATGCGGTCGGTGCTGCGGGCCTGCTCCTCGTTGTGGGTCACCATCACCACCGTGCGGCCTGCATCGCGCGACTGGCTGTGGAGGATGTCCATCACCTCGGCACCCATGCGCGAATCCAGGTTACCCGTGGGCTCATCGGCAAGGATGATGCGCGGACTGCCCACCACCGCACGTGCAATGGCCACACGCTGGCACTGTCCGCCGCTGAGCTGGCTGGGCAGATGGTGCAGGCGGTGGCTCAGGCCCACCTGTTCCAATGCCTCGCGTGCCATCTGCCTGCGCTTGGCATAGGGGATGCCGCGATAAACGAGCGGCACCATCACATTGTCCTCCACACTGAGCGAAGGAATGAGGTGGAAACTCTGGAACACAAAGCCCAGCGTCTGGTTGCGCAGGCGTGCCGCCTCGCGGTCCGACAGTCCGAGTGCATTCTGTCCCGCTATCTCCAGCGTGCCCTGCGTGGGGGTGTCGAGCAGTCCCATCAGGTTGAGCAGGGTGCTCTTGCCGCATCCCGAAGGCCCCATGATACTTACAAATTCTCCCTCACCAATGTGGAGGTTCACATTCTCCAAGGCCACCGTCTCTATCATGTCGGTGCGGTATACCTTTCCGATTCCGTTGAGTGTAATCATAATTATAATGTTGTTTTAATTTGACTTGTTCATTGTTTCAGTTCCACCGTGCGCTCGCGGATGTAGTCCTTCATGTCGCTCACCACCACCTCGTCGCCCTCCTGCAGGCCGGAAAGCACTTCTATGTGGTCGTAGCTGGCATTGCCCAGCATCACGGTGCGCTGCTCAATGCAGTCGGCTGCCGTGCGCACGAACAGCCGGTATTCGCCCGGCGACTTGTAGCCGAACTGCCCGTAGGCAATGCGTAGCACATCCTCCCTGGCCTCGTTCAGCAGATACACCTCGGCGCGCAGGCCGGGGCGCAGATGGGGATCGTTGTCCTCGTCCAGCTGCACTTGAAAGGTGATGAGCCCGTCCTGGCTGGCTGCATCCACCTGGCCCACCTTGCCTTCAAGCGTCACCCCGGCCACCTTCACCCTCACACGGGTGCCTGTGCCTGCCCAGGTGGCCATGTTCTCGGCCAGCTGTGACTTCACCACAAAATGCGAAAGGTCGGCCACGGCTGCCAGTTCGCTGCCCTGCGACACATGGGCACCCACCTGTGTGACAATGCGTGTGACCGTAGCCCGCCGGGGCGACCTCACCTCGGCATCGCGCAAGGTGTTCTCTGCTGCACGCAGGTTCTTCTCAAAGATTTGCAGTTCCAGCGTCTTGATGCGGAGGTCGGCCTGCTGCAGCTGGCGCATCCCCTCCAGCTGCAGGCGCGACTGTTCCAGCTCCAGCTCCGCCGTGCGCAGGGCCAGCCGGGCCTGCCTCACCTTGTCGGCCGTACCGCTGCCCAGGCTGTCGAGATAGTGTTCGCCCTCCAGTTCTGCCTGCAGGCGGCCCACCTTCATGCTGTCCACACGGATATGCATCTTCAGGTCGGAGAGCGCAGTGGTATGCTGCACACGCAACTGCTCCAACTGGAGGCGCATCTTCTGCCCCTCGTCGCGCATCTTCTCCACCTCTGTCCGTGCCTCGGAAAGGTTGAGGCGCAACAGGGGCGTGCCCTCCTCCACCACATCACCACTCTGGTGGCACACCTCCAGTATGCGCGAGGTGATGGGCGACAGGATGATTTCCTCCCTGGCAGCCACCACCTGTCCCGAGGTGGTGATGCTCGTTTCCACTGTGCCCCGGTCCACACAGCTCCACTGCAGGGTATCGGCGTCCACGCTCGCTCCCAGCAGTCTGTTCACCATCCATCCCACCACAATTACGGCCACAATAGCCGCTGTTATCTGTGTAATGCGTCGGATCCATCTGCGTCGGATGACCTCTCGAGGTAATTGTCTGTCCATACTTTTCTGTCTGTATTATTCTTCTGTTAGCCTTTTCTCTATTATGTCACAAAGGGCGTGCCAAAGATGCAACATACTGATAATCATCGAAAACAGTATTTTCCAGTATGTCCGTATTCGGACACTTGTCCGCTTTCATCGGACAAGAAACGGTCATAACGTATCGGGGGGAACGCGGAACGCCCAGAAGAAGAAAGGCGTAAAAGGGTGTCCAACCAGACCATTTTTGCTACCCAACTGGGCAACAATTTTTTCCCAACTGGGTAGCAATTTTTCTCCAGTTGGCTAGCAAAATCTCCCCAGTTGGCTACGTTTAACACTCAAAATAAAGGGAAGTGTTCCGCGTTCCCTGCGGTACGCTATCCAGCCCCATAGGGGCGGAATAGTTTCATATCGGAGTGTAGAATACAGGAGAACATTTATTGCCAATATGGTCTTGAATGGAACGAATATTTTGAACGCCCTGCCCTGTAGGGCGATGGTTCGTAAAACTGGGTTGATACCCAGGGCATTTACTCCGGCCCTCCTCCCCCAAAAACAAGAGGACTGAGAAGAGTCACTACTATGTGCGTAACCCCATCAGAACGGTCTTTCATGGGCGTTATATGCCGGCAATTACCATTCGTCTCCTCCGCGCTCCATACCCACGATGCGCTGGGGACGGTCGGCAAAGGGAGGAAGGATGCCGGCATGCACCTCGTAGAGGCGACTGGCGGTCTGCATCATGGCCTGGGTCTGCTCGGTGTAAGGGAGATTGGTGACATCGATGAGTCCGCAGTTGTAGTTCTCCCCATCGAAACGGCCCAGGATGTCCTCGTCCATCCAGGTGAAATAGGTGACACCCACAAGGGCGGGATGAGAGAATCCCTGCTCCACATAGAAGCGATAGGCCTGTCCACGTTCATGCTGGCTGGCCACCTGGAAAAGCGACTGGCCCAAGCCGCGGTCCACAGCCCCGAAATGGAACTCACCGATAATCATGGGCAGGCCGGTCCATGCAGCCAGCCGGTCCATCATCTTATGGTCGGGCTGGATGGCATAGCAGTTGAAGCTCATGATGTCGAAATGACGGGCACAGATGGCTGCCACCTTCTCGTTCACCGCATGGGGATTTGAAAAGCGGTAGCCCAGGTTCATGTGGTTGGGGTCGAGGATGTGCTGCACGCTGTCCACAAGGGTGAGATAGCGGTCGAAGGTGTCCCACACGAACTCACGTCTCGTCTGCGGTGTATCGCCATACCTGGCCAGCCAGTCCTTCAAGGCCCGCTTCATGGCACGGTCGGCTCCGCCCAGCAGCTTTTCGCACACGCGCTGTTCCGATTCCAGCCATGTAGGCTCGTTGCCCACATAGTAACCGATGAGCCAGGGATTGTCGCGATAGCCCGTCATAAGTGCCGAAAGCGACTGGCGGAGCCGTTCACCGATACCCTCCTCATAGGGGTCTCCCAGTCCGAACAGCCCGCCATCGATGCCAGCAGGATGCATGGTGCAAGTGAAAGCCTTCCTTCCCGTGCGCTCCACCTTGCTGTCGCTCCAGTTTCCGATGGTGTTGATGCCCCACTTGTCCATGCGCTTGATGGTGAGGTCGAGGGCAGCCTTCTCATAGTCGGCTCCAAAGCGCCGTTCCAGGTTCCACAGGGAATAGTTGGCCGAGCGCCTGCCACTGCGGCGGTCGGTGTGGATGAAGCGTTCGGGAGGCAACTGCTCCAGCATGTCCATGCGCTGGTCCAGGTCCTTCACACTTCCTCCTGTGCCCATGTAGATGCAGCATGCACCCACACTGAGGAAAAGACTGCCTTCAGGGTCCACCAGCCACCATCGTCCGTCCACCTTCTTCTTGGTGAAGAAGCCCGTGCCTGTGGTGCTATGGGCCTTGTAGCCTCCCCATGTGTCATAGCCATAGAGGCTGTCCGCCTTCACCACCTCGTTCTCCTCCTCACGCCATTTGCGCTCCAGTGCCTTGAGCGATCGCACCTTGCCATCCCATTTCACCAGATTGCTCTGTCCCAGCTTGTCGAGAGCCGGCTTCCTGCCCAGATAGGCATCGCCCGGGTCCTGGGTATACAGCTGTATGTCGCGCACCTCCACCGTGGCATCGCTGAAGGGCATGTACTGGCGCAGGCCAATGCTGTCCACTCCCGTCATGGGACCCACATTGCCTCCTATGTTCACCCATCCCGTCTGCCTGGGCTTGTTGTACATGCTTGCCATATCCACCGAACTGGCAGGAGGCTGTGAAAAATAGATGAGCGGGATGACCAGCCGGTTCCACTGACCCGGCACGTACGAGTGGACCATGAGCTCGTCATAGCCATGGCCTGTGGTGAATCCCAGAAGGAAACGCTGTGTGGTGGTGACCCGCAGTTCCACACCCACATAGCGATAGGGCGTCCAGTCGGTGGGAAGCGAAGGATTGATGTCGCGAATGGCTATCTTGGCACCCGACTTACGCCGGCTGCTGTCGAAATGTACCTTGTGTGTGGCAGCTACTGCCGAAAACAGACAAGCGGACATCAGAAGGAAGAGAGAGGTTCTTTTCATGATTCCTATTGGATAATGTGAAACAATCTAGATATAGTACTCCATCGGATTGGCAATGCCCAACCGATAAGCCATGCGTACGGCCTCCTGCACGTTGTTGACATGCAGTTTGCGGAAGATGTTCTTGCGATGGGTAGTCACGGTGTAGACACTGAGGAAACGCTCGGCCGCAATCTCCTTGGTGGTGTGTCCCAGGGCCAGCGAACGGAGAATCTCACGCTCGGTGGCTGTGAGAGGATATTTTTCCTCCTGTGCAACATCCCCGTTCTCCACCAGCGAAAGTATGCGCGGGCACACATATTGGAACCCCGATGCCGTACGATGCAGGCAGTCGACAAGTTCGTTCATGCTGTCATCCTTGAGCATCACGCTGAACGACTGGCTCCCATATAGCATGCGGCGGAGGAACTCGGTACTGAGCTGGTCGCTGAAGAGGATGAAGCGCGCCCTGGTGAAACGCTGGCTCAGGATGAGCAGTTCCTCCTCCGAGAGGTCGAGCAGGGTGTAGTCGAGCACCACCACAGGGTTCCTGTCGCCCTGGGCGTACTGCTGGAGCAGCTGCTTCAGGCCTTCCGCATTGCCGGCCGCATGCACCGAAGCAGCTACGGCAAGGCCGTGGTGCACCAGCAGTCGGCTCACGGCCCAGTTTGTGATGTCCTGCGGATCGGCTATGATGAAGACATTGTGCATCAGCGGATAAATATGATTCGTGTGACAATGGCCTTCTTTCCCTCCGCATTGCTGGCCACCACATGATAGACACCGCTGGCCAGCCTTCTTCCCTGGGCATCCCGTCCGTTCCATGCAAACGTGCCGCCCTCCGAGGTGCCGCTGTAGACCAGCCTTCCCGAGGAAGTGAGAATCTTCACCTCGCTGTCCATCGTGAGCCCGCGCACCACCACGGTGCCGTTATAGTCGGGGCGGACAGGGTTGGGGAACACGGTGACATTGTCCTTGTCGAGTTCCTCTTCCGGACGTGTGGCCGTGTCCGCATAGCTGCACAGGCCCGCATCCGTGCCAATCATCACCATGCCACTGACAGGATTCACGGCCACACATTGCACAGCATCGCTCAGCAGGGGCGAATCGGAAGCTGTGAAATGGTGGATCAGCTCTGTGCCATCGGCACTTATCAGATAGACACCATTGGAATGGGTGCCCACCCATTTGCGGTTGGCTCCATCCACGGTGACACACGACACCGACACGCCATTGAGCAAATAGTCGGCCAGCCCGCTGCCATCATTGCGTGCTATCTTCACCTGCTCATAGCGGAAATCGGAATCCAGGAAAGCGCGTGCATCGTTGATGACAAACAGTCCCAGGTCGGTGCCACACCATATCCGGCCATCGAGGTCCTCCGTCAGGCAATAAAACTCGTTGGGTGCATAGCTGGTTCCGTCCTGGTTGACAATGGTGGAACGGAGCACGTGCAGGTCATCGATGGTGTTCTCAAGCGTGCCCCTGGTGTCGAAGCAGAAGAATCCCTTGTGGGTGGTGCGGCGGCTATTGAGAAACACCAGACCGCTGGAATGCAGGAGATAGTCGTCACACATCGACACGCCCGCTATTTCGCTGTAATACAGTGCCACCCACCGGCCTTCCGGCTTCATCACACGCACGATGGTGTCCGTTTCGCTACACAGCATCCACAGGTTTCCGTCCACATCATACTGGAGTCCGGCACAGGACACATAGTTGTAGTACTTGGACACTGAGGGCAGGATGCTGCGGAGCGGGCTGTTGTCGCTGTGATAGAAGTGGACCAACTGTCCGTCACGATACTCGCACAAGCCATTGCGGTGGAGACTGGCAAAATGATGGTTCTCATCGGCCGGGTCCTGCACCAGTGAGGTAGTATTGGAGATGACCATGCCTTCATACGAATCGGGACAGTCCTCCGCAGTGAGCGGAGGCAGATTCACCCATTCGCCATGCTGCATGTACATGGCTGTAGGCGGATTGTAGATGGATTCCACTGTGTTGATGCCACCAGCCACCAGCAAGCGGTCGCCTGCCCACTGCATGCGGTAGAAGAGGTCGTGGGCAGGACTATTCGGCTGCACAGGTCCAGCCGTGGGCTGCAGGCTGTTGCCCTCCACCCCATAGCAGCGCAATCCCTGCATTCCCTCGCTCACCCACAGGGTACCGGCCTTAGCCGACACATCCAGCCATTCGTTGTCCATCTCCACGGTCTGGGCCTTGTCGGTAGTACTGCACCACCCCACCTCATCGCTGCCTGCCCAGTAGAGCATCCCATCGGTGAGGCGCAGAAATCCGAAACTTCCCCCCTTCACCAGTCGGGCTATCTTGCCCGTGGCTGCATTGAGGGCATAGATTCCCTGCTTGTGGCGTGTGACCAGGAGATTGTCGAACCAGTACACCTCATAGAACTGTGAGGTGTTGACACATTTCCAGCTGTCCACCTGAAAAAGATTGTCGCTACAGTCGGCTACATACACCCCCTTGGTGGTGGTGAGGAAGATGTGGCTGCCATCGGTGGTCATTCCGTTCACGCTGAGTCCCAGCCGGTAAGTGTTGCGAAACACACCCTCCTTCATGTCCAGCTCTACGATGCCGAAGCCCGTGCACAGATAAGCCATACTGCCATGTACGCTCACCCCCTTCACCTCCTTGCCGGCCAGCACCTTGTTCTTGAGGTCGGGCAGGTATTGGAGGGCACCCTGGTCATCCATCAGGTCTATGCCGCCATCGGCATATACCAGCATCAGTCGGTGGGCCTCATCGCTATAGGCCATATAGCTGATGTGGACCCCTCCAAGACCGTTCAGGCAATCCAGTGTCTGCACCTCGCCATCGGAAGGGTAATACACAAGCAGATTGCCATCGCAGAGCGAATACACACGGTCGTCCACCAAAATATTGCGGGTGGCCTTCCAGTAAGAGGGGTACACCTGCCACTGTCCAATGGCTTGTGGCAAGGCCGAGAGCGACAGGAACAGGAGAGTCAGCACCAACAGAATCCGTTTCATATATACATTAATTAATTATAAAGGTGAGCAGGAGAGATTACATCTCAGAAGTCAGTCCAAGCAAGAAGTCGGCCAGCTTGCGTGTGGCCCGTCCCCGGTGGCTGATTCGGTTTTTCTCCTCGGCCGTCATCAGGGCAAAAGCCTTTCCGCTCTCCACGGGGGCAAACACAGGGTCGTAGCCGAAGCCGCCCTCTCCCTGTCTGGAAGTGAGGATGTGGCCTTCCACCACGCCCTCGAAGAGGTGCTCCTCACCATCCTTCACCAGTGCGATGATGGTGCGGAAGCGGGCCGTGCGGCATTCGTTTCCCTGCAACCGGTCGAGCAGGCAACGGATATTGGCATCCGAATCGTGGCTGGCCCCATATCCGCCCATCTGTCCGAAGCGGGCCGTATAGACACCTGGTGCTCCCTGAAGCGCATCCACCTCGAGCCCCGTGTCATCGGCAAAACAGTCCACACCATAGCGGTCGTGCACATAGCGTGCCTTCTGTAGGGCATTGCCCTGGAGCGTGTCGGCATCCTCGGGCACTTCCTCATGGCAGCCGATGTCGGCCAGTCCCTTCACCTGATAGCGTCCCTGCAATATCTGGCGCACCTCCTCCAGCTTGTGTGCATTGTTGGTGGCCATTATCAATACGTTCTTTTCCATCATACACTTATCTTTTTATCTTGTCGAATCCTTCTCCAAACACACCCTCCACATTGCTCATCGACACAAATGCATAAGGGTCAATCTCCTGAATGAGTGCAAACAGCTGGTGGCTCTCATGCTTCTTGGCCAGAATGAGGAGCACCTGCCGCTGTTCCTTGCTGTACCATCCTGCTCCATACAGGATGGTGACACCGCGTTCCATCTTCCGGCCCACACTGTCGGCAATCTCCTCATGCTTGCCGGAAATGATGATGAACTGCACACTCTGGCGGGCACCGTTGATGACAAAGTCGAGCACGTTCATGGAAATCATCATCGTGAGGTAGCCAATCACCAGCGTCTCTATGTCGTGGAAGATAAGGTAGCTGCAGCTGATGATGAAGATGTCGGCATAGAGCATCACGCGGCCCAGACTGATGTCCCTGTACTTGTTGACACACGAGGCGATGATGTCGGTGCCGCCCGTGCTGCCGCCCGAAAGGAACACAAATGCCAGACCCAGACCCTCCATGCAGCCCCCGATTACACAGGCCATGAATTTCTGGTCGCCTATGCAGCGGAGCAGTGTGCCATCGGGCTGCGTGATAATGTCCTGCAGGAAACCTATGCCCAAGCTCACCAACGATGTGGCCACAATAGTACGAACAAAATAGCTTCGGCCCATGATGCGCAAGGCAAACACCAGCAACGCACAGTTGATGAGGAAATAGCTGTACTGTGCCTGAAAGCCCGTGGAATAGTATATCAGAGCGGCTATACCGCTCACACCACCACTGGTAATCTGGTAGGGCAGCAGAAAGAGCGTATAGCCGATGCTATAGATAGCCAGGCCCAGCAACATTTTGCCATAGTCCTGCAAAAGGGACAGTTCTCCTTTCTTCATCGCTTGGAACATCTAATTCATTCTTACAGAAAAAATGCCCTCCTCCCCGTTGCCGGGGAGGGGCTGATTCACGTCTTGATGGGATTGAAGCCATTGCCATACACACCCTCCACTCTGCTCTGCGACACGAAGGCCGAGGGGTCCGTTTCGTGAATCATGCGCAGGATGTTGATGGCCTCCCGCTTGTGGACGATGGTGATGAGGATTTTCACATCCTGGTGACTGTAGTAGCCCTCACCGTTGAGCACGGTCACCGAGTGGGCCGTTTCGTTGATGATGCGGTCGCTTATGGCCGTGTGGCAGCGGGTGAAGATGATGAACTGCACATCCTGACGGGCACTGTTGATGACCATGTCCAGCACATAGGTGTAGATGGCCAGCGTGACGTATCCGAAAACCACCATGCGCCAGTCGTGGAAGATGGGCCAGCAGGAGCCTATGACAAAGAGGTCGAGAAACAGGAGCACACGGCCCAGGCTGATGTTCTTGTACTTGTTGACCACAGCGGCCACGATGTCCCATCCGCCCGTGCTTCCACCGGCCAGGAACACGATGGCTATACCCACACCGTTGAGTATGGCTCCCAGCACACAGGCCATGGAGTCCTGTCCCTCACCCAACAGCTGCATGAGCTGGCCATTGGCATCGGTGACCATCTTCTGTCCCACCTCCAGATAGGTGGAGAGGGCCACCACCGCATAGGCTGTCTTCAGGGTGAATTTCCATCCCAGCTGCTTCAGGGCGGTGAGCAGCAGGGCACCGTTGGCGATGAGGATGGAATAGCTCATCGGGAAGTTGGTGAGGTAATAGATGATGGCACACACACCCACCAGTGCGCCCGTGGCAATATGGTAGGGCAGCAGGAAAGCCGCCCATCCCAGCGAATAGACGGCCAACCCAAGGTTGATGGCCAGGAAGTCCTTCACGAACTCCCATATTCTGCGTTTGTTGAGTAACGGTGACATAAGAGGGAAAAATCAGTTTTTGGGTTTGATTACGAGATTCACAATACGTCCGGGCACCACAATCTTCTTCACCACTTCCATGCCCTCGAGATACCTGGCTGCCTCGGGGGCACCGATAACGGCCTCCAGAATGGCATCAGGAGTGGCACTGGCCTCAAAGGTCATCGTGAAGCGTACCTTTCCATTGAACTGAACAGGCATTTTCACCATGCTCTCCACCATGTATTTTTCCTCAAACACAGGCCATGTGGCATCGCACACGGTGGTGGTGTGGCCCATGGCCTCCCACAGTTCCTCGGCCACATGCGGGCAGAAGGGGGCTATCAGTACGGCCAGCGGTTCCAGCACCTTGCGGCTGCGGCACTTCTGCTGCGACAGCTCGGTGGTGGCCACCATGAAGGCAGGCACGCTGGTGTTGTAGGAGAAGGCCTCTATGTCGGCCGTCACCTTCCTGATGAGCTTGTGAAGGCTCTTCATATTGTCGGCTGTGGGCTCGCTGTCGTCACAGCTCACGTTTCCCTCCTTGTCGAAATAGAGCGTCCAGAACTTCTTCAGGAAACGGAAGCATCCGTCTATGCCGGCCACGTCCCAGGGCTTGCTCTGCTCTATGGGGCCCAGGAACATCTCATACAACCGGAGTGTGTCGGCTCCATAGCGCTCGCAGATATCATCGGGGTTCACCACATTGTACTTCGACTTGGACATCTTCTCAATGGCCTGGCTGATGATATAGTGTCCGGCCTCGTTGGTGACAATCCGGGCCTCCTTGAACTCGGGCATCCATGCACGGAACTTGTCCACGTCCAGCTGGTTGCCGTTCTTCACGGTGCTTATGTCTGTATAGATGGGGTCGGCCTCGGTGCCCTGGTAGAAAAAGCGGTTCTTCTTGGCGGCATCGTCATACTGCACATCCAGCAGGTCATAGCTCACATACGTCTGTGTACCCTTCACACGGAACACAAAGCTGGACCATCCCTGAATCATACCCTGGTTGATGAGTTTCTGGAAGGGCTCTTCCTTCTTGCTGATTCCCAGGTCGAAAAGGAACTTGTTCCAGAAGCGCGAATAGATGAGGTGGCCTGTGGCATGTTCGCTGCCGCCCACATACAGGTCCACATTCTGCCAGTAGGAGGCAGCCTTTTCGCTCACGAGTGCCTTATCGTTCTTGGGATCCATATAGCGCAGGTAGTAGGCGCTGGAACCGGCAAATCCCGGCATGGTGTACAGCTCGATGGGGAAGACGGTACTGTCATCGATGAGCGCCTTGTCCACCACCTTTCTGTTCACCTCGTCCCATGCCCACATCTGGGCATTGCCCAATGGGGGTTCGCCGGTGGCGGTGGGGAGGAACTTCTCCACCTCGGGCAGTTTCACGGGCAGACAGTCCTCGGGAATCATCGTAGGAATGCCGTGCCTGTAATATACGGGGAAGGGTTCGCCCCAGTAGCGCTGGCGGCTGAAGATGGCATCGCGCAGGCGGTAGTTCACCTTCACGCGTCCCAGATTGTGAGCGCTCACGAATCGCTTGGTTTCCCGGATGGCCTCCTTGATGCTGAGACCGTTCAGGCAAAGGGTTTCACCGTCATATTCCACACTCTTGTCCTTGCTCACGGGCGAGTTGGTGACAATGCCCTCCTTGGCATCATAGCTCTCCTCGCTCACATCGGCTCCCTCCACCAACGGGATGACGGGCAGGCCGAAATGCCTGGCAAAGGCATAGTCGCGGCTGTCATGGGCAGGCACCGCCATAATGGCGCCCGTGCCATAGCCTGCCAGCACATATTCGGCTATGTAGATGGGGCAACGGTCGCCCGTAATGGGATTGATGCCATAGGCACCGGAGAACACGCCCGTCACCGTGTGGTCAATCATGCGCTCGCGCTCGGTGCGGCTCTTCACATACTTTATGTATTCGTCCACCTGGGCACGCTGCCCGGCTGTGGTCACCTGGTCCACCAGCTCGCTCTCGGGAGCCAGCACGAAGAAGGTGACGCCAAACATCGTGTCGGCACGGGTGGTGAAGATGGTAAAGCGGATGTCACTGTCGGCCACGCTTATCTCCACCTCGGTACCCTCGCTGCGTCCAATCCAGTTTTTCTGGGTCTCCTTGATGCTGTCGCTCCACTGGATGGTGTCCAGCCCGTCCAGCAGACGCTGGCTGTAGGCGCTCACACGCAGGCACCACTGGCGCATCTTCTTCTGCTCCACGGGATAGCCTCCACGCTCGCTCACTCCGTTCACCACCTCATCGTTGGCCAGCACGGTGCCCAGCTGGGGACACCAGTTCACCATGGTCTCTCCCATGAAGGCCAGACGGTAGTTCATCAGCACATCGCTCTGCTTCTTCTCGTCCCAGCTGTTCCACTCCTCCGCGGTAAACTGCATCTCCTCGGTGCAGGCCACATCCCAGCCGGCCGTTCCCTCCTTCTCGAAATGGGCGACAAGTGCCTCAATGGGCTTGGCCTTCTGCTCCTTGTTGCAGAAAAAACTGCCGAACATCTTCTGGAAGGCCCATTGTGTCCAGTGGTAATAGTCGGGCGTACAGGTGCGCACCTCGCGGTCCCAGTCGAACGAGAATCCTATCTTGTCCAGCTGCTCGCGATAGTGGTCGATATTCTGGAAAGTGCTTATCTCGGGGTGTTGTCCCGTCTTGATGGCGTGCTGTTCGGCAGGCAGGCCATAGGCATCATAGCCCATGGGATTGAGCACATTGAATCCCTGCAGGCGCTTATAGCGTGCGTAAATGTCGCTGGCTATATAGCCAAGGGGATGCCCCACATGGAGCCCCGCCCCACTGGGATAGGGGAACATGTTGAGCACATAAAACTTCTTTTTTTCCTCGTCCTCAGTCACCTTATATGTATGGAGTTCATTCCATTTCTGGTGCCATTTTCTTTCAATTTCTTGAAAATTATAATCTCTTGCCATTTTCAGAATATATTATTTGTTTGTTTTCGGCCACAAAGGTACTCAATTTCTTTGGAATAAACGAAGAAAAGAAACACTTTCATACATAGGGGGTAATCAGCATGATGCGGTCACGGCTCCACCAAAGGATGTTTGGAGAAAAAGGAGGAGCCAAGGGCTTTGACCAAAGGATGGCGGAGCTGTAACAGAAGCTGGCTGTATCTGTTCAGACTTGCTCTATCCTCCAGTCCCCGATGGTGCGGCGCTCGGGATCGAAATTGATGCCCACCTTCACTATGGGCAGTCCTGAGAGGGAAAACTTGGAGGCGTAGTCCTTCAGGTCGATCTGGTCCATGGCTGCCTGGGCGGACATGTTGAGCTTCAGTTCGAAGAGATAAAGGGCCTTGGCCGTCTTCATCACTATATCCACACGGCCTGTCGGTGTGTGGACCTCCACGTCCACATATCTGCCGAAGAGCGAGAAGATGACATAGAGCAGCTGCTGGTAATGTCCTTCAGAGTTGGCGTTGTCGCAATAGGGGACTGTCAGCAGATAGGCCTGCAGGAGGCGGAACATCCTGTCGAGGTCTTCATTGAGCAGGGCTTCGTACATGTAGCCTATCGTGGTGCCCCCTTCATCGGCATACTCGGCCACATAATTGGGCAAGAGGCTGTCCATCAGCCCTACCCGCAATTCGTTGTTCGGGATGTCGAGGGTGTACAGTCTTGTCGCACGGTTGTAGTCCTTGATGGTGACGTAGCCGCTCTGATAGAGTAGCGGGGTGATGCTCTTCATGTTCTCGGTTGGCGCATCGAAGGCTGATGCCAGCACCCTTCCGCCGCCGATTTTCGACGGTACAACGTTGAACTTCCGCAGCATCTCGATGAGATAGGTGGGAGTGCCCGACGAGAACCAGTAGTTGGTGTAGTCATGGTCCTGGAAGGCGTTGAGCAGGCTGAAAGGATTGAAAATATCGGGCGAGGGCCACGTGAAGTGATAGCCGTCATACTGCCGTTTCAGCCCGGTGATGGTCTCTTCGCGGGTAATCTGCTGAGCCTGGGCGAAATCATCGATATAGTCGGTCATCTGGGTGAGCATCTCCTCCTCGGTGATACCGCACACTCCTGCATAGTCGGGGCGCATGGAGATGTTCTTCAGGTTGTTCAGCTCGCTGAAGATGCTGAGCTGGGAGAATTTGGTGATGCCCGTGAGGAAGACAAACTGCAGATAGGGGTCCGAGGCCTTCAACGGGGAGTAGAAGTTGCGCATCACATTGCGCAGGATGGGCAGGGCCGTTTCCTCGTGCACCACATCCAGCAGCGGAGCGTCATACTCATCGATGAGGATGACCACCTTCTTGCCCGTCTTATGGTATGCTGCCTGAATCAATGCAGTGAAACGGTCGTTGTTGTCCGTTGCCGGATGGGTGATGCCATACCGCCCCTCGTATTCGGCAAGGCGGTTTCCCAGATACCGCTCCAGCTGGTCCTTCTCCATGTGCTTGCCCAGGCTCATGTCGAAACGCAGCACAGGATATTCCACCCATTCCTTCTCCAGCCGTTCCATGGCCAGCCCCTTGAACAGTTCCCTCTTTCCCTCGAAATAGGCCTGGAGCGTGGACACAAGCAATGACTTGCCGAACCGCCGGGGGCGGCTCAGGAAGATATAGTTGCTCAGGTGGACCATGTTCCAGATGTATTCCGTCTTGTCCACATAGAGGTAATCCCCATTGATGACCTTCTCAAATGTCTGTATGCCCACGGGCAACCGCTTCAGTTTGTTCATATCCATGCTGGTTTTTGCTGCGTTTCGTGCCTATTCACCTGCAAAGCTACGCTTTTATTCCGAGATGGACAAGGAATGGGTGGAAAATTTACTCCGTATTGTTCCACAGAATGGTTCCGTCGGGCGACAGGCCTGTGGCCTCGATGCTGAGGCGGGTGGTGCGGCCATTGTTGTAGGAACGTCATCTGTGCCTTCCCCTCGCCATCCAGTTTCAGGTTGGGGTTCCAGTAGAGTGTGCGGTGGTAGTCGGCCTGTTCGGGGGAAGGACGGTGGGTGGAGTAGTCGGTATGGTAGAACTCGGCGGCGTAGGAGAAGCCCTTCATCCGTATGCGGTGCTCGGAATCGGAGTTCTTGGACAAGCCAAGCGGCAGAGCCGATTGGATGCCAACCCCTACAACGGCAAGGCCTGTGGGCGGAAACATTGGCCATACAGTGCTCCACAAGGTCATTGTGGTGTATCGCGGTGTGGAAACGGTGATGTGCAAGGATGTTCATGAGTGAAAAGTTTTTTAGTGATGCCATTTGTCTGTTTATGTGTCTTCTGCCGATGGTGACTTGCATCCTTACCGGCATTCCGACGGTGCAAAGTTACGACAAGGTTTCCGTTCCTGCAAGAGGTTTCCGACCTGGCGCCGCCTCGTTTCCGACCTGCCGTGCAATCTGGCCGTCCCCTCGTGTGTGCGCGCTCACAGGCGTATCGCAGTGGACGCGGGACACCCGCTTGTCAAGGGCCTTTAGAGGGAGAAAATGGGGTCTCTTTTTTCCCTAACTGGAGAAATTTTGTTACCCAGTTGGGCAGCAAATTTTTCCCAGTTAGGCAGCAACGCGGCACCGCCCGATGCCCTGAGCGTCCACAGTGTCCCGCGTCCACAGTAACCGAATTGGGACATAAACCCCATATTCTATCTATCAATCAACTGTTCATTTATACTAACTCTAAGTCTACATCGCGCGCGATATATATTAGTATTTATTAACTCAAAAAACAATCTTTTTTTCTCTATTTTTTTCTCTCCAGGCCTCAAAACAGGGCAGCAGTGTGTGGGGTGTGCAGGTGCAAATCGGTTCCAGTGGACGCGGGACACTGTGGACGCTCTGGCCAGTGTCCGCATACGCACTAAGCCATGAAGGGGCGGAATAAGTTCAAAACGCCCTGGAGGGGCAGCAAGCCACCAGCCCAGGGCAGAGCAAAGCGGCACCCTGGGTTATCGCGACGCGCATACAATCCGTCGCCCCACAGGGGCAAAGGCAGGACTACCAGTAAGGGGATAAGTGTCATCGCGGCAACGTGTGGGTGGTTCTTTTGCCCCTGCAGGGCGACTTGTTTTGTCGGGCTTTTTAACCCAGGGCGCCATTCCGCTTCGCTCCATTCTGCCCTGGGCTGGTATCAGGTTGCCCCTTCAGGGCGTAGTTTCCTCTCTCTAAACAGGGGAACAGAATAAACATCCCCTTTCTCCATCACCTAACAACGATTTTGAGCACCCTACCTTCCATGGCGTTCTCATCCCCCTAAACAGGGGAACCGAGGGGTCTGGGATTCACGTCCACACCCCACCAAGAAGGAGCGGCATAATCTCATATCGAGGCATGAAACGTATTTCCCTGCACACCCTACCTATGAGGACTAAATCGGCGAACATTTGCCATAAGTCCCGCGGACTGAAACTATCTGAAGGGAAAAACAGATATAACCTCCCCGCCGACAAGATTAATAACCTTACTGCCGCAAGATTAATAATCTTACCCCCGCAAGGTTATTAATCTTATCGGCAATGATGTTAACTGCCATCAGGCAGTATTATATGATACTCCTCGAAGGCAACCTCATTCATCATTCATCAATCCCACGATGCGCAAAAGCAAGGGTTGAATTCGTTTATCAACCATGGCTAGCCAATGTGCAGGGGACTCTATATGATGAACAAGTTTTGAGCCCAATCCGCTTTCTATTCTATGAATTTGCCACATCATGTTTAAAGTTCTTTTTAATAATTTAGGCTGGCCTTCAACCATATTTATTCTACTGTATTCCGTATCAGAGATTATTTTATTTTCCATTGTAATGAAAGAACTATATAGCGTCCGATGCTGTTCGTCCATTTTTCTGTACGGCCTTGGGCGTTCACTTCATACTTGATATTGTTGCGTTGACCTAAGATGTCATTGCAGTTTAGTTTAGCAAGCATTTTACCCTTGAAAAATGGATAGGCCAATTGGGCATTCCAGAGTAGTTTGCACATATTCATATATTCATCTTCGAATCCCCGGTTAGACAACATAGTAATGTCCGTAGAGGCCTGTAGTCTGAAGGGAAAGGTGTAAATACAGTCCCCTCCGTACTGGATATTGAAGATGTTCTGAGTGCCCTGTAGAGGGTCATGGCACCGGTTGTAATTGATCCAATCAATATTCCCCTTCACACTGACTGTCAATTTGTTGAGATTATATTTTACGATTGGCATCAATGAAACAGAATGGCTTAGAACGGTACTGAGCAGGCTCTTTTGCTCATTCACTGTTCCTGCTAGATCCACACTGTGGTTGAATAGGTAAGAGGTGCTTAACGTCCAATGGAAGTGTTTCTCGTGACCCATAGCTCCTCCCAGTTTATATGCGGTCCTGACATTCCAGTTGCCGTTTACGTTTTCGGGCTTATAGGTTCTTACACCTGTAACAGCATCCTGAACATAGCCTTGAGCAACAGCATTCCTAATAATGGATCCGTCGATGGAAAGGTATGAGAAGAAGTCGTTCTTCCCGTTAGTCTGATAGTAGGAAGTAATTTTGTATGTAGTTGTTTTCTTCAAGCCAGGGTTGCCCCTTCTAATGACCAATGGGTCAGTTCTGTCTATGATGTTGAGGATGTATGTCTCATTGGGCATAGATTCCTCCATATTTGCCTTAATGAAAAAGTGCCGGTGCATGTTGTCACGCCCAATTTCATACAGGACTGACGGATAGAAACACACATAATTCCTAAAAACATAATCATTCTGAATGTCACTACGATAGTCAACATGTCGGTGATAATAGTCGTTAGCCAGTCTGAAATCGAAATATACGTAGTTGCCGTCTTTGTTGCGAGTATAGACCCATTTCAGATAGTTCTGCATCCAATCCTGGTTGTATGTGAATTGACCTGACAAATCGGTGTCCTTGCACATCAACAAAGAATCGCGGTTTGAAGGAAGAATAGGACTGGGGATTTGAGGGTTAAAGTGAGCATACATTCCACCCAGACGATCCAGTCGATAATAATCATAATCATTTGATTTGTAATCCTTCCGGTATGATACGGCTAATTCCAGCCTCCACCCGCTCAACCAATTTAACGAATAGTCCAGATTCAATCCTCCCCATGCATTCTTACTGGGAATGTCATCGTATCGGTTTTCGTCCATACCTGTATCGGCTTGTTTGCGGATTCTGTATTGCTTGAGCAGATTTGCTTCATTGTTATCCCTGATATAATTGCCAAAGAGTTTTAGGTCGGCATGGTCGCCCCAGGGTAGTTTCAACGTGACATCGTTTATTGTGGATAATTGTAGTCCATCTGCATGCAGGCAATTGAACGAGATTTGCTGATGGATGGTGTCGGCATCTATGACATCTGCTTCCCATGGATTTGCATCCATCATCATGGCGTTATCATATGTTGTCGTATGCCCGTTTTCTTTATATGCAAATATGTTAGATCTGAAATAAAATGGAACAGAGGATAGCGATTTGTTTATTTTGAGTGTATTGTCGAACGAGAAGCCTTTGTTATTAACATCTTCCGTGTTGAGATTTTGCTGAAATGTTTGGTTTTCAATGAGATAGTCTTCCCGAAATGTCCTCTGCTGGGTATTCCAAAGATTATTGTTCACGTAACAATGCGTTTCGTTTGTTATACTGCCGCCCTTGCTGTTCAGCATCAGATTGGCGATGATGGCCTTGTTTGTTGTCCTTCTCGTATCTTCATAATCATTCCAGTTCCCGCTTCCATCGGCACTGGAACCCTTACCCACATTGTTGATTCCACCCATCATCGTCAGACGTGTGTTTCCCGTATATCTCAGACCAAAACCACGTGTCAGATACCGGTCGGCTGTGATATCGGTTGTGCCGTCCAGATTGTTCTGTGACGCCACACCACCACCCACTTCAACATTGCCCATATAACCAATGCTGTATTCACGTTTCAGTTGTACATTACCAATATATTCGCGTTGGTCAATGTCGAATCCCAATACATCACTGCGTTCACTGGATTTACTGTAGAACTCCACCTTCTGAACGGTGTAATAAGGCAGATTGTTCAGCATCACCTGGTTCTTACCTTTAAAGAAGTCACGTCCATTGAGTGTCAGGTAATCTACATGCCGGCCATTCACAGTGATATTACCATTGTCATCCACTTCCACACCATCCATCTTTTTCAGCAGTCCGTCAAGCATACTCCCTTCAGGCACATTGAATGCGGACGCATTGTAGACAAGCGTATCGCCATGATAGGCAAACCTCACCTTGGACGCCTTAACAACCACTTCATCCAGCTGATGCTCCATCGAAAGGATGGGGGTGTTACGCCTTTTCATTTTGTGCCACTTTGCATCGAAAAAGGTGTTGCGCTTCACGTATCTTATATTCAGATTTACATAGGCATCTTCATAGTTAGGATGGGATGCCTTGATGATATAATGCCGTGCCATGGCAGGTACTGTAAACTTGTAGGTTGCATCGTAAATGCCACGGCCTTCGTTCACATCAAAAACCCGTGCCGTGTCTATAACCGTGCTGTCTGTATCCATCAGCGTGACATCCACATCCTTGATACTGGCATTGGTAAAAGAATCTCGGATATGCCCCCAAATATCTATGGTCTTTGTCGCATTGCTGGCTTGAACTCCGCCTTCCATACAATAAAGGAATATACATACACATAATGAAAGCCTATTCATTTTTCCTCTCTTTTAGTAATCACACATTTTCAATGCCAATGCATATCTTTCATTGGTGGTTTTCGCATAAGGAATCCATCTAAGAAGACATAGCCGGGCAGAATCCATATTCTCTTTCTCCAGATAGTAGGAGAGCGGAATTTCATAACATCCTTCGTGGCCGGGAACAGCTTTTCCGTCGGGTTCAAAGTATCCAGAGTTTTGTACATAATCCCTCATGAATCTTCCTGCCTTGTCCCACTGATGATTATTGGCCAGCCACTCCACACATAATCCTCTGGTTTGTGCTGCGTACCTGATATACCCCATGTTCTGTAATCCTTCTGCGGCCTTTTCCTTTAAGCTTATTCCTTTTTCAAAATTCCCCTGATAGAAATAAGCATTGCTCTTATTACTCCATATATTGTATATCCGCAACGAGTCGCCACTGCGTGCTGCATAGAATTCTGCCTGATCGTATGCATTCAATGCTTCGTTAGGCAAACATTGCCTGCTATATATGCCTCCCATCTGCCCATAGATGATGCTGAGTTGACGGATGTTGCAATTGGTATCGCTGGTATCTGCAGCAGCAACTGCCTCATTGAAGCAACGGAGGGCGGAGGGGCTGTCGCCCATGTCGCGATAGGCACACCCCAGTACATAGTGGGCCAGCATACGCTGGTTGGGTGTTCCCTTGCGGTCGAAGTAGCGGGTGAGCAGGAGACCCAGACTGTCGGAGGAGAAGAGGGAGTCGGCCTTGTTCTGCGCATTGCAGCGGAGCAGCAGGTGCTCCATCTGCAGGGCCTTGGGCATGAGGGAGACCTGGGAATCCATGGCACAGAGCATGCGGAAAGCCGAGTCGGCATCCGTCTGCATGAGCGAGTCGGCTGCTGAGAGCTGCCTTTGAAAATCCCCGTTCTCCTGCTGACAGCCGCCCAGGGGCATCAGAGTGAACAGGAGAATGAGGATTCCTGCTGGCAGGGTTATCGGTTTTCTTCCTTTCCGCATAACGTTTCTTCCTTCAGGCGTTCTCTATCTGCCAGTCGCTGATGGTGCGGCGCTCGGAGTCGAAATTGATGCCAACCTTAACGACGGGGAGGCCTGTAAGAGAAAACTTGGAGGCATAGTCCTTCAGGTCTATCTGGTTCATGGCCGTCTGGGCATTCTTGTTGAGCTTCAGTTCGAAAAGATAGAGGGTATTCTGCGTGCGCATCACCATGTCCACGCGGCCTGTGGGAGTGTGGACTTCCACGTCCGCAAAATAGCCCGTGACAAGGGTGAAGATGATGTAGAGTACCTGCTGGTAGTGTCCTTCTGAATTGGCATTGTCGCAATAGGGGACAGTGAGGAGGAACTGCTGAAGGAGTTTCAGCGCTCCGTCCACATCTCCCTGGGCAATGAACTGTGCCATCCGTCGGGCGGTGTTGTTCACCACGAGCGTGTTAGGTGTGATATAGGCGGGAATGAGCGAGCGTGTGAGCCCGATGCGTACCTCACGGTTGGGGATGTCGAGCCTGTAGTAGTTGAAGTCGCGGTCATATCCCTTGATGGTGACATAGCCGCTCTGGTAGAGCAGGGGCAGGATGGTGGTCATCCCTTCTGTAGGCGCGTCAAAGTCGCTGGCATCGCCTTCCATCAGGTGGATGTCGGCAGGCTGGGTGCCGAACCTGCGCATCATCTCGATGAGATAGGTGGGCGTGCCGGAGGCGAACCAGTAGTTTGTCAGCTCATGGTCCTGGAAGGCGTTGAGCAGGCTGTAGGGATTGAATATGCCGGGCGAGGGCCACGTGAAGTGATAGCCGTCATACTGCCGTTTCATACCCTCTATTGCTTCTTCGCGGGTAATCTGCTGAGCCTGGGCGAAATCATCGATATAGTCGGTCATCTGGGTGAGCATCTCCTCCTCGGTGATACCGCACACTCCTGCATAGTCGGGGCGCATGGAGATGTTCTTCAGGTTGTTCAGCTCGCTGAAGATGCTGAGCTGGGAGAATTTGGTGATGCCCGTGAGGAAGACAAACTGCAGATAGGGGTCCGAGGCCTTCAACGGGGAGTAGAAGTTGCGCATCACATTGCGCAGGATGGGCAGGGCCGTTTCCTCGTGCACCACATCCAGCAGCGGAGCGTCATACTCATCGATGAGGATGACCACCTTCTTGCCCGTCTTATGGTATGCTGCCTGAATCAATGCAGTGAAACGGTCGTTGTTGTCCGTTGCCGGATGGATGATGCCAAACCGCCCCTCGTATTCGGCAAGACGGTTTCCCAGATACCGCTCCAGCTGCTCCTTCTCCATGTGCTTGCCCAGACTCATGTCGAACCGCAACACGGGATATTCCACCCATTCCTTTTCCAGCTGCTCAATGGCCAGCCCTTTGAACAGTTCCTTCTTCCCCTCGAAATAGGCCTGAAGCGTGGACACGAGCAACGACTTGCCGAACCGCCGGGGGCGGCTCAGGAAAATGTAGCTGCTGAGGTGAATCATGTTCCAGATGTACGCAGTCTTGTCCACATAGAGGCAATTCTCCTTGATGAGTTTTTCAAATGTCTGTATGCCTACGGGCAGTCGCTTCAGTTCCTTCATATCTTTCTCCTTTTTGATGCGTTTCGCGCATATTCCTTTGCAAAGCTACGCTTTTATTCCGAAATGGGCAAGGAATGGGTGGAAAATTTATTCCGTCTTGTTCCACAGAATGGTTCCGTCGGGCGACAGGCCTGCGGCCTCGATGCTGAGGCGGGTGGTGCGGGCATTGTTGTAGAACTGTACCTGTGCCTTCCCCTCGGCATCAAGCTTCAGGTTGGGGTTCCAGTAGAGTGTGCGGCGGTAGTCGGCCTGCTCGGGGGAGGGGCGGTGGGTGGAATAGTCGGGATGGTAGAACTCGGCCAGATGGGCATAGCCGGGAAGCATCATGTAGCGGTCGCGGTAGGTGGCGCGCTTGCCATGATCGGCAAAACGCTTGAACTGTACCCTCACGCTGGGGACATCTGCACCCTTATACTGGCTGTTTCCCTCCAATCGCGGCGAATAGGACGAGAAGACAAATATGGAATCAATATTATGCAGGTAGTTGTATTCCATCCGTGCCTTATCGGGGTTTTCTCCGTCTATCTGCATCAGCCCGTCCTGCATGACAACAGGGTCGCCGGATTGTCCCACCATGCCGCTTTTGTTGTCCACGCCACTGCTTGTACGCCTGTAACTGGCAAGGCCTGCCTCGCGTACCTGGCCAGGGTTGGTGCGGCTCTCATTCGTCAGGTCACTCTGCGCCAGAAGGGGATGGAAATCCAGCTGTTCACCCAGTTGGGCAATGATGCTGTAGTCGTCGTTTATCCCCATGTCGGAGCTGAAATAGCGCGCCACCCCCGTGGCAAGTGCCGTGGAAGAATTGTACCATCCGTCCATCAGGCCTGCGTCCGAAGCCAGATTGAAGGCTTCGTAGCCATCCAGCGCCACGGCATGTTTCTGATACATCCTCTTTGACAGCCCCTTTCTGGCATGTGAGGTCACAAGCAGTGTCCTGAGTGTTTCCACCCCCTGTTCTGCCACCTCCTGGCCGTCCCCATCCGGCCTCTCTACGAGAGACTGCTGGTATAGGCTATAGGGCTTTACGAAAAGCGGATAGGGGAAGGATAGCCTTATGTAATACTCCGGATATTTGGTCTCGTCGGCACAAATCCACTGATGGTTGTCCTTCTTCAGGTCCCTGCTGCTCCATCGCGTGGTGTCGCTGGCCGCCAGATGGAAATGACATGCGCCATAGAAATGGGGCATCCGTATCCTGAAACGTCCCATCTGTGTCCTCACATCTCCCAGCACGGCATTCGAACTTCCTTCCATCAGGAATTCACTATGCACCCTCAGTTCGCGCTTCAGCTTCTCGCCGTCGCGCACAAGCCTCCTGTTCAGTCCCTCGCTGGCTCCGATAGCCTCTCCCCATCCTTTATCCGAAGGAAGTTTATGCTGGAAAATACGCAATCCCCTGTCGTCGTAAATAGAGTAGCTGACCCCCTTCATCTCCGATTCTTCCGTTCCAGTGGTGTCGGCAAGCCCCGTTTCCCGCAGGTGTCTGTCATAATTGGCACCGTACATCGTGGGGTCGAGTTTTTTCAGTGCCTCATACTTGTGCGCCACTCCCGTCAGCACAGGTGTGCGTTCGGCGGGATGGAGCATTTCGAATTCTCCCCTCACAGCCATCTCCCTCCAGTCGAACCTCCGCCATCCCTGCGTCATCATCAGCAGGTCGAGTGCGTTGCGGTGTGCGTCATCATCCTTCTCGAAGAAGTAGCCCGGCCGGGGGATGAAGCCTTTCACCTCGCTGCACAGGAGCAGTTCCGTCAGGATGGAACCGTTGTCGAAATTGCCGTGCTGGCGGACGGCGTCCCTGACGGCAAGCGAAAGGGTGCAGCCCCCCTTCGGTGATTGCACACCCAGCTGCACCTTCTGGTAGGGCTGCAGACCCTGCATTTCCCCGTCCATTGTCACTGTAGGCCGGTCCATCCCTTCCCTTCCCACGAAGAACAGGCGGTCGGCCCACACCCTTCCCGAGGCATCCGACACCGTGGCCTGGTTCACGCCCACTGGCAGCGAGTCAGCGGATACCGACAGGCTGAATACCTGCCCTCCTATCTTCCAGGCATGCCTGAGCCTCCCCTGCTGCATCACGGTCAGATAGAGGCTGTCCTGCGGTACGCTGCCCGCCGTCCTTGTTTCCATCACCCACATGTTCCCTTCCCTGGTCACTTTGAGGTTCACTCCGTCCCTTTCCGCCTTGGGCAGGCTGCACTTCACGCGTGTGCCAGCCGTATCTACAAACACCGTCTGCGGCATGTTTCCCCCTGTGGGCGTGAGGGTGAACATCCCCCTTCCACGGTTCACCACAGGTACGCTGTCCCCGCCCACCAGCAGAACTCCGTCCATCACCTGTCCGTTTGTCATCACCGCCTCATAGGCCACCCTGCACGGAAGGCCTTCCACCATACTGCCGCCCTCGGGATAGAAGTGCACCGAGGCAGTGGCCTTTTCCTCCTTGCCATAGGATGCCCTTTCCAGCGGCCGGGGTGTCATGTCCAGATAGTAGGCTCCCGGGGTCTGCTGCTGGTCAAAGATGGGGAACGTGCGGCTGTAGAGCTTTTCATAGTCACGGAAGTATTCGTGGCTCATGGCTTTGTTGAAGAACCATTTTTCTGTAGTGGCCTTGTGTTTGTGTTCATACTCTCCCCAGTTGAGCTGCCATCGTGTGTAGGCCCTCAGTTCATAGAAACCGCCGTACATCGTGGTGTCGGTGGCGAAGAAACCGCAGCCCTGCCCTTGCTTCATCTCCACCAGCTTGCGTTCCTTCAGATACCCCTCCTGGTCGAACAGTTCCACATAGAGCGTGCCGCTCATTTCCGATGGTTTCCCGTCGTTTGTCTGCTGTGTGTATGCCTTGAACCAGATGGTGTCGCCCAGGAAATAGCAGCGGTTGTCCATGTGGACGTATACCTTTTCCTGCGGTATGCGTTCGCCAAAGGCGCGAAGCCGCTGGATGGTAAGTGGAAAGGGGGACAGGCTGTCTTGGCTACAAACATACATCGTATGGGATAATAGCCCTATCAAGAATATAACATGCTTCATAATTTTAAACGCTTAATATAAAGGACATAATACGGTATAGTTCATACAACAAATAACTTCAACAATTTGGTTCGTGCAATAATACCACCATGCATTTATACTATCATCTCCGCAGTAGGGTTATGAAAGCAATTCACAACCCTACTATGTATACAACAATCATTGTTGTTCAACTGAAATTTGAGTCCACGTTTTTAATGCAGATATATTGTTCCCTGCACTCTTCTTGCACTTATCATATTACCTATATGTGTATTTTTGTATTTATAGAAGAAATTGTAATCTATTTGTTTCCCGTTTGGGTACATGTGAGCAGTTCCTATAAACGAGCCTTCTATATATTCATAGTCTGGATGATAATCAACACCCTTTAATGTAATCGTTGTAGTTGGGTTATACACACCATCGATAACACAGCTACAACTCCATGAAACAAGGACACTTAACACCATGACATCAACAACATCGAGTCCTATACCCCCATTTCCTATGTGAACATAGGATCCTGTTTCGCATGTACAGGGTCTAAACATTGCATCTGCAATCTCTGAACCACTCCCGGAACCGCTTCCAGAACCACTTCCTGATGCACTCACATCTGAACCATTTACAGAGCCTGCGCACCCCGCTTCTATCCATTCAACACACCCTTCTTCTTTGATAATGGCTGCGCTAGAGTTTGGACGTTCGTCTCTTCTAAAATAAACAACAGCTCCTGGCTGAACAAGTACATACCCACCTCTCCATAAGAGCGCATCAAACATTTGTACTGCCTCCTGCAATGAATAAGGATTACTTGGGCTACCTTTTCCAATTGGATTACTCATAATTTTTTTTCTTTTAAATTAAACAAAATTTAATATATGCCTCTTATATTCTAAAGAGCATCTTATTCATAAATAAAAAGTTAATCTCCGAGGAGAACATGGACATTACGTCATCCTTTTCTGCTAAGGGATATTTTTTGCAAAGAGCCTTCATCATATCACTACGCTCAATGACTCCAAACTCAGCGATTTCCATAATTATCATATCTGTGAACGAAAGTGCACATGCAGATAACCCATCGCAATTGAAGGATGGAATGATAGCTATAGCTACTAATGGAAACGAGTCTTCAAAATTAAGAGTCTTCCCCAAAATCCTATTAGCCCCTTCATTCCATATCCGAGGAATTTGAAAACACTCCACAAAAGGATGTTTCATGATTTTATAATCAGAAATTCGTTTGTTTCTTTCAAAAACATAAGAGGAATGTAAACTCTCTAATTTCTTTAGTTCCTTGACATTCAAATGAACCCATTTCAGCAATAACTTTTTTTTGAAGTCCTCATACATTGCGATACTTTTTTCAATAGAGAGGCCAGAGGTTTGTACTTGGCATGAAATTAATCGTGGATGAACGTCAGAAAACATCAAACAGACCTTCCAATAAAAATCTGGAAATTTATAAACAAGAAGATTTTCAAGAGTCTTACTCACGTCAGCTGAAAGTTTGTGCCCACCTAAAATATGGAAATAGGGCCTGCAAAAGAAATCCAATAGGTCACAAAACTCCACATATGAGTATCCATTATCCTTTATGAGATGTTGAAAGAGGCAATTAACCTCCTTTTGGTTCTTCTTTACAAGGGACGCAAAAAAAATTTGTTCAATAAATACATTACAATTAGCAGAGGATTGTAGATTTGCCTGGTCATTTATATGATTGATCTCCATAAAATTAAATACCTTTTTACAATATGTATGGATGAATTCTAAATCACTTCCTCCAAAAATGCCCATATTATACGATGGCATGTTAGTAGCGTTTATTTGTTCGTCTAACCAATCATACAAAAGAATCTCATGCGAAACAACAATTTGTTCTACCATCCTTCGATAATAATCCGTACACTCCTCTTCGTTTTGTGCAACAAGTGGTGCATCCTCCACTTTCTTTGGTAGCGGCTGCGGCAGATATACGTCCCCATCCACATGAATGAACGGCTCCGTCTGCATGGAATAGGTCTTAATCTTAGCCAATGCCCAATGATGGGGCAGACACTTGAAATCGTCGAACACTACATGCGTCTTGGTGTAGGGAAGGCCCAGCACCTCTATGAGAATGTGGTAGCCTGCCGAATCGGTATACAGCTCCACATCGTCATAATGCTCCCGCAGGCTGAGACAACTCAGTGCCCAGGACATAAGGTTATATTGTGGGTGAGACCACCCGAAACTGTGCTTCAGAGGGTCCTGTCCCGCTGTCCAGAAGGTTTGAACAATTCTCATAGATGGTTACAACTAATAATAATACATTACAAATCCACTTCTGCAAAGAACACATAGTCCCCGCGCAGAATCTGTAGTTCATACACGCCCGTGAAGCTGGAGGGTATCTCCAGATAGTCGGATGTGATGACCGTCTCATAGCATACTTCATCGTCCTGTACCAACTGAAGGGTGAGGCCCGTGCAGGGGGTGATGAAATGGAGGGTATGATTCTCCAATGAGGCTCTGGGAATGACAATCGGCGCATGGGGCATATTCACATCATTATTGGATGGCCTTGGTTTCTTTTTCACATCAAACGCCAGGTCCTCACCTTCGGCAGTCATGCCGCACACTTCTGCATTATGGGCTCTCGCCGGGCAACTGTTGGAAACACAGGCAAACGTGTTGCCCATAAGGCACAACATGGTTATAAACAAACTTCGTTTCATATCATATCAGTTTTTAGTTAATGTTATATGTTTGGCGGCAAAGGTAGAGAAAATGATGTCAATGGCCAAAGAAATGAATGAGATAATTACTCACACGTCACACATAAATCTAACATAAGGTTAACTGCATTATTTACAGCACATAACAATCGAATTTCAATAGAAAAGAGCAAGTTCCTGATATGCAACAGAAGATGCAGAATACGGCCTTTTTTCAATAAGAATATCCGATTAAATGGGCTTTTTTGAGTATGTGAGATACCGGGGCACTTTGTTAACTTTTTTGTGCCACTTATTCAGTTGTAACAGCCATTTTGAACGTGTTTTACTTGGCCAGGACAGGATTTTAGCCTAACTTTGCAAAAGGAAACAACATATATCATCGAATGAAGAGACTCCATTATTTTGTTGCGGCCTGTGTGTTGGCATGGGCGTGCAACCAGCAACATGATACTTTTTGTCTGCAGTTATCCACGGCCGATTCCCTGATGAAGACTGATGCAGATTCAGCCCTTCATCTATTGTATGAAATGGAACCAGTAGCAAAAGAAGTGCCCGAGGAATTGGGTATGGAGTATCTCTTGCTGAAGTGTAACGCACTGAACAAGGTGGGCCAACTTCCACAAAATGATTCAATCGGGTTGGAACTGGTGGAATATTATGACCACAATGGCACCGCCAACCAACGTATGTTGGCATATTATATATTAGGTAGCATATACCGTGACACAAATGACCTCCCATCCGCTCTACGATGCTATAATAATGCGGTAGAGGTTGCAGATACCAGCGATTCGGAGTGCAACCTGTACCAATTAAGTATCATTTACGGGCAGATAGGTGATATTTACCTAGGGCGATACGTCATGGAGGATGCGTTGGAGGCTCTGACGAAAGCCATTGGGTATGCCAGGCTTTCCGGAAACGACTTATGCCTCTATTGTGGTTTTAAACAAATAGGGCAGGTCTATATGTATCAAGGAAAATACCAGTTGGCATTGGATTTGTATGAAAAAGCTGCGGAAGGGCTGGATTCCATCGGATATGGACAATTGGCACTGGCCATAAGGCTACAGTCCGTGGAGAGATTGTCAAGAAGCGGAAACCGGGTAAAAGCGAGGCGTTATTTGGATGATTACAGGAAGAATTCCGGCTATTTCCTGCCAAACGGGGACATAGAAGAAGGACGTGAGGATTATTATTACAGCGAAGGCACCTATTACCTGCTCTCCGAGAGTCTCGATTCAGCCGAATACTTCTTCCGAAAACTGATGAGAACGGGGAAACTGATGAACGACAAGTATCTGGCGGCATGGGGACTGAGCCAGCTGTACAAGGAGCGGGGAGTGAGTGACTCCGTGGCGAAATATGCTTATATGGGGGATGTACTAGGTGATACACTCTACGACGAAAAGGTGGCCCAGACAATGCTTCATAGTCAGGCGATGTATGACTACAGCAGATATGAGCGCATGGCACAAAGGAAGGAATGCGAGGCAAAAGAAATGGAAATCAGGATGCTCCACAAGGGATACCTAGTAGTAGTACTCCTGTTTATAATTGTGTTGCTGTTATGGAAATACAGGAAAAGTATTCAGATGATAAGACTGTTCAGGAAAAGGGGTAAGGAAACAGACATCTTGTTGAGAAAACACAAAAAACTGATGGAGCAGTGTGTTAGAGAAAAAGAAGATGCCATAGAGAGATTGCGGAGGGAGGGAGAAGAACTTACAAAGGAAATGAATGTACTGCTCTCCAGGTTGAGCAAGAATCGGCAGAACGTCCAACAGATAAAGGAGAGCAACAGGAAGGTCGTGGAGCAGTTACAGGAGGAGAAAAATGAGTATGAGCAGAGGATAAGAATGCTTCAATCAAGACTGTGGGCAATAGAGCTACGGGAATCTACGCCAGTAGCACGGATATGTGAGATTGCAAAAAAACGTGAGGAGCATCCAACCAGCAAGGAGTGGGAAGATGCGACAAAAGCCATTGAACAGCGATTTCCCTGCATGGGTATGATTAAAGAAATAAAGAATATAGGTCCGGTTGAATATCGTACATGTCTCTTGTTGAAGGCAGAAATAGGCCTTAGCGACATTGTATATCTCATGAATACCGATCATGCCAAACTAGCCATGCTACGAATGAGGATGCTAGCAAAAATCTGCAATATGGACGGGAAAACCAGGGATTTTGACAGTTATCTACGGCAACTCCTTTAGGAACAAAGGAGAATGGATAGATCTCTCAGGCGTTCTCTGTCTTCCAGTCCCCGATGGTGCGGCGCTCGGGATCGAAGTTGATGCCCACCTTCACTATGGGCAGTCCCGAGAGGGCAAACTTGGAGGCGTAGTCCTTCAGGTTGATCTGGTCCATGGCTGCCTGGGCGGACATGTTGAGCTTCAGTTCGAAGAGATAAAGGGCCTTGGCCGTCTTCATCACTATATCCACACGGCCTGTCGGTGTGTGGACCTCCACGTCCACATATCTGCCGAAGAGCGAGAAGATGACATAGAGCAGCTGCTGGTAATGTCCTTCAGAGTTGGCGTTGTCGCAATAGGGGACTGTCAGCAGATAGGCCTGCAGGAGACGGAACATTTCGTTGAGGTCTTCATTGAGCAGGGCAAGATACATCTTGGCAATAGTCGTATTTCCCGCTTCCTTACGCATATTTACATAGTTGGGCAGGAGGCTGTCCATCAGCCCTACACGTATCTCGCCATTGGGAATGTCGAGGGTGTATAGATGCGAAGTGCTGTCGTAGTCCTTGATGGTCACATAACCACTCTGATAAAGCAGAGGAGTGATGGAAATCATGTTTTCGGTCGGAGCATCGAAGTCTGAAGCAAGGGCCTGCATATTACTGATGCCGGCAGGCACTACATTGAACTTCCTCAGCATCTCGATGAGATAGGTAGGAGTGCCCGACGCGAACCAGTAGTTATTGATGCGGTTCCTTGCAAAGGCGCTGAGCAGGCTAAAGGGATTGAATATGTGAGGCGAAGGCCAGGTGAAGTGATAGCCGTCATACTGCTGTGCCAGCCGTTCTACCGTCTCATCGTACGTCCATTCGCTGGCCCGGGCCAGTCTCTCGATATAATCCTGCATCTGTGTCAGCACTTCTTCCTTCGTGATACCGCAGATTCCCGCAAACTCCGGAAACATGCTGATATTCGTCAGGTTGTTCAGCTCGCTGAAGATGCTGAGCTGGGAGAATTTGGTGATGCCCGTGAGGAAGACAAACTGCAGATAGGGGTCCGAGGCCTTCAACGGGGAGTAGAAGTTGCGCATCACATTGCGCAGGATGGGCAGGGCCGTTTCCTCGTGCACCACATCCAGCAGCGGAGCGTCATACTCATCGATGAGGATGACCACCTTCTTGCCCGTCTTATGGTATGCTGCCTGAATCAATGCAGTGAAACGGTCGTTGTTGTCCGTTGCCGGATGGGTGATGCCATACCGCCCCTCGTATTCGGCAAGGCGGTTTCCCAGATACCGCTCCAACTGGTCCTTCTCCATGTGCTTGCCCAGGCTCATGTCGAAACGCAGCACAGGATATTCCACCCATTCCTTCTCCAGCCGTTCCATGGCCAGCCCCTTGAACAGTTCCCTCTTTCCCTCGAAATAGGCCTGGAGCGTGGACACAAGCAACGACTTGCCGAACCGCCGGGGACGGCTCAGGAAGATATACTTGCTGAGATGTACCATATTCCAGATATACTCAGTCTTGTCAATGTACAGACAGTCAAGGTTTATCACCTCGGAAAATGTCTGTATGCCCACGGGCAACCGCTTCAGTTTGTTCATATCCATGCTGGTTTTTGCTGCGTTTCGTGCCTATTCACCTGCAAAGCTACGCTTTTATTCCGAAACGGGCAAGGGAAGCAAAGGAAAAAATAAAATCCAACCCTGAGACCTTACCACCTGATACTGTAAATAATTCATAAAATAACAAATAGTTCAGGTTATAAATGCAAAAAAAGAAAAACAAGGAATGGAAAATTGAAAAAAAAGTAATACCTTTGCAAAGAATTGAGAGAGTTTTTTATTAAACTATTGATTTTTAATTAAATAATTATGATTCTACAGAACTTGCAGAATGATTTTAAAGGTTCCGTATGGAAACACGAAATTGATGTTAGAGATTTCATCCAGTCCAACTACGAACCTTATGACGGTGACGAACAATTCCTGGTAGGCCCCTCAGAACGTACCACCAGACTGTGGGACAAACTGACAGAAATGTTCAAGACCGAACGCGAAAAGGGCGTGTACGATGCCGAAACCAAACTCCCTCAGAGCATCGACACATACGGTGCCGGATACATTGACAAGGACAACGAGGTGATTGTGGGTCTGCAAACCGATGCACCCCTGAAACGAGGCATCTTCCCCAAGGGCGGCATCCGCATGGTGGAAAGCGCACTGAAGGCATACGGATACGAACTGGACAAGGACACCAAGACCATCTTCACCAAATACCGCAAGACGCACAACGAAGGCGTATTCAGCGCCTATAACGATGACATCAAGGCTGCACGCCATGCACATATCATCACCGGACTTCCTGATGCATACGGCCGCGGCCGCATCATCGGTGACTACAGGCGCATCGCCCTCTATGGCACCACCAACCTGATTGAAGAGAAGAAGCGCTACCACAAGCGTATCGACATACAGGAATTCACCGAGGAAATCGTGCGCTGCCGCGAGGAAATCACCGAGCAGATTCAGGCCCTGAAGCAGTTTGAACGCATGTGTGCCTCCTACGGCTTCGATGTCACCCGTCCGGCCACCAATGCCCGCGAAGCCATCCAGTGGACCTACTTCGGTTACCTGGGTGCCGTGAAGGACCAGGACGGTGCAGCCATGTCGCTGGGACGTGTGTGTGCCTTCCTCGACATCTACATCCAGCGCGACCTGAAGAAGGGCCTCATCACCGAAGAGGAGGCACAGGAGATGATCGACCAGATGATTATGAAACTGCGTATCGTGAGGTTCCTGCGCACACCCGAATACAACGACCTCTTCAGCGGAGACCCCATCTGGGCCACTGCCTCCATCGGTGGCATGGGCATAGACGGCCGTCACATGGTCACCAAGACCGACTACCGTTTCCTCCACACACTCTACAACATGGGTCCTTCGCCCGAACCCAATCTGACCGTACTGTGGAGCACCCGACTGCCCGAAAACTGGAAGCGCTACTGTGCCAAGGTGAGCATCGACACCAGTGCCGTACAGTATGAAAACGATGACCTCATGCGTGCCGAACTGGGCGATGACTATGGCATTGCCTGCTGTGTGAGCCCTATGAAGATAGGCAAACAGATGCAGTTCTTCGGTGCCCGCGCCAACCTGGCCAAGTGCATGCTCTATGCCATCAACGGTGGGCGCGATGAAATGAGCGGCCATCAGGTGGCCCCCATGTTCTCCCCCATCACAAGCGACTACCTCACCTATGAGGAGTTCATGCCCCGCTTCGAACAGATGATGCGCTGGCTGGCCAAGACCTATGTGAATGCGCTGAAGATTATCCACTACATGCACGACAAGTATGACTACGAAGCCTTCGAAATGGCCCTCCATGACGGAGATGTGGAGCGCACGCGCGCTACAGGCATTGCAGGCATCTCCATCGTGACGGACTCTATCGCTGCCATGAAGAACTGCAAAATCCGCATCATACGCGATGAGACTGGTCTGGCCATCGACTACAAGATAGAGGAAGGAACCTATGTCCCCTTCGGCAACAACAATGACGAGACGGATGCCATTGCCGTAGAACTGACCGAGAAATTCATGGAATATCTGCGCCAGCACCGCACCTATCGCGATGCCATTCCCACCCAGAGCCTGCTCACTATCACCAGCAATGTGGTGTATGGCCGCAACACAGGTGCCACTCCCGATGGCAGAGCCAAGGGTGTGCCCTTTGCTCCCGGTGCCAACCCCATGAACGCCCGTGACATCAAGGGTGCCGTAGCTGCCCTCTCTTCTGTGGCCAAACTGCCCTTCCAGCATTCCCGCGATGGTATCTCCTACACCTTTGCCGTATCTCCCTCCGCCCTGGGCAAGGAACGTGAGATGCAGGCCGACAACCTGGTGAACCTGATGGACGGCTACTTCACGCCTCATGGCGGACAGCACCTGAACGTGAATGTTTTTGACCGCGAACTGCTGATGGACGCCATGGAGCATCCCGAGAAATATCCCCAGCTCACCATCCGTGTGAGCGGCTATGCCGTAAACTTTGTGAAGCTGACGCGTGAACAGCAGCTTGACGTGCTCTCCAGAACCATCAACCACTGCATGTAAGCAAAAGAGAATTTATGGATAAAGCATGTTCGGGAGTGAATAGGAGCAAACCTTCACACCCGAACATCTTTTTTTCCCCCCACTGCATATAATACCATATACATATATATAAGGAAAAGATGAAAGGACGCATCCATTCCATGGAATCCTTCGGTACGGTGGACGGACCGGGAATCCGCTTTGTAGCCTTCATGCAAGGGTGCCCGCTCAGGTGCCAGTTTTGCCACAATCCCGACACATGGAATCCACAGGGAGACTGCCAGTACGAACTCACCCCACAGCAACTGCTGGAAGAGGTGATGCGATACAAGAGTTTCATCGCCAAGGGAGGTGTCACCCTCTCGGGCGGTGAACCCCTCATGCAGCCCCTTTTTGCCCGCGAATTCCTGGCACGCTGTCAATCCGAAGGACTGCACACGGCCATCGACACCAGTGGTGCCTACTGCACACCCAATGCCCTGGCTGTGCTTGACCACACCAATCTGGTACTGCTCGACATCAAGACAATGAATCCCGCACTCTATCCCGTGCTCACCGGAGCAAGGATAGAAAACAACCTGCGCTTCCTGGACGAACTGCAGGAGAGAGGCACAGACGTGTGGGTGAGGCATGTGGTGGTGCCGGGGCTTACCGATGACGACCACTGGCTCCACGAGCTGGGCAGGCATGTGGCCCGATACAGTGTGGTGAAGAAGATAGAAATTCTGCCCTACCACACACTGGGTGCCTACAAATACGAGCAGATGCACATGGCCTATCCCCTGCAGGGAGTGGAACCGCTCTCTGCAGCACGCACCCAGGAGATAAGGCAGATGCTGTCGGCCTACAAGCCCACCCTATAGCCATCTTCCATCAGCCTTTCGCTGGCAAAGTGCCAGATGACGATGCCGGCCGTCACCGACACGTTCATGCTGTGCTTGGTGCCGAACTGCGGTATTTCCAGGCAGCCGTCACTGCTGTCCACCACCTGTTGCTGCACACCCTTCACCTCGTTGCCCAGTACCACGGCATACTTTTTCCCCTTTTCGGGACAGAAACGGTGCAGCATCGTGCTTCCCTCACATTGCTCCACGGCCAATATGGTGAAACCGCGCTGTCGCAAGTGCGATACAGCATCGGCCGTGTGGGCATAATATTCCCATTCCACACTATCCTCCGCTCCCAATGCCGTCTTGTGTATCTCCACATGAGGCGGCTGGCAGGTGATGCCACACAGCACCACCCCTGCTATGCGGAAAGCATCACCCGTGCGGAAAACGGACCCCACATTATACATGCTTCTCACATTGTCGAGCACCACCACCAGCGGCAGTTTGTCGGCCCTGTGGAAATCCTCCACGCTCATACGGTTCATCTCCAGTACCGTCAGTTTTCTCATATTCACAAATTATTAACAAAAGGGTTGAAAGTTGTGCACAAAGATAACCATTTCTGTTGAAAACCGGGGCAAGCAAGGACGGCAAAATAATTATCAACAACAAGAAAAGCACTTTTACAAGCAAATTTTGAAGGTTATTTACACCATATATGAAGGAAAGTTATTAAATTTGCAATTATAAACAGCTGTTGAAAACCTGCAGACAGGCACAGACAGAAACATTATGAATCAAGGATGAAGCAATGCATGCCAGATGTGGATAAGCATGACGATAACCTACAACCTATCAACAGGCTCGCCTGAGGCCCTTTTTTATCAACACTATCAACATGCCATCAATATCATCATTGGATTTTAAATAGAAAAAAGGAATATATATAATAATAAAAAGAAATGACGACAACTATGGTAGAAAACGATTGGAAAGAAAAAGGATATGCAGCGGCCGGTGTCCCTGAGGGAACCGACCTGAAGAAGGGAATACGCAGACTGTGTGCCGAGAAGAACGCCATCATCATGGCACACTACTACACGGAAGGCGTGGTGCAGGACGTGGCCGACTTTGTGGGCGACTCGCTGGCATTGGCACAGAAGGCCGCCCAGACGGATGCCGACATCATCGTGCTTTGTGGCGTCCACTTCATGGGCGAGACGGCAAAGATTCTCTGTCCCGACAAGATGGTGCTGGTGCCCGACCTGAACGCGGGCTGTTCGCTGGCCGACAGCTGTCCGGCCGACCAGTTTGCCGCCTTCATCAAGGAGCATCCCGGCCACACGGTGATAAGCTATGTCAACACCACAGCTGCCACCAAGGCCGTGACCGATGTGGTGGTGACCAGCAGCAATGCCCGTCAGATAGTGGAGAGCTTCCCGCAGGATACTCCCATCATCTTTGGTCCCGACCAGAACTTGGGCGGCTATATCAACAGCATCACGGGCAGGAACATGGTGCTGTGGCACGGGGCATGCCATGTGCATGAGAAATTCTCGCTGGAGAAGATTCTGCAGCTCAAGCAGGAACATCCGGATGCCAAGATACTGGTGCATCCCGAGTGCAAGGGGCCGGTGGTGAAGGTGGCCGACAAGGTGGGGTCCACCGCTGCCCTGCTCAAGTACAGCATAGCCTCGGAGGCCACCACTTTCATTGTGGCCACGGAGAGCGGCATCCTGCACGAGATGCAGAAGGCATGTCCGCAGAAGACTTTCATCCCTGCTCCTCCCAACGACAGCACGTGTGCCTGCAACGAATGTAACTACATGAAACTGGTCACGCTGGAGAAGCTCTACAACTGTCTCAGGTTTGAATGGCCCACCATCGAAGTGGACGAGGAAGTGGCCCGGAAGGCCATCCGTCCCATTCACAGGATGCTGGAGATAAGCAGCAAGCTGGGCCTTTGAACATGCTGAAGGAAACGGCCGCATCGTTCTATCGGCTGCTCTCTGCAGCTGCCGGGGGCGATGTGGCTCTGAATCAAAGCTATGACCTCCTGCGGCATGTATTCGCGCGGGTAGTGGATCAGGCGGTGCAGGAGTGCCGCCTTTCCTTTGTGGGCTTTTTCTCCAAGGTAGACTATTGTATCAAGGCGTATGGCATTCCCCATGCGGTGGCTTTGCTTGTGCAGCAGTCGCGCAAGGAGCTTTTTCCGGAGTATAACTGCAAGGCAGACGAGGAGGAGGGCCGCATGGCCACCGCCTTTCCCCATCATCTGAAGGCTGTGTGCTTTCTGGTGTATTATGTGTGTGGCAAGGAGGAGATTCCCCTTACCCTGAAGGAAAAGTTCCCCAGGGCGGACAGAAAGCACACGTGGGGCGGGTTTGAAAGGAAGGTGCTGCGTGTGGTGGTGGAGCGCTGGGACCACCGTTATATATGGGCCACCGAGGAGGAGAACGGCACTGTCATGCAGCTATGCTATGGAGCGGAAAACACCACACTGACGCGAGGAGGCACAGGCAGCTGGGATTATCTGCAGGACATCCTTAGGGAGGGTGCCCAGCTCAATCTGGTGCGTGTGCGCAAACAGGAAGGAACGGATATATGGCATCCCGAACTCATCATCTATGAGCCCGATTTTCTGATAAATGTCACCACCATTGCAGGTTGTTTCGAATCTTATGCCGAATCGCCTTACGTGCAGCTGGTCAACAAGATAAAGCCCCTACCCAATACCAAGGCCATCCATCTGGGTAATCTGGCAGGCCAGTTGCTCGATGACACCGTGCACGATCGCCACATCCCCTTCGAGATGCGCATGCAGGAATATGTGCAGGAGAATGCGCTCAGCATGATCACGTGTCCCGACCTCATCACTGGCCAGGGATATGCCCAGTTTGTGAAGGAAGCCGCCATCCAGAAGGAGCACATCGAACAGTGTATCAATCAAACGTTACCGGCCTCGGTGGGCGGCTTCAGCAAGAAGGCCGTGATGCTGGAGCCTTCGTTTTTCAGCGAAGTGCTGGGCATACAGGGGCGATTCGACTTTCTTTATGAGAAGGAAGGCAGGTGCCTGATTATCGAGCAGAAGTCGGGCAAGGGGGAATATGTGCCGTATGCGGCCGGTACAGACGAGCCTGTGGCAAAGGAGATGCATGCCGTACAGGCCATCCTTTATCGCGCACTCTACCAGTACCAGTTCAGCCGCTATGCCGCTGGCATCCACATGATGCTCCTCTATTCCAAGTATGCCAGAGGACTGCTTTCCATTCCTCCCATGCCCGGCCTTTTCCTGAGGGCCATCAGGATGCGCAATCTGTTGGCATGGTGCGAGATGGGATATGCCAGGGATGGTTTTGGCATACTGGCCAAACTCACGCCCGACAGTCTCAACAGGAAGCACCTTTCGGGCAGGCTGTGGGAGCAGTATGTGCGTCCGCAGCTGGCCGCCCTGCTGGCTCCCCTGCACAATGCTTCCGAGCTGGAGGTGCAGTATTATCTGCATTTCATGCGTTTTGTGGCACGCGAGCAATTGTATGCCAAGCTGGGCACCCGGATGAAGGAAAATTCGGGTTTTGCCTCTGTATGGCACGATACGCTGGCCGACAAGAAAGCAGCGGGCAACATCTATGACGGGCTTACGGTGTGTCACGTGGGGATGAACCAGTCATCGGTGGAGTCCGTGAAACTGCGTTTCGGGCAGGGGCAGGAGGTGGAGTCGTCCAATTTCCGTGTGGGCGACATCGTCATCCTTTATCCCTACATGGAAAAGGCTGTCCCCAATGCCTGTGCCCAGATGGTGATAAGGGCTGGCATAGAGGAAATGGGAAAGGAGGAGATATTGCTTCGCTTGCGCAATGTGCAGACCGACAGAAGGATATTCTCCACTCCCGATGGGGTGTATTGGGCCATTGAGCACGATCTCATGGACTCGCTTTCCGGCTCTCTCTATGCATCGTTGCACAGTTTCCTTTCCGCTCCGCTTCCTCGCAGGCAACTGCTCCTGTTCCAGCGTACGCCCAGGGTGGATGAAAGCATCCGTCCAAGGGGTGAATATGGTACGTTCAATACCTTGGTTACCAGGGCTATGCAGGCGCGCGACCTTTTTCTCATCATCGGGCCTCCGGGCACGGGGAAGACATCCTTCGGATTGGTGAATCTGCTAAAGGAGGAACTGCTTTGCCCATCGGCCAGTGTGCTGCTCTTGTCCTACACCAACAGGGCGGTGGATGAGATATGCAGCAAGCTGGTGGAGATGCAGGCCGTTGATCCTCAGTTCTCCTTTGTCCGCATAGGGTCGGAATTGTCGTGTGCCGCCCCCTATCGTCCCTTCCTGCTCAGTATGCAGTCGAGGGAGGTGGAGGGCGGAAACGGGGTGCGCAGTCTCATCAGCCGCACACGGGTGTTCTGTGGTACCACGGCATCCCTCCAGTCCCACATTTCCCTGCTACAGATAAAGCACTTCTCGCTGGCCATTGTAGACGAGTCGTCACAAATTCTGGAACACCACCTCATCGGACTGCTGTCGGCACAAAGGGAAGGCACCAGCGCCATCGACAGGTTTGTCTTCATCGGTGACCACAAACAGTTGCCGGCCGTGGTGCAGCAGCCGCCCGAGGAATCGCGCGTGGACAATCCCCTGCTCAATGCCATTCATCTCACCGACTGCAGGCTTTCGTTGTTTGAAAGGTTGCTGGCACAGTTCCGTACGGACAGGGGCTATGACGAACGTTTCGTGTACATGCTCACCCGTCAGGGGCGCATGCACACCGACATAGCCGATTTTCCCAATCATGCTTTCTACCAGCACATGCTCAGGCCGGTACCTCTCCCCCATCAGCTGCAGCCTTCCGTGGGAGTACAGTCTTCCAACGGACTGTTGCGCATGCTCACTTCCCACCGTATCGTATTTGTGGCCTCTCCTCCTGTACGGGTGTCCCCCTCTGCCAAGACCAACGATGTGGAGGCTCGCATGATAGCTGCTACGGTGTATCACATATATCTGCTCCACAGGGATGACTTTGTTGCCGAGGGAACGGTGGGCGTGATAGTGCCCTACCGCAACCAGATTTCCACTGTCCGCCATGCCATCGACCGGTATGGGACGGACGTGCTGCATCATATCACCATCGACACGGTGGAACGCTATCAGGGCAGTCAGCGCGACTATATCATCTATGGCTTCACCGTGCACCATCGCTACCAGCTCAATTTTCTGGCCAACAACATCTTTGAGGAAGATGGCTCCCCCATCGACCGCAAGCTGAATGTGGCTATGACGCGGGCACGCCTCCACCTCATTCTCATGGGCAATCCTTCCCTGCTGAGCGAGATACCGGTCTTCGACCGTCTCATCTCATACCTTCGTGGCAAGGACAGCTATCTGGAAATGAATGCCGAACAGTATTGCAAGGGCAGTTTCTGAATTTCCATTTCTTTTTGCAGGCTATTATATAAATATGGTCATTCCTCTTGTGCCGGAGAAAAAAAATGCGTATCTTTGCCGTTGAAATATAAGAATACAATAACTATTTACCATAAATAACCCATCATTAACACTAATTATCTACTTATGAAAGGAATAGGAATCATAGGATGTGGAAAGATTTCCCAAGTGCGTCATATCCCCGAGTATGCAGCCAACCCTGAAGCACGCATAGTGGGCTTCTTTGATATGAACCTGGAACGTGCAGCCCAGTTGGCAAGGCAGTATGATGCCAGGAGCTACAGCACATTGGAAGAACTGCTGGCCGATAGCGAGATAGAAGCCGTGAGCGTATGTGTGGCCAATCATGCCCATGCCTCTGTCACACTGGCTGCCTTGCGTGCAGGCAAGGATGTGCTGTGCGAGAAACCCATGGCCATCAGCATGGAGGAATGTGAAGAGATGGTGCGTGTGGCCGATGAATGTGGTCGCATCCTGATGATCGGACAAAACCAGCGCCTGGCCAAGGCACATGTGGTGGCCAGAAAACTCATCCAGGATGGATGGATAGGGCGTCCGCTCACCTTCCGCACCTGCTTCGGTCACAGCGGTCCTGAGACGTGGAGTGTGGATCCTGGCAAGAATTCATGGTTCTTCAACAAGAATCTGGCTGCCATGGGTGTAATGGCCGACTTGGGCATCCACAAGACCGACCTCATACAGCATATGCTGGACACGCGTGTCACGTCTGTGTGTGCCCAGATTACTACGCTCGACAAGACCGACCCCGAGGGCAATCCCATCAGTGTGGATGACAATGCCTTGTGTATCTATACAATGGCCAATGGGGTGGTGGGCACCATGACTGCCAGCTGGACTTATTACGGACAGGAGGACAATTCTACGGTCATCTATGGCACTCGTGGCAATATGCGCATCTATGACACGGGTCATTCCATCGAAATGAACATCATCGGTGGCGAGCGCACCATGATGGATGTGGAGCAAATCCAGACCAATGACAACCAGACAAAGTCGGGCATCATCGACCTCTTTATCGACACCTTGGAAGGCCGCGTGGAAAACCAGATATCCGGTCACAGTGTGTTGCCTGCCATGCGTGCTGTCTTTGCCGCCATCAAGAGCAGTGAAGAGGGACGTACAGTGGTGATTCCCGAAAACATGTAGTATATTTATCCTTATCGTTCAGCCTATACTGAACGATAAGGGATGATATTTTATTTTTTTTAGGAACTTCCCTTTCATATTAATTCATGTAGCGTAGAATACGCTCCGAGGGTATAAAAGTCTCTATATGAAAATATTCCTTCTTTTCAGGGCTTTGGGCGTGACACACTGATATTGATAGGGCGCGATTTCTGTCCTGGGTTATTCTGTCTTCCAGTCCCCGATGGTGTGGCGCTCGGAATCGAAATTGATGCCCACCTTCACTATGGGCAGTCCTGAGAAGGCAAACCTGGAGGCGTAGTCCTTCAGGTTGATCTGGTCCATGGCGGCCTGGGCGGACTTTTTGAGCTTCAACTCGAAGAGATAGAGAGCCTGTTTTGTGCGCAGTACCATGTCCACACGGCCTGTGGGGGTGCGGACCTCCACGTCAGCAAAATAGCCTGTGACAAGGGTGAAGATGATATAGAGCACCTGCTGGTAGTGTCCCTCACTATTGGCATTGTCGCAATAGGGGACAGTGAGGAGGAACTGCTGAAGGAGTTTCAGCGCTCCGTCCACATCTCCCTGGGCAATGAACTGTGCCATCCGTCGGGCGGTGTTGTTCACCACGAGCGTGTTAGGTGTGATATAGGCGGGAATGAGCGAGCGTGTGAGCCCGATGCGTACCTCACGGTTGGGGATGTCGAGCCTGTAGTAGTTGAAGTCGCGGTCATATCCCTTGATGGTGACATAGCCGCTCTGGTAGAGCAGGGGCAGGATGGTGGTCATCCCTTCTGTAGGCGCGTCAAAGTCGCTGGCATCGCCTTCCATCAGGTGGATGTCGGCAGGCTGGGTGCCGAACCTGCGCATCATCTCGATGAGATAGGTGGGCGTGCCGGAGGCGAACCAGTAGTTCTCGATGCGATTCGCATTGAAGGCGTTGAGCAGGCTGAAGGGATTGAACAGGTCGGGCGATGGCCAGGCGAAGTGATAGCCGTCGTACTGCTGCTTCAGTTGGTTTATCGCCTCCTCGATGGTCCATTCGTTGGCTCGGGCCAATCTCTCGATATAGTCCTGCATCTGTGTCAGCACTTCTTCTTTCGTGATACCGCAGATTCCCGCAAACTCCGGAAACATGCTGATATTCGTCAGGTTGTTCAGCTCGCTGAAGATGCTGAGCTGGGAGAATTTGGTGATGCCCGT
>CAMBDA010000007.1 GCA_945865175.1 uncultured Prevotellaceae bacterium | reverse complement strand
TGAAGCCGTAGTCGGTCAGAACATTGATGTATCTGTTTTCTCTCTGTGCCATATCATTCTCCTTTTGCTGATTCTTGTTGCAAAACTACGTTTTTTTCTCAATCCTCCAAATCTGTGCAACAGAAAAACATCGAATAACTTTTTTAAGGGAAGCAAATCATCCAGGAAATCTAAACGAGAGTCATGACCTTAGTGCTTGAATTTCGCTGGTTGATAGCCCCGTGACCATGGAAATCTGCTCAATAGGCATTCCTATGGCGAGCAACTGTATGGCAATCTCATTGTTCCTCTTCTGTATTCCTTCCGCTCTTCCTTCCGCTCTTCCTTCCGCTCTTCCTTCCGCCCTCTCATTCTTCATGACCGAAAGGTTGGTGCGATAGGAGTCGATACTGATGTTGTACTGCTTCAGCTCTTCGGGTGTCATGCGCACAAGTTCAGCTATGTTCCCCACTTTCTTAAAGGCGGGTTGCTGCTGCTGGAAAGGGATGTTCGTAGTCATAGTCTCAAGATTTGTGATGTTGTACAGCCAATAGTCAATCTTAGTCTTGCAGTCCTCCTCCTTCATCTTCCGATAGTTCGGGAGTTCCAGGGTGAAGACCTTCAGCTTGTCGGAGAACAGTTCGCCTGTTTCTTCCACCTTCAATTGCACCGTCCTTATGTTCCTCTGTTCAAAGCCGCGAAGATGGAAGTTGAGGAAGAAGATGCCATAGACAGGCTTTAGTTTAAAGTCCCAGGCCACATCGCCTTTTTCTCCCTGACTGGAGAAGGAGCGAGAGAGATAATAGATGATACGGTCGCTGAAATGGGTCTGGTTGCGGTTCTGCATCTCTACGATGAACTCCTCTCCGTTCTCCGTCCGGCATAGCAGGTCGTAGATGATACCGCGCTCATACTCAGCCATTCCGTCATACTCCTTGTCGAGAAACGTGATGTCCGCGATGGGCGACTTGGGCTGAAGCAGATCGGTCAGGAAGGCTGTCATCACCTCCTTGTCGCCGAAGACTTTCTTGAAGCCGTAGTCGGTCAGAACATTAATGTATCTGTTTTCTCTCTGTGCCATATCGCTCTCCTTTTGCTGGTTCTTGCTGCAAAACTACGCTTTTTTTTTCAATCATCCAAATCTGTGCAACAGAAAAAACATCGAATAACTTTTTTTAAGGGAAGCAAATCATCCAGGAAATCTAAACGAGAGTCATGGCCTTAATGCTAGAATCTCGCTAATTGGAAGTTTCATTATGGAAGATATTTGGTCAACAGGTATACCTGTAGCCAAAAATTGTCTGGCTATTTCCATCTTTTCTGCTATTGCTTTCGCTTTCTCTTCAGCCCTTCCTTCAGCCCTTCCTTCAGCCCTTCCTTTGGCCAATCCTTTAGCCAATCCTTCCGCAATCCCTTCAGCCCTCTCATTTTTCATGACGGATAGGTTGGTGCGATAGGAGTCGATACTGATGTTGTACTGTTTCAGTTCTTCCGGCGTCATGCGCACGAGTTCAGCTATGTTCCCCACTTTCTTAAAGGCGGGTTGCTGCTGCTGGAAAGGGATGTTCGTAGTCATAGTCTCAAGATTTGTGATGTTGTACAGCCAATAGTCAATTCTTGTCTTGCAGTCCTCCTCCTTCATTTTCCTGTAGTTGGGGAGTTCCAGGGTGAAAACCTTCAGTCTGTCGGAGAATAGTTCTCCGGTTTCCTCCACCTTCAGCTGCACCGTCCTGACGGTCCTTTGCTCAAACCCTTTGAGATGAAAGTTGAGGAAGAAGATGCCGTAGACGGGCTTCAGACGGAAGTCCCAGGCCACATTGCCCTTTTCCCCCTGGCTGGAGAAGGAGCGCGAGAGATAGTAGATGATACGGTCGCTGAACTGCGCCTGATTTCTGTTCTGCATCTCCACGATGAATTCCTCGCCGTCCTCTGTCTGGCATAGCAAGTCGTAGATGACACCGCGCTCATATTCTGCCATGCCATCGTGTTCCTTGTCGAGGAAGGTGATGTCCTGGATGGGCGACTTGGGCTGCAGCAAATCGGTCAGGAAGGCCGTCATCACCTCTTTGTCTCCGAAGACTTTCTTGAAGCCGTAGTCGGTCAGAACATTGATGTATCTGTTTTCTCTCTGTGCCATATCGTTCTCCTTTTGCTGATTCTTGTTGCAAAACTACGCTTTTTTCCTCAATTCTCCAAATCTGTGCAACAGAAAAACACAACGATAACTTTTTTTATGGAAACAAATTATCCGATATATCCAATCAAAATTCACCCCAAAACACCCTCAAAAAAGTATGTCAACATAAATGGCAAAGTATCTAAAGATAAATGGCAAAGTATGTTTAGATACTTGGCGAGGTATGTTGACTTACAATTTTTCCCAGTAAGCACTCAGCAAATGGGGTAAAGCCTCATCAACCATTTCATCCACACACTTGTTCGCATCTATAGTAATGATGTTTTTGCGCACAGACAATCTTTCGTATGCAGAAACCTGCCGAATAATCTCATCGTGAGTCAATTCCGCTTTGCGCTTAATAATGACATCGGGTGAGGCTTTCAGGAAAAAATTGATTTTTGGATGCGGCATACACGCCACAAAACATCTGCGCACCCAATAAGGAAGCTTTAACCTTGTACGTCTTGGGTCAACCAACAAATCATAACTATATCTGTCATAGACTGTATATAGATCGTATTGCACATCTCTTCGAGTATAATACATCCAACCCAATACATAGTCAAGCCAGTAATATGTGATGCGAATCAACGAACTGAGAAACCCAGCCGGCTTAGCCCGATGAGGATTCGTGAAACCAGTATCCTGCTTCATCACACGAGCCTTTTCTCCTACTGCGCCCAAATTAGGAAACAAACTCGGTCTAAAATGATAGAGGTGAAAACGTTTAATATCATTGGGTGCATCCACATAAAGGAAGGCTAAACGATTCAATAACTGTGTCAAAAAAGTCGTTTTTCCGGTTCCATCAGGAGCCATAACGGAGAATGACTTTTCGTATTTCCGATATCGAAAAATAATTCGATTTACCTTTTGGGTAATAAAACGGATTCTTCGATACTGATTCCTGACAAAGGAGGTTTGATTTGAGTATTGACGTAATCTTTGAGATACAATTGACGAGTAACTCAACATTGTATCAAAATCTTTTTGCTCGATACAAGCAGATATCTTGGGATATATATCTTTTCCTAACATCTTCTTCAAAATGGAGGAGAATTCAGGATAACGTAACCATACATCATATATGGTAGATTTATACACCTCTTTTAGTTTTGGTTTTCTATAACCAAATTGTTTATAGATGAACAACATAACTCCATTGTAGAGTTCATTGAGTACCCGAAAACCATTATAGTCAATCGTTTGGCTATAGAGTTCTTCAAAAGTAAATAATTCTACCCCACGGTTGATATACCCATTCATCAAATCAATATGAATGGCAAAATCCCCTTTTTCACTGATTGCTCGGCATAAATAACTCTCCTCAATAACCACTCGATAGTAATAGAACAATCCATTCCTTTTAAAAACATCTTTCAAGATCCTCTCAGCCTCTTTTACTGTTCCATATTTTAAGATTATATCAACATCCTTAGATGTATTTTTATCAGGCAGGCCCTCATAATTTCTGATTATAAAAAAACGAATATTAGACTTTCCAAGTTCCTGAAAATATTCAGAAAGTATCTTTGCATGACGTTTAGACCACATCTTTTAATCTTCTTTTTAATACATTAAACAGAATCACAAAACGATACCTCATTTTTATAAATAAAGGCGTACGGATTTCTTTTGAAGTCACATTGTCAGCATGCCGCCGGTACAACAACAAAGGCTCATCAATAATGGCCATACGATTTTGATAGGTTGCCATTGCTCCAATCCAAGCATCATGACTAACAATTCCTTGCGGGAAAGGCAATACCCTATGTAGAAAACGGCGTGTCAGCATCATGGAACTACCGAGATACTTGGCCACAACCAATCCTTTCAAAAAAGGAAAATCCGCAGGAGTGACCTTTGACTTCTTTACAGAATCATCTTGACGAATAACACAAATAGACGATAAAAACAGATCCTTATCTGGATGATTCTTGGCATAATTTACCATGATTTGTACCTTATTATCTGCCCAAATATCATCTTGGTCAGACAAAAAAATATAGTCCCCTGAACAGTGCTTTAGTGCATTTTCAAAATTCGATGTCACATAGATATTGGATCGGTAATAACGCACCATACATGTAGGATGCTGATGATGGAAAACCTTGATCCGAGAATCATGGAATCGCTCGATTATCTCCAATGTACCATCCGTTGAACTATCGTCAGAAATAATCAACTCATCATTATCCCCAAGTTGTTTGAGAATACTATCAAGTTGCTTTTTTATATATCTTGCTCCATTGTACGAAGCCATGCAGACGGAAATCATAACTTATATCTAATTCACAGAGGTCTGCTGAAAATACCTCACCCCCGTCATAATCATGAAACATCCCCATACATAATAAATATTTGTAATAGATAAACCCAGGAGGCCCAGAAACAGCAATGTTTCAATGCTGAAAAAATGACGTATGACACATGAATAAATAAACACTAAAGATATGATAAATGCAATAAGACCATATTGGTCATATATCTTTGTGTCTGTTCGCTTCCACCAGTATTCGTCCTTTTCCATGCTTTTTTTCCCTATCCAAGTTTCAAGTTGGGTGACATCGGTCTTTGTGAAGACGTTCATCACGGGAATTATTCTCGTTGCTCCGCTGCCATCGGCAGCCATGGCCTCTTCTGCGCTTCCTGTTGATGCAGCTTCTGCCAGTGCTACAGCACGATTCATTTGTTTCAATTCCATCGACTGCCCCAACATGAACATTCCGATTATCAACGGGATAATATAGATAACAGTTTTACGTGTTATGAAGTAGAGGCTCAGAACTCCCATGCCCACAAAGGCTGTTCCGCTTCCCATCATCAGCATGCTCCAAAGAAATGAGAAGGTCACAATGCGTTGTTCTGGGCTGAACCATTCTTGGAGGCTGATTCTTTCACCTTTCTTAATTTCCATACATCTAAGATAGCCGAGCATCGTGAATGTGAGAATGCGTGCCGAATGACTGGGCTCCAAAGTCAAGGATGGCAGTTTCGTTATGGATAGGAAGAACTGATTTTGGAGATTAAGCAACGGCATGTTGCGAAGGCCTACCAGCACACACATCTGTTGTCCTATCAGCACCACTGCGTAGGCGATGATCAGATACTTGAGAACCTTCGTAAAATATTCCAGCGTGAATGTACCTTTTACAATAAAACTATAATAATTGATATACAATATCAAGTACATGCCCAAGAAACCCAAGGTAGAGAATCGCATTTCACCTTTCAGCAAGGACAAGGTATAACATACGAGCCAATAAATTGCAGCCAGAACGAGTGCCTTGGTGACGATTGGCTTCTTGGCAATGAATATCAACGGACAGAGCCCCATGAGGGTAATCTTCACTGGACTAAATGGACCTTGCTCTATGGGAACAAACATGATATTAAAGAGTACCAGCATGATTGTGGCCAGCACCTTGTCCTCATAGATAAATTTGATTTTTTGTAGAATCCACATTTTTATTGCTTATTTCTTTGCATGATGCTTCTTACATAATCTTCCGTGCAGAACACTGCCAGATAGCTTTTCCAACCTATCGTCTTCATGAAATGATTCCAAAAACCCTGGTAGTTATAATGACGCTCAAAATACAGCCGCGAGGAAATCCATGCCCTGAAACGCTTTCGAGCGTTGCCTTTGGTGCTTTTGACATGCCTATGAACAGCTTGCAAATCTTCTCTATAATAGATCTGTAAACCCGCCTGCTCCACCTGTTTAGAGAGAATCGCCTCTTCACAATAGAGAAAGACCTGTTCATCAAAAAAACCGATACGTTTAATGAAGTCCATGCGTACCATCAGGCAACAACCGCTCACCTTTTTACATACATGCGAGGATTTATAATCCCCTATGAAATCGGGAGTTTCCTTTGCTGGGCGATTCAAAATTCCTTTTACCCAGTTGAAACTACTCAGCCAACCCTTTGGATCTGGCATCATCGGATTTTGATGTACTAATTCCGGTGATGTGATGTCTGTGGCTGCAACCGCTACCTCTTTCCTTGCCTCCATCTCCTCGGCAAGGCGCATGATATAATCCCGCTGCGGAAACTCCATATCGGGATTGGCAATCAGCGCATACTCATATCCTTTTTCTGCGGCATAGCGCAAACCGATATTGTTGCCCGCATTGTAGCCTCTATTCTCTTTAGCCGCAATAAAGGTACAACCCTGCTCAGCAGCCAATTTCTCTACAGCCAAGGCATCCTCTTTTCGTGAACAATTATCCACGATGATGATCTCTAACTCCACACCCTCCTGCCGTTGCAGATCAGCCACACACTTGCAGCAGTCGGCACTGGAATTATAATTAAGTACTATAACAGAAATCGTCGATATCACTTCAAAATAAGATTTCGTATAAATGTGCGAAAAATTTTCAGAAAAAACTTTATTGGATGCGTACTTACAATATAACAAGGCGTCCTTATTTCCTCTAAATCAGCTCTATATTTATCAGCCAGTCTCCATAAAGTACGTAAATAATACATATCAGTGTACAAGCCATCACTTCCATTCTTTTTGTGATAGATTTCCTCAGGAATAACACAAATCCGTGTTCCGAATTGTTTATGTGCATTGTAGCAAATTTCTGTGGCATAAAGATGCCAATGAAAACAAACTTGTTCATCAAATTTCAGTTGTTTATAAAGATCTGCTGTCATAGCAAAACAACACTCATCAACAGCAATGCATTCTGTTTTTTCGACAATCTGCCTTTTTGTTATGTATTCCTTCGTACTAAGATAGCGTAAATTAGAGACTACAATTCCTTGCTCAGTCATTCCTGCAAATCCTAAAATTTGATTTGGATTATCAGTTAATTCCTGAACTATACGCTTTTCAAACTCTTGATTTTCAAATGCTATATCTTGGTGAATAAAGACCAGAATATCCCCTATTGATTTATTCAATAGTTCTTTATTATATGCTTCTGCACAAGAAGAATACCTACCTTTTGTATTGTCTATAAGCAAGATATTACGATTCCATGCTTTATCAATATTGGCAAATGAATGCATCAACATTTCTTCCAATATGGTTTTATTGTTAAAACAACATACATAAGTTAAATTCATACAATCATCCATATTTATAAAGATCATTTAAGTTACAAGGAATTTCCACATAGGAATCTACAATATAGTTTTTTAGAATTTCAATGGTATAGCGCAAACCGATGTTATTACCCGCATTGTATCCTCGATTTTCTTTGGCAGCGATGAAGGTACAACCCTGCTCTGCTGCCAATTGCTCTACAGCTGAGGCATCCTCTTTACGTGAACAATTATCCACGATGATGATCTCTAACTCCACACCCTCCTGCTGTTTCAAGTCCGCCACACACTTGCAGCAGTCGGCACTGGAATTGTAATTTAGGACAATGACAGCTACTTTCATTATCACATTTCTTATTGGGATACAATCTTCCAATCTACTATCGTACGCTTTTCCGAATCGAAGTTGATGCCCATCTTAATAATGGGAAGTCCACACATAGCGAACCGACTTGGATAATCCTTCAAATCTATCTGGTTCATGGCAGCCTCCACACTTTGATTCAATTTCAACTCGAAGAGGTATAATGTCTTGTATGTAGGCGTGCCACTGGCAAACCAATAAGTCTGACATTATGCTTTGCAAGAAAAGTACATTGACCTATCTATCATGCCTTGTTTACTCTGGTTAATGGGGACAACATCCAATAGGGGAAATAGGCACAAATCCACCATTTTACCTTGCCTATAAGGGTTATGCCTTTATAATGAAATATATCCTTGTGGCATTCAGGATAAATGGAACGCCATTTCTTCAAATCATGGGCTACTCTCAGGTATAGCTGTTTGGAGTCGAATTTATAGTAGTTGATAACCCTTCTATACCGTTTTTCTTCTCCAACAGATGTAAAGAACTCCTCAATATATCGTGCCAATCGGATTCTTTGTTGGATACCGTTTTCATTGATTCGTGCCACCATCGACTCCTGATTCATTCGATTGTAGTGGTAAAGCGGTTTATGCACGATGACAGTTTTCCGGCTGAAGTACCTCAGCCGAATAGTCAATGCGCTATCCTCTCCCATATTGATTCCTTCATAGTTTCGGATGTCATGTTCCATGAATAAAGTACGACGAATCAATTTGTTCCATACAGCCACTTGTATCTCTGTAAGGTTCAAGGCAAGCAAACCATTTTCCCTCGTCTCTTCATCGTATGCATACCTGTAGCGATACTGTCCAGAAGATGTTTCCTTTACTGCCTCACAACACGCCATATCAGCAGCATACAATGTCGCTACCTCAACAAGCGCTTGAATCATGTCATGCTCTACCCAGTCATCGCTGTCGCAATGCAGCACATAGTCTCCTATGGCCTCATCCATCCCGATGAAACGACTCTTGGCCAATCCTTGATTCTGTATGTTATGCAAGATTTTTACGCTGGAACCCCTTTGCGGATAATCCTCCAACACACGTTCCAATACGGCCATACTGTCGTCAGGCGTGGCATCATCCACAAAAATGTATTCGATGTTAGCGTAAGTCTGCTCCATCAGCGAACGCACACATCGCTCGATGTACTTAGATACGTTATATATAGGAACAATTACAGAAACACTCGGATGCTTCATCTTTTCAAGGATAGAATAGCATTGATAATATATGTAGTGGCAATAAACAGGGTATAAGAAACCGATAGCAGTTTATATTTCAATCCTAAGCCAGTGATTTCATTAGAAGTCACCCTTTTATAAGTTGTCTTTATCAACTTGCTAATATAATTACGTTCTTTCTTCTTAAATACCTTCTTGTTTGCAAGAAACATCTGTTGGCAACGGTATGTCTTTTCCAAACATTCCTGAAGAACTTTATTGATAGTGACACCGTCATTGGAAAAGTTTTGAAAAACAAAATCCAGATAATATATAGCAACTTTTAGTTCATCAAACCTTCGAAAGCTCACTTGATGAATTACACTACCAGACTGTTGCCTATATAAATAGGATGCATCTGCCATAGCAACAAAAGAGGCCTCCAACAACAGTTTACGATGGTCGAGTTCATCTGCATAAACAGCATTAATGAATGCGTTGTAATTCCTTTTCACATAATCCTTGTACAAATCAGAAGTAACCAACATGCCATTCATTGCAATCTGCCATCCTCCCAATGTTGCTATTACAGCCTCCTTTCCACAGAAGATTTTACTCATATTATATTGGGCATCTGGTATCATACGTCCATCTTCCTGAAGTGCCTGATTGCACAATCGCATCCGGCATAATACTATATCGCTCCTTGTTTCTCGTTGCCGATCTATCATCTTTTGTAGATACTCCGGCTCAATGGCATCATCCGAATCAATGGCACAAATATAAGTACCATGCGCAGCCATAACTCCATCTAAACGAGGTAAGCGAACACTTCCTGAATTCTCTTTTCTTTTAATAATCCTAATCCGAGAATCCTTTGCCGCATATTCACTCGCTATAGCCAATGTCTTGTCTTTGGAACAGTCATCCACAATAATCAATTCCCAGTCAGTGAATGTTTGAGCCAAGATGCTTTCTATCGCCTCGCTAATAAATTTCTCCACATTATAAGCTGGCATAGAAATGGAGATTACAGGTGCATGCATAAGGTAGGTATTTTTTTAACGTTTAACAATTCTCTTTATTTGTTGCAAATAGTTAATTAGCCTCATATTCCAGTCGTAAAGGGTGTAAGCCAATGCCGGATATCCTCTTAATGCCAATGCGATACAACTTGAAACTGGAGTTAAGAGTCTATACGGGGTTCCACTTTTTATCATCGCTTCTTTCTGCTCAGGGTAGAGCTCCCTCAAAGCTTCATATCTCTTGGTTCGTAAGGCATCAAATAATACATTCCGCTTAATTGGAATAAAATCAAGGAAAGCTATTCCAGCGACGTTCGCAAGACAAAAGGACTCTATCTCACTGACAGCCTTCACTTTCGACTTAAAGCTCTTTTCAGATATGGTATTACAAAGAGAATGCTCGTTCTCTACTCGATAATGGTAAAAAGCCTTTGGCAGATAAGAAACCTTGATCTTTCTTGCCAAAATGCGGATATTGTACAGTTCATCTTCCAAGATGCACAGGTCTTCGGGAGTAAAGCCTATCCCTTCAATACGGCTACGCTTTACCAGCTTGTTACAGCAACTACCATGCAACTGCTGAGACAGTATCTTTCGCAATACCGCACTTGCGGACAAATCGTCTCCAGGATTCTGACAGACATGGATTCTATCCGACTTCGATTCTCTATAAAAATCACAAATCACCATATCCGCATTACCTGCTACCGCTTTGGCAACAAGTTCCTCAATCATGTTCAGTTCCACCCAGTCGTCCGGATCAGCATGGATAGAATACTCGCCTGTCGCATGGTCAATCCCTGTCTGACGTGCAACCGATACCCCGCCATTCTGTTGGTGTATCACCTTCACACGACAATCTTTCGCGGCATATTCGTCACAAATCTTTCCACAATTATCAGGCGAACCGTCATCCACCAAAATCACCTCTATATTGGTATAGGTTTGTGCCAATAGGCTGTTAACACACTGACGGATGTGTTTCTCTGCTTTATAAACAGGAACAATTATAGAGACTAAAGATTTATTTGACTGCATGATTTTTAAGAGAAGATATACTTACTTGGTCCGAGAAGTATATCTTCTATTGCCGATGAAGTATATCTTCTCTGAAAAGTAAGTAGTATTGCTTGAGTTGTTTTGTATAGTTTTTAATCATGAACTTATAGGCACACAACCTTTCATTCATTTTATAGAGCAAGGTGTTCTCTCTATAAGATTTATAGATGTTATTACCTACATAACTACATAAGAACACTAAATGGGCTGTATCAATAATGTTCGTCTGCACATTAAACCACTTCGATTTGTCATCGAGGATTTCTTTCACTTCGTGTGCAATGCACCCATATTCCTTCAATTTCATAAAGAAACTGTGGTCGTAGAAAACGGAGATTTCACTTGACGTCATGTTGACTGGGGCAGAAAAGAAGTGTAATATCAATCCGCCATATAAATATTTGAGGCTACATGCAATCAGGCAGTTGTAGAATCCAGGAAGTTCCTTTATTAAATATCCATTCTTCTTGTTTGCTACAAATAGGGCTGGCTGATCTATAGGAGTGTTCCTTTCAAAAGCCGAATACTTCCAAGCTTCATACCAATCAGCAAAGAAAGCGTGCATCCGTGGTGTGTCCTTCACATAAATCACGCCTGAATTGAAGTAAAATTCTGAGTCATACTCCTGAATGCCAAATCCAGAACTAATCCTTTTCTTTGCATAATCAATCGAAAGCAAGTCGCTGAAACGACGGTGTTCGTCAGGCACACAGGCAATCTCGGCATCAATGTCGTCAACCCCTGCAAGCGAACCACCTATCACGGTGTCGGCATCAATGAAAAGGAGGTCGCCCGATATGAAGTGCCTGAAGTTCGTTTTCAGGTAACGCGAGCGTTGCATCGCATTATACCCAACAGGAGTTTCGACAGCCTTCACCTCTGCGACAAGTTCCTTTATACCGCTACGCTTCCCAATAAGTGTCAATTCTGTATCCTTATCCACAAGCAGAATCACCTCAGCATCAGGGTTATGTTTCCTGAGTGTATAAATCGACGCCCACGCCTGTTCAAGGTATATGTCCTTATCGTTGCTTACTATGCAATATACAATCTTTGTTTTCATTGTTATACGATATGCTTTTTTCGCAATAATCAATATATGGAGTGATGCTACTTGTATTTCTCTGGAAGTATCAGTTTGGCTCCTAAACGACGTTGAAATTCCATATTGTAGTGACTTAGATAGTTGCAATCAGGCGTAAAGGTAAGTTCTGCAAAATAGACTTGACCGTCAACCTCGTAAAAATCGGCTCTAACAAAAGGGAAATCAGCAGATAAAACACGTGCATAGTGCAACAGTTGGTCAAGGTACTCCGGCTTTTTAAGGATTCCGTTATTCTCAGTCTCTTCAATCCTTTCATACAGTTGTTTGAAATCGCACGAATGTGAAAAGGCATCGTAGGAGCCGTCGAAGTTTTTGCGGCAGACCAACAGAGAGTCGGGCTCACCATTGACACACCAGCACTGATATTCGATAGGAGCTGTATGTGAAATTAACTCCTCACAGACAATCTTTCGGGGAATATTTTTGTAATGAATCTCACAAAAATAGTTAGAAAAATCAGTCTGAAGATAAGCCGCAAACTTCCGTCTAACCATTGTTGAGTCTATCTGAGACTTGTCAGTAACAATGAGATTCCATCCAGAAGCATGGTTGCACTTCAGCACAAAACTGTTTGGCAAAGCATCGAAGTCTATCTCATCCACATTGTCATATACGTGCAATAGCGGAATCAGAATGTGTTCTAACCCTTTTTCCTTAACATAACTACGAACCATATACTTATCAGCACACATTGTCTTCAATGGATGTTGCCAATAGCGGGTAAGCCACATCAGTTTATCACTCAAAAGTATTGGACAGAGGTAATCCAACGGTCTACCCGTATTCGCCTCATACAGAGCTTTGGCCTTTTGCCAATAAATATACCCCCACCGGTTGTTTGTATAGCGCGCCAGCCTGTAAAACAGTTTAACTTTCAAATCCAAAAACATTTTTCCCATCGCTTAATCAAGTTATAACGTTCTTCTGATGTAATTCCAATCGTCCATACCAACAGCAAGGCAACAATACTTGTCAGCAGCACCACCAATAACGGATGGAGAGGAACTGCCACTGGGTAACAATTGTATGTGTAAACCAGAAAAGACATCAGCAAAGTTATTATAAAGGGTCGGACATAGGCCTCGCGGATATAGCCCAGAGAGTCGAAGCCGGCAATGAATTGCAACATGATCAACTGAACGATACGATGCAAGACGTCTGCTATGATGAATAATATCAAAATAGAATAAGAAGGGTATCCAAAGGAAAACAGATAATACCCTATGGGTATGCAAATCAGGAAAAAGCAGCTCAACTCTATCTGGAACCACTTGATTCGACCGAAGGCACGCATGAAAGGACTGATGCCACCGCACGTCAACGAGACACCTGCCACCATCAGATTGAGCTGGACAAACGTCAGTGCACCTTCAGGCACCTGACCCAACCACAAGCGCAGGACGTCATCCAATTCGATGAAAAGAGGAAAGAAAACCAGATTGAAAAGTAGCAGATTGTATCGCCCGGTCTTGTTAACCAAATAAGTCGTTCGATTGTGGTCGCCAGATGCGTATGCCTGGATAATCTGAGGAGAAGAGGCAATGTCGAAATTGCATGAGAAGTTGGACACATGACTGTTGACGGTTTTGCCAACAGCATACGCTCCATTGACAGCTGTGCCGAAGAAGGCGTTCAGAAGCAAATCCGATCCCGACGAACGGGCCATATAGGAAACGGTGGCCAGCAGATTCCAATTGCCGAAGGCAAGTACATCACGATATTCTCTCCACTGCCTGACCCAACGGAGGCGGACTATCTGAGGCCATCTCTGATGGGCGGCATACTGATAGATGACAAAGGAAAGAATAGTGGTCAAGCTGAAGATGACACTATACAAATACAGGGCTCTATCGCCTTCGTACAACGAAAGCATGAGAATGCAACCCAGACGTATGAACGAATTGAAGATGTCTACCTTAGCTTGAAAATTGAACCTCTCATGTGCCAAGAACAAGCTCTGATAAGGCGTGTTGATAATGCCAAGGCAAGAAGTAAAGACAGAAATATGAAAAACGAATAGAGCCTCTTCCTGCTTGCCCGGCGCCACATTCAGCATGTTATAGATATACCAAAGCCCAATGGTCTCGGCCAACACGAAAATAAAGCCAGCTAACGCAATATGTAGCAGTACATTAACGCTGAAGACACGGTTGACATCGCCGTCTTTTTTGCCCATCTCCACATTGAGAAAGCGGGAGGTAGCGTTGGCCAAGGAACTGCTGATAAAAGTAAACATGGCCAGCACGCCACCTACCACAGAAAAGAGGCCGTAGTCGGAAATGCCTAGTATACCCAATGCTAAACGCGATGTGTAGAGACCTATCACCATCATGGTGAATAGGCGTACATACATGTAAATAGTATTGACTACAATACGTCGATTGGCGGTGTTCATACGTAAGTATTGCTACTAGCCTGTGTCTCTTGTGACATTAATCAACATTAAATACTATTCAGACAATGGAGTGACCACCGCATCTTCTTTGGGGTAGGCATACCAGTTGCCGTACTCTGAATTGTTGAAGTTCACGCCCCATAGTCCGATGAGGGGATAGGCGGTGTATATGTTTGTCCTCTCTTTTGGCCATTTCCAGTCGCCTGCCACGCACAGTGCCTGAGGCGATTTCTGGTCGTTAAGGAGGTCTGTCATCGAGAACTTACGGTCCAGTGTGCCGTCTTCGTTATATACCATCAGTGAGAAGTTCATACGTAGTGCTTCCATTGTTGCGTTTTCTGGCCATTTTATGCTGTTCAGGGTGACAGCTTTTTTTGTGGCAGTGGTCGATGTTGTATTCACCATTGTCTTCGTATCTACACCGAACAGGTTATGTACCTCACCGAGCAAAGTGCCATCATAATAAACCTCCGTCCTGCGCTGTGCTCCTGCTGCCAGCAGCTTCACCTCAGCTGTGTGGGTGGTGGTGTTGGGAGTCACCTTCAGAACGACATCGTTGAAATCGAAGTCGTTGTCCATACCGGCATTCTCGAAAGCCAATGTCCACGATTGGAGTTTTGTTTGAGTGGGTGGGTTGATGTACTCGGGGTGTTTGTTAATGACTTCCTGATTCCATTGGCTATTTTTTGTACCATCAGTAAAATACGGGATGTACGGCTCTCCCTTTGAGTTGGAGAGGGCAAAGGTTACGTCGTTGCAGTCGCAGTCTCCTCCGTTCAAATCGTCATCCAGTCCCATGAATGTGAAGTTGTCATAGATAGCTATGGCACTTCTGAAGTTGCCTTTTGTCGTGTTCAAGTTCATGTTTGCACAAGAATAGTTGGCACTGTATTGTGGCATATTACTTTCGCTCACCCCCAGATTCGTAAGAATTGTCTTCTGGTCGGAACTTAACGCACCATTGGTTCTCAGGTAAAATCCGAATTCCTTGCCTTGGGGTATGGATAGTTTGAATGTGATGCCTCTGATGGCTGTCACCCTGTCGCCATAGTAGTCGTGTACATTCAGTGTGTTATAGGCATCGTCACCGCGACGGGCTTCCAGATTGGCATTATTAGGATTGGAAGGAGTGTCCTTGTGATCGAAATTGGCATCGTACCATTCAGGCTTGTTATCTAATTGGTACTGCACCTTGGCTTTCCCATTGTAATAGTCGAGTGTCAACACTTCCGCTATGTCCTGGAATACGATGTCGCTGTAAGTGTCTTTTGAATGGTAATAATAGCCTAATGTACGCGCTCCAGTCTGTCCCGTGTGTCCGTAAAGGAAAGAGATAACAATGTCGTTGTTTGACAATAATTCTCCACCTTCAAGGAGTTTGTTGCTCTGGATCTCGTAGTCAATAAGGGTGGACAGGTTATCTTTGGAATTTTTGGCCTCCACCAAGGCTGTCTTTACATCCCCCCATCCCCATGGGCCGAAATTCAGATAACCGCAGTCTTCGAGAATGCTCTTGCCGTAGAGCGAGGAGGCGGTGGCAGCGCGTGTGCTCGCTCTTTGTGGGGCTGGAGCAGCTCCACGTGTAGCCGACTCCGACTGGAAATTAACATCGATTACCTTGGCATTGTAGCCCGTAAGGTTTATCTGTCGGTATTGTTTGGGCGATACGCCATCGTCATACACCAGTCCGAAGCTGCCCCCAATGCCTTGGGGAACGTCCAAGAACATCACGCCGCTCCCCTTCAGGTGTTTTTGTCCCAGAACGGTCACTTTTTCGTTCATTATCGTCTGAGCCGTAATGTCAGCTTCATCATCAATAGAGATGTCTAACTGCACTGTCTCAGATGTCATCCATGTCTGTTTGGGGTCAACGCTGTTCAACGGCCATCCGCTGTTTTCCCCGTTCTCTGTACCCGCCAATCCTGTGTCTTCACTGCAGGCAGAAAAAGCCAAGGCAAAGACAACTATTACCCATAATGCGGGATTTAGTTTTTGCATTAATGCTTTCATAACAGATAAAATAATAAGTTAATAAATAATATTAATAAGTTACATAATTGCCCGATGTTGGCGAACCGTACCAACCCCAGTAGTTCACTTTCGTGGCATCCTTTGCCCAATAGGGGAAGATGTGGTAAGTTGAGAAAATGTGAGTGCCCTCCTTGGGCCATTTCCATTCGCCTGCCACGAGCAGGGCCTGTGGCATCTTGCCGGGACTGTCGGCCAGTGTAATCATGTCGGTACATTCCTCACAAGTGCCGCGCTGTATCTCAATGTAGAACCGTCCGGCATCGGTGGCTACATTGTAGCCCTTGGGCCATTTCACGCTGCCCACCTCCACAAATGGTGTGGAGACAATGGACATAGGCGTATTTATGAATTCAGTACTCTTGCCACCAAGCAGTTCATGTATCTCTCCAAGGTTCTGGTCACCGTCAGGACCGTCATAGTGGAGATACATTCTTGCCTTGCTGCCCGCCGCCATTACAGTGACAGTGCATAGCTCTTTCTTTGGGTCGGGCATTAGCTTAATGACGGCATCGTTGAAGTCGAAGTCGGCATTACGTGCCACATCCTCGAAGGCAATGGTCCAGGGCATCACTTCGTCAGATTCGGGAATGGGTTGCAAATCCGGCTCCACTACTCCCGGCTTGTAGATGGCCATTTTCACGGTGACACCAAAGATAACGTCGTTGCAGTCAAGGTCGCCGCCTGTGATATCGTTTTCCATACCCATCCACATCACATGCTCGTGCTCGTCAATGAAGCTTCGGAAATTCCCGTTCTGGTTAACCACGTTCATCCTCTCCGCCGAATAACTTGTTCCCATGAAGTTGTCGCGGGTGGTGTAGGGCCTTACGCCATATCTGACAAGCCGGTCGTACTGGTCGGGGCGTGGGGTCATGTCCCATCGGTCATAGAATCCTACGCGCATCCCCTTGGGAACGTCCACTTTAAAGGTAATGCCTCGAAGTGCTGTGATGCCTTTGCCATATCGTTTGTAGGCAGCCATACAGCTATAGGTGTCGTCGTTGGCACGCAGTCCCCATGTGGGGTTTGAGACCCAAGTGTCTTTCATGTCGAAGTTGGCGCCATACCAATGATTGGCAGTCACTCCATATTTCTCTGCCGTGGTCTCATTCACTTGATACTGTACCTTGGCAAGCCCGTCTATATAATCATAGACCTCCGTCTCCGCTATATCTACATATTGGATGTCCTCGTATGTGCCAGGCGAGTGGTAATAATAGCCAAGCACATGTGGTGAGGTGGACTGGCTGTTTCCCGCTACCCATGTGATGTAGAACGGGCCGTTCGATTCCAGTTCGTAGTCCACGTTCAGTCCGTGTCCCGTCTTTGCGTTCACACTTTCTTGGCTCATGATGCTCATCATGTTGTGCCAGTCGTCCATCTGTTCAGGAGTGAACTGGTAGTATTCGGCATCCCCTTTTGCGCTGTTCCCGTAGAGTGTGGTGGGAGTGTAGTCGCTTGTGGCGCGGGTAGCAGCGGTATGAAGGCTCACTGTCACTGGTTCTTCGGCCTTGCCTGTCAGTGTGATGGTTTGCGAATCATACATGTTCTTGTTTATAGCAACGAGGCATACCTTGTTGCCTTGGCCTTGTGGAACTGTCAAACTGACAGCATCGTTCCCTTCAACTGTAGCCATATCGTATAGCATGCCGCCAAACTCCTCTGACATAGCCCATAGTGTTGTCTTGCCTTCCGCTTCCACAGTCACCTTCAGAGTAACGGCGGTTTTCCACCATTGCAGAGAACTAACGTCGCCTCCCAAATCTCGCATGAATGATGCTTCCGTGCGTTGGTATTCTGAGTAACCATTATCAGTGGAGCAACCCGCACATATCAGAGCAGACGCTATCGTCCATACTGTCATTTGTCTGAAACGCATTTTTTTCATATTCATTCAGTTATCTTCTGTTACAATCACTTTTCCGTTTTCTATCTTCCATGCTTTTTTGCCTTCCATGGCATCTATCACGTCCCTCAGATAGTTGGCTTGTGGCGTGGTTCCTGCCTTCTTCAGGTATCTGCGCGCATCTGTAAGGCGCTTTGTCTTTACGCAGCCGCAAGCAGCATTGAGATTGGCAGTCTTGTCTTCGGGGTTCAGATTGGCTGCTATCAGCAAGGCATCTAACCAGCCGTCGCTGCCTTCCTCGTAGGTTTGTGCCACCTTGTACATCTCCTCTATGCTCAACGCCTCGGGATGAGTGTAGATGAGCCTTCTGCTTTCCTTGGCATTGAAGGGGCGCGCCACATATTCTATAATGTAGTCGGTGTGGCGCAGTCCGGGATATACATTCTGAAGAAGCCAGTTGTATGGCCTTCCGTTATCCACTTTCTTAAGCATAGCCTCCTTTTCGTCGGGACTTATGTCAAGGTCAATCACATCAAGCAGCTTTTTGCGACTGTCAATGACATATTGCGGCATCACCGGGGTTTCCACTATGCTTTCACGTTCATACCAAACATTTCCCTTCACCCGGCGGCTCTCGCCACGTGTCTCGATAAAGGAACGCAGGTTGTCCCAGTCCTCAGGTGTGTAGTGTGTCTCAACTACGGATTCGTCAATGCCGAATTTTCGGCAGACGTATGACTTCAGCGATTGGGTGCGGCCTTTGGCAAGGCGAGTGTTGTTGGAGTAGGGACTCTCGGGCGAGGCATAGCCATGCAACACTACACGATGCACCTTGAATGACTTGTCGAACAGTGCATTCTCGATAGTCTTGTTCAAACGCTGCAATTCTTCTGGGTTGCGTCGGTAACGTGGGTATATGACTGTCTCATTTACGGGGAAGTCAAGGAAGGCACGCCCCTCTATGGCTCGATTCTTTGTGCCCTCTGCACCGGGAATCTTGAAAGGAAGTGCCGGGATGTTGCGCAGGCGGTTGTCATATATTATTAGTAGCGTGTCAGTCTTAACCTTCTTTCTCTTGCCAAAAAGATAGGTTACACCCACTTTCAGGTTGCTTCGCCCGTCAAATGGGGAACCCGATTTCACGCCGTTGAATTTGTCGTGGAATATCGTTTGGCTCAGTTCGGCACCAATGCGCCATTTGCTTGACAAACGATAGGTGGCTGTAAGTCCTGCCCTCATGCCGAATCCCACGGTGCTTTTTCTGGAGTATGACTCTGAATAGGACAAGGGCGTCTGCATGGGAAAACCGAAGGTATATACTCCGCCAATACCCGCAAATGCCTTCAAATTAAAACGTGTGCCCCTGTTTACGGGTAGTTTCAATGCGTCGGTGATGTCAAAGGTAGCATCAACAAACAGTCCGATGTTATTCCATCCCCAGGTATCGGGTGATTCGCATTCCGGCACATTGCGGCTCTTGTTGTGATTGAAGCGAAGGGTGGCACGCCATCCCCACAGCGGATGAAACTCGCGTCCTATGCCCAGGAACGTGCCGCCAGCCCATGGATAGGAACTGAATTCCGAATAGGGGAGGTTCTCGTTGACCGATTTGTTGATGCCGCCATAGAGCTGCAGGTAGAGGTCGTCTACTCCCGGCCTCGTTTGGACAGTGGGTCGCGTCTCGGTGTAGGCGTGAGCTTGGTTTCCGCTCGTGGGCAGGCCAAGGCATACACTACATATTATTAATATATATAGTTTCATCAGTATTATGGTTTAGAGAATCATTGCTTGTAGTTGTAATAATAGCCGTATTTGTAGCCATACTTGTAGCCGTAGCGGCCTACGGGCGGCACGGCGTTGAGAATGATGGAAAGGTTCTTGTACTTGCCGGCCTGCGTGTTGGTCTCCAGCTGGCCCACCATCTTACGCTGGAACAGACCCGCGCGCACGATGTAGAGCGTGCGGTCTGCCAGGTGTTCGATGATGGAGGCATCGGCCAGCACCTCCATCATGGGACAGTCGATGAGGATGAAGTCGTAGCAGGGACGCAGTTCCTCCAGCATCTCCCTGAGGCGGGGACTGGAAAGCAGCTCCGTGGGATTGGGCGGTGTGGTGCCCACAGGAAGGATGTGGAGCGAGGGATAATGTTCGTTCTGGTAGATGATGTCATCCACCGTGTGTACCTTCTCGCCCAGAAAGTCGGCCAGTCCCACCTCCCTGTTGCCAAAGGTGCGTGAGGTGGAGGCGCGGCGCATATCACCGTCAATAATCAGCACGCGCCTTCCTTTGATGGCAAGCGTCAGCGCCAGGTTGATACAGATGAAGGTCTTGCCCGAGCCCGAATACATGGAGGTGACGATGTAGATGTTCTCGTGGCGGGGCGTATCGGACATAAATTCCAGATTGGAACGGATGACACGGAATGCTTCGTTCACAACGTCCTGACTGCCATGCTGCACCACCAGCGGTGTGGGAGTGTCCTTGATTTTCCTGAAAAGAATCCTTTTGGCCATCCAGGCGCGATACTTGCGTGGGGTATAGAAGGGCACTTCGCCCACGACAGGCAGTATGGTGCGGCTTTCTATGTCCGCCTTGGAGCGTACGGTGGTGTCGAGGCTGACTATCACGAACAGGATGACCATGGGAATCAGAAGACCTGCCAGGGTGGCGGCCATCAGTATGCTGTTCTTGTTGGGGAACGAGGGGAACGGGCTGCCGTGGGGCATGTCGAGAATCTGGGTGGGCACGGGGGTGTAGGTCATGCTTATCTCGTTTTCCTCCTTCTTTTGCAGCAGGTAGAGATAGAGGCTTTCCTTCACCTTCTGGTCACGCTCCACCGATAGCAGACGCTTGGCCTGGTCGGGGCTGGAGGTCACTTTCTCCTTTGCCTCCTCGTTGTAGCGCATCACGGTGGTCAACTGCATCTGGAGCGACTTTATCTGGTTGGTGACGGTGGCCACGATGTTCTGCCGGAGATCGTCTATCTCATTCTCCTGACGCAGGATAATCGGATTCTGCGAGGTGGTGCCCACCAGATTGTTCTTGAGTCTTAGCAGCTGTGTGTTGTAGACTGATATCTGTGTCTCCACTTCCGGGAGAGCCAGACCGGTGTTGGCAGGCAGCAGTTGGTGCTGGGTGCTCTTGTCCTGCAGGATGTCCAGGATATACTGGGCCATGGCCATCTGGTTGGTGAGCTTGAGCATGTCGGCCTCCGACTCGTTCTGCTGCTGCAGGTACAGGTCGCTCACGCGCTCCAGATTGGTAATCTGATGATGCATCTTGAAGGTGGAGATGCTGTCGTCCACAGCATTGAGGTCTTTCTCGATGAGCCGCAGACGGTCGTCGATGAAGCGTGCAGTGCTGCGTGCTATCTGGTTCTTCTCGGCCAGCCATCGTTCATTGAAGGCCTCCAGGATGATGCTGAGCACCTGTTCGGCACGGCGGGGCGAATAGTCGACATACTTGAGGTTGATGACGGTGCTTTGCTCATTGTCCTGCGTGACGGTGAGCCGGCTGCGTATGGCACCGGCCTTGCTAAGGGCGCCTCCGGAATCGGAGGCTGGGTTCAAGCGGTTGGCCACATCGGAGAGGAGGGCCAGCGAGGTGTACTGGCGCAGGACATTGGGCACGCTGGTGGGCTGTTGCACCAAGGCCATGTTGTTGAAGTCGGACCCGTTCTGCTTCTGGGCAACCATGGTACCCGTGGTCTCCATCTTCACGAGCACGGCGGCTTCGCATGTGTACATGTCGGGGGTGGACACCAGATAATAGGCGGCCATCGATAGGGTGAGGGTCAGCGATATCAGGAACCAGTCGAGATGACTGCGGCACAGTTGCCAGAACTCCTGTATGGTGAGGAATTCCTCGGTTTGTCGGTTGATAGGGGTGTTCATAGATGGGCTAGCGTAGGATTAGTGCGGTGATGGTGACGAGGAAAGAGGCGATGGACATCCACAGGTAAGGCGTATGGAAGGCATTGCTTGTGGGAGTGGATTCGCGCTTGCGCTTCTCGTTGGGGGACACGTAGACGAGGTCGTTCTGCTCCAGATAATAGGCGGGCGAGAGCAGGGTCTGCTGCATGTTGGTGAGGTCTATGTAGTACACCCTGTTGGCACCGTCCACATTGCGGTTCACCATCACGTTGCATCGGTTTCCGTCGATGGTGAGGTCGCCGGCCTGGGACAGGGCATCCAGGATGGTGAAATGGTCCTTGGTGATTGTGATGATGCCGGGCTGTTTCACTTCGCCCATCACCTTGACGCTCAGGTTGAGATACTCCACGGTGACGATGGGGTCGGTGACCAGCTCGCGCGCGATAAGGCGGTCTTTGATGTAGTCTGCCACTTCGCCCCTGGTCATGCCTGCCACGTTTATCTTGCCCAGGACGGGAAAGTTGATGGTTCCTTGTTCATCCACCGTGTAGGCTATTACCTGGGAATTGCCCGAGCTCTTTCCGGCTGTGGTCTTGGGCGTGGTTTCGGCACCCAGGATGTTGCTGGAGTTTGTGGATGTGGTGAGGGTGAACTGTTGCTCCAGCATGGGGTTGCTGCTGTTGACCACGATGTTTATCTTGTCCTCGGGTCTGAGACGGAACTGGCGCTCGGCCTGCAGGGCCATGTTATTGAGGGCTTCTGCATCCTGGAAATAGGCAATGTCCTTGGGTGCAGCACATGCGCATAGGCATGCCAGCAGAATCATGGCCGTGCCATGATGAAAGAGTTGTATGGAGGGTTTCTTTATCATTGTTTATAAGGGGGAAATGGGACATTAAATGGCGGTCCGGAGGTTGTGCCGTTTTATCCGAACGTTGATAAGGAAGTTGGCAAGCATCCACAGGATGATGTCGAGAAGGAGCAGGTAGGTGGCTCCCAACCTGCGGGAGACTGATACGTTGAGCACTGTGAGCACGAGTGCGGCCAGCACCAGGATGGCCATGGCCTGCCTTTGGCTCAATCCCATGGCAAGCAGCCTGTGGTGGATGTGGTTCTTGTCGGGCAGGAAGGGATTCTTTCCGTGGCATACACGATAGATGTACACCCTCACCACATCCAGGCAGGGAATGAGCATGGGCGAGAAGGCCAGCACGAACGGATTGACATGGGAGGGTAGGGTGTCGGCAATGTGGGTGAGCCGGATGCTCAGGTAGCACAGCATTATGCCTGTGGTCATGGTGCCTGTGTCGCCCATGAAAACCTTGGTGTTTTTCTCTATGCGGCCGAACACATTGTAATAATAGAATGGGATGATGACACCTGCCGTGGAAAAGGACAGCAGGGCATTGGTGTGCTGGTCGTAGATAAGGAAGGTGATGCCGTAGCACAGGAAGGCGATGATGCACAGGCCCGATGCCAATCCGTCGATGCCGTCGATGAGGTTGATGGCATTGACGATGAAGACGACGGCAAAGACGGAGAGCGGAATGCTCATCCATGAGGGCAGCAGGTGGAGGAATGCCAGTCCGTTGAGGTCGGTGAGCATCACACCTCCTGTCACCAGTAACAGGCCGCAGATGGTTTGGGCCACAAACTTGGAGCGGTAGGGCACTCCCTTCAGGTCATCGATGATGCCCACCAGATAGGCCAGCGTGATGGCACAGAGGGTAAAGGTGAAAGGCAATGCGTCTTTGCCCAGCTCGTCGAGCAGCTCGCGGTGGCCCAGAGACAAGTTCACAGCCAGCAGGAGTACGGTGGAAAGCAGCACCAGGGGCTTGAAGGCCAGACCGCCCAGCCTGGGGACGGGTGTGCTGTGCAGCTTGCGCTCGTTGGGCTCGTCGAACAATTGCTTGCGGTAGGCAATCTGAAGAATCCGGGGGATAATGAGTGCCGAAAGGAGCAGGCACAGGAGGAATGCCGATATGATGTTGACACCCCAGAGAATAGACGTAGAATTCATAGGATTGCTTGAATTAGAAGAAGTGATAATTTGGATATGATTGAGTGTTTAAAGGACTTCTGGTGCTATGGTATCTGTTCCAGCAGAGACGGATGGATGCCCGATATGGCCACGGCCATGTTGCCGAGCGAGATGACCAACCGCCTGTCGCGCAGGATGCGCACCACTCTGCCCTCGACGCCTTCAAAGAGGCCGGCCTTGACCCTCACTTTGGTCTTGCCCAGAAATTTGGCATAGGGGTCCTTCAGCAGCAGTACGTTTGCTGGCTGCAGTTTCTGAAACTGGATGAACCGCTCCATTTCCTCGTCCTTTACCACGGCCGGCTTGTTGGTCATGGTGTCCTTCATGGGAGCCAGCAAGCCGTTGGTTTGCTGGGTGAACTGCAGGATGTCCATGTCGGTATTGACAAAAAGCAGATTGCTGATGGAGACCACTTTTTGCTGCTCCATCATGGTGCCCTCGCTGTTGAGCTTTTCAATGTAGTGCATGGGCACGTAGTATTTCACGCCCAGCTCATTCAGCTTGTCAGACAGGGCGGTGCCGACGTTTTGCAGTTTGTATAAAACGTACCACATGAGGCGATAACGTTGTGAGGGAGGGGGTGAAGGCGGAAAAAGTCTCCTTTCCCCGTTGAGCAGATGTCAACGGTTGCTTGTTCTTTTTTTTGTGAACAAGGGCACGAGAGTTTTATGCTTCCCAGCGATAAGAGCTGTCGTGCAGAATATGTGCGGAAGGAAGGCTGTTTCGTTCCATAGCGATACTCTTTTTGGGGGCTTAATGTATTTCAGCCCTCTTTTTATAAAGCAAAATTACAAAGAATATTTGAACTGAAAAAATTTTTTTGATGTTTTTTTCAACTTAATTATAGACAGAATAAAAGCGGAGGGGGGGGGTAGACTCTATTTTTGTCAGTAATTTTGTGATGAATTCCGTTTTCATCTGCATCTTATGACCTTTCGGGTAGGATGGACAAAACCTTTCTTGGGCCTGGGGTGGACAGGAAAAAACTGAAAAGGTGACATAATTCCATATTAATACCGTGCTCGGGACATACCATGAGAAGCGTCCCGTACGGTGAGGAATATGAAATTATGCCGCCCTATGGGGTTTTGGTGGATAGGTGGCCGACTTCTTCAAAAACTAATTAGCGCGGCCTCTTCCACCTAAACAGGGGGACTGGGGGGTCTTCTAATAGAAGAATATCTCGATGGCACCGGGCTCCAGATAATACTCCTCCTCGTATTTGTCGGCACGCACTTGGGTGTCGTCGGAACGCAGACGCATCACTTCGCTGTCCGTCTTGATGTCCATGCAGATGGGCTTTGAGGGGCTGGTGTTCACAATCACCACATAATGGCGGCCTTCGTTGCTAATCTGTGAAACCAAGGCAGCCTCGCCACGGCTGTCGAGACGGAGAAAATGAGGCGGAAGCTGTTCCAGCGGTTTGGTGCCAGGAGGAACCGTACGGCCCATGTGGCGTACATCCTCCACGGTGCAGCCCACAAAGACATGAGCCCTACGCTGGATTTCCTGGTTCAGGCTGCGCACTTCCTCATACACACGGCTGCGCAAGCCCTGCTGGTCGATGGGTGCCTGATGGAAATTCCATGTCTCTGTGCCGGGATTCCAGTAGGTGAAATACTGGAGCAGCTGGGCACCGTAGGCCAGGTTGCTGTGCATCTGAAGGCGCAGGTGTGCCATGGTGGGGACGGGGTAGGGCGTGTGGGCGGTGCTCAGGGCAAAGGCCCAGAAAGGCTTGCCCGCTTTCTTGGCTGCCTGTAGGATGAGTTCCAGGTTGTCGTACCAGAAGGGGTTCAGGTAGACCGAGTCGCCTCCCGCTTCGTTGATGGGGTAATGGTCGAACGACAACTGGGGTAGGTCCACAATCTGGCAGAACTTCTCCAGGTGCTCAATGTACGCTTCGTGCCCCATGGCATGCACAGGCAGGAGGTTGAGATAGCAGGGATGGTTGGGGTCCACCTTCTCAATCTTGCGTGCCCATTCGCCCAGCTCGGGCATATCATCGTTCCCTGGTTCGTCGCGCAGGAAATAGGCTCCCAGCCCCGGGTGTTTTCTTATCTTGCTGGCTATGCCCTCGGGGTCGGTGGCCAGATCGTTGCAAGTGAAGACGCACTTTATGCCTGCCTTGTGGCAGAGGTCGAGCGTAAGTAGCGCATCATCGAGGGCATAAGTGTGGGAGAAAGAATAGGTAAAGCCGCATTCGGCCAGTTCCTGGTACCGTTCTAGGGTCGCAAATTCGCCTGGGGGGATGCTGTACCATGCCAGGATGGGGATTTGAGGTTGCTTACACTTGCGCTTGGCTGCTGCTTGGCCGCTGCACAGGGTGAGGAGGGCCAGAAGGATAAAAAACTTGTGTTTCATCGTTGCGATTTCTAATGTTTATGACTTTTCATGCGCAAATTTAATAAAAAAATACGAAAAATGAGCGGTAGCCCCGCTTTATATGCAAAAAATAGTGTATCTTTGCATGTAGAATGTATAATTGCTAATCAAAAAAGCCTACAATGATGAAAGATAACTGCCATCCGGCCCTGCCGGAGTCATCTTGTGCAAGAGCACTGCTTGGAATGCTCTTTTTCCTGGTTTTTTCCACATCGGCCCAGGCGCTTCAGACACTCGTGCTGAACACCTCGCGCATAAACCAACTGCAATGTACCTATAATGAAGACGAGGACTCCTATACATTCAAGACAACGGGAAATGACCCCTATATTTTTGTGAATGCCCTGTCGCAGGCATTGTCCGAAGAGGAGGTCATCCTGTGTTTCGAATATAAGTGTTCGCGCACATTGGGTGATTTTCAGGTGTATTATGGCAATTCCTATTCCGAGGCTCGGTCCAGAGTGCTTGGCAACCTGATTCTCTCGAAGGAATGGAAAAAGAAGGAGTTCAATATAAAGAACGACCGGAAATCGTTTGGCTGGGGAGCTGCCGGGCAGACCATGCGACTGGACTTCGGGATGGCCAGCGGCTACACCATCACCATCCGTAACCTGTGCATCCATGCCGAAGGGGAAGAAGAGCTGGACGAGAAGACGATAGAAAGCAGGCTGGCCGCCTCTTATCTGAATACGGAGTATCCGCTGCAGATAGGACAGGTGGAGGTGAAGAGGGCTTCCGTTTCGGTGTCCTGCTCGGTACCCGACGACGGCAACAGCTATTCGTTGGTTGAGATTCCCCTGTTCCGTAATGTGGACGACATAGACGAAGCGGACATGCTCATGCCGCTGGTGCCCGGTGACACGGCAGTCGTGTTGACGAGGGTGAAACGCATGGATGCCATCTACTATGACCGCATCGTCAGCCGTTGGGCACTGGTGAAGACACTGGACGACGGCACCCACGAGCTGGTGTCGCATGCCCGTTATGCCGACCAGGTGCCCTCCCTTGCTTCGCCTGTTCCCATGCCGCTCAAGAGCAAGAAGGGCCTGGGCGGATTCTATATCAACGAAAACCTGTCGGACCTGGATGACTTGCAGATTGGCAGCGTGACGGTGAACGTGGTGGCAAACAACCTCATCAGCACCTCAGCCGGCACATTTGGCAGCAACAGCATTTCCCATAAGTATGCCACCAACACTTTCTACTTTGATCGTGGCCAAATAGAATATTACGACCGGGTCATGAAGGAGTGTTACAAGCGTGGCATTGTCACTTCGGTCATCCTGCTCTTTGTGCCCACGCCTGTCAGTGCCAAGGAGACGGTGCATCCCGAATTCAGCGGCGGCTATTACAGCATGCCCAACATGACCACTGCCAAGGGAACCGTCCTCTATGCAGCCATCATCGACTTCCTGGCCAAGCGCTACAGCGGCTCCACCTATGGACGCATCAACAACTGGATTATGCACAACGAGGTGGACTATGGGCTGACCTGGACCAATATGGGCCAACAGCCTATGCCACGGTATATGGATGCTTATGTGAAATCGATGCGTTTGGTGTACAACATCGCCCGCCAGTATGACCCCAATACCAGTGTGCTGGCATCCTTTACCCACAGTTGGACACAGGACAGCAACGAGGACGGGGCAGGATACAATACCAAGCGTATGCTGGAGCAGATCAACCGATACAGCAGGGCCGAGGGTGACTTCTTTTGGGGGCTGGCCTATCATCCCTATCCCCAGGACCTGACCAAGCCCGCGTTCTGGAAAAACGACACACGAAGCACCTACAAGATGGACAGCCCCTATTGCACGTTCAAGAACCTGGAGGTGGTGAACGCCTGGGTGCTAGACCCGGAAAACCGCTACATGGGTACCGTGAAGCGTCCGCTCCACTTGAGCGAGAACGGCACCAATTCGCCCGACTATTCCACCACACAGCTCAACCTGCAGGCTGCAGGGGCATGCTGGGCATGGAAGAAGGTGGCACGGCTGGAAGGCATCGACGGCATGCAGTGGCACAACTGGCGTGACAACCGGGAGGAGTTCGGGCTGTGCATAGGCCTGCGCTATTATCCCGATGACGAGAACCATCCCAACGGGTGCAAGCCAGTGTGGTATGTGTGGCAGGCTGCGGGCACAGAACAGGAAGAGGATGTGTTTGCTCCTTATCTGGGCGTGCTGGGCGTGAAGAGCTGGGACAACATTTTGGGCGGTACACTGCTGGGTGTAGAACAGCCGGTGGCCGAGGGCGTGGAGGATATGGATGCGGATGCTGCCATCTATACGCTCGACGGTATACGGCGGGGTTTGCTGTCCGACCTGGATCACTTGCCGGCTGGCGTGTATGTGGTGCGCGGCAAGCATTCGGCACGCAAGGTGGTGAAGAAATGACGAAACGACACTCAACACATGTAAATGAGAATAGATATTATAACCGTATTGCCCGAATTGCTGGACAACTTTACGCAGGAGTCCATCGTGGGGCGCGCCCAGAAGAAAGGGCTGGTGGAGATTCATGTCCACAACCTGCGCGATTACTCCACCAACAAATGGAGACGTGTGGATGATTATCCCTTTGGCGGTTTTGCCGGCATGGTGATGCAATGTGAGCCCATCGACCGCTGTATCAGCGCCCTGACGGCAGAGCGCCACTATGATGAAATCATCTTCACTTCGCCCGACGGGGAGAAGTTTTCCCAGCCAATGGCCAATGAACTGAGTCTGGCTCAGAACCTGATTATCCTGTGTGGACACTACAAGGGCATAGACTACCGCATACGCGAACATCTGATTACCAAGGAAGTGAGTATTGGAGACTATGTGCTCACCGGCGGAGAACTGGCTGCGGCCGTGATGACAGATGCCATCGTGCGCATCATTCCTGGTGTCATCGGTGACGAGCAGAGTGCGCTCTCGGACAGTTTCCAGGACAATCTGCTGGCAGCGCCTGTGTACACCCGCCCTGCCGAGTATAAGGGCTGGAAGGTGCCTGATGTGCTGCTTTCGGGCCATGATGCCAGAATCAAGGAGTGGGAGCTGGCGCAGAGCCTCGAACGCACCCGACGTCTGAGACCGGACCTCCTGGATTGAATGAGAATCACTGTATTACCAGACTAGAAGAGACGCATATTTATGAAACAGAACGAAATGAACCTATACATCATTGCGGGATGCAACGGAGCCGGAAAGACTACGGCCAGCTTCACTATGCTTCCTGAAATGCTCAACTGTCGTGAGTTTGTGAACGCCGACGAGATAGCCGCAGGCCTTTCTCCCTTCAATCCTGAGGGGGTGGCCATTCAGGCCGGCCGTCTGATGATAGACCGCATCATCTATCTGCTTAAAGAAGGTGTGTCGTTTGCCTTTGAAACCACATTGGCCACCCGGAGCTATGTGAAGCTCATCCATCAGGCACGCAAGAGGGGCTATTTCGTTACGCTGCTGTTTTTCAGTCTCAACACGCCCGAGCAGGCCGTGCGCCGAGTGGCCAAGCGCGTGAGCATGGGCGGGCACAACATTCCGGAGGATGTCATCTACCGCAGGTATGAGGCCGGATTGCAGAACCTGTTCCGCCTGTACATCCCCATCTGTGACTATTGGGCACTCTATGACAACAGCAACTGCCCTGCCACCAAACTGGCCTGTGGAGGACGCGGAGGACGCATCCAGGTGCTTGAGAAGGAGGCTTACGGCCGACTGGAGGCCGAGTATGGCTCAGAAACAGAAGGAAAGGAGGAGACTACATGAAGCTCAACGAATTCAAGGACATGCAGCGTCGCATCGACGAGGGCATTTATCTGGCTCAGCGCAGGCTAGCCATCAGAGCGCGCGAGGACAATGAAAGCCTGGTGGTGTGTAAGGAGGGAGAAATAGTTGAGATTATACCTGATGCCGTTGAGGCCGAAGGGGATCGTCGCATGGGCGACCCGTTGTACAGGTTCCGTTACAAGAAATTATCCTGATGGTGATGGAAGTAGGACTTACATATACAGCCTCTGCAACCGTGACGGAGGCACTCACAGCTGCCAGCATGGGCAGTGGTGACATGGCAGTATTGGCCACACCGGCCATGATGGCCCTGATGGAGCATGCCGCCATGATGGCAGTGGCCAGCGCATTGCCTGAAGGCAGTACCACGGTGGGCTCCTTTATCAGTTCCTCCCATGTGCGCCCTACGGCTGTCGGCCGCAGGGTGACTGCTACGGCTGTGCTCACAGCCATCGAGGAGCGCAAGCTCAGTTTCGACGTTCAGGCCCAGGATGAAGAGGGCGTTGTCATTGGCAAGGGCTCCCACGTCCGTTTTGTGGTGGACAGGGCACGTTTCCTTTCCAAAATCTGACGATTTTTCCTTCTCTTTAGCCTGAATTCGCTTTTTTTTTCATACCTTTGCACCAAAATGTAACTTGCTTGGAATATGGGATTATTTAGTTTCTTCTCAAAAGAAAAAAAGAAAACGCTGGACCAGGGTCTGGAAAAGACCAAGGTGAGCTTCTTCGACAAACTGTCACGTGCCATTGCGGGAAAGTCGAAAATCGATGATGATGTGCTCGACAATCTTGAGGAGGTGCTCGTGACCAGTGATGTGGGCGTGGACACCACGCTCAACATTATCAAGAGGGTGGAGGAGCGAGTGGCTCGCGATAAATACGTGACCACCTCCGAGCTGAACAACCTCTTGCGTGACGAAATCTCCCAACTGCTCAGCGAGAATAATTCCAGTGAGACAGAGGGCTTCCAGATAACCGCTGCCCACAAGCCCTATGTCATCATGGTGGTGGGCGTGAACGGAGTGGGCAAAACCACTACTATCGGCAAGCTGGCCTATCAGTTCAAGAAGGCTGGCCTGAAAGTGTATCTGGGTGCTGCCGACACCTTCAGGGCCGCAGCTGTGGAACAGCTGGTCATCTGGGGTGAAAGAGTGGGCGTGAACGTGGTGAAGCAGCAGATGGGAAGCGATCCCGCAAGCGTGGCCTACGATACGCTCGACAGTGCCATTGCCGGAGGAGCTGACGTGGTACTGATAGATACTGCCGGCCGCCTGCACAACAAGAAGGGACTCATGGACGAGCTGTCCAAGATAAAGCGTGTGATGCAGAAACTGATGCCCGATGCTCCCCATGATGTGATGCTGGTGCTCGATGGCAGCACCGGACAGAATGCCTACGAGCAGGCCAAGCAGTTCTCGGCTGCTACCCAGGTGACCAGTATGACCATCACCAAACTCGATGGCTCGGCAAAGGGTGGGGTGGTGCTGGGCATCAGCGACCAGTTCAAGATTCCCGTACGCTATATAGGATTGGGCGAAGGCATGGAAGACCTGCAACCTTTCAACCGTAGGGAGTTTGTAGACTCTTTGTTTGGAGAGAATAAATGATGCAAAGGAAATATACGATAGACCTGTTTACGCTTGGATGCAGCAAGAATCTGGTGGACAGTGAGAAACTGATTCGCCAGCTGGAACTGCAGGGCTTTGACGTGAATCATGATCCCGAATATTCCACGGGCGATGTGGCCATTGTGAACACCTGTGGCTTCATCGGGGATGCCAAGGAGGAGAGCATCCACATGATACTGGAGCTGGGCAAGCGCAAGCAGGACGGTTCCTTGAAGAGGCTGTATGTGATGGGTTGCTTGTCGGAGCGCTATTTGCGTGAGCTTAACGAAGAAATCCCCGAAGTGGACCATTTCTATGGCAAGTTTGACTGGAACGGAATCCTGGAACAGCTGGGTGCTGCTTTCCAGCCCCAGCATGCCAATGAGCGCCGTATCACCACTCCTTCTCATTATGCCTATCTGAAGATTTCCGAGGGATGTAACCGCCATTGCTCCTACTGTGCCATACCCATTATCACCGGCCGTCATGTGAGCCGGCCCATGGAGGATATCCTGGAGGAGGTGAGAAGACTGGTGGCCCAGGGCGTGAAGGAGTTTCAGGTGATTGCACAGGAACTTACCTACTATGGGATGGATCTCTATAAGGAACGGCGCATCGCCCAGCTGGTGGAGGCCATGGCCGATATTCCCGGTGTGGAGTGGATAAGGTTGCACTATGCCTATCCTGTGGATTTCCCCATGGACCTGTTGCGGGTGATGCGTGAAAAGAAGAACGTGTGCAAGTATATGGATGTGGCCCTGCAGCATATTGCCAACCCTGTGCTCGATGCCATGCACCGGCATATCAACAGGGAGCAGACGTATGATTTTATCACGGAGCTTCGCCGTCAGGTGCCTGGCATCCATCTGCGCACCACGTTGATGGTGGGACATCCTGGAGAAACGGAGGAGGGTTTCAACCAGCTGATAGAATTTGTGAAATGGGCCCGTTTTGAAAGGATGGGTGCTTTTGCCTATAGCGAAGAGGAAGGCACCTATAGTGCCGAACATTATACGGATGACATACCCGAGGAGGTGAAGCAGGTCCGCCTGTCGAAACTGATGCGTGTACAGCAGGCCATCTCCACCGATGTCCAGCAGCAGAAGGTGGGTCAACGCATGCGTGTGATAGTGGACAGACTGGAAGGCGACTATTTTGTCGGCCGTACGGAATTCGATTCTCCAGAGGTGGATCCTGAAGTGCTCATTGCATACGATGAGGATCATCCGTTGCAGGTGGGCACATTCTATGAGGTGCATATCGACTCGTCGGATGAGTTTGACCTGTATGGCCATGTGGTGGCCCCTGAAACGAACATGTAAACCCTACAAATCCCTAACACCCTATGAGCAACAAGGAATTTATAGCAGCGTTATCGCGCGAATTGAAATATACCACCAAGGAGACCACGGTATATGTAAATGCGTTGGTCCAGGAGATGGGCGCCCAGCTAGAGGATGGCAACCAGTTGTCGATTTCGGGCTTTGGCTCGTTTGATGTGAGGAAAAAGCTGGAGCGTGTGCTCATCAATCCTTCCACCAAGCAGCGCATGCTGGTGCCTCCAAAAATGTCAATCAGCTTCAAACCTGCCCCCAGCCTGAAGGAGAAGGCCAATGGCAAGTGACAGGGGCCGGCCTCTATATATTAATTAATGTATATACCTTACAAAATCGTAACCCTATTTGAATCATGGATGCAAGATACAATCTTCAGGACCTGTCGGGTCTGCTGGCTAAGAGACTACATATCGCTTATAGTGAGTCGGAGGACTTTGTGCGTGGCTTCTTCGACGTAATCAGCCGCTACCTGATACAGGAAAAGATTGTGAAGGTGAAGGGGCTGGGCACATTCAAACTGATTGATGTGCTGGACCGCGAGAGCATCGATGTGAACACCGGCGAACGGATTGTCATCGGTGGGCATGTGAAGGTGACCTTTACACCCGATACCACATTACGTGACCAGGTGAACAAGCCTTTTATCGATTTTGAGACCGTCATCATCAACGAGGGTACCGACCTGGCTGCAATGGAGGACTTGGGTGAGGCCGAAAAGGAGAATGTGCAGGAAGAGGGAGAGGCAGAGGTGGAGCCGGAACATTCGGAGGAGTCGGAAGAGCCTGAAAACCAGGAAACGTCTTTGAATGAGCCGCTCCCATCAGGTGAAGACACTCCGTCGGATGTGGAAGACATCGTAGAAAAGGGGGAGCCCATGAGTGGGGTGGACCTTGCAAGACAGGAGGCCCTTGATATTTTGCAACGGCTAGACCGTCTGGAACGATTGGCAAGCATAGAGAATCAGGCAGTGCAGGATAATCAGAATAGGGCGAACGGCCAGGAAGGCCTGGGCAATGAAGAGGTACAGGAACATTCGGAAAGTCGGCAAGCCCTTGAGTCGGCCCCCTTGGAGCCTGACCTTGTAGCAGGAGAGGAAATGCAGCCTGAAACGGAAAAAAAAACGGTAGACCCATCGGTTGAACTTCCCGCTTCATCTTCTGCAGATTCCTCGGTTTCATCGGAGGTGGCTGCGCATCATAGGAGGAAAAACAGGCATGTATGGATGTGGTTGCTTGTCACCATCGTCCTGATGACAATGAGCTATTATGCGGGCTATTATCGCATCCTGTGCCCTTGCCTGTGGCATTGTGACAACCGTGTTCAGCTGGAAGACACAGTGGCGGGTAGGTCTGTTCCCATGGTTGCTCTTGTGCCTGCGGAAAAGGTGAATCAGAAGGTGAACGACACGCTGGAAACCACAGAACAGGTAAAACCCGATTCCATGCCCAAGGCCGATAATCCGTCGAAGCCGGTGGTGTCTGCCCAGCAGATTCAGCGTTATCCCCAGGTGCCAGGAGGCAAGTACCTTATTGTAGGCCAGTTGGCCGTCCATCCGATGAGGGTGGGTGACAATCTGTACAAGATTTCCCGCAAGTACTATGGTCATTACGAGGGGGTGAAGTATATTAACTGCCTCAACAATTTCACCAATCCAGATGTCATACAGCCTGGCTATAAGATTAAGATTCCAAGGCTGGAGAAGGTGCAATAGTATTGATTTAACTTATTTAAACACGTCAATAACCATTTTTAGGCATAATTGTTGGTGTAATATCTCTGAAATGTGCTAATTTTGTGCGATTTTGAAACAAAATATATTACAACATATCAATTATGGCAGATTCTATTGATATCCGTGAGTTGAATGAACGGATTGAACGTCAGAGTGCATTTGTCACCAATCTGGTGACAGGCATGAACCAAGTGATTGTAGGTCAGAAACATCTGATTGAGTCGTTGCTCATCGGTCTCCTCAGCGATGGCCATGTGCTGCTGGAAGGTGTGCCCGGTTTGGCCAAGACCAAGGCTATCAAGACCCTTTCCAAACTGGTGGACTCGAAATTCAGCCGCATCCAGTTTACGCCTGACCTGTTGCCCGCTGACGTGATAGGTACGATGATTTATAGTCAGAAGGAAGAAGCCTTCCAGGTGGAGAAAGGCCCTGTGTTTGCCAACTTTGTGTTGGCGGATGAAATCAACCGTGCGCCAGCGAAGGTGCAGAGCGCGTTGCTTGAGGCCATGCAGGAGAGACAGGTGACCATCGGGAAGCACACCTTTGAATTGCCCTCCCCCTTCCTGGTGCTGGCTACCCAGAACCCCATTGAGCAGGAGGGTACCTATCCCTTGCCCGAGGCCCAGGTGGACCGTTTCATGCTCAAGGTCATCATCGACTACCCTCGTCTGGAGGAAGAGAAACTCATCATCCGCCAGCAAATCAACGGAGAAGAGCAAAACGTGCGTCCTGTAATGACCACCCAGGAGATTATCGAGGCACGCAGGGTGGTGAAGCAGGTGTATATCGACGAAAAGATAGAACAGTATATCGCCGACGTGGTGTTCTCTACACGCTATCCCGAAAAGTACGGTCTGAAGGAAATCAAGGACTATATTGAGATTGGCGGTTCGCCCCGTGCGAGCATCAACCTGGCGCTGGCTGCCCGGGCATACGCCTTTATCAAGCGTCGTGGCTATGTGATTCCGGAGGACGTGAGGGCTGTGGCACATGATGTACTGCGTCATCGTATAGGGCTCACCTATGAGGCTGAGGCCAACAATGTGACCAGCGACGAGATTGTGAACAATGTGCTCAATAAAGTAGAAGTACCCTGATAGACCATGCAAATGGAATCGTCTGATTTATTGAAGCGTGTACGTCAGATTGAAATCAAGTCGAAAGGCTTGAGCACCAATATATTCGCTGGCGAATATCATAGTGCCTTCAAGGGCCGTGGCATGGTGTTTTCCGAAGTGAGGGAATACCAGTATGGCGATGACATACGCGACATAGAATGGAACGTGACAGCGCGTTTCAACAAGCCTTATATAAAGGTGTTTGAGGAGGAACGCGAGCTCACTGTTATGCTGCTTGTGGACGTGAGCGGTAGTCTCAACTATGGCACTGTCAGACAGATGAAGCGAGACATGGTGACCGAGATAGCTGCCACGCTGGCTTTCTCGGCCATTCAGAACAATGACAAGATTGGCGTAATCTTCTTCTCGGACCATGTGGAGAAGTTTATCCCTCCCAAGAAGGGACGCAAGCATATTCTGTACATCATACGTGAATTGCTGGAGTTCAAGCCCCAAAGCAATGCCACGGATATAGGCTATGCCCTGCAATATCTGACGCAGGCCATCAAACGCCGCTGCACGGCTTTTGTAATGAGTGACTTCATCGACGGCCACAATTACCAGCAGGCGCTCACCATCGCCAACCGCAAGCATGATGTGGTGGCTATTCAGGTGTACGACCGTAGGGTGGCTGAACTGCCTGATGTGGGCTTGCTGAAGATGCGGGATGCCGAGGATGGCTTCACCAAGATTGTGGACACCAGCAGCGCATCGGTAAGAAAGGCCCATGCCCAATGGTGGCAGCAGCATGTCAAACACCTCCGCGACATCTTCAGCCGGAGCAATGTGGATGCGGTGAGCATCCGTACGGACCATGATTACGTGGTGGCGCTGATGAGCTTGTTTGCCAAACGAAATTAAATGAATCAATAACTACGTATGAAAAGAATTTCTGTTTTAACGCTGGCAATGATGGTGTTTGCCTGCGCGGCAATGGCACAGGTGCAGGTGGAGGCCATGCTCGACAGCGTGCAGATGTTTATAGGTGAGCAGACCTACGCCACGCTGAAGGTGACGCTCGATGCCAAGCAGAAACTGGAACTGCCCGACATAAAGAAGGGACAAATGCTGGTGCCCGACGTAGAGGTGCTCGATATTATGCATGCCGATACCGCTTACCTCAATGAGGGCCAGCGGAAGGAGGTGGTTCAGCGCTATCTGATTACGGCCTGGGATTCGTCGCTCTATTATCTGCCTCCTTTTGAGGTGAAGGTGGACGGCAAAAGCTATTCCTCGCCCCGTATGGCTCTGAAGGTGTATACAATGGATGTGGATACCCTCCATACCGACCGCTTCTATCCTCCTCGCGACGTGATGAAGCCACCTTTCAGCTGGAACGACTGGAATCTCATATTCTGGGCTTCTTTTGCGATCATCTTCATGCTGTTGTCTTCCCATATCCTGCTGTTACGTGTACGAACGGGCAAGCCCTTTGTGCGTATCATACGCAGAAAGAAGAAACTGCCTCCCCATCAGGTGGCTATTGAGGAAATCGAGCGTATCAAGCAAACCAAGAACCTGACGCAGGAGGAAGGAAAGGCCTATTATACCCAGTTGACCGACGCCCTCCGTACCTATATCCGTGAACGATATGGATTCAATGCCCTGGAGATGACGTCAGGCCAGATTATCGAACGTCTGTTGCGGGAAAACGATGAAGAGTCGCTCCGTGAACTGCGTGAAGTGTTCCGCACGGCCGACCTTGTGAAGTTTGCCAAGTACATAGCACAGGACAACGAGAACGATGCCAACCTGATGGCAGCGGTAGAGTATATCAACCAGACTAAGGTGGAACCTGACCCCAATGCCAAACCGGAACCCGAGATTGTGAAGGAAACCGACCACCACCGCCAGAACCAGGTGATAGCCATGCGTGTGGTGATTCTTATCTTCTCCTGCCTGTCGGTGGCTACGCTGCTGTGGATATTGTGGCGTGTTTGTGATTTAATAATTTGACTGTTATGACATTTGCAAATTACGAATATCTGTTTTTGCTCCTGCTGATACCCGTCTATATCATCTGGCACTTCTTCTATCAGCAGCGTTCCACACCTGCCATGCGTGTGAGCACCTTGCGCTCCTTTGGCCGGGTGAAAAAGTCGTGGCGTCAGCATCTTCAGCCTCTTCCTTTCGTGTGCAGGGTGGTGTGTCTGGTGGCGGCAGTACTGGCATTGGCCCGTCCGCACACTACCAACAGCTGGAGCAACAAGAGCATGGAAGGCATTGACATCATGTTGTGCATGGATGTGAGTACGAGCATGTTGGCCGAAGACCTCAAACCCAATCGTATAGAGGCTGCCAAGAAGGTGGCCGTGGAGTTTATCAATGGCCGACCCAACGACAATATCGGTCTCACGCTGTTTGCCGGGGAGGCCTATACACAATGCCCCATGACGGTAGACCATGCTGTGCTCCTGAACATGCTTCACAACATGCGGGTGGACATGGCACAACGTGGACTCATTGATGATGGAACGGCCATAGGCATGGGCATCGCCAATGCCGTGACCCGCCTGAAGGACAGCAAGGCCAAGAGCAAGGTGATTATCCTGCTCACCGACGGAACGAACAACCGTGGCCAGATTAGTCCGGCCATGGCGGCCGAGATTGCCCATACCTTTGGTATACGCGTGTATACCATTGGTGTGGGTACCAACGGTACAGCTCCTTATCCCGTACCTGTGGCGGGCGGTGTGGAGTACATCAACGTGCCTGTGGAAATCGACTCCAAGACACTGGCCACCATCGCGGCTAAGACCCAGGGTGAGTTTTACAGGGCCACCAATACGGAAAAGTTGCGTGAGGTGTATCACAAGATCGACCAGCTGGAAAAGACCAAGATGAGGGTGAAGCAGTTCTCCAAGCGTAACGAGGCGTTTGCTCCCTTCATGCTGGTGGCTGTAATTGCGTTGTTCTTGGAGCTGTTGCTCAACAATTCGATACTCAGGCGCTTGCCCTAATGTCCACAATGATTGAATCCCTTTACAAATATTCATGAGTATGTTTAGATTCGAGAATCCACAATATCTATATTTTATTGCCGTGCTGGTGGTGCTGGTGGCGGTGCGCTACTACACGTCCTATCGGCGCAGGATAAAGATACGCAGGTATGGCGACCCTGCGCTGGTGCGTGAATTGTTTGAAGATGTGTCGCGTGTGCGGCCGGAACTGAAATTCTGGTTGGCCATGATGGCGCTGCTCTCCTTCATCATTGCGCTGGCTCGTCCGCAGTATGGCACCAGGGTGGAGAAGCGTGAGCGCCAGGGTATAGAGTGCATCATTGCGCTGGATGTGAGTAACTCCATGCTGGCCGAGGATGTGAAGCCCAGCCGTTTGGAAAAGGCCAAGATGCTGGTGAGCAACATGGTAGACGAGATGACCGATGACAAGGTGGGGCTTATTGTGTTTGCCGGACAGGCATTCACCCAGCTTCCCATCACCAGCGACTATGTAAGCGCTAAGATGTTTCTGGAAACCATATCGCCCGGCATGATGAGTGTGCAGGGAACCGACATTGCTACGGCCATTGATTTGGCCACCAAAAGTTTCACCCAGCAGAAGGATGTCAGCCGTGCCGTGTTTGTCATCACCGATGGTGAGGACAACGAAGGCGGGGCAGAGGAAGCTGCCAAAGCTGCCGCAGAGATGGGCATCCACGTGTATATGCTGGGTGTGGGTAATCCCTCCGGTGCACCCATTCCTGTACCTGGAACCACCGACTATATCGTGGATGAGGAGGGACAGACGGTAATGTCGCGTCTCAATGAGGAGATGTGCCAGCAGATAGCCCAGAAGGGAAATGGAGCCTATATCTATGTGGACAATAGCAGTTCGGCACAGCACAAGTTGTCTCAGCAGCTCGACAAACTGTCCAAGAGCGTACTGGAGAGCCAATCGTTTAGTGCGTACGACGAGCAGTTCCAGGGCTTCATTGTACTGGGGCTGTTGTTGCTCTTTTTGGACATGTGCATCATTGCCCGTCGAAACTCTCCCACCAATTTCATACGTAAATTCATTAAACTGATTACAGGATGATGAAATCTATCTACTATCTTTTGCCATTGCTTCTGGTGGGTTTTGCGCTGACAGCCTCAGCACAGACCGATCGTGACCATATTCGTCATGGCAATCGCCTGTTGCGCGACAGCATGTTCACGGATGCCCAGGTGAAGTACCAGAAAGCCATCGAGGTGGACAACACCAATGCCATTGCCCACTATAATTTGGGCTATACCCTGATGATGCAGGGGAAAGCCGAGGATGCAATGAAGGAGTATGAACAGGCTGCCAGACTGGAAAAGAACAAGCATCGCCTGTCGCAAATCTACCACAATATGGGTGTAATCAGCCTTGCTTCACAGAAATACGACCAGGCTGTTGCCTGTTACCGTCAGGCTCTCAGAAACGACCCGTCCCAGGACGACACCCGTTATAACTATGCGCTGAGCTTGTATTTGCTCAAGAAGAACCAGGGCGGACAGGATCAGCAGAACCAGCAGGAGGACGAGAACGGACAGGACGAGAAGAACAAGAAGGACCAGCAGCAGCAACAGAAGCAGGACCAGAAGAACGAAGAAAAGGACCAGCAGAAGGAGCAGCCAGACCCTAACAAGATGAGCAGGGAAAATGCCGAGCAGATGCTCAATGCCGCCATGCAGGACGAGAAGAACACCCAGGACAAGGTGCATCAGGCCCAGCAGCAGCCTCAGCAGAAGCGGCTTCGGAAACAGTGGTAGAACATAACCAATAGATGTATAATATATGTATAGATATTTATTAGTCTTATTCAGTTGTGTGTCCCTGTGTGCAAGGGGACAAGTGACGGTGCGCCTGCAGGCGCCTGCCCAGACGGAGGTGGGTGACCAGATACGTGTAAGCTATGTGGTGAACACGAGTGACGTGGAAGATTTCAAGGTGGAAAAGTTCCAGGGCTTTGATGAACTCTACGGTCCCAGCACCAGCAAGCAAAGCAATTTCCAGATGGTAAACGGAAAAACCACCTCGTCGAGTAGTGTCACCTTCACCTATGTCGTCATGGCCACGCAAGAGGGTACGTTCAGACTGCCTGTGGCCACGGTGCAGGTGGAGGGTAAAACCTACAAGAGCAAGTCCCAGCAGATAGAAGTGTTGCCGGCATCATCCCAAGCAGGCAGGCACTCGCAGGGACAGCAGGGAGGCATTCGTCAGCCCCAGCAACAACATCCTGTGAAGGCCTCGGAAGAGCTGTACATTACGGCTACCGCCTCCAAGACCCAGATTTATGAACAAGAGGCTGTGCTGCTTACCTACAAGCTGTACACGCTGGTGAATATCCAGCAGCTGGCAGGAGAGATGCCGCAACTCGACGGCTTCCACGTACAGGAAATTGACTCCAAGGCCCAGATGAGCCTCAAGTATGAACGTGTCAACGGCCGCAACTACGGCACCACTATCTGGCGTCAGTATGTGCTCTTCCCCCAACGGTCGGGCAAACTTACGGTGCCCCCCATCACTTTTGAGGCGCAGGTGGAGGTTCACAACACCAGCATGGACCCCTTTGATGTGTTCTTTGGCGGAGGCTCTCTTACCCAGCTGGTGAAGCGTACCATCAAGGCTCCGGCTCTGGAGATTGATGTGAAGCCTTTGCCCCAGCCCAAGCCGGCCAATTTCAACGGAGCCGTGGGAGACTATACGCTCAGCGGGTCGCTCACCCCTTCCGACATCAAGGCCAATGATGCGGCCACCCTGCGACTGGTGGTGAGTGGCCATGGCAACATGAAGCTGATGAAGGCACCGACGGTGAAACTGCCCAAGGACTTTGAGGTGTATGACCCCAAGGTGGACGACAAGACTACCTATTCGGCCCAGGGCGCAAAGGGCAATGTGGTGTACGACTATATTATTGTGCCCCGTCATGGTGGCGATTTCACGGTACAACCCGTCGAGTTTTGCTATTTCGATCCCCAAAAGGGTGATTACAAGACCCTTCGTACTGATTCCTTCCATGTGCATGTTCAGAAGGTACAAGGTGTAAGCCAGCATACCGTGGTGGACCGCGAGGACCTGAAGGTAATCGACAGTGACATCCATTTCATCAAGTTGGGAAAGGCCCGCATCCGGCAGGCCAACTACCGTTTCTGGGGAAGTGCGCAATGTGTGCTCTCTTATGTGGTGCTGCTGCTTGTCTTCTGTGTGCTGGCATTGGTGTTCCGTCGTTATGCCCGGCAAAATGCTAACCTGGCTCTTCAGCGCAACAAGAAGGCCAGCAGGGAGGCGGCCCGGAGGCTCAAGAATGCAGCCCGCCTGCTCAAGGCTGGAGAGGCCGGACCCTTCTATGATGAGGTGTCCCGCGCATTGCTGGGCTATGCTGGAGACAAACTCAACCTGCGCATGGCCGATCTTACCCGTGACAATGTGAAACAGGCACTCACAGAACGTGGTGTAGACGCATCATTGGTCGACTGCTATATTAATCTAGTCAATGAATGCGAGTTTGCCCGCTATGCGCCTGGTGACCCTGTGGCCAATATGGAGAAAATTTACAGCGAAGCATCTGATGCCCTTAACAGGCTCAATGGTGCTATAAAGAAATGATAATCATCAAAGCTATGTTAAGGACAATCTTATTCCTGATGCTCTGCATCCCCTCGATTCTAGTCCGGGCGGAAGCACCGACCGACAGTATAAAGGCATTGGCCGATAGTGCCTACACTCATGAGCAATACGATCGGGCCATTGCGCTCTACACCCAGTTGGCTGAACAGGGAGCGAGCGCGGTGGTGTACTACAACCTGGGATGTGCGTATTATCGCAAGGGCGACATTGCCCACAGCATCCTGTGGCATGAACGTGCTGCCCTGCTCGATCCCGCCAATGCCGACATTGCCTACAATCTGCAACTTCTGCGCGACAAGACCATCGACCGTATAGAGCCCATGCATGAGTTCTTCTTGTTCCAGCTCTGGAGTGATGTGGTGAGCCTCATGTATGCTGATGCGTGGGCCATCCTGGCGCTTGTTTGTTTCAGTCTGGCTTTGGTCATGCTTGCCTTGTTCATGTTCTCAAGTCGTATGCCTGTGCGCAGGATGGGCCTTTATGTCTGCATCCTGTGTGTGCTGTTGTCCGTCTTGGGCAATGTGTGTGCCTATCAGCAGCACAACAAGGTGATGAACCGCACATCGGGCGTAGTGGTGGCCTCTTCGGTGACGGTCAAGAGTACGCCGTCGGAAAACGGGAACGACCTTTTTGTGATTCATGAAGGTACACGGCTGGACGTGCAGGACGACAGCATGAAGGAATGGGCCGAAATACGCATCTCCGACGGCAAGGTGGGATGGGTGCAAAAGAAGGCTTTTGAACGCATATAACATCCTGCTATGATGACTGAGATGATGGATTATCTGTACCAGCTGGATGTGGCGGTGCTGCAATGTATCAACCATGCGGGCAGTGACGTGGTGAGCCAGCTGATGTGGTATGTGACCAAGACCACACCCTGGATTCCCTTTTTCCTTTCGCTGCTGGTGTGCTTGGCTGATAACCGTCCGGCCCGACGTTTCGGATTGGTCCTTGTACTGCTGGCACTTCTGGTGACTATTACTGACCAGACGGCCAGCGGCCTGTGCAAGCCTCTGTTCCAACGTCTGCGTCCCACCCATGAGCCAGGTCTCAGCCTTATTGTGGTGCCCGTTCACGATTATCGCGGAGGCATGTATGGCTTTTTCTCCAGCCATGCCTCCAACACTTTTGGTGTAGCCACTTTCCTGTCCCTGATTTTCCGCAGGCGTGACATCACTGTCCCGCTCTTTGCCTGGGCTACGCTGTGCAGCCTTTCCCGTGTGTATTTGGGTGTACATTATCCTAGCGATATTCTTGTGGGCATGCTGTATGGTGTTTTTGTGGGCAAACTGCTTTATCGCGTCCTCCAGCGTGTGAGTGTGCGTTATGCTTTCTTTCAGGACGACAGTGTAAGGTTCCCTGCCATTTCCTGCTCCCGCCTTCCTGCAGCGACCTTTGTTTTCACATGCCTCATTGCATGGCTTCTGGCATTCTTTGAATATGGGTGCATGTAATCATTCTTCCTTCCGAAGACATCTTGCGTGGACGCTTCTGTTGCTCCTTTGCTGGTGTGTGGCCTGTGCTCCTCCGCAGTCATCACCTGAAGTGGACGCATGGAACCAGCGTTCTTTTCGCCAGCGCTATACCGATATAGATTCGTCGCTGCGCTATGCACAGTTGGCCTATAGCCATGCCCAGGCTTCCTCTTCAGCCTGGGCTTTCGCGCTCAATAATCTGGCCTATGTCAACTACCAGCAGATGCGCTATACGGATGCCGTGCGCCAGCTGGACAAGATTTATCAGCACAGTCGCGACCAGATAGAACTGCTGTGTGCCGATGTGATGTATATGAAGGTGGCCCAGCGCACCGATCAGGGCATGCTTTTCTTCCTTCACCGTAATGCCGCACAGACACGCTTCGACCGTTTGGCGGAGGATGACGTACAGCTTACCGACCAGCAGTTTGCCCGTCTCACCTATGCGCGTTCTGAGTATCATATTGTTTCCAGTACCTATTATTACTACTACGGACAAAACAATCGGGCCATAACGGAAATCAATCTCACCTCGCTCGACCCTGCTCTGCAGGCCGACACGCTGCAATGGATTTATTATCAGTACATGCTGGGCAGCGGTGGGTTGATAATGGGTAGCCGTGAGGAAGTGATTTTGCAGGAGTTTGACTACCTGTTCCGGGCCTATAACAGAGCACAGCTGGTAAATTCAGTCTATTTTCATGCCAATTCCCTTCAGGCTTTGGCTTCTTTGCTCGACTCTCACTTTGCCGACAGTCTTGTTCGGGCCCAGCGGTCAAAGGCCTACGGCTATCTGTCCCGCCAGTACGACCATTGGCACCCTTTGTTCAAGACACCCACCGACACCATCCTCTCCTTCCGGCTGGCCGATCATGCGATACATCTCTTTGCCTCTTACAAGGACCTCTTCCAGCTGGCCTGTGCCTATCGTACGTTGGGTGAAATCTGTTTTTCCCATCAGGAATACGCCGAGGCGCTGCGCTATTTCAGCCATGCGCTGTCGCTTGTGGAGGACCAGAAGAAACGTAGCGTGTGGGATGTACCGTTTTGGATAGCGGATATCCATGAGCGTCTGAGCATGACCTATAGTGCCCTGGGCGACAGCAAGCAGAGCCAGTATCATCGTTCGGCCTATCTGGAGCTTTTGGGCCGTTTCAGCCAGGATTTTGAATTGGAAAACAGAAGGCTGAAACTGGAACACGAGGTGAACCACACTCATCGCAGCCTGGCTGTGCTGGTGCTGCTGGTGGCGGTGGTTTCTGTGCTGCTTTGGCTACTTATCCGCCGCATTCACCGTCAGTCGCGTCGGACAGCCTTCAATCTGGAGCATGTCCGGGAATCAGTGGCCTACAGGCAGTTGGAAACGTTGGCTGGCCAGGCCCGTTCGCTCCTCGACCAGCAGCTGGAGGAACGGGAGGAGGAGACTGCCGTGGCATCCCATCACATCAGCCAGTACAAGCAGGGGCATGTGGAGCGCCAGGCCAAGGTTTCCATGGTGTATGCCATATTTCCGTTGCTCGACCGTATGATTGCCGAGGTGGACCGCATGAAGGCCGATGGACAGACAGATGACAGGCGGCTGGCGTATGTGGCTGAACTGACACAGGAGATTATGTGTATCAACAGCGCGCTCACCAGCTGGATTCAGATGCGGCAGGGCCAGTTGCGCCTCAATATCACATCGTTCAGCCTGCAGCCGCTCTTCAGGATTATCCAGTCGGCCCAGCCGGCTTTTGTACAGCATGGCATCACGCTCTCCGTGCTCCCTACCGATGCGGTGGTAAAGGCCGACAAGGCGCTCACGCTCTTTATGATCAATACCCTTACGGAAAATGCCCGCAAGTTTACGCCTTCGGGTGGCATGGTGAGCCTTCAGGCCGATGTTACCGATGCGTATGTGGAGGTCTCCATCTCCGACACAGGTGTGGGACTTTCGGAGGCAGATGTGTCACAACTCATGGAAAGCAAGTATTACGACCCCATGCGCATTGGTTCCTCCCGACTGGGCAAGGGTTTTGGTTTTGGCATCATGAATTGCAAGGGCATTATTGCCAAATACCGCAAGACCTCCGACCGTTTTCAGGTGTGCGATTTTGGTGTGCAAAGTACTGAGGGCCAGGGCTCACGTTTCTGGTTCCGCCTGCCTAGGGTGCTGGCCGTGCTGTGTGCTGTGTGCGCCTTTCTGCAATCGTATGCCTTCATGGGCGTAGACCAGACGTATGCCCTTTCTGACAGTTTCGGCCGCGCCTACAAAGAGCACCGCTATCAGGATGTCTATGACAGGGCTTGCAGGGAACTCACCTGCATGTCGGTGCCCATCGACACTTCCTATGCCATTTACCTGCTCAACCAGATGGCCGTTTCATCCTTGTCCATGAAGCAGTGGGGCAAATACCGGCGTGCCAATGCCGAGTGTGTGCGTCTTCACCAGTTGTACACCTCTGATGATTCGCTTCCTGCCTATTGCCGCCAGATGGAACGTCTGCAGAGCAATACAATCTTCATCTATGCCTTGTCCGTGTTTTTTTCCATTGTGTTGCTGCTGCTCTTCTTTCAGCTGGTGTTGAGGAAGAAAATCCATGGCGACTCCAATGCGCAGCAACTCTATTTGCAGCTTGTGGCCTTGTTGGAACACAGCCGCACGATGATGTCGGTGTATGGCCGGAGTGAGGAACATCCGGCATGGAGGCCCATGCTACAGGACCTGCGGAACGATATTGACACCGCCCAATGTCAGGCTTCGATATTGGCTACATGCAGGCACCTGACCGACTGTGTGGAGCAGATGTTCCGGGAATGTGATGCCAGACAAGAGGCGGTGGCCCAGCGCACCGAGGTGCTCTACCGCCTGCGTTTTGAAGAGGACCGCCTGTATGTGATGAACCAGGTGCTCGACAACTGCTTGAGCACCATCAAGCACGAGACCATGTATTATCCTGCCCGCACCCAGCAACTTGTGAATATGCTACAGAATGGCGGACCGTCAGCCGAGCAGGTGGACGATCTGAAACAGCTCCATTCGCTGCTCCATTTCTATCGTAATGTGTACTCCCTCCTGTATGAGCAGGCCGAGCGTCAGGCTGTCTCTTCGGGATTTGTGCGTGAATGTGTGCGCCTCCCGTCCGTTCATCCTCAGTTGGCCCCCTATACCGTTGTGGGCGACCCTGTGCTGCTTTCCCATCTGATGCGTGTCCTTACCGACCCTGAGGCTACGGTGGTCACGTATGCTACTGAGACCAGCGATGGATTTGTGTATGTGCTCATCACCTTCCACCAGGTGTACAAGGATGAGGAGGAGCTGTCGCAGTTATTCCAGCCTGCTCACGGGCCGGTGGCTTTCCTCATTGCCAAGCAGATAATCCGTGACCACGATACGGCCCTGGGGCATCCGGGCCTGCGCCTTACGGCCCAGGCTGTGGCCGAAGGTTATCGTGTCATCTTCTCGTTGCGGCAGGCAGCCGCTGGGCATGTAACAGTGTCTTAGTGTAAAAAATGAAACAGATATATAAATATTGTATGGAACCATTCAAAGTAATCATCGTGGAGGATGTCAAACTTGAACTCAAGGGCACCGAGCAGATTTTGCGTACCGACATTCCTGAGGCACAGGTGATAGGAACAGCCCAGAACGAGAGTGAATTCTGGAAACTGATGCGTGTGGAGGTGCCCGACCTGGTACTGCTTGACTTGGGACTGGGAGGAAGCACCACCATCGGAGTGGAAATATGCCGACAGCTGCGTTCCAGATATGCTGCGCTCAAAATACTCATCTTCACGGGCGAGATACTCAACGAACGCCTGTGGGTGGAGGTGCTCAATGCAGGTGCTGACGGCATTATTCTGAAGACTGGCAATCTGTTGCAGCGCAATGATGTGCAGCTGGTGATGGATGGCCGCCACTTGGTGTTCAACGAACCTTTTCTGGAGCGTGTGATTGCGCGCTTCAAGCAGTTGGTACAGGGCGAGAGCCAGCAGTCGGATGCGCTTATCGAGTACGACATAGACGAGTATGACGAGCGTTTCCTGCGTCATCTGGCCTTGGGCTACACCAAGGAGATGATTGCCGGCCTGCGTAACATGCCTTTTGGCACAAAGAGCCTGGAAAAGCGTCAGGCCGACCTTGTGAGCCGTCTTTTCCCCGAGCGGGAACGCACGGGCATCAATGCCACCCGCCTGGTGACGCGTGCCCTCCAGCTGAACATCATCGACCTCAATCATCTGGAACCCGATGAAGATTAGACACCTGGCCGATGTGGCCATGATAGCGCTGCTGGTGTTCTCTGTGATGCTTCCGCCTTTGTCGTGGCTGCTGTGGTCGCTGGGTCTGCCCGTGCGGTCGATGCTCTCGCCCGAGGGGCTCAGGTGGCTGTTCCAGCATGCTTCCTCGCTCACCTTTGGCCAGCATCTCCATATGGGGGTGATGCTGGTGATGGCGTGGTCGATATGGCACAGGGTGTGGGCCTTTCATGCTGCCCCTGCCATCTCCAGGTTCGCCCTGACCGTGACCCTCATGTTGTCGGCGTTGTATGTGTTGCTTATCGGTATGGCCGTGTGGGGCATCCATTCGCCCTTGCTCAGTATCACGGGGACGGTGGCGGGCAGTCCGTTGCTGTGCGGCCTGCCTTCGGTCACACTCTGCTTCGTGGTGCTGCTGGGACTGCTCCATGCCCTTCTCATCCGTATGGTGGGTAGTGTGCGGCAACTGGTAGAGTTGTTGTGTGCGGGCCTCACCGACCACCCTTTGTGTCTGGCCATGCTGGCCATGGTCTCCTATTGTGCCGTGTGTCTGGATTACATGTTTTGTTGAACCAAATGATAAACATTCATATTGATGGAACTGTCTACTCTAAACGACAGCCAGCGCAGGGCTGTTCTCTTCTGCGATGCCCCCATGCTGGTGATAGCAGGTGCGGGTAGCGGGAAGACCCGCGTGCTCACCTACAAGATTGCCTGGCTGATGGAGCAGGGATATGAGCCCTGGCAAATCATGGCGCTCACGTTTACCAACAAGGCTGCCCGCGAGATGCAGGAGCGCATAGCCCTGCAGGTGGGTCATGAGCGGGCCTCCCAACTGTGGATGGGCACCTTCCACAGCATCTTCTGTCGTATCCTGCGGATGGAGTGCGCCGCTATCGGCTATCGCTCCGACTTCACCATCTATGATGCAGCCGACAGCAAGAACCTTGTGCGCACGCTCATCAAGGAGATGGGGCTTGACGAGAAGACTTACAGGCCTTCTCTGGTGTGTAGCCGCATCAGCAGAGCCAAGAATGCGTTGGTGCAGCCGGCAGATTATCCGGCCAACAGCACCTTCCGGTATGAGGACGACCGTGCCATGGTTCCTCGTGTGGTCGACATCTACGCGGCCTACAACCGTCGACTGCTGGGAGCCCAGGCCATGGATTTTGATGACATACTGGCGTACACATGGGTGCTTTTTTCTCAGCATCCGGAGGTGGCCGAGAAATATGCCACCCGTTTCCGCTACCTGCTGGTAGACGAATACCAGGACACCAATTACGCCCAGCACCAGATTGTGCGCATGCTTGTCAGCCGTCACAATCGCGTGTGTGTGGTGGGAGATGATGCACAGAGCATCTATAGCTTCCGCGGAGCCAACATTGATAATATCCTGGCATTCCAGACACAGTACCCCGATGCCCAGCTTTTCAAACTGGAACAGAACTACCGCAGTACACAGGTGATAGTGGATGCTGCCAACAGCCTTATCAGCCACAATACCCATCGCATACCCAAGCAGGTATACAGCATGGGCCAACAGGGCGAGCGTATACGCTACCACCTCACTTACAGCGATATAGATGAGGCCAACCTCATACGCCGGCATGTGCAGCATCTGGTGCGCGACAATCATTTGCTCCATAATCAGATAGCCATCCTTTACCGTACCAATGCGCAGAGCCGTGCCCTGGAGGAGGCCTTGCGAAAGGGGAATATTCCCTACCGCATATTCGGCGGCTTGTCCTTCTTCCAACGCAAGGAGGTGAAGGACCTCATCTCCTACCTTCGGCTGGCGCTCAATCCCAACGACGAGGAGGCCTTCAAGCGTGTGGTCAACTATCCTGCGCGTGGCATTGGTGCCACCACATTGCAGCGTGTCCTCCAGTATGCTTCTTCCCATGATGTGAGTGCCTTCGAAACCCTTTCCCACTTGTCCGAAGCCGGTGTCACCAGGGCTGCGGCAGTCCGCCTGGATGCGTTCAGGCAGTTGATTCTCTCCATCCATGAGCAGGTGGAGACGATGGACTGCTTCTCGCTGGCCCGAAAGGTATTGGAAGACAGTACTATGCGTTCCGACATATTCTCCTCCAACGACCCTGAGGCTCTCTCACGTCAGGAGAACCTGCAGGAACTAATGGATTCCATCGGAGCGTTTGTGGATACAGCACGTGAGGAGGGTAGGGGATTCCTGCTGAGGAATTATCTCCAGGAGGTGAGCTTCCTTGCGGATATCGATACCGACGATTCTGCCAGCGAGGACAAAGTGACCCTGATGACCATCCACTCGGCCAAAGGCCTGGAGTTTGAGGCTGTGATTGTGGCCGGGCTTGAGGAGGGCCTCTTCCCGGGCGAGATGTCAATAGAGAACTGGCAGGTGGAGGAGGAGCGTCGGCTGATGTATGTGGCCATGACGCGTGCCCGTTCGTTCCTGATGCTCACCTCATCGCGCACCCGTTTCCGTTATGGCAAGACCGAATTCTTCCAGCCCAGTCGTTTCATCCGCGAGATAGCGCCGCAGTATTTGGATGCCGATTCCTTTGGCGGATCATCTGTCGAGAGGCAGAGTGCCTCGTTCACGCCCAGAGTGCCACCTGTGGAATGCGTACCTTTGCCCCGCCCCTCTTTCTCCTCTTTGCGTCCTTTGCCCAAACCTACGGTCTCCGCCGCCTCGTCTTCTGGCTCCCTGGCTTCACCGTCTTCCCTTGTTCCGGGCATGCGTGTCCAGCACGACCGCTTTGGGCTGGGTACGGTGAAGGAACTGGAGGGGCACGGCATAGATGCAAAGGCCGTGGTGGTGTTTGACAATGCAGGCTCCAAGAGGCTGTTCCTCCGTTTTGCCAAGCTCACCCCCGTGGCGGGGAACTGAAATCATCCCCTCGGGGTTCTGGCTGTTTCACGCACGGAGGCATGAGTAAGGCCTAATCCGTGAGGGTGACGGTGCCCATCAGATAGCGCTTGTGGCCGTCGTCCTGGTCGTACGGGAGGGCGATGAGCGGTGTGCCGTCGGCCTGCCCGATGGAAAAGTAGATGTTGAAGACACCCGTGGGGCAGGATCGGCTGAAGGATCCGAAAGAGTCGGCAAAGACCTGAGCCACCACGAAACGGGAATCGAGGGGGACGAAGGAGGCCTGCCCGGGCTTGCCTACGGGCAGGGAGCCCACGTTGAGCTGCTCGTCTACCAGCATGGACACGATGCCTCCTTCGTTGTCCTTGATGGTGAAGCAGGGATATCCTCCGACATAGCAAGGGGCTACTCCCGCATTGCGCCATTCGCTGTGGATGACAAAGGGCTCGCCCTTGCGGATGGTGTCGGGCCACTGGAGGCATGCTGCCTGTAGGCGGTAACCCATACGGCGGTTAATGCGGTCGATGATGTCGCGGTTGGCGGAAAGCTCTTCGCGGGGCCACCAGTGGATGGACATGTAGCTGGCGTGATATTCCTCTACCGACTGCAGGAGCAGTTCCTGGTTCCAGGCGCCGCGGTCGACAGATGACCCCAGGTGCTCATGCTCGAGCACTACGGGCATAGTGGGCCAGAAGAGCTGTGCCATCTGGCTGTGGTACCAGTGGCGGGGAGCCGGCTGCACCAGAATGCTGTCGTCGCGCAGGCTCACGCCCTTGGATAGGGCATAGTCGATGACGGGAGAATGGACAACGGGTGCGTCATGGCCGGCAAAGTCGTCGGAGATGACGAGCTGGGTGTGGGCGAAATGCTTGCAGTAGAGGTCGATGATGCGCTTCTGGGTGTCCAGCCCCCATTGCTTGCCATGCACGGGTGTGGTGAGCACCGTATGCCCTTCGCCCCACATGCCGAAGTGCCCGATGTCGATGAATGCCACATTGGGGTTGTTGTCGTAGCGGCGTGCCATGGCGGCAAGGAAGCGGTCCAGCTTGTCCAGAAACACGGAGTCGTCATATTCGGGCTCCTTGTAGCCGTTCACCTCGTAGTATCGGGCGCCTGCATCGAACACCCACTGCGGAGTGGCCTGTTGCATCCAGTTCTCCGTGGCTGTGATGCGGAGTGCTACCTTCTTGCCTGCCTGTATCCATCGGCCTGCCGGTGTGTCGACCGTCTCCCAGCAGAAGATATCCTCCTGGGGCTGGACAAACGACCACGGCAGACGCAGATACACGGTGCTGAGGCCGGGAAAATCGTCCAGCACATCGTGGGGGGACAGCCGGGAGCCGTAGTTCTGGAGCAGGTTGGAATAGAAATGCATGGTCCATCCCATGTCTGGATTGACAAGAGCCTGGCCATGGTCAGTGGGGGTGAACGACGAGCGGCCGGCTCGGGCAGGCAGGGCACCTGCGCATGCCACGGCTGCGGCCAGCACAAGCGTTCTGGTCTGTGCCCCCTGGCGGAGCGAAGCCAGCCACAGGCCCGTGTAGGTGAGCAGTCCGTTGACCATCAGCAGCTCGTATCCGAAGCGGTATTGCCAATGTGTGGTGGCAACGTACTGCAGGCCGAAACAGAGGAGGGGAGAGGCCATGCAGATGAAGGGAATGTATGCGGGACGCGGCATGAGGCGGGTGGTGAGGCCGAAGGCAAACAGACCCAGAAGCGGGCCGTAGGTGTAGCCGCAGGCGGTGTAGACGGCGTCGATGACGCTGTTGCTGCCCGATGCCTCCACCACTAGGATGAAGCCGAAGAAGGCCACTGCAATCAGCGGATGCACCAACTTGCGCAGCCGCTCATCGGCGGGCCGGCGCAGGATGTCCATGCACACCGATGTGGTGAGGGAGGCCATGGCACTGTCGGCGCTGCTGAAGGCGGCTGCCACAATGCCCAGGGTGAAGCACACCAGAGCCGCCTGCCCCAGATAGCCTCCGCCGCAGAGGGCGGGCAGGAGCGCGTCACCCTGAGGCAGGGGAGCGGGCAGGGTGGCGTTGTAAGTGGCCATCAGGATGCCCAGGCACAGGAACAGCAGGTTCACGGGCAGGTAGCACAGTCCGTTCACGCACATGTTGAGCTGGCTCTGACGCAGGGTGCGGCAGGTGAGGTTCTTCTGCATGGAGTCCTGATCGAGTCCCGTCATCACCACCACCACAAAGATGCCACTGAGAAACTGTTTCCAGAAGTAGTTCTTGCTGGCAGGGTCGTCCCATTCAAACACCTGGCTCATGGGGCTTTGTGCAATCAGGCGGGCCATGCCGTGGACATGGAGCCCCATCTGAGAGGCCAGTTGGCAGATGATGAGCACGAGGGCCGTGAGCAGTACGAGGGTCTGCATGCAGTCGCTCCACACGATGGTGCGTATGCCGCTCCCCTTGGTGTAGCACCACATCAGCAGGAGTAGCAGGGCCGTATTGGCCCAGAAGGGAATGCCCAGACTGTCGAAGATGAGGCGCTGCAGGATGGTGGCCACAAGGAACAGGCGGATGCTGGCCCCGACGAGCTTGCTGAAGAAGAACATCACCGAGCCTGTGAGATGGGCCCTGAGCCCGAAGCGGTAGTGGAGATAGGTGTAGATGGTGGTGAGGTCGAGTCGGTAATAGACGGGAAGCAGGACAAATGCCACCAGCAGGTAGCCGAAGACAAAACCCATGCACATCTGCAGATAGGTCATGCCCGAGGCGGTTACCATGCCGGGGACGCTCACAAAGGTGACTCCGCTTACGCTGGCACCTATCATGCCGAAGGCTACGGCCCACCATGGCGACTGGCGGCCGGCACGGAAGAAGGCCTCGTTGTCGTGCCGGCCCCGTGTGGCGAACGAAAGCAAGAGCAGCAGGGCAAAATACCCTGCTGCAATCAATATGAGATGGATGGCGCTCATGTGTCAGATTATATAAGAGATGGGATAAAGGGTTATAGCGAACTATCGTCTTCCACATTGAAGCCTTCCTCCTCCTCGTCCTTGATTTCGGCTTCAGGAGCAAAGCTGCTGTAGAAGGTGTCATCGTTCTCGTTGATTTCGTCGTCCTCCTCCTCAGTGGCGGTTTCCTCAGGCAGTTCTTCCTCCTCGTCGTCCTCGCGTTCGCCGTCTTCGCTGTCGGTCTTTTCCATGTTGAACCGCACCTTCTCCAGGAGTTCCTTCTTCTTGGCAAAAATGGCCTCCACCCAGGTGCCCTTGGCTATCTCCAGCACGTCATAGCCCTGTGCCACCTTGCTCTCCAGTGTGCCCCCCTTGGCGTGGATGCGGCTGGCGGGGAGCTGGGTGGTGCTCACGTCGAATGCACTTTCGATGATGTCCTTGGTGGCCAGCGAGATGGAATCCCATCCGCCTCCGAAGTTGCGATCTATGAGTTCCAGCAGGGTGGCGGCCGAGATGTGCTTGATGTTCTCATAGCTGAGGTCGGACAGCCGGCGGATTACCTTCTTGCGCAGGGCGATGTTCCCCTTGCCTGCCTTGCAGTGGGTGACGAGTGCCCACTTTCCGTCTTCGTACTTCTTCACCTCACGGGGGTCCTTGGCGTTGTAGTGTACCACTTCGAAGGCCAGACGGATGGTGTTGAGCAGTTTCTCCTCGCTGCTGGCAAAATTCTCCTGCGCCTTGGTGTGTTCCCAAAGTGTGGCCAGCTGAAATTCGTCGAGCGTCCATATGTTGGAGCTGTTGATGTCCAGGATGGACTCCATTGTTACGTTGCGTTTTGACATTTTGTTTTATCTTTTCAAAATCTTACTTCTCGCTATATATTAATGTACTTATTGCACAAGTCTTCTCTAACCGGCCACAAAGGTATAAGGTTTTTGTCATATACAGCAGTTAAAGAATATTAAATTTTGAATGCCAGTACGATTGTCTCTGATGTCAAAATGACATAAATATCCATCAAAATGCAGAAAAATGAATAAAATGTATAATTTCTGCTTACATTTGTATATGTAATTCAATAATTCTTTGTAATTTTGCATCCAAAATAAATGAATTGACAACAATTTGACAAAACAGCGAGAACAAATGAAGGTAAAAAGAACATCAAAACAGGTGGGACTATACAACCCCGAAAACGAGCATGACGCTTGTGGTGTGGGTATGGTGGTGAACATCAGGGGAAACAAGAGCCACGAACTGGTGGACAGTGCGCTGAAGGTGCTGGAGAACATGCGGCACAGAGGGGCTGAGGGCGCAGACGGAAAAACCGGCGACGGTGCCGGCATCATGCTGCAGATACCGCATGAATTTATCCTCTTGCAGGGAATACCCGTGCCCGAGAAGGGACACTACGGTACGGGACTGGTGTTCTTGCCCAAGGATGCGGCCCGGCAGCAGGAGATACTGAGCATCATGATTGAGGAGATAGAGCGCGAGGGGCTCAACCTGATGCACCTGCGCAATGTGCCCACCAATCCCGACTGTCTGGGAGAGAGCGCACGCAGTGTGGAGCCCGACATCAAGCAGGTGTTTGTGACGGGCGTAAGCGACGACAAGTACCCCATCCTGGAGCGCATCCTCTATCTCATCCGCAAGCGCATAGAGAAGCGCGTGGTCGATCCGGACTTCTATGTGGTGAGTCTCAGCAGCAAGAGCATCATCTATAAGGGTATGCTCTCGAGCATGCAGGTGAGGGCTTATTTCCCCGACCTGAGCAACAACTATTTTACCAGCGGACTGGCACTGGTGCACAGCCGTTTCAGTACCAACACTTTCCCCACATGGTCGCTGGCGCAGCCCTTCCGCCTGCTGGCCCACAACGGTGAAATCAACACCATCCGCGGCAACCGCTCCTGGATGAAGGCAAGGGAGAGTGTGCTCGACAGCCCCGCACTGGGCAGTGTGCGTGAGATAAGCCCCATCATACAGCCGGGGATGAGCGACAGTGCCAGCCTGGACAATGTGTTCGAGTTCTTTGTGATGAGCGGACTCTCGCTCCCGCAGGCCATGGCGGTGATGGTGCCTGAGAGCTTCAACGAGAAAAACCCCATTTCCGAAGACCTGAAGGCCTTCTACGAATACCATTCCATCCTGATGGAGCCATGGGACGGACCGGCGGCCCTGCTCTTCAGCGACGGACGCTATGCCGGTGGTATGCTGGACCGCAACGGACTGCGCCCCAGCCGCTACACCATCACCACCAAGGGCATGATGGTGGTGGCCAGCGAAGTGGGCGTGATGGACTTCGAACCCAACGAGATTGCACAGAAGGGCCGCCTGCAGCCGGGCAAAATCCTGCTCATCGACACTGAGGAGGGCAAGATATATTATGACGGAGAGCTGAAGAGCCAGTTGGCAAAGGCCCATCCCTACAAGGAATGGCTGGCTGCCAACCGCATACAGCTGGAGAACCTCAAGAGCGGACGCCATGTGCAGAACAGTGTGGACCGCTATCAGGACAAGTTGGTTACCTTCGGCTTTGGCGAGGAGGACATAGAGAAGACCATTGTGCCGATGTGCGTCAACGGGTCGGAACCCGTGGCTGCCATGGGCAACGACACCCCCCTGGCCGTGGTGAGCGACCGTCCGCAGGTGTTCTTCAATTATTTCCGCCAGCAGTTCGCACAGGTCACCAATCCTGCCATCGACCCCATCCGCGAGGAGCTGGTGATGTCGCTCACCGAATACATCGGCAGTGTGGGCACGGGCATCCTCACACCCGACGAGAGCAACTGCAAGATGGTGCGCCTGCCGCATCCCGTGCTCAACAATACTCAGCTGGACATCCTGTGCAACATCCGCTACAAGGGGTTCAACACCATCAAGTTGCCCATTCTCTTTGAAATAGAGAAGGGCGAGAGCGGGCTCAGGAGTGCCCTGGAGGAACTGTGCCTGAAGGCTGCCGAGAGCGTGGATGCGGGCATCAATTACATCATTCTTTCGGACCGCGACATCGACGACAGCCATGCGGCCATCCCCTCGTTGCTGGCCGTGAGTGCCGTCCACCACCATCTCATCAATGCAGGCAAGCGAGTACAGACGGCCCTGATTGTGGAGAGCGGCGAGATACGCGAGGTGATGCATGCCGCCCTGCTGCTGGGATACGGTGCCAGTGCCATCTGCCCCTACATGACTTTTGCCGTGCTGGACGACCTGGTGAAGGGCGGACGCGTGCAGGAGAACTATGAGACGGCCGAGAAGAACTATATCAAGGCCGTGTGCAAGGGTCTGTTCAAGATTATGTCGAAGATGGGCATCAGCACCATCCGCTCCTACCGTGGCGCCAAGATATTCGAAAGCATTGGTCTCTCGGAGGCACTCCTGCGCAAGTATTTCGGCACGGAGATAAGCACCATCGGCGGTGTGGGTCTCCGTCACATCGCACAGGATGCCATCAGTCTGCACCGCATGGGTATGGGCAGCAGCCAGAAGAGCGATTTCCTGCCCAATAACGGACAGTTCAACTACCGCAAGGACGGCATCCAGCATGCATGGAATCCCGAGACCATCAGCACCCTCCAGCTGGCCACCCGACTGGGAAGCTACAAGAAATTCAAGGAGTTTACATCGCTGGTGGACAACAAGGAGAAGCCCATCTTCATCCGCGACCTCTTCGACATCAGGATGGCCTCCACTCCCGTGCCCATTGACGAGGTGGAGCCCGTGGAAAGCATCGTCAAGCATTTCGTCACCGGCGCCATGTCGTTCGGTGCCATCAGCATCGAGGCCCATGAGGCACTGGCCCTGGCCATGAACAAGCTGGGCACCAGAAGCAACACCGGAGAAGGCGGAGAGGACAACCACCGCTATCATTCCACACAGGACGGCATCTCGCTGGGAAGCAAGACCAAGCAGATTGCCAGCGGGCGCTTTGGCGTGACGGCGGAATACCTGGTGAATGCCGAGGAGATACAAATCAAGGTGGCTCAGGGTGCAAAGCCCGGCGAGGGCGGTCAGCTGCCTGGCTTCAAGGTGAACGAAATCATCGCCAAGACGCGCAACAGCATCCCCGGAATCAGCCTCATTTCTCCTCCTCCCCATCACGACATCTACAGCATCGAGGACCTGGCACAGTTGATTTTCGACTTGAAGAACGTGAACCCCACCGCTGCCGTGAGCGTGAAGCTGGTGGCCGAGAGCGGAGTGGGCACCATTGCAGCAGGTGTGGCCAAGGCCAATGCCGACCTCATCGTGGTGAGTGGTTCGGAAGGCGGCACGGGGGCAAGCCCTGCCAGCAGCATGCGGTTTGCAGGCATCAGCCCGGAGATAGGCCTGAGCGAGACACAGCAGACCCTTTCGCTCAACGGATTGCGCCAGCAGGTGAGAATCCAGACCGACGGCCAGCTGAAGACCGGCCGCGACGTCATCACCATGGCATTGCTGGGAGCCGACGAGTTCTCGTTCGGCACACTGCCCCTCATCGTGTTGGGATGTGTGATGATGCGCAAGTGCAACACCAATACGTGCCCGGTGGGTGTGGCCACACAGGACGAACGCCTGCGCAAGAAGTTCCGCGGCCATTACACCTATGTGGTCAACTATTTCACTTTCCTGGCACAGGAAGTGCGCGAATATCTGGCACAGATGGGATTCCGCAGCCTGGACGAAATCATCGGCCGTACCGACCTGCTGCAGGCAAAGCCGCAGCCCGCGGGCTCCAAGTTGGCGATGCTCGACTTCCAGCGCCTGCTTGCCCCCACATCGCCCGAACACCGCCATTGGGACCATCGTGCGTTTACCCACGTAGAGGGTGTGAAGGACTTCGACATCCTGTCGGATGCAAGCAAGGCCATCGACACAGCGCGCGAAACCAACCTCGATTATGCCATCAAGAATACCGACCGTGCTGTGGGCACGATGCTCAGTGGTGTGATTGCCAAGAAATACGGTGAACAAGGTCTGCCCGACAGCACCATCAACATCAAGTTCAAGGGCAGCGCCGGACAGAGCTTCGGTGCATTCCTCACTAGGGGTGTCAACCTCAAGCTGGAGGGTGAGGCCAACGACTATTTCGGAAAGGGTCTTTCCGGCGGTCGCATCAGCATCCTGCCTCCTGTACGTTCCAATGCCGAGTTTGTGGCACAGGACAACATCATCGCAGGCAATACGGGCCTCTATGGGGCCACCAGCGGTGAACTCTATGTCAATGGTAGAGTGGGAGAGCGCTTTGCCGTGAGAAACTCGGGCGCCATTGCCGTCATCGAAGGGGCGGGCGACCATTGCTGCGAATATATGACAGGCGGACGTGTGGTGGTCCTGGGCGAGACGGGACGCAACTTTGCCGCAGGCATGAGCGGTGGTGTGGCCTATGTGTGGAACAAGAAGGGCGACTTTGACTATTACTGCAACATGGATATGGTGGAGCTCTCGCTCGTGGAGGAAAGCAGCTACCGCAAGGAACTGCACGAACTCATCCGCCAGCATTGGCTCTACACAGGCTCTGCGCTGGCACGCCTCATGCTCGACGACTGGAACCACTATGTGGACCAGTTCATCCAAGTGGTGCCCATCGAATACAAGCGTGTGCTGCAGGAGGAGCAGATCAAGAAACTCCAGCGCAAAATTGCAGACATCGCCCGGGACTATTGATGGTGACATCCACTGATATTTATTTTCACACTATAATATAAATACATATATAATATATATATAACAAAGGTATTGAATCATGGGAAATCCTAAAGCATTCCTCACCATACATCGCAAGGAGGCAGGCTATCGCCCCCTCGACGAACGCGTCCACGATTTCAGCGAAGTGGAACAGACGCTCAACACGCACGACCGCTGCGAACAGGCCAGTCGCTGCATGGACTGTGGTGTACCCTTCTGCCACTGGGCTTGTCCGCTGGGAAACAAGTGTCCCGAATGGAACGACGCCCTGTATAAGGGTAATTTCCAGCTGGCCTACAAGTTGCTGGCAAGTACCAACGACTTTCCGGAATTCACCGGGCGTATCTGTCCGGCCTTATGCGAAAAAAGCTGTGTACTCAACCTCACTGACCATGAGCCCACCACCAATCGGGAAAACGAATGTGCCATCATGGAGCGGGCATGGATAGAAAGCTACATACAGCCGGCACCCCCTGCCATACGCAACGGGTTCAGGGTGGCAGTCATCGGCTCGGGTCCCGCAGGACTGGCCGTAGCCAACCAACTCAATCACAAGGGCTATCAGGTGACCGTCTTTGAGAAGAACGAGGATGTGGGCGGTCTGCTGCGGTATGGCATCCCCAACTTCAAACTGCAGAAGAATGTCATCAGCCGGCGCATCAATCTGATGCGGGAGGAAGGTATCACCTTTGTGTGCTCCACACCCATCGACCTGGAACACCTGCCCGAGGGATTCGACGCATATGCCGTGTGCACTGGCACGCCTCAGGCACGTGACCTGCAGGTGCCCGGGCGCGATCTCAAAGGCATCCACACCGCCCTGGAATTTCTTTCTCAGCAGAACCGCATACTGGCTGGTGCACAGTTTGCCAAGGATGCACTCATTTCGGCCAAAAACAAGCGTGTGCTGGTGATTGGCGGTGGCGACACGGGAAGCGACTGTATCGGCACGGCCCATCGACAGGGCTGCAAGAGCGTCACTCAAATCGAAATCATGCCCAAACCTCCTGTGGGCGACAATCCTGCCACACCCTGGCCCGCATGGCCCGTCATTCTGAAGACCACCAGCAGTCATGAGGAAGGATGCGAACGCCGCTGGCTGCTCAACACCAACCGCTTTACGGGCAAAGACGGACGTGTGACGTCTGCTGAGGTGGAAGGCGTGATATGGGAACCCAATCCACAGGGCGGACGTCCGTTGATGAAGCTCGACGGCAAGAAGGAAACCATCGACTGTGACCTTGTGCTTCTGGCCATGGGATTCCTGAAGCCCCAGCTCCCGGCCTTTGCCGAGAACGTGTTTGTGGCCGGTGATGCAGTCACGGGACCCAGTCTGGTGGTGCGGTGCATTGCTGCCGGCCGGAAGGCTGCGGCCTCTATCGACGCCTATCTGCAGGGGAAGAAATCGTAACGAAAGGACAGTAATCCTCCCTAGGGGAGACAACGGTTTTCAGCAGAGCCTTGTGTGCCGCCAAAACGTGCCCAGGGCTCTGCTTGCGCATTACAGCTCAACTGGAGCGCATGATTTATCCAGTTGTATAACAAAAAACGTGATTTGCGATAGAAAAATTTGAATATTCCGAATAAAGTTTGTAACTTTGCAAGCAAATAAGGACAACACCGACTATGCAAAATATACGAAATTTCTGCATCATTGCACATATCGACCATGGAAAGAGCACATTGGCAGACCGGCTTCTGGAAACAACCAACACCATCCAGGTGACTGAGGGCCAAATGCTCGATGACATGGACCTGGAGCGCGAAAGAGGTATCACCATCAAGAGTCATGCCATCCAAATGGCATACGAAATGGATGGCGAGCATTACACGCTCAATCTGATTGACACTCCGGGACATGTGGACTTTTCGTACGAGGTGAGCCGAAGCATTGCAGCCTGTGAGGGCGCCCTTCTGGTGGTGGATGCCACGCAGGGAGTACAGGCCCAAACCATCAGCAACCTTTATATGGCCATCGACCACGATCTGGAGATTATCCCCATCATAAACAAGTGTGATATGCCCAATGCCATGCCCGAGGAGGTGGAGGATGAGATTGTGGACCTGCTGGGATGCAAGCGCGAGGAAATCATACGGGCAAGCGGTAAAACGGGACAGGGAGTGGACGACATCCTGAGAGCCGTGGTAGAACGCATACCGGCTCCCAAGGGAGATGAGAAAGCGCCACTGCAGGCGCTTATCTTTGACAGCGTGTTCAATTCGTTCCGCGGCATCATCGCTTATTTCAAAATTGTCAATGGTACCTTGCGCAAGGGAGATGAGGTGTTCTTCATCAACACGGGCAAGACGTACAAGGCAGACGAGATTGGCGTGCTGAAGATGGACATGATTCCCTGCGACGAACTGCGGTGCGGCAATGTGGGCTATATCGTTTCGGGCATCAAGAACGCCACCGAGGTGAAGGTGGGCGACACTATCACGCATGTGGTTCGCCCGTGTGAGGAGGCCATTGCCGGATTTGAGGAGGTGAAGCCGATGGTCTTTGCGGGTGTGTATCCTATTGAGACCGAGGATTTCGAAAACCTCCGTGCCAGCCTTGAAAAACTTCAGCTCAACGATGCAAGCCTCACCTTCCAGCCCGAAAGCAGTGTGGCACTGGGATTTGGTTTCCGATGCGGCTTCCTGGGACTGCTCCACATGGAGATTGTGCAGGAACGTCTGGACCGCGAGTTTGACATGGACGTAATCACTACGGTGCCCAATGTGTCCTATCTGGTGTACGACAAGCATGGTGAGGTGAAGGAGGTACACAATCCCGCCGGTATGCCGGATGCCACCCTCATCGACCACATCGAGGAGCCCTATATCAAGGCCACCATCATCACGCTTTCCACCTTTATCGGTCCTATTATGACCCTGTGTCTGGGCAAGCGGGGAGAACTGCTGAAGCAGGAGTACATAAGTGGTAACCGTGTGGAACTGCAGTATGCAATGCCCCTGGGCGAGATTGTAATCGATTTTTATGACAAGCTCAAGAGTATTTCCAAGGGCTATGCCTCCTTTGATTACCATCAGGACGGATTCCGTCCCTCGAAGCTGGTGAAGCTGGACATCCTCCTCAACGGAGAGCCCGTGGATGCCCTAAGTACACTCACCCATGTGGATAACAGTGTGGACTTTGGCCGCAGGATGTGCGAGAAACTGAAGGACCTGCTCCCTCGCCAGCAGTTCGACATTGCAATACAGGCCGCTATCGGTGCCAAGATCATTGCCCGTGAAACGGTGAAGCAGGTGAGAAAGGACGTGCTGGCTAAGTGCTATGGCGGTGACGTGAGCCGCAAGCGCAAACTGCTGGAAAAGCAAAAGAAGGGCAAAAAGAGAATGAAGCAGATAGGCAATGTGCAGGTGCCCCAGAAGGCGTTCCTGGCCGTGCTGAAGCTAGACTGACACAACAATTAGATAATACAGAATCCAAAAAAAAGAAATCACACATGAATATCTCATAAACCCAAGAAATGCCATGGATAGAAGACGTGATGTAGCCAGAGAGATTGCAAGGATTTACTGTACGCTCACACCTTCGGGTGTGGATACGCTTGCAAGCATTTTGATACCCATGAAGTTCCAGAAGGGCGACACCATACTGGCCGAAGGCAAAGTGTGTAGGGCGCTCTATTATGTGGAACATGGCATGGTGCGTCAGTATTATTACAAGAACAAACGGGATGTGACGGAGCATTTCAGTTTCGAGGGACGCATCGTGTTCTGTATCGAAAGCTATCTGAAACAGGAACCGAGCCGTCTGATTGTGGAGGCGCTGGAAAACACCAAACTGTATGCCATTCCATACGATGACCTCAACAACCTGATGGTGCGCAATCAGGAAATGGACATGCTCTATCGCAAGATTCTGGAACATGTGGCCATCAGCAGTCAGGAGCATGCCGACAGCCAGCGATTTGAGAATGCTACTGAGCGCTATGAACGTCTTCTGCGCGAGAAGCCCGAGATTGTGCTGCGGGCACCGATGGTGTATATTGCCAGTTTCCTCCAGATGACACCCGAAACATTGAGCCGTGTGCGCAATGGCAACACATCTACGCAGCGTGCGTCGAACAACGCCACTCAGCAACAGCAGGATGGCAACATTGACCATGGTGCCCCCAGGGATGCCAATGATGCCTGGTGGACCAAGGCCGTGAAATAGAGTGAGGGAACCACCTCTTTACAGGTCATTTTTTCTGAGCATAGCCTCTACGCAATGCAGCGTGTAGAGGCATTCTTCGTATTCGGTCAGGCTTCTGTAGAGCGATTCTGCTTCCCGGCAATAGTCGATGGCCGAGAGCTCGCCTGCTTCCGTAGCGGTAGCCAAGGTGGCCAAGGTGTTGTCGGTGAGCGACATGTCGAAGGTGGACAGCGTGGTACGGAGCAGGTTTCTCTCCTCCAGTAGTGAGGTGGCTAGCGAATGGATGGCCGTTTGCTTTTCGGCGGCATTCAGTTCGGCTGCTTCCTGTCGCTTGCGTGCCTCCTGGGTTTTGTGCCTGTTGCTGAAGAGGGGAAGCGAGGCACCCACGAGGAATCCGTTGCGCACCTCCTTCATCTCCGTGTTTCGGCGGTAGCCTACTGCCAGCTGTGGAAGGTTTTCCATCTTGCTCATTTTCACGGCACCTGTGGCATTCTCCACCGACAGGCGGGAGGCATTCAGCGTCGCATCATTGGCCATATAGCTTGCCAGCACAGTGGCATCGTCTCCATTGTCGGGAAGCAGCGGATAGTCGTTCTGGCTCAGCGTCACCTCCTTTCCTCCGTTCAGTGCCTGAAGTGCCAGCTGTGCCTTGCGAAGCGATGCATGGGTCTGGCAACGGGTCTTCTCCAGGCTGTTCTTCTCAATCTTCAGCTTGTTTGTTTCCATGATGGTGGCCTCTCCGTTTTCCAGTTTCATGTCGAACAAATGTTCCATGCGCGAAAGGGACTCCATCCGCCGGTCTTCAATGACCGCACATTTTCTCAAATAGATTATCTGCAGGCAAAGCAGACGCGCCTGAAGGAGAATCTCTTGCTTCAGCGCCAGTTTTTCGCTGTCCATCTGTGTGGAGGCTGTTTGCCGGTACTTGCGACGGGCAGCATAAAGGGTGGGGAACTGAAAACCCTGGCTTACTACCAGTTCGCTGGATGCCATGCCGCTTACTCCTGAGGTATAGAACGGACTATATTCTATTTCTGTCCCTTCCAGATTCGACTGGCTCTTCAGCTGATGAAGGTCGGCCTCCTGCGACTTCTGTAGTGCCTGCAACTGTATGTTGTTGGCTGCTACTTGCGACAGAATCTGTTCGATGTCCTGGGCAAATGCCTTATGGCTACCGGTGGCCAGTACTGCCCATACAGGAAACCACATAAGAGAATGATATAGGTGTTTCATATATGCTTATTTTTGCTTGACTTTTGATTGGTTGTCAGCTGTTTGCTGCATTCTCCACAGTTGAATGGAGGGGACGATGTAGCCGTTCAGAATGGTGGATGTGACCAGTCCGCCCAAGATAACCTTGGCCATGGGGCTTTGGATTTCGTTGCCTGGCAAATCTCCTCCTATGGCCATCGGCACCAGTGCCAGTGCTGAGGTTAGTGCGGTCATCAGTATGGGATTCAGACGGTCGATTGACCCCTGGATAATACATTCCCTGACACTTTGTTGGCGGGTGGTCAGGAGCTCGTGGTATCTGGAAATGAGAAGCATGCCGTTGCGGGTGGCAATGCCAAAGAGCGAGATGAAACCGATGATGGCAGGAATACTGAATTCGCCTGTGGTAGTCCACAGCACCCAGATGCCTCCCACAAGGGCCAGCGGCAGGTTCACCAGCACGATGGCGCTCTCTGTGGCGCTTCCTATGAGCATGAAGAGCAGCAGGTAGATGATGGCAATGCTCAGCACGGAGGCCAGTGCCAGGGTGCGTCCGGCCGCCGCTTCACTCTCAAACTGTCCTCCGTATTCCACATGATAGCCCTCCGGAAGAACCACCTGCGAGGAGATGCGTGCCTGTATCTCATCCACCAAACTGCGCTGGTCGCGCCCGTTGGCGTTGGCCGATACCACAATCCTGCGCTTGGCATTCTCGTGATTGATGGTGTTGGCACCGCTGGCCGACTTCACTTCGGCTATTTCGGAAAGGGGGAATGTAAGGCCGTTTCCTGAGGTCACGCTCATGTCCATAATCTGCTCTATCGTTCCGTGTACGGCCGCTGAGGCGCGTACGACCAGATTGAACGACCTGTCGCCCTCATATACCTGGGACACAGTCTCACCACCTAGTCCTACAGCTATCCAGTCGTTCAGTTCCTTTACGGTCATTCCATAGCCGGCCAGTTTGTCATGCCGCGGCACGATGCTCAGTTGCGGACGTTCCACCAGTTGCTCCACATTCAGGTCGGCAATGCCCTCCACGTCGTTGATGGCATTCTTTATCTCCTGCCCAATGTTATAGAGCTGGCCCAGGTCGTCGCCAAACACCTTGATGGCGATGTTGGCCTTGGTGCCGCTGAGCATGCGGTCAATACGGTGGCTGATGGGCTGCCCTATCTCCACTGCAATGCCAGGGAATCGGCCCAGTTGGTGACGTACATCGGCGATGAACTCGCTGTAGGAACGTTCGTCCAGTTCAAACGGAGCCTCTATCTCGGACATGTTTGTACCCAGGGCGTGCTCGTCCAGTTCGGCACGTCCTGTCTTGCGCGCTACAGTCTGAATCTCCGGTATGGCCAGCAGCAGCTCCTCTGCCTTTCGTCCTATCTTGTCCGACTCCAGCAGGGAAATACCCGGAGAGGCAGCCAGATTGATGGTGAGCGAACCTTCGTTGAAGGATGGCAGAAAACTGCGTCCAAGATTGAACGCGATGGCCAGGGCCGACACCACCATGAAACCTGTGGCTGTGAACAGGATGTGACGGTGGTCGAGCACCCAACCGAGACTTTTGGCATAGAGCTGTCGCGTGTGGCGCGTAATCCATGTCTCGCCCGATGCCTGTTTTTTATCGCGTGTCGGCAGATAGCTGCACAGGACGGGCGTAAGGGTGAGGGCTACCAGTGTGGACGCACACAGCGACACGATAAACGATACGCCCAGCGGAATGAGCATCTTCCCCTCCATGCCGCTGAGCCAGAACAGGGGTGCAAAGCTGACAATCACGATAAGGGTGGAATAGAGAATAGGCAGGCGCACTTCGCGGGATGCCTGATACACTACGCTCACCAGCGAGTGGCGTTCCGAGGGGGGCAGCAACCTGTTGGCACGAATGCGCTTCCAGGCGTTTTCCACATCCACAATGGCATCATCGACAAGCGAACCGATGGCAATGGCCATACCGCCCAGACTCATTGTATTGATGCCCATCCCGCATACATGTAGTATCAGCACGGTCACCAGAAGCGATAACGGAATGGTGACGAGCGAGATGAGCGTAGTGCGCGTGTCGCCCAGGAAGAGCAGTAGGATGACCACCACAAACAGGGCACCTTCGTAGAGGGATCGTTGCACGTTGCCGATGGCATTGTCGATGAAGCGCGACTGACGGAAGATGTCAGTAGACAGTTTTACATCGGCCGGCAGGCTCGGGCGTATTTCTTCCAGAGCCGCTTCCAGACGGGACGTGAGCTGGCGGGTGCCGGTGTGGGGCTGTTTGGTCACTGTGACCAGTACGGCGGGATGGCAACGTTCGGAGGCCACACCGGTGAGGGGACTATGATTGCCAATGGTCACGTCTGCTATCTGGGCCAGTGTCACGGAACGGCCGTCGGTATCCGGGAGCACCACACTTGAAGATAGTTTATCCAGGTCGCTGGTCATCGCCATTCCACGCACCAGGTACTCGTTGCCATACTGGTACACCACACCACCGCTTTGGTTCACATTCATGCCGCGGGTGGCCTCCATCACATCGGCCAGCGTCACACCCAGATACCGCATCTTGTCGGGATGAACCAGTATTTGGTATTCCCGCACATCACCTCCGATGACTGACACTTGTGCCACACCTCCAGTGGAGAGCAGTCGGGGGCGTATTGTCCAGTCGGCCAATGTGCGCAGTTCCTGTAGGGAGGTGGTGTCGGACTGCAACCCCACGATGAGCACCTCTCCCAGGATAGAGGACTGGGGTCCCAGCGTGGGTTCTCCCACATTGTCGGGAAGCGAGCCCCTGACAGTGGCGATTTTCTCTGACACCACCTGACGTGCGATATAGATGTCGGTGTCCCATTCAAACTCCACCCATACCACCGAAAAACCGGCGGAGGACGAGGAACGCACCCTTCTCACGTGGGTGGCACCATTCACGGCTGTCTCTATCTTGAACGTAACGGTTTTCTCCACCTCTTCTGCCGCCATCCCCGGGGCTTCGGTCATCACGGTCACAGTGGGGGCATTGAGGTCGGGGAACACGTCCACCTCGGTCTGTCTGGCTGTCTGCAGGCCTGCGGCAAACAGTACGATGGAGGTGACGATTACAAGAATCCGGTGCGAGAGTGCACCCTTGATTATTCGGTCTAGCATAGCTGTCAGCTTCTTTTTTTAATGGTTGTGCGCATGTGCTTCCACTGTACGTCCGTTCCCAGCCTGGCGAATGGCTGCCACACCCTCTACAGCCACATTGTCGCCGGCTTTCAGGCCCTTCACTATTTCCACACGTGTGCCATCGGTACCTCCTTTTACCACCTTCCGCTTTTCGTAGTGTGTGGCTGCGGTCTTTACATATATATAATATGTGCCCGACTCCTCGGTCAGTGCCTGTATGGGAAGCGACAAGGCATTTTCTTGGACCGCACCCTTCACGTACACCGTGGCATAGCTTCCGGGGAAGGCCTCGGCATTGCGGTCCATCTCCCATCGCAAGGTAAGATAGCCCTGTTCGGCACGCATGCCTTTGCCATGGGTGAGCAGGACGGCATTGAGACTATCCGTGTCGAGCATTCCCGCAGCACCTTCGGGTTTGAAGAATGCACCCTTGCACGCCACGGCCAGCGACTGGTGGCTCATGGGGACATCCGCTTCCAGCATCATCCTGTTGCCCTTTTCCATTACAGCCACAGGCTCACCTGCATTCACGTAGCTGCCATTGTTCACCATACAGGCCACGATATAGCCCGATGCAGGAGCGGCTATTACGTGTCCGTTGTGTCCATCCTTGTCCATGGTGGCCTCATAGGCCACGCGTGCGGTCTCATAACGTTCGCGAGCGGCATTCCATTCGGTTTGGGTAACAATCTTTTCGGCCAGGAGTCTGGTTTTGCGTTCATAGTCTGCCTTGGCGGCTTCGTAGGCGATACCGCTCTTCTTCACAGGGTCTCCCTCAATCATGCGGTCGGATGACAAGGTGAAGAGTGCTTGCCCCTTTGACACAGCATATCCTGGTATGAGCGAAGCATGGGTGCGCACGATGCCGGGGGTGGTGGCTGTGAGCGTGAATGTTTCAGTCGGTACCGTTGTGATACGTCCGCCCACAGTAAGCGTTTCCACAAAGGCAGCAGGTTCCACCTGGATGGTCTTCACTCCAGCCAATCGTGCTTCGTCCTTGGACATCTCCACCAGTCCGGCATGAGCTGGATGGTTGTGGGTGTCCTCATCGGTTGCTGTGTGCGTATGGCTGTCATGACTGTGGCAGGCAGTCAGGCAGACAAGCCCTAGGCTCATCATGTACTGTTTCATGTGGATTTTGTGATATATTTTCATTGTGTTTCGCTGTTTTTGTTTGCAAAGATAGCTTTTATGTGGTGCAACTAGGTTGCAATTTGCGCTTCAGAAACTTTTTTTTGCTGTAAAGTGCCGTTTTCTCAGAAATTATATGTAAGTTTGCATATTGTTCATATAAAAATGCAGCATCAATGAGTACTATTAAAACCGTTTATGCAGGATTGAAGTTGAAGAATCCTATCATAGTGGCGAGTTCGGGCCTCACCGACAGTGCCGTCAAAAACAAGAAATTGGAAGAAGCCGGAGCCGCGGCCGTAGTGCTAAAATCGCTTTTCGAAGAACAGATATTGCACGAGGTGAAAGCAATGGACCACCAGCAGGCCGGATATTATGATGGCATAGACTATCTGGAACAGTATGTGCGCAACCATCACCTGGGTGAATATCTCCAGCTGATTGCCTCTACCAAGGAGGTGTGCACCATTCCTGTGATTGCCAGTATCAGCTGTTACCAGGGCGAAGGCTGGACCGAGTTTGCTCAGGAAATCGAGAAGGCGGGTGCCGATGCATTGGAAGTCAATACGATGGCACTCCAGACCGAAACGGATTATTCCTACGGAAGCTATGAAAAGCGTCAGGTGGAGATTGTAGACATGCTTCGCCAGAAGGTGAAACTGCCCATCATTGTGAAACTGGGTGAAAACCTCACCAATCCCGTGGCGCTCGTCCAGCAGCTGTATGCCCATGGTGCATCCGCTGTTGTGCTCTTCAACCGCTTGTATCAGCCAGACATCGACATTGAGCATGTGAAGCAATGTGCAGGAGGCGTGTTCACCACACCGGCAGCCCTTACGTCCACCTTGCGGTGGCTTGGCATCAGTTCGGCACGGGTGCCCCAGATTTCCTATGCGGCATCGGGTGGCGTACACCAGCCGGAGGATGTGGTGAAGACCATTCTTGCCGGTGCATCGGCTGTAGAGGTATGTAGTGCGTTGTACGAGCAAGGCCCCGACTTTATTCAGCGCAGTACCGGTTTCCTTGCCCAATGGCTGGAAGACAAGGGCATAGCCTCTGTGGAGCAGGCCAGGGGCCGTCTCAACCAAAAGAATGTGCGTGACACCAGCACCTTCGAGCGTGCCCAGTTTATGCGCTATTTTTCTTCGCGCGAGGCCTGAGCCAGCATGCTTTCTGCCATTCCCTCGGCCCTTTTTCGGGCAGGCTTTCCGTTGTCGGTGAGCGGGATGGAAGGCACATGAATGATATTTCTGGGTACATGATAGTGGGGTAGCAATGATAGGCATTGCTGCTCCACCTTGTTTATGTCTGTGTCCTCAGTGAGGAGACAGAGCGCTTCTCCTAGCAGGGTGTCCTTGGTCTTTGTCAGCACAAACGGTTTCTCCAGCTGATTACCGAGCATGCCTTCCACTTCCTCTATCTGTATCTTCAGGCCACCGCTCACCACCACATTGTCGATGCGACCTGTCACTATGAACCGTGTACCCTTTTTGTCGTGCGAAACCTGCGCGATGTCGTTGGTATGGAGCAGGGTGGGGCACACCAGCGGTGCATACACAGTGAGGCATCCCCTTTCGTCCACTCCCACCTCCACATTTGGAAGGGGACGGTACCAGGGTTCAGCATCCTTGCCGTTGAGCCGGCGGAGGGCAATGTGGGAGAGCGTTTCGCTCATGCCGTAAGTGCTCCATACAGCATTGGGGAAGTCACGCATTTCGTCCTCCAGCGTTTTGTCTATGGCGCTTCCACCCACAATCAGGTGGCCTATGTCCATCAGCCTTCTACGCTCATCTGCCTGCTGGAGGGAAGCCTTTACCTGCATGGCCACCATTGCGCAGAAATCCACCTTCTCGGGCAGGTTTTCTGCGGCCATAGGATGCGAGGAGGGAGGAATGCAGCAGAGCCTGAGCCCCCATTCCAGTGCCCTCACTATCATCATCTTACCTGCTATATAGTCGGGCGATAGACATAGCAGTGCCTGCTGGCCCTGTTTCAATCCCAGGAATTGACAGGTGATGCGTGCGCTCTCCCTCATGCGGTTTTTGGAAGCCCGGATTTTCTTGGGCGTACCTGTGGAGCCGCTCGTATGGACCTCCACATCAGGACATCCGCTGTTCCATTCCTTGATGAACTCGTCTGCCGTCATGGCTTGAACCACAGTTTTTGTCCCCTCATTTCCAGGGGGTAGGGGATATTGTCGGTATAGAGCATGCCTGTACCCAGTCCCTGTGGAAGAGAAATGCCCGGGCCATAGATGCTGGCTGTAAGCTGTGCCACAGCATTGAGGCCTACGTTGCTTTCCAGCGCACTGGTTATCCAGGAACCAATCCCACGTTCGCTGGCCAGCTCTACCCATTCTCTCACGCCCTGCATCCCCCCGTGGAGCGAAGGCTTCAGGATAATGTAGGACGGACGGATGTGGTCGAGCAGGTGTGCCCTTTCGCTCCTTGTGTGCCAGCCTATGAGTTCCTCGTCGAGTGCAATGGGCACAGGCGATTGTCGGCAGAGGCGTGCCATTTCGTCCCATTGGCCTGCCCTTATGGGCTGCTCGATGGAGTGCACACCGTATGCGGCCAGTACCTCCAGTACATCCGGTGCTTCATTGGGAAGGAAACCGCCGTTGGCATCTACCCGCAGCTCCACCTCCTCCTTGTCATATTCACGGCGGATGCGCTGTAGCATGGCTGTCTCCTCTTTCCATCCCAACGCCCCGATTTTCAATTTGATGCATTGAAATCCCTCGTCCAGTTTCTGCTGGATGCGGGCCATCATTTCATCTATGCGGCCCATCCACACCAAACCGTTTATGGGAATGCCTTCCTCGCCTCTGCTCCATGGGGTGTCAAGAAGTGCTGCACTCCCTCTCTGCAAGTGCAGCATGGCGGTTTCCATTCCGAACAGCATGGAGGGATAGGGAAGCATCTCTGCTACGGGGATGCTGCCTTTTTCGATGAGCAACTGGCAGAAGCGTTGCAATTTCTCCTCATAGTCGGGCAGCCAGTCGTAACTGAGGTCGGGAAGTGGTGCACATTCGCCCTTGCCCTCGGTGCCGTCAGCCGCTTTCAGGGTCAACATCCAGCTCTTTCTGGTGGTATAGACACCACGGGATGTGCCTGCCGGCTGCCGGAAGTGAAAAGTGCGGGGTTGTATGCTGTACGTTGCAGGGATTCTCATGGCAGCATCGGATATTGGTCAAAGTCGGGCTTTCTTTTTTCCAGAAAGGCACGTCCCCCTTCCTGCGCTTCATCCATGGTGTAGTAGAGCATGGTGGCATCGCCCGCCAGTTGCTGTATACCCGCCTGTCCGTCCAGTTCGGCATTCAGTCCGCACTTGATCATGCGCAGTGCAAGGGGGGAGTGCAGCATCATGGTTTCGGCCCATTCCACACAGGTGTCTTCCAGTTTGTCGGCAGGAACCACCTTGTTCACCAGCCCCATGTCGTAGGCCTCCTGAGCGGAGTACTGTCTGCACAGGAACCATATTTCACGTGCCTTTTTCTGCCCTACAATGCGTGCCAGATAGCTGGCTCCAAAACCTGCGTCAAACGAGCCCACCTTGGGGCCCGTCTGGCCGAAGATGGCATTTTCGGAAGCGATGGTGAGGTCACACACTACATGAAGCACATGGCCACCCCCGATGGCATAACCGTTCACCATGGCCACTACAGGCTTGGGCATCCTGCGTATCTGCATCTGCACATCCAGCACATTGAGTCGGGGCACACCGTTGTCATCTACATATCCGCCACGGCCCTTCACATGCATGTCCCCTCCGGCACAGAAGGCCTTGTCGCCGGCTCCTGTGAGCAGCACCACACGGATGTTGCCGTTCTCCCTGCAATGGTTCAGTGCACGTGACATTTCGGCCACGGTGAGCGGAGTGAAAGCATTTCTCCACCGCTCCCGATTGATGGTGATACGGGCGATGTGATTGTATTCGTCGAACAGAATCTCTTTGAAATCGAATCCTTCAATTTTATTCCATATTCTCATAACATTCAATTGTTTATTTGATTTTTTATAAAGTTTTCAATTAGAATGATTGCCTGCTGGTCCATGGCGGATGATGTCACCATTTCCAGCAATCGTGGGCCGTTGTCTTCCTCACTGGTGAGCCACTGTATGTCCGCTGCCAATGTGGAGGAGTCGGTGGCCGAACGGTAGCAGATGCCATAGGACTGGCAGATGCCATAGGCCGATGTGTGGTGGCATGCCATCACCAGCCGTTCACGTGACGTGCTTTGCCTGAGCCCGTCAAACCGTTCAAAGATGCCGCCTCCGCTGTTGTTGAGCAGAAGGATGCGCAGGGAGCGGGGCAGTCCTTGAATCCACAGCGCATTTTGGTCGTAGAAGAAGCTGAGGTCACCTATCACACAGTAGGTGGGCTTGCTGCTGTCGGCCAGCGCCATGCCCACGGTGGTGGAGAGCGATCCCTCTATGCCATTGAGCCCCCTGTTGCAGCGGCGGTGGCCATTGGCAAACAGATTGCCCAAACGTACTGCAGAACTGTTGGCATAGGCAATGTGTGCGTCCTTGTGGCCAATCGCCTGTTCCAGGGCCCTCACAACTGTTGCCTGGGACCAGGGCAGAGGCATGCTGTCTGTCATAAGGGCCGCGGTATGGAGCCTGTGATGCCAATAGCTGAGGTAATCGCTGTCAGCATCGGGCAGATAGGAGACTGCCCATTGGAGCACCTTTTCTGCATCCGCCTCTACTACGGCTGTGGTGTGCATGGTCACGTCTGTAACACAGCCGTTGCTGTTCACCACCCATGTGGGTGTTTCCGGCAACTGTCGGAGCATTCTTTTCAGTTGCTTGCTAACCACTGTCCCGCCCACATACACCACCATGTCCGGCATCATTGCGCTGTCTGTGTCCGCCAGAATGGGCTCAAATACCGTGCGGCCCAACACGTCAGGACCCAGACACTCCTTCAGTACCACGCAATGGCGCTTCCATGCCTGTACCAATTCAGGACTTAACCGAAGGTCACTAGGTCCGCATTGGCCCACAACGAGCATCGGCTTTTGGCTGCTGGCCAGTGTTTCCATCAGGGGGAGAATCGTATTCGGGCACCCGCAGGCCTCCATGGCTTCCATTCGGCGTATGACACGTTCGGAGGTCAGTTGCAGCACGTTAAACACATGTAGAGGCTCACTCAGCGGCACATTGATGTGTACCGGACCTTTCCCGTGATGGCAGACTTCGAGCAAGGCCTCGTTCACCAGTCTGTTACAATGCCATCGACTCCGGTCATCGTTCACTTCAGGGAGCGACACATTGCAGCGCGAGAAGGGAGCCAATGCCCCAGGCTGTGGCATGGTCTGTCCGTCTAGCTGTCCTATCCATGCCTGCGGACGGTCGGCCGAAACCACCACCATCGGGATGTGCTGGTAATGGGCTTCGGCCACAGCCGGAAGCAGGCCAAGCAAGGCCGAGCCTGAAGTTACACACACGACCACCGCCCTTTCTGTTTGTAAAGCCATGCCCATGGCACAGAATCCGGCCGAACGCTCATCGGTGACGGCAACACATTGCATGCCGCATTCGTTGAGATTGTGAACGATGGGTGCATTGTGGGAACCCGGACATACCACGGCGTCTCTTATCCCATGGGCCAACAGGAGGGAGGTGAGGATATTGATGCTTTCTATCTGACTATACATGCTTTCATTGTTTCCATTTTATAGGCCGTTTCCGTCCATTCATTCTCCATATTGCTCTCGGGCATCAGTCCGCCTCCGGCATAAAGGGTGCAATGGGTGGGATGATATTGCATACACCGCAGGGTCACGTAGATGTGTGTCTCACCTTCTGGTTGCAGGAGTCCGGCAAAGCCGCTGTAATAACTTCGCCTGCATGTTTCATGTTCCAGAATAAAGCGAAAAGCTTCCTGCTTGGGCATTCCGCATACGGCAGGCGTAGGGTGGAGCCGGCCCAGGATGTGGCCTAGGTGCTGGTTGTCTTGAAGGCCGAACGTGAAGATGTTGCGAAGATGAAGCAATGCACCGGCCCGGACTGTGGTGGTGGAGTCTTGCTTCATGTAGGTGGATATTTCTGACAGACAATCATGCAGATAAGCCTTTACCACATCCTGTTCTCTTATGTCCTTTTCCTGCCATTGGGGTAGCCTTGAAACGTTGCCGATGGGAACGTCGAAGTCATTCATTTCCTCGGTAAGCTTCATGGTTCCGGCCAGTGCCATGGTATGCCATTGGCCATCCTTTCCCTGAAGGAGCACCTCGGGTGTGGCCATCAGCCATGTGCCGGCGTGCGGGGTGGACACAAGGGCTATCATCATGCGGGGATAGGCATGACATGCCCGTTCAAACAGCTGTACAGGGTGCTGGCCAGGTACTGGCAGGGAAAGCGAGGTGTTGCGGGACAGCACCAGTTTCTGGAAACGGCCTTTCCTGATGGCTGCTACAAATGTGTCGAAATCTTTCATGTAAGTGTCCTTCTGGATGTGCTCAGGTGTGGCGTCAGGCCCCTCATGAAAGGAATAATGGTCGAGCTCTCCGCATTGGTAGGGTCGGGGAGTGCCCTGGATGAGGATGACCGGATGCTGGATGTCGCACTTGAATGGCGACAAAACGAACCCCTGACGTCCGTTCAGGTGCTCCACGCTGGTGAACGCTGCTGTCATGGCATCATCGGCCACCACAATCATCGGCCTTGTGTGGTGTGGTAGGCGGTATAGGGCAATACTCTGCATGTTGTTTTCGTTAATTTTATGCAAAGTTACTTAATAGTGGCCTATCATGCAAGACATGTGCCTGCGTTTTGTCCTTTTTTTTTATAATTTTGCAGAAACATAATGCTTAATACCTGATTTTTCATGAAACAGTTTATGATGGCTGCATTCTTCATTCTGGATGTGGCCCCTCTTATGGCCCAAGGCTCAGTGGACGATTACAAGCGTGCCTTTGGCTTGCCGCGAAGGTTTACGGCCGACAAGGTCCTGGATGCTGTCACCGATGTACGTTGGAACGGTCCACGCACATTCTCCTGCTATGTGCAACGTGAGGATGGAAGAAAACCTTACACGGGAACGGTTGATGAAAAGGGAAACCTCACCTTTTCGCCCGCTCCTCCTCCAGAAAAGAAGGCACCTGAAAGACGGGATGTCCCACAACCATGGAGTGCACCCACCCTGCAAGGCCCTCAGCTCCTGCAACGCCATTGGATGAACACTGACGATGAGCGGAGTGCCCGCTGTGTGTATTCGCCCGACAGTGCATGGGTGGCTTACATTGCCAATGACAATGTGCATGTGAGCAAGCCCGACGGAAGCCAGGTGCGCCAGCTCAGCTTTGACGGCACCCTTTCCTCTTATTACAGCGCGTATATCCAGTGGAACGATGCAGGCACCCATTTGGCCGTGTGCAAGATACGTCCGGTGGCACAGAAACGCTATGTCTATTATGTGGAAAGCAGTCCGCGCCACCAGCTCCAGCCCATTCTGCACCAGCAGGAATATGCCAAGCCGGGCGACGAGCGCATCCAGCGCATACCCTGTATTTTTGAGGTGGCCACCGCCCGGTGTACGTGTGCCGATGAATCGGCCATCTGCAATCAGTATGACCTCCGCAACATGGCATGGAATGCTGACGGGAAGGCCATCACCTTCGAATATAACCAGCGTGGCCACCAGCGCTTCGATGTGCTGGAGATGGATGCCGAAACGGGAAGGATGAGGACGCTCGTGAGCGAGACCAGCACCACGTTTGTCAACTATAACCGCTATTTCCGGCACACGCTCTCGGATGGTGAACGGATGATATGGATGAGCGAACGCGATGGATGGAACCATCTGTATATGATAGATCTCAGGCGTGGGCGTGTGGAAAAGCAGCTTACCAAGGGTCCATGGGTGGTGCGAAGGGTGGAGCACGTGGACGAGGAGAATGGGTTCATCTATTTCTCGGCCAGTGGCATGCAGCCGGATGAGGACCCCTATCTGCTACACTACTACCGCATCGATATGGACGGGAAGCACCTGCTTTGTCTCACACCCGAGATGGGAAACCATCAGGTGCAGTTCAGCCCCGATTATGCCTATCTCGTGGATACTTGGTCCACACAAGAGCTGCCACCGACCACCGTGGTACGCAGCACCCGTAACCCCCAGGATAAGCAGCAGCTGGCCCAGGCGGATATCAGTCGCTTGAAGGCAGAGGGATGGGTGGCGCCAGAAGTGTTTGCCGCGCCCGGACGAGACGGGAAAACGCTCATGTGGGGCATCATCCAGCGGCCCACCAACTTCGACCCCAGCCAGTCCTATCCCGTAGTGGAATACATCTATGCAGGTCCGGGTGATGCCTATGTGCCAAAGTCGTTCACACCCTACAACTGGACCACCTCTTCGCTGGCCGAACTGGGTTTCATCGTGGTGCAGCTGGATGCAATGGGCACCAGCTATCGGGGCAAGGCCTTTGAGGAAGTGTGCTACAAGAACCTGCGTGATGCCGGCTTCCCCGATCGTATGGCATGGATAAAGGCCGCAGCTGCGCGCTATCCCTATATGGATGTGGACCGTGTGGGCATTTACGGCTGTAGTGCAGGCGGTCAGGAAAGTACAGCCGCGGTGCTCTTTCATGGTGACTTCTATAAGGCCGCCTACAGCGCGTGCGGATGTCACGACAACAGGATGGACAAGATATGGTGGAACGAGCAATGGATGGGATGGCCTGTAGACAGCAGCTATGTGGCCAGCAGCAATGTGGCGAACGCCTATCTGCTGGAACGCCCGCTCATGCTCATGGTGGGCGAGATGGACGACAATGTGGATCCCGCCAGCACCATGCAGTTGGCCGATGCGCTCATTCGTGCGGACAAGGACTTTGAACTGGTAGTGGTCCCCGGTGCCCACCATTCGATGGGTGAATCCTTTGGTGAACACAAACGTTATGACTTCTTTGTCAGACACTTGCTCCATAAAGATCCTCCCCGCTGGAACCAGCTTCGTTAGGCATGGCAATGTAGCCACAACGCTCTCCAATGTGCAAATATCACACAATCTGCCATTTTTTTTGCGTAAAAACTTGGTGGAATAAAAAAAATGTTATACCTTTGCACCCGCATTCGGAACAATACCTTGTTTCCCCAATGTATGGAGAGATGGTAGAGTGGTCGATTACACCGGTCTTGAAAACCGGCGTGCTGCGAGGCACCGGGGGTTCGAATCCCTCTCTCTCCGCTAAACTCGTTGATTTTTTCAGCGAGTTTTATTTTTTTCCAGAAATTCCCGTTTCAATATCTGTCAGTTTTTTATTATATTCGCAAGGTGTTAACAACTTTGTGATATACGATGAGAGCCTGTAACATCACCACACTGAAAGTGGACGCCATCGTAAACGCAGCCAACCGGTCCTTGCCTGGCGGTGGTGGGGTTGATGGAGCCATTCATCGTGCAACCAGTCCGGAACTCTTGAAGGAATGCATGACATTGGGCGGCTGTAAAACCGGGCAGAGTAAGATAACGGACGCATACAATTTGCCCTGCAAATATATCATTCACACGGTTGGCCCAGTCTATCATGGTAGAGGCGACGAGCCGCAACTGCTCGGCTCCTGCTACACGACTGCTCTGCAGATAGCCATAGAGAAAGGAATCAAAAGCATCGCTTTTCCCTGTATAAGTTCCTGAGGGAATTTTGTCTTGCCCTGACCGAAATAAGGAGGATTTTCATCGCCATCGTTGCTATGAGGAATTACGTCTGCTATACTCTGTCTGTGACCAGAAATTAATTCAGCAGACCCTAATTAGTCCAAAAATGATACCCTAAGCCCGTTTGTTTCGTCAATAAATCAGCGGAATCTTTGTTTTTTCTTATCTTTCCGCTTGTTTTCTTACGAAAAAGTATTATCTTTGTGGCGTAATTCAAAATTAATGGATGCCATGCTGATTGGTCGAGAAAAAGAAAAACAAGTATTGCAGAATGCTCTCAACGAAGAGTACTCTCAGTTTATTGCAGTGTATGGAAGACGTCGTGTTGGCAAGACTTTTCTAATCAGAGAATCCTTTGAAAACCGATTCGACTTTCAATTTACTGGCGCTGCAAATTTGACTGCAAGAAAGCAGTTGGTACGTTTCCGTCGTGCCCTCAAAGAACATGGGCAGAAAGATACTCCGGAACTAACCAATTGGGGCGATGCTTTCAGTGAACTCAAACGATTTATTATGAGTCTGCCTGAAGGCAAAAAGGTTGTTTTCCTTGACGAGCTTCCATGGATGGATGCACCACGCTCTGGATTTTTATCAGAGCTGGAATCATTTTGGAACGGATGGGCATCTGCACGAAAAGATATTGTTTTTGTGGTATGCGGAAGTAGCACTTCATGGATGGTGAAGAAAATCATTAAGAATAAAGGAGGTCTGCACAATCGCTTGAACCATCGTATATCACTTAATCCTTTCCCTCTGGGATTATGCGAGAAGTTAGCTCAGTCAAGAGGTCTCGTGTTGAATCGCAAGCAGATGTTGGAAGCCTATATGATATTTGGCGGTGTACCATATTATTGGAGCTTGTTGCAGAAAGGAACAAGCATAACTGCCGAGATAGATAGACTGTTTTTTTCGCCTAACGGAGAGTTGCATGATGAGTTTGAGATGCTATATGCTTCTTTGTTCAAAAAGCCAGAACCATACGTTCGCGTTATTGAGTTATTGGCTAAGAAAAAGATGGGCATGACACGACAAGAGTTGTTGACAGCAGGAAAATTTGAAGACAATGGAGCATTTTCTGACATTCTGAAAGATTTGGAGTGGTGTGGCTTTATTCGTAGTTACACTATGATGGGGTATCGGACAAAATCGGACATCTTCCAGCTAATAGACCATTATACATTATTCTATTACGAATACATAGACGGAGTACGTCAAGGCTCAAACTATTGGCGATCAATGTTGGGAACACCGAAGTATAACACTTGGTGTGGCTTAGCATTTGAGCGCACCTGCCTATGGCATGTTGACCAGATTAAGAAGAAGCTTGGTATTAGCGGAATACTGACAAACGAATATGCATGGCGTTGCTTGCCAGATGAAAACATCGATAGACCGGGAGTTCAGATAGACCTGCTTATAGACCGGAGCGATGGAATAATTGATATATGCGAAATGAAATACTCGAAGAATCCATACACCATCACTTCCGATTATGCAAGTGAACTTACCCGCAAACGTATTGTATTCCAGTCTGTAACAGGCACAAAGAAAGCCATTCATTCCATCATGGTCACCACTGATGGTCTAACTCGGAATGAATATTGGGGTGACGTTCAATCTGAAATACAACTGGACGATTTGTACGAACTATAAAAAACGATTGATTTGCTATGTTCGAGAATTTTAAAAAGATACAGATTGAAGGTGGCTATTTTGAACCATCCTCAGAGCTTGACTTATTTGACTCAAATCAGTGTTTGAGTATTATATATGGACGAAACGGTAGTGGAAAAACCTCCATTGCTAAAGCCATACGACAATTGGTTGGTAAGGACTCTAAGCCACAAGAGGGGGAAATGGCTGTACCTTATATTGTCACTTCTGATGCTGTCATTCCAGAAGAAAAGAAGCCTTCTGTATTCATTTTCGATGAAGAGTTTGTACAAGAGAATGTAAGAACAAAAGGCAATGGGTTAGAAACCATTGTGATGATGGGTGAACAGGTAGATTTGGATACACAAATCACAACCAAAAAAGCAGAAGGGACGGTCGTTGATAGTAAGGTCGTAGAGCAAACTGCCCTGAAAGAAAAATACGAAAATGCAAATGATACCGAAGCTTTTTCAAGTTTTTGCTATAATACGAGTCTTGAAGAAATGATGTGTCGTAAGGGCGTGCTTAATGCTATTTCGGAAGAGAAGCGAAAGTACTATGAGAACTTTATGTGTAGATTGGCATTAAATGGAGAAAGCCATATGGAGGAGCGTGTGTACGCATTAAATACTATTACTCCTTATTTCACAAAACAAGAAAAGGTACAGACAGCAAAGAGCCTCTTGCTTTTTTTATACTACATAAACAAAGAGCATCTATCTTGTTATTTGGGCAAAAACAAAGAGGGAGATGAAGACAGAATGGCAGAAATCGAAAAATGGAAGTTAGAAGAAGTGAATTGGATAAATACATAACATTTATAACCGCATCTATACTCCTCATTGGTAAATATGCGGTAGCAAGTTGTAGTTGAAGTTGTTGCAGCTCGTTCGAGCGATAACCGAGCCCCTGGTACTCTTCCATTACCATGAGGGCTCGCGGGGAAAGGAGGTCGCGCTTCAGTTCTTTGCCAAATTCAAGGGAGCCTTGGGAGTAGACGGATACGGTGTATATGGCCTGTTGGACAAACTCGACGGGGTGATGATTCTGTGCTGCTGGGCGCACATTGCGCAGATATCTGGACCGTGCCCTAAAACATGACAAAGAACGTGCCGGGTATGGGCTTGAACAGATAGGCATGCTATACAATGTGGAGACTATAGCTGACGAGGAAGGTACCAGTTATGAGCGGCGTAAGACCGCTGGCAATCGGACGTAAGAACTTTTTATTCTGTGGTAATCATGATGCCGCTGAAGACGCTGCCATCATCTACACCTTCATGGGCTGTTGCAAACTGGCCGAAGTCGATGTCCGTAAATGGCTGAATTACTTTTTCACGCACGTCCATGACTACGACAACGATTACTCCCTCGATCTGATGGAACTGCTGCCTCACAGACTAAAGCAGGCGGGGCAACTCTAACAAACTTTGAGAATCCTCCGGAAATCTTGGACTTTTTCCAAGACTCTGACAGAAATCTTGGAAATTCCTCCGAGAGTCTTGGAGACTCTAAACGAATCTCACAATACGGGGTTTACTGATGGCTTACCAAATACTTGGATCAATGCCACTCTTCAACTGGAGTCTGCCATCCAGCAGTATCAGCGATGCGAAAGGAAACTGGACTCTGCTGTCACAGACATCCGTGGCAAAGTTGATGCCATCAATACGCATATTGACAAAGTTCTTGAAGACGCACCCACAAAGTTGAAGGTCTCAGTGAATGTGGCTGATGTTGACTGGCAGAAGATTCAAGACTTGTTTGACCAGGAACACAAATGGATGCTTGCCAAGATGCAGGAACATATCCGTGAGGTCAATGGTATGTTTGCCGAAGAACGCAAGAAGGTTCAGAAGCGATACAAGGAGTATGATGGCTGTTACCTCGGGCACTATGCACAGTGGTTCTTTTGGTTCTTCTTTACCATCGGGTTCTCTGTAGTGGCAGGGAGTATGGCCTTGCTAATAGCACGGTATTATGGTCAATAATCAAATCAAAGTTTCAGACAACACATCATTGTACCAATAGACTGAATTCCCTTTTTTGTTTGAGGTTATATAGGCTTCCCTTCAAAGAATTTGGATATGGTCTGGAGTACGCCCATTATAAATACTCTTATTTTAATATTTTACCACTGCCACTTTGATTCCTTTAGTTTTTGCAGACTGAATCAATGCACCCGTCTTGCGTCCTTTTCCATCCCAAAAGGCAATTAACGCATCTGCGTGCTTAAGCATTTCGTCATTTGAGAGATAGCCGGCTTCGTTGCCGTACCTATCCCAATCTGCAGGATGTTCTTCGACGTTAATTCCATGGGAGGATGCATAAGATTTCATAATTTCCGTAATCTGCTTTGAAGTGCCAGAAAGGAATACCACCTTATGCGATTCCATTTTTGCCGATAGGAAATGATTGCATTTATCCTCAAACAACTTGCTGTCACAAAAAGAACTACTTCCTGCAATGACAACTCTATACTGCTCTTTCACATTATAAGGTATGGCTATGATTTCTTCGATGTGATACCGATCAAGTTCATTCATAAAGAATGTTTCTTCCCGTGTATTATAGCTCCTACAATTTACAGCGTCATCCATTTTAGGATATGCGGGTTTGCCATATTTCCTACTTAAACGGCAAATCGCAGTATTTTCGTATTGAGTAGCAAAATAGAACTTGCACAGATTGCATCGGCGTAAGTGCTTATATTTAGACATCCACTGTAATGGCAACCAAATTCCATAATCTCTGCAAGGCTGAACTCGTACAATGTTTAGTTCAACCTCAGAGTCCTTCAAGGTCTTGTAGTCCGCCGTTTGGCAATCTATTTCTGTGATATAGCCGTTGACATTCTGTGAAGGGTTAAATACGTATCTGGAGATAGGAGACACCATTTTCTCTTCCAGAGTCCTTTTGAATGAAATGAACTCGATGTTTTTCTTTCTCAAAGGTCCAAACATTGGTTCAACAAGGACACCATGAGTGAAGATTTCATTCACCTCTTGCTCTTTCTTTATGGTTACCTCAATGATTTTTAAACCAGATTTCCTCTTCTCGTCATCGCAGGGATGTGTAACGCATATCTCTATCAGTACAGGGGGGATGTCTGCCTTCTTTGAATTGGTCAATAGTAAGTCTGCGATGAAGCCGTCAATTTCTTGTTCCTCAGCACAGGTATCATAATATCGTTTGAGGTCTACCGTCAAATCGACATAATCCTTATGGCAGTTTACATTTCTCAACCGGCATCCTTTAACACTACATTCTTTAGATACTCGATATGAAATCAAAAACTGCTCCGATTCGTCGAATTTCTTCTTAATAAGCAATTTGCCTAATTTATGTATGTATGTCTCTCCAGAACATTCCACCAACTCTTTGTGATAGAAATGTGCTTTCCGACATTTGCTTCCTATGGCTCTGGGAAGCAATTCTTTCCCACAACCGATACACCTGAATACATGAAATTTGCTCGTTTCCTTGGTGTAGTCATCAATAGAAACGAGCTTTCCGTCTTCATCATAAGCATATTGGTACTTTATTTCTGCCATGAGATCTTATTTATATGCTAATACACTTTAGGTAGGTTCTATTAATTCATAAATTCGAGTGGAAGCCGTTCCGCCAGACTCAATCTTTCGGAAACAGTCGCTCATCTGAGGACTTCGGCTATCGATTGTGTTCGTTTATCCACTCATTGACATGTCGTTTTTGACGATTTGACACATATGGGCACAATTATCCCTTGCAGGTGATAAGCTGCGGCTGGTAATGGTTAATCTGTACATATCTGAATATGTTATAGACGAGGTTTGTCAGAGCGTTGGCCGCTTTGGCTCGCATCATTCCGATGCTGCGAACAAGTGAGCCGTTCATTGCTCCCTCTACGAATCCGAAGATGTGCTCAATGCGGCAAGTTGCCAGATTTTCACCCATCGGCTTGCGGTATATAGTAGATTTCTGCATAATTCTGCATGAATTCTACTGCAAAGATACTACTTTTTATCGAAATATCAAAATAAATATCTAATTATTAGCAAGTTAATTTATAGAACATCCCTTATGCCATAGCTATTCCAATATCTGTGTCCCGTCAGCACCTCCATAGGACGATTATTATTACGCAGAAGCGTGGCACTGATTACATCCACTCTTCTATAGGAGGTCCTGAGAAAACCTTGCATCTTGAATGGTGTAGAACAGCCCACGCTATATGCGCGAACCATCATACTCCCTTGCGATGCTTAAGAAATTTCTCAGGTTTCCTATAGCAAGAGAAGCATAACGCTTCGTATTATCAATATGTCGTGCAAAGATGGCATATCGCCACTATGCGTTGCAAATGTACATATAAATTTTCAATTATCGCAACTTTTAGCGTTATATAGGTGTATTTTTATATAAAATTTGCTTAAATTACGTACGCGCGAAACAGTGCTATTTTCATCAAATTGAATTAAGAATGTGTAAAAATCATCTCCTTTTTGCCTTAGTAAGAAGAAAATTTCCTATCTTTGCAAGCAAATTAACTTGTATTTCATCAAAACAAGTGAGAAAACTTGTATTTAAAACAAACAAGTCTATGAGCTTGTACATAAAATATTGAATATATGTATGCTGCAATATCTGCTGATGTAGTTTCATCAACTTCTCTCTCTCGGGAGTCGATGATTGAGCTCAACGAAAAGTTGAAGAAGTGCCTAAACATTCTTGAAAGACGTTATCAAGGCTTTTGGGGGCGTATTGTTAAAGGCGACTCTATCGAATGTATCATGAGCAGGCCCGAAGATGCTTTTGAAGTGGCACTGATTCTGAAAACGTGGGTTAAATCATTTGAACCTAGCAATATACAAGAAGACAAACGTTTTAATAGGTATGGCCTTAGGATAGCTATAGGCATCGGTGAGATGAAGACTCTTGACCGTGGCTTAGATATGATGGATGGCGATGCCATTTATCGTTCTGGACGTGCTATGGACAAACTTGTTGGACGAGCCAAATATTCATTTGTAATTTCAATGGCTGACAATGAGCATGAGCAAGCATTACAAGTTATATTAACATTAGTCAATCAACTTTTGAATAATGCAACAGCTCGCAAATGTGAGACCCTTTGTGAAAGGATTCTTTCATCAGACACAAGTAAAACAGCTGAAA
>CAMBDA010000006.1 GCA_945865175.1 uncultured Prevotellaceae bacterium | reverse complement strand
GAAAAGTGAACGGATATCCCCGTTTTGGGTGGGTGGATATCATCCGTTTTCAGCAATGATGTTGGCATCTGTCATTTTCGATATGATGACAACCGGATTAGGACCCGCCAACCAAGCTGTAGGCCACCACATTGGAAAATACATGTTTCTAGTATATACCCCCAAGGTATTAACATTATTGGTTGCATTCATAGCAATGCGTGGTTTCAATAGCTTATATGGTTTGGTTATAGGATATATTGCTTTAGAGATAATAAGTGCATTGATCCGTGTATTTGTCTCAAAGAAGACTTGTGGGATTGACATTAAAATTTATTTGGGTGATGTACTTTTACGAGAATTGGCTTTAATCTGCTGTCTAAGCATTATGTCGTATTTCCTTACACGCATGATGACATTTACTCTATCGTTCCTAGTTGTTATCAGTATTAGTGTTCTTTTCTATGTATGCTTGTTCTATTTTATAGGACTATCTGCAAAAGAAACCCTAGTTTAGCCACCTTTTGTACTATCAACCCTTAGGTTCGTGGACGACCTTAGCCTTGGCTGGACGGCCGATCTTCTTCTCGCGTGACTTTTTCGACTTGTACTTGGCATCGCACCCATTAGGTATTTCGAATCCAAATGCTTTGGCGATGTCAATCTGCTTGCCGACGAATGGAGTAATGTGTTTTGCGTGTCCCTTGTGTTCAATGCACCTGACGGGACGCATCTCGTCAAGAATTTCCGTGAATGAGCAAAATTGCTTCTTGAGCTCTGTCTTGTTCTACACGTGCTTGACGTGTGATGCCAGTGTCATTGCAACGAAGTATATGAAGAGACGTCCGTTCTTGCCATCCTCAGACCAGCATCTCTGGCGGTTTGCACCGATAGGTCCCTTCTCCTGCTCGAAATATTTCTCCTGTTCGTCTCTCAATGCGTATGCCTGCGATGCTTTCATTGCAGTATAGTCGATTGCATGAGTGACGTTGGCGTAGAAACCTGAGGACAGCTTCGTTTCCCACACCTTTTTGTCGTTAAGAACAAAATCCTCTATTACGCGAGATTCCTTATTAAGCTTTATGTCAAAACAACCGTAGCATCTCTTAAGTGTTGCATCGTCATCCATTGAGTATGACTCGGCTTTTAATTTGGTTAACGTATCGCGCTGCCTCTTTATGTCAATGTCAAGTTGCATTAACTGTCCGCTTCTCTTTACAGGATCAAAGTACAAGTTCAGTTTCAAACGATCCGAACTTTTTGTACAGCCTTTTCTGACATCACCCTTGTAGTCGAGATCATACTGTTTGTAGTATAGTCTGCTCTCTTCATCTATCTCCATGCCTTCAGGAGCATGAGAGAAGTTGCCAAACTCACGTATTCTGCCCAACACCATGGATTGCCTTACGCGAATCCACATGATAAGTGCCTGTCCGTCAAGAATGTATTTTTCGAGGTTGCGGAGTGATTCATAGCCTCTGTCTGTAATAAGAACGATTTTGGGGAATCCCGCATGCCTCAAATCCGTGAGTATAGTCTCAATAGTCCTGGAGTCTGGTATGTTTCCAGGGAATGTGCGGTAATAGATAGGCATATGAGTCTTAAAGCCATACACTACCACCTCATTGGTCTGCTCTAGCGGCAGGTGTTCCTTGTTCTTGCCCCACCTGATGTCTGCGAGAAAGTGACCGTAGGCGGAACGACTCGTGGAATCCACTGCACAGAGATCCCCGTCCTCAACTCTTTCCGCACGCAAGCGGAACAGATTCATCCTGTTCTCCTCCGTAATGGATTGGGTGAGTTTTGTTATGAATGGTGCAACGAGAGGTCTTGAAAATGGAAGTTTCTCTATACGCTGCCAGTGTGCAATACGATTAAAGGAACCGCCATTGGCAACCTGATACATGGCGATGGAAAGTATTGCGTCAACAATCTCCTTATTGCCGTCGAATACTTTTATCAAGTCGTCCTTCAGGCCTGTCTGTACGGCTACTTGTTCCAACAGCCAGATGTCACCGTACAAACGGTTGGAGCCTTCCTCTTGGGACGCAGAAGGACGCCCCGCTTTGCGTCCACTTGGAAGAGCCTTTGCTTCAGACATATCCCAATCATCGGGGAAAATGAGCTTTGCGCGCTCTTCCGGGGAGGCCATGATATAATTGTTGTTGGGGTGAAACTTCATCTCATCGTCAATTGTGCCCCAATGAATACGCTTATGCTTATTGCGACCAGACGTGCGCTCCGGATTCACAATCAGTGGCTGGGTACTTGCATACCTATAGCCGTTGTTGGTATGTATCTTAACCTTGTAGGTTGTTGCTGTATCTGCCGTCCTTGCCATATGTACTACTGTTTGATAATACAAAGGTAGTACAATTATCTTAGATACGCAAGACTTTTTGCTGCTATTTTACACTGACACACAGACATTTAATAATCATTATACTATTGGTAGTACAAACGCTCGCAAAACAAGGACTCCCTCGGGCGGCTCCGACAGCGGCAGCGGTCCGTCCTTCACCTGAACAACTGGGATAGGGGGCCCTCCCCCCCCTATCCCGCTAATCCCCCCCGGCTCCGCAGCCCCGGGCTCCTAGTCCCCCAGCCCCCACCTACCGCCTATGACCGCCTTCTACATCAACCTTTCCGTCAGCATCGTGCTGATAGTGTGCGGCTTCCTGCTCCCTCCGATGGGCATCATCGATGGCAGTGTCCTCACCGCAGTGGGCCTGCTCCTGATGTTCGGGGTCCTGGCCCAGGTTCCCGCCCTGATTGCAGCCGCCCAGCACGGCAAGAGCATCAAGCTGACAAAGGGCGACTTCTCTGCCGAAGTCTCTTCATCGGAAGATGAATGATTGCACAACCCCACTTACTCCAAAGTCCTCTCACCGATTTACACGAAGGTGCCAGCCGCCTTTGTGTAAATTCTTGGTATAGAATAAGACACTTAAAACTAAGAAAACTTTAAAACGAACACGAATCAAATATTTTTTTTACTTTTGCACCGCAGTCCCGGTAATTCCTCTCCCAGACTCAGTGCTGGTAAAGAATCCGGGTTTTCTTTTTAGTATATGTATGTCATGCAATTTCCAAACACCTGAACAACATTTTCAAGGAAGGTAAATTGGATAAGAATTCAGTTCATTCCATTTTGGAACATACTGCCACAGACGGCAAGGTATATAAAATGATGACTTCTTACACATCTTACAGATTACACTGCTTGTTTCTGCTCACTCCTCTCCTATCATTGCTCATCTGCATCGGGAATTTGCACACAATGCATCAAATATCTGCATAAAACATTTGCACAAGCCGGGAAAAAGCAATACTTTTGCGGGCATAAGCCGGGCACATATGGCATTTGAATGGAAAAATAGCAAGGATATCTTCAAGGGACCGGGAATCTATCACCTGACCTTCGCTGTGGCTGGCAGAAGGCCGCTGCTGGGGGAACTGGTGGCACTGGAGCACTCCCGCGCATATTCCCGTGCTGGCTTCCTTTCGCGTTCGTATATCGGGGGCGTTGAACGCACCCCGCATATAGACGAGAACGATTCCCGCCAAGGGCGCTTCACCAGCCAGCTGGCCACTACCGAGCTGAGCGATTTCGGCTACTGGGTAGTAGCGCACCTGAGGGAGCTGGAGAGGCGGTTCGAGGACCCGCTCAATCCGCCTAAGCTAGATGCGGACAAGCGGCTGCAGATATGCTGCAAGCAGCTGATGCCTGACCACCTGCATGTGGTGGTGTGGGTAAAGGCTGACTTGGGCATGAGCATCCGGCAGATCGCTCAGGGCTTTCGCATTGGGGTGCGAAAGATAGCCGAGGAGATGGGCCTCTGGCAGCGGGAGGATGGGCATATCCTGGAGGTGCCTTATATTCGCACGCTCGCGCATAAAGGGCAGCTCAGCAGGATGGTGAGGTATGTGCATGCCAATCCCGACAATGCTTGGATGCACAGACTGCATCCAGACCTCTATACCATCCGCAGAAGCCGGCTGATAGCCGGCCTCCGGTTCGATACCATGGGCAAGGAGCGGCTGATTGACTATCCCGCCACCTCGGTCATCGCGCTCCCGCGCGCCCTCAGTCCCGAACAGATAGCCGCAGCAGTGCAGCAGGCGCTATGGAATGCGCAACGCGGGTGCGTGATCTACACGGCTGCCATCAGCAAGGGTGAAAAGACGATAGCGCGAGCCATCCGTGAGGCGGGCTACCCGCTGGTGGTGATGCTGCTGGACGGTTTCCCGGCTGAAGGCACGGAGGCCGCCCGTTTTTTCCACCCCGGGATGGTCTACCATCAGGCCTGTGGTGAAGGACGCCTCTTCCTGATGGCTCCCCATCCGGATAACTACCTCAACCCTGAACTGATGGCCCGCACCGAGGCTGCCATCAAAGCCAAGGATGAGGGGAAGGGATATGCTTACCGGCCTCTGCCGCACGAGAGCAAGAGATGGCGCATGATGGCGGGGAATGTGATGCTGGAGATGATTAGCGAGAACCTGGCAACCATCTCTTAATTTTTTTCTACACGATTTTTCCTATTACTGACATTTTTAGCGAGGGCCGGCCAGGCTTTCGCTTTTTGGCGTATCGGAGGCCGTCTTCAAGGTGGGCTTCTGTCTGCCGGCCGGTTCCAGGGTATTGGCAGAAAAAGCCGCATCTGAGTTGAAGAGACTCGGGTGCGGCTTTTGGTGTTTATTGCCTCGGATTTACCGTTCCTCCGGGCGCGGGACAGTTTTTTCACCATTCTGCCCTCGTTTTCAGTTTTTTTTTGTAAATTTGCATAAAATATGTACAAGCGCGATGAAATATTCATTGATAATCCCCGTGTTTAACCGCCCGGAAGAGGTGGAAGAACTCTTGCAGAGCCTCACCTGGCAGACCTTCACCGACATGGAGGTGGTGGTGGTGGAGGACGGTTCGTCCATCCCCTGCGAGGACGTAGTGAAGCGATATGCCGGAAAACTGGACGTCAAATATTTCAAGAAGCCCAACTCGGGGCCCGGCCCGTCACGCAACTTCGGAGCAGCCCACAGCCAAGGCGAATTCCTGATTATACTGGACAGCGATGTGGTGGTTCCGCCAGGCTACCTGGCCGCTGTGGAGGACGAACTGAAGCAATCGCCCTGTGACGCCTTTGGCGGGCCCGACCGCGCCCACGAATCCTTCACGCCCATGCAGAAAGCCATCAACTACAGCATGACATCGTTTTTCACCACTGGCGGCATCCGGGGCGGCAGGAAGCAGATGGACAGGAAATTCTATCCCCGGTCGTTCAACATGGGCATACGGGCAAGCCTGTACCATCAGCTGGGCGGCTTTTCGCCCATGCGCTTTGGCGAAGACATCGACCTGAGCCTGCGCATCTACGAGAGCGGTGCACGCTGCCGTCTCTTTCCGGAGGCCTGGGTGTGGCACAAGCGGCGGACCGACCTGAAGAAGTTCTTCAAGCAGGTCCACAACAGCGGCATCGCACGCATCAATCTGATGAAGCGCCACCCCGGCAGCCTCAAGCCGGTGCACCTGCTGCCCGCCCTGTTTACCGTGGCCACCTTCGCGCTGCTGGCCCTGACAGCGGCAAGCCTGGCCGTGGCCGCCATCGGGGGCCTTTCGCTTGCCGCCATGGAAAAGCCGGGATGCGCTACCGGTCCCGTGTGCACAACCTTCGCCGGCATTCTGGGGGCCAGCGTGTTTCTGGCACCGCTGGCCGCATTCTGCCTGCTCATCCTCACGGACAGCAGTCTTCGCAACAGGAGCCTGCACATAGGGGCCCTCTCGGTGAAGGCCAGCTTCATCCAGCTCATAGGCTATGGCACAGGATTCCTGCGGGCATGGTGGCTCAGGTGTGTGCGCGGGAGAAACGAGGAACTACAGGCCTTCAGGCACACTTTCTATCAGTAACCGACATGGAAGGCCCGCTCAAAATCAAGCAATGGGCAGAAGAGGACCGTCCGCGCGAGAAACTTCTGGCCAAAGGCGTGGAAGCGCTTTCCGACAGCGAACTGCTGGCCATCCTCATCGGCAGCGGCTACAAGGACATGTCGGCAGTGGCCCTGATGCAGCACATCCTCAAGGACTGTGCAGGCAGCCTCAGACAACTGGGACGCATGAAGGTGGAGGACCTCGTGGCATACAAGGGTGTGGGCGAGGCCAAGGCCATCACCCTCATTGCCGCCTGTGAACTGGGACGCAGGCGGATGATGGAGAAGGTGACGCAGACGGTAGTGAGATGCGGGAAAGACATTGCCGACTACTACAGGCTGAAACTGGGAGAGCTCAACCACGAGGAGTGCCATGCCATCCTGCTCCGGCAGAACCTCAGCATCATCGACACGGTGCTGGTGGGGCGAGGAGGACTGGCCGGAGCCAGCGTGGACATCCGCATCATCCTGGAACAGGCGCTACGGAAAAATGCCGCCGCCCTGGTGCTCTGCCACAACCATCCCAGCGGCAGCCTGAGGCCCAGCCGGCAGGACGAGGCACTGACGCTGCGCCTGAAGGAGGCCTGCGACATGATGGACATCAGGCTCATCGACCACATCATCGTGTCGGCCGAAGGCTACTACAGCTTCAACGAGCACGGGCTGGCCGCCCTGTAACCAAGCATAAAGAAAAAAAGAAACATACAAGATATGGAACAACTGGAGATGCAAGAAAAAGTGATAGACGTACTCAAGACGGTATATGACCCCGAGATTCCCGTAAACATCTACGACCTGGGGCTCATCTACCGCATTGAGCTGGAAAACGACAATACAGCGCTGAGTGTGGACATGACCTTGACCGCGCCCAACTGTCCCGCAGCCGACTTCATTCTGGAAGACGTGCGGCAGAAACTGGAAGCCATCCAGGGTCTTGCGCACGTGGACGTGAACCTGGTGTTCGAACCCGAATGGACAAAGGACATGATGAGCGAAGAAGCCAAGGTGGAAATGGGACTTATGTGATGAAGAACATCTATTTTATCAGCGATGCCCATCTGGGGTGCCTGGCACTGCCGCACCCCAGACAGCACGAACGCAGGCTTGTGCATTTCCTGGACGGAATCAAGCACAAGGCCAGTGCCGTGTACATGCTGGGCGACATGTTTGACTTCTGGTTTGAATACCGTACGGTGGTGCCACGCGGCTTTACCCGGTTTCTGGGAAAGGTGAGCGAACTCACCGACCTGGGCGTGGAAGTGCATTTCTTTACAGGCAACCACGACCTGTGGTGTACCGACTACCTGGAAAAGGAATGTGGAGTGATTCTGCACCGTGGCCCCCAAACCGTGGAACTGGCCGACAAGGTCTTCTACATGAGCCACGGTGACGGACTGGCCGACAAGGACTGGAAATTCACCCTCCTGCGCGCCATTTTCCACAGCAGTGTATGCCGTTTCCTGTTTGCCGGCATCCATCCGCGGTGGGCGGTGGAACTTGGCAGGAAATGGGCACGCCACAGCCGGCTGAAGCATGCAAGGCAGGGAGGCGACCCTCCCTATAAGGGCGAAGACAAGGAAAACCTTGTGGTGTTTGCCAAACAATATTTGAAAGAGCACCCCGACATCAACTATTTCCTCTTCGGACACAGGCACATCGAACTGGACCTCATGCTCAGCCGCACCACCCGCATCCTGATCCTGGGCGACTGGATTACGGAATGCACCTATGCCGTGTATGACGGAGAGAACATCTTCCTGGAGAACTACATAGAGGGCGAGACGAGACTGTAGGCCAGCGGCCGGCTAGCGCGACAACCGGCCGCGGCTCGCATCAATGCGAAGCAGGATGAAGAGCAGAATGGTGAACCCCCAGAGCGAGGAGCCGCCATAGCTGAAAAAAGGCAGGGGGATGCCGATGACCGGTGTCAGGCCCAGCACCATGCCCACATTGATGAAGACATGGAACAGGAAGATGCTCATCACACAATATCCGTACACCCGGCCGAAGGCGTGGGGCTGCCGTTCCGCCACATGGATGAGCCGCAGGATGAGCAGCAGGAAGAGCAGCAGCACCGTGGCACTGCCGATGAATCCCTCCTCCTCGCCCACGGTGCAGAAGATGAAGTCGGTGTCCTGCTCGGGCACATACTTGAGCTTCGTCTGGGTACCGTTAAGGAAACCCTTGCCTTCCAGACCGCCCGACCCTATGGCAATCTTTGCCTGAATCACATTGTATCCGGCACCACGGGGGTCATCCTCCAGTCCCAGCAGCACCCGGATGCGCATCTGCTGATGCGGCTCCAGCACCTCGGTGAGCACATGGTTGGCCGAATAGAAGAACCCGACCGAGCCGATGGCAAAGAAGGCGATGTAGAGATAGCGGAGCAGCCTTTCGCGCAACGAAAGGTAAAGGAGATACAGCATCATGCCCGCCATCACACCCCACTGCACATAGGCAATGTCGAACGGCAAGGCATAGCGGTCGGTACCTACGGCCAGCAACAGTGCCAGCAGGCCATAGGCCAGCACCTTGAAGGCCGGCATGCGCAGAGCCGTGTACACCAGCATCAGCCCCACCGAGAACAGATGGATGAGCAGCAGCACACAGCATTCGCCCAACCGCGTGGGCGTGTCCTCCCACAGGGGCACATCGGCATAGCGGATGCCCACTACAAAATAGACGACTGCCGCCACTGCCGTGAAAAGGATGCTTCCCGGCATTCCGTAACGGTACATCATCAGGAAGAAACTCAGGTACACCAACGCCGATCCTGTCTCCTTCTGCAGGACTATGAGCACCATCGGCGCAAGCACCAGAACCGAGCATACGACAAAGTCCCTGAAACGGTCCATGCGGAGGTCGAAGGCAGCGATGACCTTGGACACACACAAGGCTGTGCCGAACTTGGCGAACTCGGCCGGCTGGATGCTCAGGGAACCCACCTTTATCCAGGACAGGGAGCCCTTGATGTCGTGGGCCAGGAAAGGAGTGATGAACAGCACCACGAGGAAACCTATATATATAAGGTAGGAAAACGACTCTATCAGCCGGTCATCGGTGGCCAGAATGACGGAAGCCAGCACCAGCGATGTGCCTATCCATACTATCTGCATGCCGGACCTGGTGCCGAAATCAAAGAAGTTGCCGGCCTGGTCGAAGTCATAGCTTGCGCCACACACGCTCATCCAGCCCATGGCCAGCAGTGCGCCATAAAGCAGGATGGTAAACCAGTCGAGCGACCGCCACACGCTCTTGCTATTGGATGTTGGGGTTTGCGACATAATGAATGGGGGTTATCAGATATTTGCCGGAATATATTTTGGCCTGTTCCTCCGACTCGGGGCTCAGCTTGCCATTGATATACTGTTCCATCATCAGGGCACCGATGGGCACGCCATAGGTGGCACCCCACAGCCCGTTCTCCACATACACGCAAATGGCGATCTGGGGATGTTCCATCGGAGCAAATCCCATGAACACGCTGTGGTCCTGGCCATGGGGGTTCTGGGCCGTACCCGTCTTGCCACACACCTCATACATCGGGGTGTTGGCCCTGCGGCAAGTGCCGTCAAGCACTGCCCTGCGCATGCCCTGCACCACGGTCTCATAGTGCACGCGGTCCACCATGGTCCTGTGCTTCCTCGTATAGAGCGTGTCCAGCTGTTCTCCCTGAATGTCCTTTACCACATGGGGCACGACATAGTAACCGCGGTTGGCAATGGTGGCTCCCAGATTGGCAATCTGCAGGGGCGTGAGATTCACCTCACCCTGGCCGATGGAGATAGAGATGACGGTGAGCGCGTTCCACGACCCCCTGTAGGCATTGTTGTAGAACTCGGCGTTGGGGATGAGTCCGCGCTTCTCTCCCGGAAGGTCGATGCCCAGCTTGTAGCCGAAGCCCATACTCACCATGTAGTCCTTCCACCGCGTCATGGCATCCGACACTGTGGGGTACTTCTTGCGATTGCCGAACATGTTGTAGAGACCCCAGCAGAAATAGCCGTTGCACGATGTGCCGATGGCCGGAACCAGGGGAAGCGGGGACCCATGGCCATGGCATCCCACCGTGAGCCCGCGGAAATGGAAACCATGGCTACAGGGATAGGCCGTGGAAGGCGTGATGACATGCTCCTGCAGGAAGGTGAGTGCCTGACTGGTCTTGAACGTGGAGCCCGGGGGATATTGTCCCATGATGGCGCGGTTGAGCAAGGGCTTGTCAGGGTCGCGGCTCAAGAGCAGGTGGTTCTTTCCCCGCTGCCGGCCTACAGTCATGCGCGGGTCATAGGTGGGGGAAGACACCATGCAAAGCACCTCCCCTGTAGCAGGCTCTATGGCCACAATGCTGCCTTTCTTTCCGGTCATCAGCCGCTCGCCCAGCGCCTGGAGCTCCACATCGAGGCTCAGTGTGAGGTTGCGTCCGGGAACAGGTGGCTGGTCGAACTTGCCGTTCTGGTAGTGTCCCTTGATACGTCCGCGTGCATCACGCAACATGATTTCGGTGCCCTTCACCCCACGCAGGACCTTCTCATAGCTGCGCTCCACTCCCTGGGTGCCAATGTAGTCCCCCCTGCGGTAATAGTCGTCATTTTCCAAATCCTCCGGCCCCACTTCCCCCACATCTCCCAGCACATGCGCTGCATAGGGGTACTGGTATTGCCGGATGGTGCGCTTCTGTACATAGAAACCGGGGAAAAGGAACATCTTCTCCTGGAACGAACTGATTTCATCGGCCGAAAGCTGGTTCATGAAGAGCTGCTGGGTGTAGGGGCTGTAGCCCGGATTGCGCCGCCGGTCCTTTATCTCCGTCATCCTCCGCTCATACTGCGCTGGTGTTATGCCCAGCGTCCTGCATATGTCGGCCGTGTCTATGCCCGCCTGTTCCGCCATCACCACCATGATGTCATAGGCCGGCTGGTTGTAGACGAGCAACTTGCCGTTGCGGTCCACGATGGTGCCACGGGCAGGAAACTGCACCCGCTTGAGAAAGGCATTCGAGTCGGCATTCTGTTTGAAATCCTCGCTCATGAGCTGCAGGAAAAACAGCCGTGCAATATACACAAGGATGATGATGGTGGCAATGCCGCCAATCACATACTTGCGCTTCTGCAGCTGATAGTGCTTCTGGCTGGCTTCCTTCATACGGCCTTCCTTTTACGCGTGCGGAAATGCTCCACCGCCCAAAGTGTGAGAAAACTGAGCACGATACTGCTTCCACACGATATGGCAGCATATTGCAGATTGAAACAGGAAAAGGTGTCCAGCGCAAAGAAGGCCGCATGGTGGACGGCTACAATCAGGAACAGATAGCGCATGAACACCGTATATCCCAGTGTGTGCAAAGAGGGCTTCATGTCCTCAGCCGCATCCTTGGGCGACATCCGCCTGAGCAGCATGGGCTGCAACAATGCCACAAGGGTGACGGACCCCGATGCCACACCAGGCACATTCATGAAGATATCCATCAGCAGCCCGCACACAAAGCTCCACATCAGGATGCCCACCCGGGGGTAATTGAGCGGAAAATATGCCACAAAGGCCACATAGACAAGAGGGACGGCATAGCCCATCAAGTGAATCTTGCTGCACACAAACACCTGAACGGCCGCAAACACCAGCATCCTCAGGAAATTCTCCAATTCTCTCTGTATCATGACTTTCTCTCTCGAATTAGCTTTTATGTCCGTCACTCACCTCAGGAATCACTTCCCCACAGTCTTCGCGGTCGCATCCGGGAGACGCATGCCCTGCAGCGAATCCAGTTCCTGCTGATGGTCCTCCACTATCACGCACACATCCCTCACAGCTGCCAGGTCCACACCCAACTGTACATACAGCTGGTACGACAAACCGTCACCTGAATTCCGAATGTCCACCACCTTGCCCACAAAAATCCCTTCCGGGAAAACATTGCTGAAACCGCTGGTCTCCACCACATCGCCCACATGACAACGGGCATGACGCGGCACATCATCCAGAATGGCCAACAGCGGATTGCCGCCCTTCCAGCGCAGGGAGCCGAAATAGCCCGTGCCACGCAAACGGCAGCTGATGCTCGACCTGCTGTTGAGGATGGGCAGCACCAGCGAATAATGGTCGCTCACCAGATACACGATACCCACAACGCCCGTTCCGCTGACCACGCCCATCTCCGGCCGCACGCCCTGCAGCCGCCCCTTGTCGAGAGTCATATAGTTGTCCTTCTGGCGGATGCTGCTATTGATCACATGGGCAGGGATGGAATGGATGCCCTCCAGAAGCCTTGCCTGCACCTGTTCCGTGAAACTGCTGTCCCTGGTGAGCTGGGACAACTGGCGGCGCAGCACCTCGTTGTTGTACTGAAGCACCAGATTCTTCTGCATGAGTTCCCGGTTGGCCTCATCCATCCGCACATACTTCAACAGTTCCGCCTCCTGCTGAAACAGATAGCCTGCCAGGGCGTTGGCCTGCGTGAACCATACACTTCCCTGGTAGTCGTTGAAGTTAAAAAGCATCCACCCACTGAATGCTTCCAGTACGATGAAAAGCACCCAGTGGGCATTTGCTGTAAGACGATTGAGAACTGTTCTCAAAATACCGGTATCTGCAAGTTGGTTTCCTTCTTTTTCTTTACATCAGGAAGGTATAGTCCTGAATGTTCTTCAGTGCCACACCTGTTCCCTTGGCCACACTGTGCAGGGGGTCCTCATCCACATGGAACGGGATGTTGATCTTGTCCTGCAAACGCTTGGAAAGTCCGCGCAACAGGGCACCTCCGCCAGTCAGGTATATGCCGTTGTGCACAATGTCCGCATAGATTTCGGGAGGCGTCTCCTCCAAGGCACTCAGCACAGCAGCCTCAATCTTGGCAATGGTCTTCTCCAGGCAATGAGCAATCTCCTGATAGCACACGGGCACTTCCATTGGCAAGGCCGTAATCTTGTTGGGGCCGTGAACCACATAATCCTCGGGAGCCTCATCGCCCAGGTCGGTAAGGGCAGACCCTACATTGATCTTGATGCGTTCGGCCATACGTTCACTCACCTTCACATTGTGCTGGCGGCTCATGTATTCCTGAATGTCGGCCGTCAATTCGTCACCGGCCACACGCAGGCTCTTGTCTGCCACAATGCCACCCAGCGAGATGACTGCAATCTCCGTGCTGCCGCCACCTATGTCCACAATCATGTTACCCTCGGCAGCCAGCACGTCAATGCCCACACCAATGGCAGCAGCCATCGGTTCGTAGATAAGGTACACCTCGCGGCCACCGGCATGTTCGGCACTGTCGCGCACGGCACGAAGCTCCACCTCGGTACTGCCGCTGGGCACACCTATCACCATCTTCAGGCTGGGTGCAAACAGGCGGCTGCCCTGAGGCACCATCTTGATGAGCCCTCTCATCATCTGCTCGCAGGCATTGAAGTCGGCAATCACTCCATCCCTCAGCGGACGGATGGTACGAATCTTCGGGCTGGTCTTCTCGTACATCATCTTGGCCTTGCCGCCCACCGCTATCATGCGTTCCGTATGTCTGTCAAGCGCCACCACACTTGGCTCGTCCACCACAATCTTCCCATCACTGATGATGATGGTGTTGGCGGTGCCAAGATCCATTGCTATCTCCTTGTTAAACGAAAACCATTTCATACTGTTACTGAATCTTCTATAGAATGTTGGGTGGAGATGGGTATCAATTTGCCTCAAACCAGCCATGAATGGCGGTGTCGTAATGACTGCTCACGCCAAAAGCCCGGGCAGCGAACCACTTGCGGTCCTCAATATCGGACGATGCGCCCTTTTCCTGCAGCATCTTCAGCAAGGCGGGATATTCAGCCTTGGAGGGGACAATCACCACGTCACTGAAGTTCTTGGCACCGGCACGGATAAGGCTGATGCCACCGATGTCGATCTTCTCGATAATGTCGGCATCGGACGCGCCACTGCGAACCGTATCTTCAAAGGGGTACAGGTCCACAATCACCAAGTCGATTGCAGGAATCTCATACTGTTCCATCTGCTGCCGGTCGCCGGCCAGACTACGCCGGCCAAGGATGCCACCGAAGATTTTGGGATGGAGTGTCTTTACACGACCTCCCAGAATGCTGGGATAAGAGGTCACGTCCTCCACCTTGGAACAGGGAATGCCCAGCGATTCGATAAAAGCCTGGGTACCGCCCGTAGATAATAGTTCAACCCCCTGCTGATGCAATGTGCGCAGGATTTCGTCGAGTCCGTCCTTATGGAACACAGACACCAATGCTCGCCTGATTTTCTTGTTTTCTGCCATTGTCGTATAGTTTTGCTCTTGATTGCTTCTGAATAGAGCTGCAAAGTTACAAATTTTCCATCAATTAGCGGGCCTGAATGGCATAAAATTCCCATCCAGGCCCGCGATATTCCGGTTTTTACCGTTTTTTCACCCTGCTATCATCGGCACATCCACTGAATACTGCTCTTCATATTGCCCGATTTGGCAGTGAGTGTCACACCGCCCGCAGCCGTTCCGCTCTGTACGATAGCCGTCATGCGCCCGCCAAAGAAATGGTGCCGGGGCAGATGGAAAAGGTCCAGATTGGCGGCATCACCATTGGCAGCGGCACGGAAGGTGCCACAGCCCTCCACGGACAGTTCCACCAGATTGTCGGCATGGGGGCACAGGTTGCCGTCCTTGTCCACCACGCTCACCGTCACGTAGGCCAAGTCACGGCCATCTGCCGCAAGCGTCTGGCGGTCACATTCCATCAGCAGATGGTGGGGCTTGCCTGCCGTACGTACGGTCTCCTCGCCACGCACCTTGCCGTCCGTCCCATATGCCACCACCTTCAGCTCTCCCGGCTCATAGGTCACGTTGTCCCATATCAGGCGATAGCGGCGCTGTAGCCAAAGGGCATCGCCCTCTTCCTTCCGCTTGAGGGATTCCTCCCTGGTGAGCTTGCGCACACGTCCCTGGCTCCTCCCGTTGACAAAAAGTTCGGCCTCAGGGCTGTCGGTATACACCATCACCGGTGTCACCTCGCCCTCACGCCCGGGCCATGTCCAATGGGGAAGGATATGCAGTGTGGATTCCCGTCTGTTCCACATGCTGCGATACAGATAATACCGGTCCTTGGGGATGGAAGCCAGGTCGATGATGCCAAAGTAGCTGCTATGGCTGGGCCACCCGTCCGTGTCGTAAGGGTAAGGCTCACCCAGATAGTCGAAACCTGTCCACACAAACTGCCCCAGGGTCCAGTGATGGTCTTCGGCAAGGGCAAAGTCCACATCGGGCGTGTTGCACCACCCGCCCGACTCCACATCGTAGGAGGTTGCCTGATGGTCGGCGCGCAGCTGAGGCAGTCCCACCTTCAACGGGAAGGTGTACACCCCACGGCTACTGGTGACACTCGATGTCTCGGAACCCAGCACCATATTCTGCGGCAACTTGCTGTAGGCTTCCTCATACATGAACGTACGATAATTGAAGCCGGGCACATCAATGAGCGCGGCAAATCCGTTGGCCAGCACGGTGGCCACCTGGTCCATGCCGCAGGTACACAGGCGGGTGGGGTCCTCGCGATGGCAAATGTCCTGAAGCATGGAGGCCACCTTGTAGCCGCCAGGCGAGCCCTGGGTGGGCACTTCGTTTCCGATGCTCCACATCACCACGCTGGGATGGTTGCGGTACTGACGAAGCATGTTCACCATGTCACGCTCGGCCCACTCGTTGAAGAAACGGTGATAGCCGCTGTCACACTTGGCCACATCCCATTCGTCAAAGGGTTCCAGCATCATCATGAAGCCCATCTCGTCGCACAGCTTCACCAGCTCGGGGGCCGGCATGTTGTGACTGGTGCGGATGGCATCGCAGCCCATGTCCTTGAGCATGGCCAGCTGGTGGCGGATGGCGTTCTCATTGACGGCCGCCCCCAGAGGACCGAGGTCATGATGCAGGCACACGCCCTGGAACTTGCGCAGTTTGCCATTGAGGAAGAAGCCCTTGTCGGGCACGAACTCCACCGTGCGTATGCCGAAGACCGTCTGGTACTCGTCCACCTGACGCCCGTCTACATACAGGCGGGAGGATGCAGTATAGAGATGGGGATGCTCGGGTGACCACAACCGGGGATTGCCTACATTGAGATGCTGGTCGAATGTGGCCCCATGATGGAGGGTCATGGTCTGGTCCTTCTGCGCCACCTCCCGGCCCGACCCATCGGTAATACGGGTGACAATGCGCAAAGGAGTGCCTTCTTTGTGCACCACACGGGTCTTGACGGTTACTGTGGCGTATGCCTTCTCCACATGGGGTGTGGTCACCTGGGTGCCCCACACTTCCACATGGGTGTTGTCGGTGTTCACCAGCCTTACATTGCGGTAGAGGCCGGCACCCGGATACCAACGGCTGCTTCGGGTGCGGTTCTGGAGCCTCACGGCCAGCACATTGTCTTCGCCGCCTGCATTCAGCAGAGATGTGACATCCACATGGAACGAATTGTAGCCAAACGGCCAGAATATGGCCTCCTTGCCGTTGACATACACACGCGCCTCGCTCATGGCTCCGTCAAACACCAATGTGGTGCGTCCGGAGAAAGGCGACTTGAAACGTGTGCGATACCACCCTACTCCCATATAAGGCAAACCGCCCGAACGGGCCGTATGCTCCACTGCCGACTCTTCGCCATTCTGCGTGATAGCGGTCACCTGAAGGTCGTTGTCCCTGCTGAAAGGCCCCTTGATGGCCCAGTCGTGAGGCACGGTCACCCGGTCCCAGTTGTTGTCGTCAAAAGCAACCTCGGCGGCACCGCCACACTCGCCCTTATAGAACTTCCACCCTTGCTGCAAGAGTGTTTCACTTCGCTGCGCAAAGGCACCCGTCCAGGCACTCATTGCCAGCATTGCCACAATGCATCTTAATCTCATCCGTATTGAAGGTTTTTTATTAGCGTTTTTTGGGTTCTCACCTTACAAAGTTACACATATTTTCCTTTAAACAAATACAAAAAAGGCTTTTTGTTGCAAATAATGCGGAATTTTCTTTGTTGGTAGCCAACTTTTGCTTAATTTTGTGGAAATATAAACCGTTAAAACGAGATACTTATGACACTTATCAAATCTATTTCCGGCATCCGCGGTACAATCGGCGGACCTGCAGGTGACACATTGAATCCACTGGATATTGTCAAGTTTACATCGGCATATGCCACACTTATCCGCAAAACCACCAAGGTGGAAACGGGCAAGATCGTTGTGGGACGCGATGCGCGCATCAGCGGAGAGATGGTGAAAAACATCGTATGCGGGACCCTCATGGGTATGGGATTCGATGTGGTGGACATCGGTCTGGCCACCACCCCCACCACCGAGATTGCCGTCACCATGGAAGGTGCCTGCGGCGGCATCATCATCACGGCCAGCCATAACCCACGCATATGGAATGCCCTGAAGCTGCTCAACGAAAAGGGCGAATTCCTCAACAAGGAAGAAGGCAACGAGGTGCTCCGTATTGCCGAAGCCGAGGATTTCCTTTATGCCGATGTGGACCATCTGGGGAAATATGTGGAAGACAACAGCTATGACCAGAAGCACATCGATATGGTGAAGGCGCTGGAGCTGGTCGATGTGGATGCCATCCGCAAAGCCGATTTCCGCGTTGCCTTTGACAGCGTGAACAGCGTGGGAGGTGTCATCCTGCCCAAATTGCTGGAACAGCTGGGAGTGAAGACCGTGACAGGACTCTTCACAGAGCCTACCGGAGACTTCCAGCACAATCCCGAGCCCCTGGAGAAGAACCTGGGCGACATCAAGGCTCTCATGCAGGAGGGCAACCACGACATCGCCTTTGTAGTGGACCCCGATGTGGACCGCCTGGCTCTCTTCTGCGAAGACGGCACCATGTACGGTGAGGAATACACCCTTGTCACCGTAGCCGACTACATCCTGCAACACACACCGGGCAACACCGTGAGCAACCTCAGCAGCACCCGCGCCCTGCGCGATGTCACCCACAAGTATGGGCAGGAATACGCTGCCTCTGCCGTAGGGGAAGTGAACGTTGTGACCAAGATGAAGGAAGTGGGTGCCGTGATTGGCGGTGAAGGCAACGGTGGAGTCATCTACCCCGCTGCTCACTACGGACGCGATGCACTCGTTGGCATTGCACTCATTCTCACCTACCTGGCCAAAACCGGCCTCAAGACCAGTCAGCTGCGTGCCACCTATCCTCCCTACTGCATCGCCAAGAACCGCATCGACCTCACACCCGACACCAACGTGGATGCCATCCTTGCCAAGGTGAAAGAGCTCTACAAGGAACAGGAGGTCAACGACATCGATGGCGTGAAAATCGACTTCCCCGACAAATGGGTCCACCTGCGCAAGAGCAACACTGAGCCCATCATCCGCGTCTACAGCGAGGCTGCCACCATGGAAGCAGCCGACCAGTTGGGCAAGGACATCATGGAAGTGGTGTACTCCATGGCCAAATAAACGGCCGACCTACAAACCAACCTAACAACACTACAATATGCTTACACAAATTATTAATGCGCGCGTGCTCACCCCACAGGGCTGGCTCAAGGATGGCAGTGTCATCATACGCGACAACAAGATACTGGAGGTCACCAACTGTGACCTGGCCGTGATAGGAGCCGATCTTATCGATGCCAAGGGAATGGCCGTGGTGCCCGGTGGTATAGAGATGCACGTACACGGCGGTGGAGGCCGCGATTTCCAGGAAGGCGAGGAAGAAGCCTTCCGTACAGCCGTGGCCGCCCATGCCAAGCATGGCACCACCAGCATCTTCCCCACGCTGAGCAGCAGCACCGTACCCATGATCGAAAAGGCCATTGACACCTGCGAGAAACTGATGGCCGAACCGAATTCGCCCATTCTGGGCCTCCATCTTGAAGGACACTACCTCAACCGCAACAAGGCCGGTGCCCAGATGCCCGAATGGATCAAGAACCCTGACCCGAACGAATACATCCCCATCGTGGAGAACAGCAAGTGCCTGGCCCGATGGGATGCCGCACCCGAGCTGCCCGGAGCCCTGCAGTTTGGCAAGTACTGTGCCAGCAAGGGCATCCTGCCCAGTATCGCCCACACATGCGCCGAATACAGCGATGTGTGTGCAGCCTTCGATGCAGGCTTCACCCATGTCACACACTTCTACAACGCAATGCCCGGTTTCCACAACAAGCGCGAATACAAGTATGAGGGGACTGTGGAGAGCGTCTACTTGATTGACGACATGACCATCGAATGTGTGGCTGACGGCATACACGTGCCGCCCACCATCCTGCGCATGGCATACAAGATAAAAGGTGTGGAGCGCATGGCACTCATCACAGACGCCCTCGCTGTGGCCGCTGCCGATGACGATGCACAGGCATTCGATGCCCGCGTGGTCATCGAGGACGGTGTGTGCAAACTCAGCGACCGCTCGGCGCTGGCTGGTTCCATCGCCACCACCGACCGACTGATTCGCGTGGCCGTGCAGCAGGCAGAGATTCCTCTGGAAGATGCAGTGCGCATGTGCAGCGAGACACCCGCCCACATCATGAACTGCTACGACCGCAAGGGCTCCCTTTCCCGTGGCAAGGACGCCGACATCATGATTCTCGACAACAACCTCAATGTACGTTGTGTATGGCAGATGGGTAAGATTATCGAGAATACACTCTTCTAGCCTCATCCCCTCTCCAAGGATCATTCCAATGAAGGAGGTGTTCCATCTACCCTGCCAAATGGAGTATTTCCACCGCAGGTTGATGGAACACCTCCCTTTTTTTCGGCCTCCTTGGCCACACCCACACGGAAAAAGGGGCGACAAGCAGATGAAGCGGAGGGAAGAAAGGTGATTTTTCCATGAAGTGCTTGGCCGAATAAAATAAAATCGCTACATTTGCAGCATGTAACAACTTTTGAGAGATGCCCGGTGCCCTTTTCACACAGAAGATACCGAGGCATGAACAGCTGAGCAGGTGGACAACATCTGCAGAAAACCAAACCAACACATAAAGCAGAGAAAGTGAAAAACCAAGGCATTACGAGGGATTACAGTTGCGAATACTTCAATCCCGAAATCGAGACAATGACCCGCGAGCAGATAGAAGCCCTCCAGCTGGAGGGTCTGCAGGAAACGGTAAGGCATTGCATGCACTCGGAGTTCTACCGCAAGAGGTTCCAGGAAATAGGACTGGAACCTGGGGACATCCAGTGCCTGGACGACCTGCGCAAGATACCCTTCACCACCAAGCAGGACCTTCGAGACACCTACCCCTTCGGCATCGCCAGCGTACCGCTGGAGCAATGTACACGCCTGCACTCGTCATCGGGTACCACGGGCAATCCCACCGTGATTCTCCATACAGACAAAGACATTGACGAATGGGCCAACCAAGTGGCACGCAACCTGTGGATGGTGGGGCTCAGGCCTACCGATGTGTTCCAGAACAGCAGCGGATATGGCATGTTCACCGGAGGGCTGGGCTTCCAGAACGGTGCCGAGAAAATGGGCATGCTCACCGTGCCCGCGGCTGCCGGCAACTCACTGCGGCAAATCAAGTTCATCAAAGACTTCGGCACCACAGCCATCCATGCCGTACCCTCCTACCTGACCCGCCTCAAGGAGGTGATGGACAAGGAAGGCGTAGACCCCCGCAAGGACACGAAGCTACGCATCTTTGCTATCGGTGCCGAGCCTCACAGCGAGGAGCAACGCAAGCGCATCGAGGAGATGTTCGGCGTAAAGGCCTACAATTCCTTCGGTATGTCGGAGATGTGCGGCCCGGGCGTGGGTTTTGAATGCAAGCAACAAAACGGATTGCATTTCTGGGAGGACTATTACATTGTGGAAATAGTGGACCCCGAAACACTGGAACCTGTGCCCGATGGAGAGATAGGCGAGCTAGTGCTCACCAGCATACGCCGCGAAGCGATGCCACTGCTGCGCTATCGCACGCGCGACCTGACACGCGTACTAGGGCGCAGCTGTCCCTGTGGACGCAATCATGTGCGTATCGACCGCATGAAGGGGCGCTCGGATGACATGATGGTGCTCAAGGGCGTGAACATCTTCCCCATCCAGATTGAGAAGATACTGATGCAGTTCCCCGAGCTGGCCAGCAACTACCTGATAACGCTCACTACCGATGATGACAACGACAACATGACCGTAGAGGTGGAACTGGAAGAACTCTTCACCGACGATTACCAGCGCCTGGTGGCACTGACCAAGGACATACAGCGCGCCCTGAAGGACGAGATTCTGCTCACGCCCCACGTCAAACTGGTGCCCAAGGGCACCCTGCCACAATCAGAAGGAAAGGCCGTGCGCGTGGTGGACAAAAGAAAAGTATACCAATAAAGCAGGATATAAAAAACCGATAATGATATGACCATCAAGCAACTATCCATATTCATCGAAAACAAGAGCGGCACGCTCATCAAAGTGCTCGACATCCTGAGCAAGGGAGGCATCCAGATTATCGCCTCCACGGTGGCCGACACCCAGGACTATGGCATCTACCGCGTACTCTGCAACCATCCCACCCAGGCTTTTCTCATGCTGCGCGAAGCGGGCATCAACGTGCAGCTGACGGACGTCATTGCCCTCAGTATCGATGATGAGCCAGGACGTGCCGCCCAAGCCGTAAGCACGCTCTCCGCCGCTGGCGTGAGCATCCTCTACATGTACTCCTTCTTATGGAAGGGGAAAGGAGTGCTCATCCTGCGCACCAATCCTGTCGAAAAGGCCCAGGAGGTCATCACCATCCACAAGATGAGCCTCCTGACCGAGATTGATTTTGTATGAACGGGCAAGGCAAACATCATCCACCCCCTTGTCATATACACTATAAGAAAACAACTTACTATAAAATATGGAAAAACAACTTTTATTAGGTGATGAAGCGATTGCTTTGGGAGCCATCCATGCCGGGCTTAGCGGTGTATATGCTTATCCCGGCACACCTTCCACCGAGATAACAGAATTTATCCAAAACCACCCGGAAGCCAGGAAAAGAGGCATACGTAGCCGCTGGTGTACCAATGAAAAGACAGCCATGGAAGCAGCGCTGGGAATGAGCTATGCAGGCAAACGTGCTCTGGTGTGCATGAAGCATGTGGGCATGAACGTGTGCGCCGATGCCTTCGTCAACAGTGCCATCACAGGGGTGAACGGTGGCCTTGTGGTTCTGGCGGCCGACGATCCGTCGATGCACAGCAGCCAGAACGAACAGGACAGCCGTTTCTACGGAAAATTCGCCCTCATCCCCATCTTCGAACCCAGCAACCAGCAGGAGTGCTACGACATGATGCAGGTGGCATTTGCGCTGAGCGAGCGCATCAAGGAGCCCATATTGCTCCGCATCGTCACACGCCTGGCACACAGCCGTGCCGCTGTGGAAACCGGCAGGCAGCATGAGCAGAATGCCTTCTCGCCCTCCACCGACCAATGGGTGCTACTGCCAGGCATTGCACGGAGGAAATATGCCGCGCTGCTGGAGAAGCAGGGTGCCATGGAGGAAGAGGCGGAAAAGTCGGCCTTCAACAAGATGGAAAAGAACGGGAACGGCCAACTGGGCATTTTGGCCTGTGGCATCGCCTACAACTACGTGAAGGAAACCATCGGCCAAGAGGGAAACATACTGAAGGTGTCGCAGTACCCGCTGCCCCAGGCACAAATACAGCAACTAGCCAGCGAGAACGAGGCCATCCTCGTGGTTGAGGACGGGCAGCCGGTGGCTGAACAGGACGTGAAAGCCATGCTCGGCACAGGATACAAGGTATGGGGAAGGCTCACGGGACATCTGCCACGCACAGGAGAACTGACACCGGACAATGTGGCAACAGCCTTAGGCAAAGAGCAGAAAGCCGCCTTTACACCAGCAAAGAACCTGGCGGCACGGCCGCCACAGCTATGCCAGGGATGCGGACACCGCGATGTATACGGAGCCCTGCGCCAGATTATCGAGGAGATGCCCGATGCACGGGTCTTCGGAGACATCGGGTGCTACACCCTGGGTGCACTGCCTCCCTTCAAGGCCCTGAGCAGTTGTGTGGACATGGGTGCCAGCATCACCATGGCCAAGGGTGCGGCCGACGCAGGCCTGCGCCCCGCCATTGCAGTCATCGGCGACTCCACCTTCACCCACAGTGGCATGACAGGACTACTGGATGCCATCAACGACAACACCCCCATCACCGTCATCATCAGCGACAATCTGACCACAGGCATGACGGGCGGACAAGACTCTGCCGGCCTGAACAAGTACGAGGCCATCTGCCTGGGCCTTGGCATGGACCCTGAACACCTGCATGTGGTGACTCCTCTGCCCAAGAACATCCCTGCCATTGCGGCACTCATCCGCAAAGAGATTGCCTACGAGGGGGTCAGCGTCATCATTCCCCGACGGGAATGTATCCAGACGGCGGCACGGCATGCAAGAGAAAGAAAAGCGAACAAAGCGAACTGACACATGAAGAAAGATATCATACTATGCGGTGTGGGCGGACAAGGCATCCTCTCCATCGCCACCATCATAGGACAGGCCGCCACACAGGCGGGCATCTATCTCAAACAGGCCGAAGTGCATGGCATGAGCCAGCGTGGAGGGGACGTACAGTCGCACCTACGGCTAAGCACAGAACCCATCTGGAGTGACCTCATTCCCATAGCCAGCGCAGATGTCATCATTTCCATGGAGCCCATGGAGAGTCTCCGCTATCTGGAGTATCTGTCACCCGAGGGTACGGTGGTAACAGGCAGCGTACCCTTTGTCAACATTCCCAACTATCCCGATGAAACAGCCCTGCAGTCAGAACTCGATGCCCTACCCCATGTGGTGAAGAACGACATCGAGGCTGTGGCCAAGGACTGCAATGGCGCCCGGGGTGCCAACATGGTGCTGCTGGGCATGGCCGCCCCACACATCGGCATCCTCAGCGTGGAGCAGCTCCGCGAAGCCATCAAGGTGGTTTTCGCCCGCAAGGGCGAGGCGGTGGTGGAAGCCAACCTCAGGTGCTTTGACAGCCCAACTCATGTTTCCTGAAACGACAAAAGCATCATGAAGATATTTAGTGAAGAACTGGTGCGTGAAGCCACGGAGGCCAATCATGTGGCAGACCTCAGCCACGCCACCATTGGAGAAACTCTCCTGGTGGCGCAGTATCTCGAACAGAAGACTGGCATCCCCTTCATCCGTATGGATCAGGGGAGCCCTGGGCTCCCTATTAATAAATATGGTATAGAGGCCGAAAAAAGAGCCCTGGAAAGCGGCATAGGCAGCCAGTACCCTGCCGCAGCCGGCATCAAGGAACTCAAGGAGGCCGCCAGCGAATTTGTGAAGGCATTCATCGATGTGGAGGTGTCGCCCCGTGCCTGTCTGCCCACAGTAGGCAGTGTGGCCGGTTCGTTCGGGTCCTTCATTGCCTGCTGCCAGCGCAAGACATACCCCCAGATGGGCAAGGTGCTTTTCATTGACCCCGGATTCCCTATCCAGAAGTCGCAACTGCGCATTCTGGGCATCGAATGGAAGGAGTTCGACATCTATCTCTACCGCGGCAAGGCACTCCGTGCAAAACTGGAAGAGGAACTGCAGGACGGGGATGTGGCAGCCATCGTGTACAGCAATCCCAACAACCCCGCCTGGATCTCACTGGAAGAGGAGGAACTGCGCATCATCGGCGAGCTGGCCACCCTGCATGACGTCATTGTCATGGAGGACCTGGCATACTTTGCCATGGACAACCGCCGCGACCTATCCCATCCCTACCAACCTCCCTTCGTGCGCACCGTGGCACGATATACGGACAACTATCTGTTGCTGCTTTCGGCCAGCAAGATATTCTCGTATGCCGGACAGCGCATCGCCCTGGTGTGTATCAGCGACAAACTTTTCGACCGCCAGTTCCCGGCCTTCCAGCAACGCTACCACGACAGCGGCATGTTTGGCCCCACCTTCATCGCCAGCATCCAGTACATGATCACCAGCGGCTGCACGGCCACCACGCAATATGGCTATGCCGAGATGCTCAAACTGAGTTGCGAAGGCAAAATCAACTTTGTCGAGGACACACGGGAGTATGCCATCCGAGCACAAAAGATGAAGGCCATCTTCCTGCGGCACGGCTTCCGGATTACCTACCCCAAGGATGTAACGGAAGACATAGCGGACGGATTCTTCTTCTCCCTCTCCTACCCCGGTATGACGGGCGGTGAGCTGGCATCCGAACTTATCCATTACGGTGTGAGCAGCATCAATCTAGACACCACAGGCTCCCTCCAACCGGGTGTGCGTGCCTGCACAAGCCGGATGCGCGAAGACCTTTACACCGTGCTGGACGAAAGGATGTGGCAGTTCCATAAGGACCACAACACCAATGTAAACTGAGAGACTTACTTGATTGATGATACATAATTAAAGAACGCTATGATACACAATCCCGAGATTGAGTGCATGTCGCGCGAAGAGATGCGGCAGTTGCAAAGCGAGAGACTCGTCCACACAGTTAAGAGATGTTATGAGCATGTGCCCTTCTATCGCAAGAAGATGGACGAGCTGGGTGTAAAGCCCGAGGACATTAAGAGCATCGACGACATCCACAGGCTGCCCTTCACCACCAAGCAGGACCTGCGCGACGAATATCCTTTTGGTTTGGAAGCCGTCCCTCACAATGAGGTGCGACGCATCCATGCTTCCAGCGGCACCACAGGCAAGCCCGTGGTGGCCACCTATACCGAGAATGACCTGAAATGCTGGGCAGAGGGCGTGGCACGCTGCATGGCGGTGGCAGCCGTAGGACCCGGTGACACCGTTCAAGTGGCATACGGCTATGGTCTCTTCACAGGAGGTCTGGGAGCCCACGACGGAGCAGCCATGCGCGGAGCCATACAGCTGCCCATGTCGGCCGGCAATACAGAAAAGCAGATGATGCTAATGCAGGACTTCCAGAGCACCATCCTGTGTTGCACACCCAGCTATGCCATGCACCTGGCCGAAAGCATCCAGAACAGCCGCAACGAGTCGGTGCGGCTGATGAAGTTGCGTGCCGGCTTCTTTGGCGCAGAGCCCTGGACAGATGGCATGCGTAAGGAACTGGAAACAAAACTGCAAATCAAGGCCTATGACATCTACGGCCTCACGGAAATGAGCGGTCCTGGCGTGGGCGGCGAGTGTGAATGCCAGAATGGCACACACCTCTGGGAAGACATGTTCTATCCAGAAATCATCAACCCCGACACCCTGGAGCCCTGCAAACCCGGCGAGTTTGGCGAACTGGTCTTCACCTCGCTCTGCAAGGAGGCCATGCCTATCCTGCGCTACCGCACACGCGACCTCACCCGACTGAACTACGAGCCTTGCAAGTGCGGACGCACCGCTGTACGCATGGATCGCATTCTGGGCCGTTCGGATGACATGCTCATCATTCGTGGCGTGAACGTATTCCCCAGCCAGATAGAAACCGTACTGACCGAGTTCCCCGCCTTCCAACCTTACTATTTCATCACCGTCGACCGTATCCACAACGAGGACACCTTCGACCTGGATGTGGAACTCAAACCTCAGTTCTTCGGCACCGACCCTGCCGATCAGATGAAATACATAAAGCCGCTCTACGACCGCATCGTGAGCATGGTGGGCATCAAGCCCAACATACACATCCAGCCGCCCTATGGCATCGAACGGAGCACGGGCAAGGCCAAGCATGTCAACGACAAACGAAAATTCAGAAACTGACACCGCACCATGGCATCACTTATCGAAAACCTGAACCAGGGTGACCGTTTTGCCAGGGGCATCGGAGTGCAACTGACAGAAATCCGCTTGGGGTACGCCCGTGCGGAAGTCACCGTGGAGGAGCACCACCTGAACGGGGCGGGTGTGTGTCAAGGCGGTGTTCTCTTCACCCTGGCCGACCTGGCCTTTGCGGCCGTGGCCAACAGCAGGGGCATCCTCACGCTGGGCATCTCCAACACAATCACCATGCTGAAGTCCGCCCAACTGGGCGACCGGCTCACCGCTGAATGCCATGAGGTGCACAACCATCACCGCCTGCCCTACTGCGACATGCGCATCACCAACCAGGATGGCGACCTCATTGCCACCATGACAGGACTTGCCTACCGCATGAAAAAGGATTTTCCCTTCGATACGCTTATGGCACACTAAACAAGACATGAACATGCAAATAACGCTTTTACAATGTAACATTGAATGGGGCAACCCGCCAGCCAACCGGACACGCATGGAGCACACGCTGCACGTTGCCCCTCATAGCGACCTCTACGTGTTACCCGAGATGTGGAGCACAGGATTTATCACCAACCCTGCAGATTACGACTGCATCGAAGGTGAGGAGGGCAACACGCTCAGGTGGATGACACAGATGGCACAGCATATGGATGCCGCCCTGGCAGGCAGTCTTTCCATCATGGCCAAAGACGGAACTTACCGCAACCGTTTCTATTTCGTCACACCCGACAGCGTTGCATACTACGACAAGCACCATCTCTTCACCTATGGAGGCGAGCACCTGCGCTATACCCCCGGTCAGAAGCGTGTAGTGGTGGAATGGCGCGGAGTACGTTTCCTGCTACAGGTATGCTACGACCTGCGCTTCCCCATCTTCTCCCGCAACAAAATGGACGACCGCCCGTGCTACGACTGCATCCTGTACGTGGCCTCATGGCCCACTCCGCGCGTGGAAGCATGGCGTACGCTGCTATTGGCACGTGCCATAGAGAACCAATGCTATGTGTGCGGTGTAAACCGTGTGGGCAACGACCCCACCTGCCAGTACTGCGGCGGCACAGCCTTTATCGACCCCTACGGGGTGCGCCTGCAGGAAGTGCCCATGAACGAGGAAGGCATCCTTACCGCGCAACTGGAGATGGAACGTCTCCAAACCTTCCGCGAAAAATTTCCCGTACTCCTCGACCGGGACATATAGACGGCGGCGGGCAAGGCAGAAGCTATCCGCCTCCCGAAAGCACTTCTTTGCGAAATGTGCGGGGCGAAACGCCCGTATACTGCCGGAAATAGCGGGAAAGCAGGGTGGCGGAAGAGAAATGATAGGCTGCGGCAATGGACTTCATCGATTGGGATGGGTCGGAGAGCGACTGCTTGAGGCCGCTAATCACATAGTTGACAATCCAGCGTAAAGCCGGGTCGCCCGTGTGCTCCCTGATGATGGACGAGAAGTAACGGGGCGAAAGGTGCTGCCGATCAGCATAGAACTCCACCTGGCGCTGCTGCTTGTAGAACTGGATGAGGTCGAGCATGAAGCGGTGGACAATAAGGTCGCCGCCCTGCGGAGGGGAAGCCTGGGCGGGGCGATGCTGCACATACAGAAAGAACACCTGGAAGAGCAGCGAACGCCCCAGATTGTCGACCGCATGGCGGAGCAGGGGCAAGGCAGGGGCATCCTCGGGCAGCCGCTCGATATACGACAAGCCGCGGATGAGAACGGACATCTGTTGCCTGACAAGCGCGTATTCCCCCGGAAGGAGCTGCACACAAGGGGCATCGGCCAGCGCCGACACCTCGCGGCCGCTGAGCGCCTGCTCAATGACAGGAAGTACGAAATCCATGGTTGAGCGGAAGACGATGGCCTCGAAATCCGGACTGATGCTGAGCACATGGGCACGGGTGGCAGGGCGGTAGAGACAAATGTGGGAGGCCTGCAGGCGGCACGTGAGATTGGCCATACGGAAAGTGGCCTCGCCACGTGTGCAAAGCAGCATGCCGCAGGTGCTGGACAAGGTGGTGAGGTTGCCCTGATTGTCGAGATACGAAATAAGCTCGGCCACAGGAATGCGCTTGAAACTGTTGTAACGGGCACACATATCGAGGACAAAGATAACAAATAATTTCAGGAAATAATACATCCGCAAGCATTTTTTAACCCTATTTCCGCACAAATCGTACATATTGCACACTTTTTGGTTCAGATAGGGCTAACAGGAATGCGGCAAAACCCGTAACTTTGCAGCAGAATTGAAACTCAAAGGAAAGAAGATGAACACAAAGAGCTGGTTATTGATTGTAAGCATGATGCTGATGGTTGCCTGCCACAAGGGAGGAAATGCGCAGGTAGCCGACATTCCCATGGTGAAGATAGACACAGTGGGCACCACCACAGGAGAAAGCACCCTGCAGTTCCCGGGCAAGGTGGTGGCCTCGCAGCAGGTGAACGCCTCGTTCAGGGTAGCAGGCACGCTCAAACGCGTATGCGTGGAAGAGGGGAGCCGCGTGAAGGCAGGGCAGCTGCTGGCCGAGATGGATGCCACCGACTACAAGGTGCAGCTGGAGGCCACCGAGGCCGAATATGCACAGGTGAAGGCCGAAGCCGAGCGTGTGATGGGGTTATACGCCGACAGCAGCACCACGGCCAACCTCTACGACAAGGCGCGCTACGGCCTGAAACAGATGGAGGCCAAACTGCAGAACCATCGCAACCAGCTGGCTTACACACGCATCACCTCGCCCATAGACGGTTACGTGCAACGGCGGTTCTTTGACGCCGGCGAAACCGTTGGAGCAGGCATGCCCGTGGTGGAAATAGTGTCGGTAAAAGGTCTGGAAGTGGAGGTGAACCTGCCCGCGTCCACCTACATGCAACGTGACCACATGGAGGCATTCAGCTGTACGATGGATGTGATGCCAGACAGGAAAATGCCGCTGCAATACGCGGGCATACTGCCGCAAGCCAATGCCAACCAGCTCTACACCCTGCGCCTGGCGCTGGACGATGCATCCGGGCGCATTGCCCCGGGCATGTCGGTGTGGGTGTCGGTGGAGATGGCCGACAGTGCCGCATCCTGCGTGAGCATTCCTGCCACAGCGCTTGTAAGGAAGGGGGATAATGTATACGCATACCAATATGACAACGGTCGAGTGGCAAGGATTCCAGTGGAGGTGAAAGTCCTCCGCACCGACGGATCGGCATGGGTGGAAGGGGCACTCCGCCCCGGCGCATGCGTGGTATCGGTGGGTGCCCGTCACCTGACCGACGGGCAAGAAGTGCGCCTGCTTGCTCCCGTGTCTAAAACCAACATAGGAGACATGCTATGATGGACCTTGGAAAATGGTCGTTCCAGAACCGACAGTTGGTGATGTTTCTGGTGGCTGTGCTACTGGTGGGAGGCCTCTATGCCTCCTACGACATGAGCAAGCTGGAAGATCCCGAAGTGAAAGTGAAGCTGGCCATGGTGGCCACCACCTATCCCGGTGCCTCCGCCCATCAGGTGGAACTGGAAGTGACGGACGTGCTGGAAAAGAGCATCCGGCAGATGGGCGACATCGACAATATCGAGAGCTATTCGTTTAACGACCTGTCGCTCATTCAGGTGGAACTGCTCAGCACCAAGAGCAACACCGAAGTGGAGCAATGCTGGGATCGCTTGCGCAGGAAGGTGTACGATGCACAAAGGCTCCTGCCCGCAGGGGCATCGGTGTCGGTCACACAGGACGACTTCAGCTCCGTCTACGGCGTGTTCTTCGCCCTCTCGGCCGAGGATATCAGCGAGAACGAGTTGTGCCGATATGCCGACCTGGTGAAGCGCGAGATGGACCAGGTAGAAGGTGTGGATCGCGTGGAAATATACGGCAAGCAGAAAGACTGCATCCACATACGCCTGCTACAGGACAAGATGTCGGCACTGGGTGTGATGCCCGCTGAGGTACTAGCCACCTTTGACGGGCAGAACAAAACCTCCTATGCCGGCTACTACGACAACGGTGACCAGCGCATACGCATGACCGTCTCCGACAGGTTCCGGCATGTGGACGACATACGGCGCATGATTATCCAGGGACATGAGGACGACCAGCTGCGGCTAAGCGACATTGCCGTGGTGGAGAAAGGGGTGGAAAGCCCTGTAAGGAACGCGCTCACCCGCGATGGGAAGCGGGCACTAGGCATTCTGATTGCCTCGCAGCCGGATGCCGATATCGTGAAGGTGGGGCGCGCGCTGGAAAAGAAACTGGCGGAAATAGAGCACCGCCTGCCCGTTGGTGTGGAATGCAACAAGGTGTTCTACCAGCCGGAGCGTGTCACCTCCTCGCTCAGCACCTTTGTGGTGAACCTCATCGAATCGGTGCTCATCGTGGTGGTGGTGCTTATGTTCACAATGGGTTTCAAGAGCGGACTCATCATCGGCATGTGCCTGATGGTGATTGTATTCGGCTCCTTCCTGGTGCTCGGCGGTGCCGATGGTACCATGCAGCGCGTGTCACTGGGAAGCTTTATCCTAGCCATGGGCATGCTCGTAGACAATGCCATTGTCATCATCGACGGCATCCTGGTGGACATCAAGCGGGGACTACCCACGCGTGAGGCCCTCACAGCCATCGGACGACAGACGGCCATGCCCCTGCTCGGAGCCACGCTCATCGCCATTCTCTCGTTCCTGCCTATCTTCCTCTCGCCCGACACGGCCGGCATCTACGTGCGCGACCTCTTCATTGTACTGGCCGTGTCGCTGCTGCTAAGTTGGATTCTGGCCCTCACCTTTGTGCCCCTCATGGCCAGCCGCATGCTCACACGCGGACGGAAGGAGGACGGCGATGGGCAGCAGGCAGTCGGCTACAACGGGCGCATCTACGCCTGCCAGCGGAAGATGCTGACATGGGGTCTACGCCACAGATGGGCCATGACACTCCTCATTCTGGTTGTCACACTGGCCGCCATCGCCGGATACCCCTACATGCGCCAGGGCTTCTTCCCTGACATGGTATACGACCAGTGCTATCTGGAATACAAGCTGCCCGAAGGATGCAACAGCACCCGAGTGGAGAAGGATCTGGAACAGATACAGGCCTACCTGAGGAAGCGGGGCGACGTCAAGCATATCACAGCCAGCATCGGTGGCACACCGGGGCGCTACAATCTGGTGCGCACCGTAGCCCTGCCCTCGCTCAGCTACGGCGAACTCATCATTGACTTCGAATCGCCCCAAGCGCTTGACGATGCCCTAGAGGAGATACAGGCCTATCTTACGGAGAACTACCCCGACGCATACGCCAAGATAAAGAAATACAACCTCATGTTCAAGAAATACCCCATAGAGCTGCAGTTTACGGGTCCCGACCCCTCCGTGCTCCACGCCCTGGCCGACAGCGCCCGGCATGTCATGGAGGAAAGCGGCAAGGTGAGGCTCATCACCACCGACTGGGAGCCTCAGGTACCCGTGCTCACCATCGACTATGACCAGCCGCAGGCACGACGTGTGTCGCTCACGCGCAACGACCTGAGCCTCTCCCTGATGGGTGCCGGCGGAGGTATTCCCGTGGGAAGCTTCTACGACGGTTCCTACCGCAACAACATCTATCTGAAGATGGTGGACGAGAAGGGCGACCCCATAGAGAACCTGGGCGACCTGCAAGTGTTCTCCACGCTGCCCGCCCTTTCACAGCTGTTCACCGACGAGAACATGGTGCGCCTCAAGAGCGGCACCCTCTCGCGCTCCCAGCTTCTCTCCGATCTCATGGGCACCACCCCCCTACGTCAGGTAGCACGCCGGGTGGAAGTGGAATGGGAGGATCCCGTCGTGCCGCGCTACAACGGGCAGCGCATGCAAAGGGTGCAGTGCTCACCGCTGGCAGGCGCCGAGACAGAGAAGACACGCACAGCCGTGGCCAAGCTTATCAGTCAGCGCATCCAGCTGCCTGAAGGGTACACCCTCACATGGCAGGGCGAAAAGGCGGCCAGTGACCGCAGCATGAAATACCTGTTTGCCAATTTCCCCATGGCCGTCATCCTGATGATTGCCATCCTCATCATGCTGTTCAAGGACTTCCGCAAACCCGCCATTATCTTCTGCTGCATCCCCATGGTATTCGTGGGCGTAGTCATTACAATGATTGTCAGCGGCATGACGTTCACCTTCTGTGCCATTGTAGGCGCACTGGGGCTCATCGGCATGATTCTGAAGAACGGCATTGTACTGATGGACGAGATAAACCTGCAACTGAAAGAAGGGAAAGAACCCGTAGCCGCTCTCATCGACAGTAGCCAGAGCAGGTTGCGCCCCGTGATGATGGCCAGCCTCACCACCATACTGGGCATGCTGCCGTTGCTCACCGATGCCATGTTTGGCAGCATGGCAGTGGCCATCATGGGAGGCCTCCTCTTTGGCACCCTCATCACACTGGTGTTCGTGCCCGTCCTCTACGCCATGTTCTACCGGATCAAGCAACCATAACCCTTATCCCCTATCCAATCATGAACGCTACAAACCAATTCCGCATACTGTTAATACTCTCCGTTGCCACTATTTGCTCCCTGGCCAATGCCACCGTACGCGCATCCGACACGCTCACCATCGCCCAGTGCCGACAAATGGCCCTGCAGCACAACCGCCAAAAGCGAATAGCCACGCTGGCTGCCCAGGAGGCCCTCCACACACAGGCTGCCACACGCACACTGTTCCTGCCATCCCTCACAGCCAATGCCGCCCTCGCTTATTCCAATGGGAACCTCACCGCCTCCATACCCGGAGGATTGCTGCCCGTGGGCGCGACCGATGCCATGCAGGGATTTGTGCCCAACGGCTCGTATGCCTGGTTTCCAGGACTGGAGATGAAAATGAAATCTCACACCCTTTGCCATACAGGCGTGCAACTCACCCAACCGCTCTACATGGGCGGCAAAATAAGGGCAGCCTACAGCATCGCCCGGATGGTTGGCGAACTGCAACGGATGGCCGTGCGCAAGACCGAAGCCGAGGTAATAGAGGAAGCCGACAAGGCGTACGCCCAGGCGGTGAAGGCCACGGCACTCCACCAAGTGGCCCTGCGGTACATGGCACTGGTGGAGGAACTGGAGCGCAACGTACAGTCGGCCGTGAACCACGGCATGAAGATGCGTACCGATCTGCTGAAGGTGCAGGTGAGGAAAAACGAGGTGGAACTGCAGCTGCTGCGCACACAGAATGCCATCCGGCTGGCCACGATGAACCTGTGCCACGTGATGGGACTTCAACTGGATGCGCCCGTAGCCGTACACATGAGCTACCCCGATGCGGACAGCATTCCCCCCATGGACGGAACTAGCGTGGAGGCAAGACCAGAATACGGGATGCTCGACCATCAGACACGTATCGCCCAGCGGCAAGTGGACATCGCGCGCAGTGAGATGTTGCCCCAACTGGCCCTCACCGCCGGATATGGCTACAACCGCGGCCTTGAACTGAACGGCCGATTGCTACTCCACGACTGGTCCTTTGCCGGAGGTGTGGGCCTCACGGTGCCGCTCTACCACTTTGGCGAGCACACCCACAAGGTGCGTGCCGCCAAACTGAGACTGGAGCAGGCGCGCACCGAGCAGGAGGACAAATGCAGTTTGATGATGCTGGAGGTCAGCCAATGCGCCAGCCGTCTGCAGGAAGCCTTCAAGGAAATGGAGGTAAGCGAACGCTCGCTGGCACAAGCCACCGACAACATGCAGGTGTGCCTCAGGCAATACATGGCCGGCACCGAGCCGCTGAGTGAGTACCTGGAGGCACAGCTCCTCTGGCAAAAGGCCAGCGAAGCGGCGGTAGATGCCGGATTCCAGCGCTATCTGGGCACAGTGGCTTATCTGAAGGCTACCGGCAAGCTGACATCCGAGTAAGAGGAAAAGAAAGAGAGAGGCAGAAATAAGACCGCAAGCTATCCGCCCTTCACGGTTGTCCGCTTCGCCCCGAGGGTGTCATTCTTCGCATCGGATTCCCGCTTTACACCGAGAATACCCTTCCTTTTCACGGTGTCCCGTTTCGACATGCAGGTATCTCGTTTCACCACAGTTTCCGATTTCATCCATGCAGGGTCGGGATACACGGCCACAGGCGTGTATTCAAGATTCAATTCGGGGATTTCCGTCTGGGTACTGTCCATCCGATAAGGTACCACCTGAGGGTAGTAGGGGGTAATTTCCACCTGGGCAAAACCGCGGTGGAGCAAATCCAGTTCCCTGGCGGCAGCCCTGCTGAGGTCGATGATAAAACGCTTGCTGAAAGGACCACGGTCAGTCACCCTCACGATAACCTCTTTGTTGTTCAGCGGATTTCTCACCCTCAAGAAAGAGCCCAAAGGATATTTCAGATGTGCACACGTGAAACTGTCACGATGATATTTCTCACCATTGCTCATCCTGCGCCCGTGCAGCTTGTCGGAATAATACGAGGCATTGCCCGTCTGCGAGAAGCAGATAGAGCCGCCCATCAAGCAAGCCATTAATACAAGGAAGTGAATCGCAGGTTTACACATGGTCCCAAAATTAGTCGGAAAGAGGAGACTCGAACTCCCGACCCCTACGTCCCGAACGTAGTACGCTACCAACTGCGCTACTTTCCGATCATACGTCTTTCGCACTGCAAAGGTATGACAATTCATCCTAATCACCAAATTTTTTCACTTTTTTCATAAAAAATTTGTGCAGAAGTGATTTATTTTATACCTTTGCACCCACAAATAAGCACGGTGCCATAGCTCAGTTGGTAGAGCAAAGGACTGAAAATCCTTGTGTCCCCGGTTCGATTCCTGGTGGCACCACTATAAAGCATGCCGCTCACAGGTTATACAAAGTCTGAGAGCGGCATTGTTCATTTCTCTAGGATGGCTTGGCTTGGAGCCGTCAGTACTTCCCGCATAGGTTATCAAACTTCACCGTTTATAAGCAAGACAATTCAGGCATTCATCTATTTTCACTTGTATGCCACCCCCCTAGGGGCAGGGCGTTTTGGTGAGAGAAGTTTTTCATCCTTCCAAAAGTCCTGCAGCCTCGGTCGAATTCTTTTCCCCACTTCGTGGATGCCCCCAACAGGATGCGGATATGGAACTACGTCGCCCCCTCGGGGCTTGATAGCATTTTTGTAACTGTCATTATTTCAGCATGTTAAAAGGGCTCAAATATGCAATGAGGCTCAAATAGGGCTCAATATTGAAGAACAAATCGACTAAACACAAAAAAAGTGGCCATTACTTCACAGCAACAGCCACAGCGTAATTAAGCACTTGTTCGACAATGCAAATTTACGAAAAAAAACTCATTCTTGCAAGTGTGCAGCCTATAATGTAGGTTGGATAAGGTTCTTTTCGTTTATGGCCATTATTAGGCCTTCTAGGGCGCTTATTCTTGCTCTGTAGTCGCAATGGTAGGGCATCCCCTTCCCATCTCTTATGCGCTTAATTGGAGGGATTTCTCCCTCATAGTGTGGGAACATGCGCTCCTTGTCCAAATACAGCCTTATTCTGCTTCTTTTCTTCTCTATCTGGTACGCTTGCATTAAAACATAGTCAAAGCGCTCTCCTGCCATCGACAACACAATGTCACGCAAATTGGCGCTTTTCGGCTGCAAAAGCAACTGAATAGTGTTTGTTTCGTCTGTCAATTGTACACAAAAGTAAGGAAACCCCTTAAAAAGGCACTTTCCTAGGCCTGCAAACCTCCCTTCTAGTGTCAAGGCTACTATCTCACCCATGCCGTCAAAATCACCGTAAAACAGGCCGTTTCTAAGCCGCATCTGAATAGGTTCTTGCACGCTAGGAAACAATTCTCCATCAATCATACTATGTTGCCATTTTTGGAAACATTTACATACTTGTTAGTTTAGGGAGTTTTGTTTTTCGCATTGCTCGGAAAACGCTTTGTCTAGTTCCGCGATGAGGCTGTCCTTTTCTAAAAACCTAGCCGACATCAATTTTCTATTCAATGCGCTTTTTGCTTTGCAGTAGCCGCTTCTGTTCTTTAGGACTTGCGCGGCTTTCACGACCGCGAAATACTCTTCCATGATAGATGACACCTCCGCGCCTGTTTTGTGCGCAAAAAAGCAAAAAAAACCGTCAATTATGCCTTTTTCCGTCTTGTTTTTCAGCTTCATTTCTCCCATGTTCAATTTCTGTATTGACTTGTATTTTTCTAGTAACAACGCTTTCAGTTTCTCAAAGACCTCATAACTATACAAGGATGAGGCTGTCACCTCATGCACTCCCAGCTGTTGCCGCAAGCGGCTGTTCAGTGACAACTCGATTCTTAGAATGTTTTTTCCCCGCATTTCTTTAGGAATCTGCATACCCTTGTTTCTTTTCTGCTTGGCCTCCCTGCCCTTATCGTATATCTTTAGGGCATCAGGCTGCTCTCGCCCTTTATGCTCATAATAGAGCGTGTCGCGGCTGTAGGCTTTTCTCTCCCTCCTTGGCATCTCTCCTAATCGCTGCATGTACTGCCACGGCTCACGTTGCACAACTATGTTGACCCCAAATTCTAGGGTACTGACCCGCGCTTTCCCTATATCAATCCCCAGCGCCTCCCCTAGATTCTCTAGTGCCTCCTGTGTCGTTTCTCTGGTGAGCATTGTTACATTCTCGTGGAAGAGAAATTTTGCAAGGCTGCCTTCTATCCTCATGCGTTTTCTTTCCGGCCAAACACTCACCCTCATGCCCATAATATAGCCGCCTGTGCTTTCTTCTCCCGTTCTGCTATCTCTGCTTTCCCAAGCCACTTCTAGATTCCCAAGGGAGGGGGAGAAATCCCCCCCATCCCATTCATAGTTAAGCGTTAACTTGTCGAACATCCGCGCCTCCCTTCTTCTTTAAACCCTGTTTTTCAGTGCCTTGTCAAGCTGCTCCTCTAAGTCCTCTTGGGTTCCAACTCTGTAGGCAAGCGCCCATTTCTCTAGGTCTTTCTGCAGGAAATAGTTTAGTTTTCCCCCCTTGCTTTTGAAGTAAGGCAATTCTCTCTTCATGCAGATTTTTCTCAGACACATCTCGCTGATTCCAAGGTAGTTAGCCGCCTCCTTTGTCGTAAAAAATAGTTTTTCCATGTTAATATGTTTATGAGTTTGGTGCAAAGTTATACAAAAAAATCAATCTACACAAAAAAACTACATAAAAACTTGTTTTTTCAGGGTAGCCTCATCGCAATAACAGCCATAAAATCAACGTGAAAATATGCGTTTTATCTTTCCTTTACTCAATAGGTTTACTTGAAATTTTCAAATTTAAGCAGAAAAACCCACATTTTCGTGCAAAAAAAAATATTCTCGGGGGCTACTCTTCACCATATACCCCGAAAAAAGGGGGGGGGAGGGGGGCTAGTCCCCTCCACCGTCTGTTAGTGCGCTCAGTGCGCTCAGTGCCTCCCTTTTCTGTCTGTCAACTACTCTGATATATCGTTCAGTCATGCGCATAGACGTGTGTCCTAACGTGTCCATGATTACTTGCTGTGATAGGCCTTTTTCCGCTGCTATGGTGGCCAGCAGTGTTCCCACCGTGTGGCGGGCACAGTGCCATGTGATGTGCTTTTCTATGCCTGCTGCGGCTGTCCATTGCTCTAGATATTTGTTGCACGTTTTGTTGGTTGGCAATTTGAACACTTTTTCTTCTTTCTCTCCCCGTCCGATTAACGCTAAAATGTCTTCTGACAATGGCACAGTGACCCAGCTGTGCTTGCTGTTGCCTGTGGTTTTCTGCTGATTAAACGTTACTACTGCATTGCTGTAATCAATGTTTCCAAAGGTCAATGAACACACATCAACGTATCTCATGCCCGTGTGCAAGGAAAACAAAAAGGCTTTTCTAACCTCCTCATTCTCACCTTTAAAGTGGGTTCTAGCCAACATCCCCAATTCGGCTGCATTCAAAACATCCTTGGCTATCACCGAATCATCTACTGTTATGGTTATTCTCTTCCCTGCTTTTGTTATAAAAGGATGTTCTGCATTAAAGCCATTTTTGTATGCTATTCTTCTAAAGGCTGTCTTAAAACGTTTGTAAATGGTCAGTGCGCCCTCTCCTTTGCAGCGGCTTTTCAAATACTCACAGAATGTTTCTATCATGTCAGAATCAATGGCCAGCGGGTCTAGGCTGCCTGCCTTGCTATAGGCCTTGTATTCGTCTGTCTTGTCCAAAAAATCCAAAAAGTAACGCTGCATGCGTTTCATATTGTCGGGGCTTCTAAGTGTGTCCCTGCATCCTTCCACAAACTCACCTAGCAACGCTAGGAAGTTAAGCCGCCTTCTTCTCGGCACTCTGTAGCCTCTTTCCTGTTTCAGCATTTCCTGTCCCCGCTCAAACGCTATGCGCTCTGCAAGTTCTAGTGTGTCCTTGTTCTGCTGCTTTTCTATTGGGTTCTGTGGTTTTTGGAACAAAGTTAGCCCTAGGGCGCTCTTCGTGCGCTTCTGCCCAAAGTTATACTCCAAATACAGGCTCACTTTTCCAGCTGCCAAACACTTTCCCTTTAGTTTGGGGTTCTTGCAATTTCCAACTGTGGCCGATTGGCCGATTTTTAGGTCTTTAAACTGTTTCATGTCTTTCCTTTTTGCTTAATTACGATGCAAAGGTAATAATAAAGGCGCAAATAGGGCTCAAATAGGGCTCAAAATTTGCACAAAAAATGTATAAAAAGAAACAGAAACAGTATGAAGAGGCTCTTTCTTACCCTGAAAATCAGGGCATTTTCATTCTGTTCTGTTCCTTTGTTTTTGGCCTCCTAAGCCCCCTCGGGGCTTAGGATGGTTGGTTTCCACAGTTGATAGGGCTCACGCCCTGTGTACCATGAATCCCCCTCTCCCCGAAGCCTTGAGGGGGCGGAATAGTTTCATATCGGAGCTTAGAATACAAGAGAATATGGATTGCCAAATCGTCACGAATGAAACGACTATTTTGGACACCCTATCTGAAAGAGGGCAGTTCATTTGTCCTGATTGCCTGTCTGCGCAGTCGACATGCGGAAGAGCATCCCTTCATTTTCCTGAAGGTCCCTCATCTCGCTCAGCGCTCTGAGCAGCGCCAGGCGCTCGGTGCTAATCTTACCCCGCTTCACCAGCCGGCAATTGTATTTCCACCAGTTTCGCAGGCCTCTATTCACCTGCCTCTTCTTGCTCGGTAAGTGCCGATGCTCGGTGATATACACCTTTATCTGCTCATACTTTTCCTGCCATTGCAAGTCTCTCTTGCTAACTTTTCTTTCCATTTCTTCAATATCCTCTTGTGTGCTTCCATCCGGGGACTAATCCGTTCTTTCCTTATTTCGTGCGTCCGGTGAAGGCATTCACGCCCGAAGCATTCACATCCTGTGAGAAAAACTTCTCGGCAGCCTTACCCATAGGAGCATTCCAGGGCTGGGGACCACGCAGTTGCACCACCCACAGTTTCAGTTGTTTCTTGTGCCAGTTCACCGCACAGTTGGTGCCCCACGCGCCACCGTGCCCGAACCATTCGTTCTCACCGTCCTTCTCGGGGGCGGAAAGACCAAGCGAATAGCCACCCCTACCCTGAGGACGCGTGGATACTGCCAGCAGGTTCTTCACAGTCTCCTCCTTGAGAATGCGCACCCCGTTGTCACCCACGCCCAGGTTCATCAACATCTTGTAAAACTTGAGCTGGTCGTTGGCCGTTGTCCAGAGACCGGCACCGGCGGAGGCAAAGACATGGGAATCGTTATAAGGACGCTGTTCCCAATCTGCCTCATAGCACCACTTGGCGGGGCCGTTCTCCTGTGTGTCGTAAAGTTCCACCTTGGTCTTCAACTGCTTGTCAGAGGGCCAAAACCAGGTAGATTTCATGCCCAGCGGCTCCAACACCTCCTGCTTGAGATACTGCTCCCATCTCATGCCCGTAATGGCCTCCACCACAGCGGCACCTATGTCAATGCCCGTATTGGAATACAGGTCGCGCGTGCCCGGCTCAAACATCAGGGGAGAAGCAGCAGCAATGGAAGCCACCTGGCGGATGGGTGCGCCACCCGACCAACCGCCGCCACGCACGTCAGCACGCTTGGCGCTGATTTCAAAGGGGAAACCTCCAGTATGGTTAAGCACCATCCGTACCGTAAGCACGTTCTTGGCCTTGTGGAGGGTCTTCACTCCGTCTTTCTCACCGTCCAACACCCACAGATCGGCAAACTCATGCAGGTATTTCGACACAGGGTCATCGAGCGAGAGCTTGCCTTCCTCCACCAACTTGGCGATGGTGACACCGCAGAAACCCTTCGTCTGAGAGCACTGCATGAACACATTGTCCATCGTGATGGGACGTTTCTTCTCCACATCGGCATATCCGATGCAGCAGGTCTCCTGTACACCGTCGTTGTAGAACACACTGATGGCACCCGCCAATGCCCCGCTGTCGACAAAGGGCTGCAACACCTCCTGTGCAAAGGTGGTCTTGGAGTTGATGACTTTGGTCCTGGCAGATGCCGTCAGACAGCACGCCAGAGCTAGCAATAGAAAAACACGTTTCATAACAAATTCAATTTTAACAGTTCGTACAATTTATGGTTTCTTATTAAGGTTAGACAGCTGAAAAACAGCATTCAGCGCACAAAGTTAACAATAATTTCCGAAAAATCGCACAGTTTCACCACTTTTTTCATCCCTGCATCTACTTATTTTCTCTACCGGCAACGACTTGTCACCCGCTTCGCTTAGCATTAAATACCCGCAACCTAGTATGAGCCAGTTAGGTTAGTTTCATGTCCGACATACAAAAAAGCTCACCATCTTTCGCAGATGATGAGCCCGAAACTTATTGCAACTTAGAATTATTCAGCGTTTTCAGTAGTTGATTCTACTACGGGAACTTCTGTCTCAGAAGTTGTAGCGGCATCGGAAGCCTTCTTAGAAGAACGGCGTGTACGCTTAGCCTTCTTTGCAGTCTTGGCCATGTTCTCATCAAAGTCAACCAGTTCAATGAAGCACATGGGTGCATTGTCACTGGCACGGAAGCCAGTCTTGATGATGCGTGTATAGCCACCGGGACGGTCGCCCACCTTAGCAGCGACAGTGGTGAACAGTTCGGTGACGGCATACTTGTCCTGCAAGTAGCTGAAGACAACACGACGAGAATTGGTAGTGTCCTGCTTGCACTTGGTTACAAGCGGCTCAACATACTTCTTCAGGGCTTTTGCCTTGGCGAGAGTCGTAGTGATTCTTTTGTGCATGATCAGAGATACAGCCATGTTGGACAACATAGCGCTTCTGTGGGATGCAGTACGGCTCAGATGGTTGAATTTCTTATTATGTCTCATTTTTTAATCTTTATCAAGTTTATATTTTGAAATATCAGTTCCAAACGACAGATTCAGACTCTCTAGCAAATCATCAAGCTCAGTGAGCGATTTCTTACCGAAGTTGCGGAACTTGAGCAGGTCGGTCTTGTTGTACTGAACCAAATCACCCAGCGTCTCCACATCGGCTGCCTTCAAGCAGTTGAGCGCGCGCACGGACAGGTCCATGTCGGTGAGCTTCTGCTTGAGCAGCTGGCGCATGTGGAGCACTTCCTCGTCAAACTCCTCGTTGGTTTCTGCATCTGCATTGTCGAGGGTGATACGTTCGTCGGAGAAGAGCATGAAATGATGGATCAGGATACGAGCGGCCTCCTTCAGTGCGTCCTTCGGGTGTATGGAACCGTCCGTGGAAATCTCAAGTATGAGTTTCTCGTAGTCGGTCTTCTGTTCTACGCGGAAGTTTTCGACAGAATACTTGACATTCCTGATAGGAGTGTATATTGAATCGATAGGTATGACATTCACATCAGTACAATAGGCGCGGTTTTCATCGGCATCCACATAGCCACGTCCTTTGTTGATGGAAATCTCTATCTGCATCGTTGCTTTGGCATCTAAATGGCAAATAACTAATTCAGGGTTTAACACTTCAAATCCAGTCAGATACTTATTGAAGTCACCGGCCGTGAGCACCGTAGTATTCTCAACCGTAACGCTAACTTTCTCGTTCTCGAATTCTTCTATCACATGCTTGAATCGAACTTGCTTCAAATTCAAGATAATGTTGGTGACATCCTCTTTCACGCCAGGCACGGTAGCGAACTCGTGCTCAACGCCTGCTATAGCCACGGTATTGATGGCATAGCCATCGAGTGAAGAGAGGAGTATGCGGCGCAAAGCATTACCTATGGTCGTACCAAATCCACCCTCGAGAGGACGAAATTCAAACTTTCCATACTTCTCGTCCGCCTCCAACATTACCACTTTATCGGGTTTTTGAAATGCTAATATCGCCATCCTTAATTATTATTTAGAATACAACTCAACGATCAATTGCTCTTTAATATTCTCGGGAATATCGGCACGTTCGGGCTTGTGCAGATACTTACCGCTCTTCTGGTTCTCATCCCACTCCAACCAAGGATACTTGCTGTGGTTGAAACCAGCCAAAGCAGCCTGCACTGTCTCAAGGCTCTTGCTGCGCTCGCGTACTCCAACAATCTGGCCAGGCTTTACGCTGTAAGAAGGAATACCCACAACCTTGCCGTCGACCACAATGTGCTTGTGGTTGACCAACTGACGGGCAGCGGCACGGGTGGGAGCAATACCCAAGCGGTACACGATGTTGTCCAAGCGGCTTTCAAGGCTCTGCAGCAGGATTTCACCCGTCACACCGCTCATGCGGGAAGCCTTTTCGAACATGATGCGGAACTGCTTCTCCAGCACACCATAGGTATACTTGGCCTTCTGCTTCTCGGCCAGCATGATACCATATTCGGATGACTTTCTTCTGCGTGAATTTCCATGCTGGCCAGGGGGGAAGTTTCTCTTGGAAAGCACCTTGTCAGCACCGAAGATAGGCTCGCCAAAGCGGCGGGCTATTCTAGATTTAGGTCCAATATATCTTGCCATATTACTACTGTATTACATTAAATTAAAAACAAAATCATTGTGATTGATTATACTCTGCGTCTCTTAGGAGGACGGCATCCATTGTGTGGAAGCGGAGTAACATCAATAATCTCAACCACTTCGATTCCGGCCTCATGTACGGTACGGATAGCAGATTCGCGACCGTTGCCGGGACCTTTGATATAGGCCTTCACCTTGCGTAGGCCCAGGTCGTATGCCACCTTGGAGCAGTCCTTGGCTGCCATCTGGGCAGCATAGGGAGTGTTCTTCTTGGAGCCACGGAATCCCATCTTACCAGCAGATGACCATGAAATGACCTGGCCTTCACTGTTGGCCAAAGATACAATGATGTTGTTGAAAGAGCTGTGAACATGAAGCTGACCCATAGCGTCAACCTTAACAACTCTCTTCTTTACTGCGACTGTTTTCTTTGCCATATCAATTATTATTTAGTAGCCTTTTTCTTATTTGCAACGGTCTTCTTCTTGCCCTTGCGTGTGCGGGCGTTGTTCTTGGTGCTCTGACCGCGAACAGGCAAACCATTACGATGACGAACTCCACGATAACAACCGATATCCATCAGTCGCTTAATGTTGAGAGAGATTTCACTGCGCAGGTCTCCCTCTACCTTGTACTCCGAACCGATAATCTCGCGAATCTTGCCGGCTTCGTCATCGGTCCAATCACATACCTTCTTGTCCTTGTCGACACCAGCCTTCTCCAAGATCTTGGCTGAGCTACTGCGACCTATTCCAAAAATATAGGTCAAAGCGATTTCGCCTCTCTTATTCTGAGGCAAATCAACACCAACAATTCTAATTGCCATATAATAACTTATTTCATTTGCAATAATTTAACCCTGACGCATCTTCATCTTGGGGTTTTTCTTGTTAATCACATACAAACGTCCCTTGCGGCGTACAATCTTGCAATCTGCGGAACGCTTTTTTAAAGAAGCTCTTGTTTTCATATCTATTGTATTATTTATATCTGAATACGATGCGACCCTTCGTGAGGTCATATGGACTCATCTCCACTTTCACCTTGTCACCGGGAAGAATCTTGATATAGTGCATCCTCATCTTGCCGCTGATGTTGCAGATAATCTTGGCACCGATTTCAAGTTCTACACGGAACATTGCGTTGGACAATGATTCCACAATCACACCATCCTGTTCAATAACTGCTTGCTTTGCCATGCGCGATAATTTGAATATTTTTACTGTTCTATTTCGTCAAAACTGGATAAGATGTCGGGCTTGCCTCCATGGATGGCTATCGTGTGCTCGAAATGGGCAGCTACGCTTCCATCCCGCGTGCACACCGTCCAACGGTCGGGTTGCAGCATCACCTCGCGCGAGCCCATGGTAATCATGGGCTCTATGGCAATGCACATGCCGTTCTTCAGCAATGCCCCGTTCCCACGACGGCCATAATTAGGAATCATGGGGTCTTCGTGCATCTCACGACCAATGCCATGTCCTACGAACTCACGTACCACTCCGTAGCCTGCGGCCTCGCAATGGCTCTGCACCGCATGTCCGATGTCGCCAACCCTGTGTCCAGCACAGGCGGCCTCGATACCCTTATAGAGCGATTCCTTCACCGTGGCCAGGAATGAGCGGACCTCCTCCGAAATCTCGCCCACACAGAACGTGTAGCAAGAATCTCCGTTGAAACCGTCCAAAAGCGCGCCGCAATCCACCGACACAATATCACCCTCCTTGAGGGGTTCGTCTGTGGGGATGCCATGCACCACCTGACCATTGACAGAAGTGCAGATGCTGGCTGGAAAGGGTTGTCCATACGGATTGGGGAAACCCAGAAACGTGGGCATCGCACCATGGTCGCGGATAAACGTGTCAGCCAGTTTGTCCAACTGCTTTGTGGTCACACCCGGCCTTACGGCCCTGCCTATCTCGGCAAGGGTGCTACCCACCAGCAAGTTGGCCTTTCGCATGAGCGCTATCTCATCCTCTGTCTTGAGAAATATCATCTTTCTTTATTCAATATTACTGTGCATACACGCCCGAACGTCCATGAATGCGTCCGCTGCTCATCAAACCGTCGTAATGGCGCATCAGCAAGTGACTCTCAATCTGCTGGAGTGTATCAAGCACAACACCCACGAGGATCAGCAGCGACGTGCCGCCGAAGAACTGTGCAAACTCAGGCTGTACATTGAGCAGGCCTGCAAAAGCGGGCATACAGGCAATCACAGCCAAGAACAGAGAACCGGGGAAGGTGATGCGCTCCATGATACCATCGAGGTAGTCGCTGGTGTCCTTGCCAGGACGCACACCAGGGATAAAGCCGTTGTTACGCTTCATGTCCTCGGCCATCTGCACGGGATTCAGTGTAATGGCAGTATAAAAATAGGTAAACGCGACAATCAACAGAGCGAAGAGGAGATTGTATCCCCAGCTGGTGTGGTCGCTCAGCGCCATCAACACGGGTGAAATGCTCTGTCCGTCAGTGAGGAAACCCACCAGCGTGACAGGAATGAACATGATTGCCTGAGCAAAGATAATAGGCATCACGTTGGCAGCAAACACCTTGATGGGGATGTACTGGCGTACACCGCCTACCTGCTGACCGCCGTACATACGTTTGGCATACTGAACAGGCACCTTGCGTGTACCCTGAACCAGCAGGATAGCACCCAGGATAACCACAAACAATAAGAGAATCTCTACAAGGAACATGATGAGTCCGCCGCCAGAAACATTGTTCAGACGGCTCACCACCTCCTGGCCGAATGCCTGGGGCAGACGAGCGATGATACCAAGCATGATAATCAGGGACACACCGTTGCCGATGCCCTTGTCGGTGATGCGCTCACCCACCCACAGGATGAACATGCTGCCTGCAGCCAGGATGACGGTGCTGGAGAGCATGAACATGTTCCAGTCGAGCGCGGGATTGAGCGCGCCGGCAGCCTGCATCTTCAGGTTGATGAGATAGAAGGGTGCCTGGAAAATGAGGATAATGATTGTGAGATAGCGAGTGTACTGGTTCATCTTGCGACGGCCACTCTCACCCTCGCGCTGCATCTTCTGGAAATAGGGGACCACGAAGGCGAACAGCTGGATGACAATGGATGCCGAGATGTAAGGCATGATACCCAATGCAAAGACAGATGCATTGGAGAACGCGCCTCCGGAGAACATATTCAACAGGGACATGAGTCCTGTATTGGTTTGCTCGCGCAATGCCGTCAAGGCCTCAGGGTTGATGCCAGGGAGCACCACGAAGGAGCCGAAACGGTAAATTGCGGCAAAACCGAGCGTAATGAGGATTCGTGTACGCAAATCCTCAATACGCCATATGTTCTTTAGAGTCTCAATAAACTTCTTCATCAGAATCAGAGTTTAGTAGCGGTTCCACCTACAGCCTCAATGGCAGCCTTGGCCGATTCAGAGAAAGCATGAGCAGTGACATCGAGCTTGGCAGTAAGCGTGCCGTTGCCAAGAATTTTGACACGCATGTTCTTCTTGGCCACACCAGCAGCCACGAGGTCAGCCACTGTCACAGCAGCGGCACCGGAAGCCTCGGCATAGGCCTGGAGTGCTGACAGGTTGACGGGCTGATATTCCACACGGTTGATGTTCTTGAAGCCGAACTTGGGCAAACGACGCTGCAAGGGCATCTGGCCACCTTCAAAACCAATCTTGTTCTTGTAACCAGAGCGAGCCTTGGCACCCTTGTGACCGCGGGTAGAAGTGCCACCCAAACCAGAACCAGGTCCGCGACCAATTCTTCTACGGCTGTGTGTAGCACCGAATGCAGGGTTCAAAGTATGTAATTTCATATTTATATCAATTTAGTAGTTGATGAATTAGTCAATCACCGTTACCAGGTGATGTACAGCATTAATCAAGCCTCTGTTAGAGGGGGTATCCTCAATCTCAACGACCTGATTGAGTTTCTTCAGGCCCAGTGTGTCGAGAGTAGCCTTCTGTCTCTGGGGAGCGTGGATACGGCTCCGGATTTGCTTAACCTTTATCATTGCCTTATCTGTTAACCTCTAAATACTTTGTCCAAACTAATTCCGCGGTTGGCTGCGATGGTGCGTGCGTCACGCATCTCGGCGAGCGCTGCGATTGTGGCCTTTACAAGGTTGTGAGGGTTGGAAGAACCCTTCGACTTGGCCAGACAGTCGGTAATGCCCACGCTCTCCATAACGGCACGCATAGCACCACCGGCCACCACACCAGTACCTGCAGAAGCCGGCATAATCAGCACTTCGGCACCGCCGAAATGTGCAGTGGCCTCATGGGGCACAGTGCCCTTGAGCACGGGTACCTGGATAAGGTTTTTCTTGGCCGACTCCACACCCTTTGAGATGGCGGCGGTGACTTCACCAGCCTTGCCCAAGCCCCAGCCGATAATGCCGTTCTCGTTACCTACAACAACAATGGCTGAGAATGTGAAGGTACGACCACCCTTGGTGACCTTGGTCACACGGTTGATAGCAACCAATCTGTCCTTCAGCTCGAGATCGCTAGTTATCTTAACTTTGTTCATTGCCATATTCGATTAGAATTTAAGTCCACCGTTACGGGCTGCATCAGCCAATTCCTTCACACGACCATGGTAGAGATAACCGTTGCGGTCAAACACCACCGTCACGATGCCAGCTTCCAGGGCTGCCTTGGCAGCAAGGGCACCCACCTGGGCGGCCTGCTCCTTCTTGGCGCACTTCTCCAATCCGAGAGAAGAAGCGCTGGCAAGGGTCGTACCGGTCAAATCATTAATAAACTGTACGTAAATCTGCTTGTTGCTTCTGAACACTGACATGCGGGGACGCTCAGCGGTACCAGAAATCTTGTTACGCACTCTATATTTAATCTTAATTCGTCTTTCTATTTTAGTAATCATGATTTCCTCAGTTTAAAAGTTATTACTTCGCACCTGCAGACTTACCAGACTTTCTGCGAATCTGTTCGCCAACGAACAGGATACCCTTGCCCTTGTAAGGCTCAGGCATACGGAAAGAACGAATTTTTGCACAAACCTGACCCAGCAGCTGCTTGTCGCACGACTCGAGAGTGATGAGAGGATTCTGGTTTCTCTCTGACTTGGTTTCCACCTTAATCTCAGCGGGAAGCTGGAAGAGAATGGGATGTGTGTAGCCGAGGGCGAAATCCAGCAGATTACCCTGGTTGGACACGCGGTAACCTACACCCACGAGTTCGAGCTGCTTCTTAAAGCCTTCAGACACGCCCACCACCATGTTGTGGATGAGTGAGCGGTAAAGGCCATGATATGATTGTTTCTGCTTCACGTCAACGTCTGCCTTCTCATCAATCTCCAGCACCACTTCCTGATCCTGGACCTTTACGATGATAGAGGGGTTGACAGCTTGCTTCAGTTCACCTTTACTTCCTTTGACAGTAACTACGTTGGCTGCGTCTACATTTACAGTGACACCAGCGGGGATTGCGATGGGCAACTTACCAATTCTAGACATAATCTGAACCTCCTATTAGTATACATAACACAGGACTTCACCACCGATCTTCAGGTCAGCGGCCTCCTTGTTAGTCATTACACCCTTGGATGTAGATAAAATAGCAATACCCAATCCGTTAATTACTCTCGGCATATCCTTGTAGCCAGTATACTTACGCATACCGGGGGTGGATATTCTGATCAACTTCTTGATGGCGTTGACCTTGTTTACGGTATCATACTTCAAGGCAATCTTGATGGTACCTTGGGGGCCATCCTCTACAAACTTGTAGTTCAGGATGTAACCCTTCTCGAAGAGGATCTTGGTGATTTCCTTCTTCAAATTCGACGCCGGCACTTCCACTACTCTGTGCTTGGCCATGATTGCGTTACGCAATCTTGTCAAATAATCTGCTATTGGATCTGTCATTATATAAATTGTTTTAATTAATCGGGACGCTCCCGACAATATTAAAGAATTTGTTCCTTGTTTACCAGCTTGCCTTCTTCACTCCGGGAATCAGACCGCTTGATGCCATCTCGCGGAACTGGATACGGGAGAGTCCGAAGAAGCGGATGTAGCCTCTGGGACGGCCGGTGAGCTTGCAACGGTTGTGCAGACGGATGGGATTTGCATTCTTGGGGATAGATTGCAACTTCTGGGCAGCCTCATAGGCCTCGGCGGGGGAGCCGGTGCTTACAATCTTCTTGAGTGCAGCACGCTTCTCTGCATACTTTGCCACGAGCTTGGCACGCTTTACCTCGCGGGCCTTCATCGATTCTTTTGCCATATCTTAATTGTTTTTAGCGTTCTTAAAGGGAAGGCCGAACTCCTTAAGCAGCGCGTAGCCTTCTTCATCAGTCTTAGCAGTGGTAACAAAAGTGATATTCATACCCAGGATGCGCTCGATGGTGTCGATATTGATCTCAGGGAAGATAATCTGCTCCTGGATACCCATCGTATAGTTGCCGCGTCCGTCGAACTTTGACTCGATACCCTTGAAGTCGCGGATACGGGGAAGAGCCACACGTACCAGCTTCTCCAGGAACTCGTACATGCGCTCACGACGCAATGTCACCATCACACCGATAGGCATCTTCTTACGGAGCTTGAAGTTTGCCACGTCCTTCTTGGAAACCGTTGCCACAGCCTTCTGGCCGGTGATGGCAGTGATTTCGTTGACAGCTACCTCGATAATCTTCTTGTCGGCGGTAGCCATACCCAGACCTTGATTGATGACAATCTTCTTCAGTACAGGAATCTGCATGGAAGAAGAATAGTTGAATTGCTTCATCAAAGCAGGAGCAATACGCTCTGCATACTCTTTCTTAAGGCTTGCAGTATTTGCCATTACTTAATTCTCCTTTATTTTAATGTTACCTTCGTAGCGGCACCGTTGGAACGAACTACCTTGCCGTCCTCTACACGGTTGAGCTTGGAAATATGAATGGGAGCCTCCTGCTTGACAATGCCGCCCTGGGGGAACTTGGCACTGGGTTTCTGGCTTTTGGAAACCATATTGACACCCTCCACGAGGGCACGCTGCTCCTTAACTAGCACCTTTAATACCTTACCCTGCTGGCCCTTGCTGTTGCCAGAGTTTACGTATACTGTATCACCTTTCTTGATATGTAACTTGCTCATTACTTATATTCTTCCTTAAATAGATTAAAGAACTTCAGGTGCGAGAGATACAACCTTCATGTTAGCTGCACGAAGCTCACGGGCCACAGGGCCAAAGATACGGCTGCCACGAAGTTCACCGGCGTTGTTGAGAAGCACGCAGGCATTGTCGTCGAAGCGGATGTATGAGCCATCCGCACGGCGGACCTCTTTCTTTGTGCGCACGATGAGGGCCTTAGATACTGCACCTTTCTTAATATCACTGGACGGGATGACGCTCTTCACAGAGACCACAATCACGTCACCTACAGAAGCATAGCGACGGCGAGTGCCACCCAGTACACGGATGCACAAGCACTCCTTGGCGCCACTATTGTCTGCAACAACTAATCTAGATTCTGCCTGTATCATAATTACTTAGCTCTTTCTACGATTTGTACTACTCTCCATCTCTTAGTCTTGCTCAAGGGACGAGTCTCCATAATCAGCACGGTGTCACCCTTGTGGCAATCATTCTTCTCGTCGTGAGCATGGTACTTCTTCGTTTTAGAAACGAATTTACCATAAATAGGGTGCTTCTCCTTGAACTTGGCAGCCACCACGATGGTCTTGTCCATCTTGTCGCTGACAACCACACCCGTTCTTGTCTTTCTTAAATTTCTTGTTTCCATTACAACGGCCTGTTTTACTTGTTAAGCTCTTTCTGACGGAGAACAGTCTTCATCCGTGCGATATTACGACGTGTCAACTTGATCTGAGCATTGTTTTCCAAGGGAGACACTGCGTGATTGAGCAGCATCTGGTTGTAATTGGCCTGCTCTGCCTGAATTCTCTCGGCCAGGTCTGCAGCCGACAACTCCTTAATTTCTGCTATCTTCATAATCATGCATTTTTATCGTAATCTCTTCTTACAACAAACTTCGTGGTCACAGGAAGTTTCTGTGCAGCCAGGCGAAGTGCCTCCTTGGCAATCTCGTACGAAACGCCTTCAATCTCGAAAATGATACGGCCGGGAGTGATGGGGAACACATATCCTACGGGGTCACCCTTACCTTTACCCATACGTACGTCAGCGGGCTTCTTGGTGATGGGCTTGTCGGGGAAGATGCGGATCCAGCTCTGTCCCTCACGCTGCATGTAGCGGGTCATGGCCACACGAGCGGCCTCAATCTGGCGCGCTGTAATCCAGTGGGTGTCGAGCGACTTGATGCCGAACGAGCCAAAAGCCAACTGGTTGCCGCGCATTGCGTTGCCCTTGCAACGGCCTTTTTGCGGCCTTCTATATTTAGTTCTCTTTGGTTGTAACATGATAATTCTGAATTTTAGCGATTGTTGTTCTTCTTACGACGGAAGTTCTTACCGCCATTTCCACCGAAGTTACGGCTGTTCTCCTTCTGCTGGGTGAAGTTGGGGGCAAGATCCTTCTTGCCATACACCTCGCCGCGGCAAATCCACACCTTAATGCCCAGCAGGCCCACCTTGGTGAGTGCCTCTGTCTGGCAATAGTCGATGTCGGCACGCAGGGTGTGCAAGGGGGTACGACCTTCCTTGAACATCTCGGAGCGAGCCATTTCAGCACCGTTCAGGCGGCCGCAAATCTGAATCTTCACGCCCTCGGCACCGGCACGCATGGTATTGGCAACGGCCATCTTGATGGCACGTCGATAGGAAATCTTGCCTTCCACCTGACGGGCGATGTTGGTACCGACGATAGTAGCATCCAGTTCAGGCTTCTTAATCTCAAAGATATTAATCTGGATATCCTTGGACGTGAGCTTCTTCAGCTCTTCCTTCAGCGTATCCACCTTTTCGCCACCCTTACCAATGATCAGGCCTGGACGGGCAGTGCAGATGGTAATGGTAACCATCTTGAGGGTACGCTCAATGACAATGCGAGAAATGCTGGCATCACCCAGACGGGCATTCAAGTATTTGCGAATCTTGCTGTCCTCGAGGATGGCATCTCCGAAATCCTTGCCACCATACCAATTAGAATCCCAACCGCGCACAATACCCAGGCGATTGCTTATAGGATTAACTTTCTGTCCCATACTTTTACTTAATCATTAATCATTCTTAGTGTCGACGAACAAAGTGATGTGGTTAGAACGCTTGCGGATTCTGTAACCACGGCCTTGTGGAGCTGGTCTCATTCGCTTCAGTGTGGGGCCACAGTCAACAAAAATCTTGGAGACGAACAGCTCACCGTCTTCAGCCTTACGATCATTCTTCTGTTCCCAGTTGGCGATAGCGGAGCGCAACAGTTTCTCCACGTCAGCCGATGCAGCCTTTGCACAGAACTTCAGGGTAGCCAGTGCTCTGTTGACTTCCATCCCACGTACAAGATCTACAACATATCTCATTTTACGGGGAGAAGAAGGTACATTGCGGAGCTTTGCAAAGTACTGGGTTTTGAGCGCTGCCTTTCTAGCCTCGGCAGCAAGTTTTTTTCTTTTTCCCATTATATTATTACTCTTTTTTATTCAAACTTGCCCTGCTTACTTCTTCTTGTTACCTGCATGGCCACCGAACTTACGTGTAGGTGCAAATTCACCCAGCTTGTGTCCAACCATGTTTTCAGTAACGTAAACAGGAATAAACTTATTTCCGTTGTGAACGGCTACCGTATGACCTACGAAATCGGGGGAGATCATGGAGGCGCGAGACCATGTCTTAACGACATTCTTCTTGCCACTCTCATTCATGGCCAGAATCTTGTTCTCGAGCTTGACCTCAATATACGGACCTTTCTTAAGTGAACGACTCATAATTTACTCTAGTTAACTTGATTACTTTTTACACCTCTCAATAATATACTTGTTGGACTGCTTCTTGGGTGCACGTGTCTTGAGACCCTTAGCATACAAGCCCTTGCGTGAACGTGGATGACCACCAGACTGACGTCCTTCACCACCACCCATGGGATGATCATGAGGATTCATGACAACACCACGGTTGTGAGGACGACGGCCCAGCCAACGGCTGCGGCCAGCCTTACCAGAGCTCTCCAGTGCATGGTCGGAGTTGCCTACGCTGCCGACTGTGGCCTTGCAGGCGCTCAAAATCTGGCGGGTCTCGCCAGAGGGCAGTTTGATGACGCAGTAGCGTCCTTCACGTGAAGTTAACTGAGCGAAATTACCGGCCGAACGAACGAGCAGGGCACCCTGTCCGGGACGGAGCTCGATGTTGTGGATCACGGTACCAACGGGAATATTCTCCAGAGGAAGGCTGTTACCTACCTCAGGGGCGGCATCAGCTCCACTCATCACAGTGGTGCCTACCTTCAGACCGTTGGGAGCAATAATATAACGTTTCTCACCATCAGCGTAATACAACAAAGCGATTCTAGCCGAACGGTTAGGATCATACTCGATTGTCTTTACCACTGCTGGAACACCATCCTTCTCTCGCTTGAAATCGATGAAGCGGAACAACTTCTTGTGGCCGCCTCCCTTGTAACGGACGGTCATCTTACCAACGTTGTTACGTCCGCCGGTAGAGCGCTTACCGTAAACGAGAGACTTCTCAGGTACCGATGCAGTAATTTCCTCGAAGGTACCTATAATCTTGTGCCTTTGGCCCGGGGTTGTGGGCTTAAATTTACGTACTGCCATTTTATATATTAAATGTTGCTATAAAAATCAATTACATCGCCTTCCTTCAAGGACACGATTGCCTTCTTGAAAGCACTGGTGCGACCCTTGATAAGGCCAGACCTTGTATAGCGACTTTTGTTCTTGCCCGCATATCTGCAGGTATTCACTGCGGTCACAGTGACATTATACAGAGCCTCAACTTCCTTCTTGATCTCTATCTTGTTTGCATCAGGACGCACGATGAAGCCGAACTTGTTCTGCTTCTCGGTGATTTTGGTCATCTTCTCGCTGACCAGTGGCTTAATGATATATCCCATAATCGTTTAGACTCTTATATCTTATTTCGTTAGATTACCTTCAATAACACCCAGCGCGCTCTCGGTCACAACCATCACATCAGAGTTGAGTACACGGTATGTGTTCAGCTCGTTTGCAGGCATTACAACCACGCGTTCCAGGTTACGGGCCGACAAATATACGACTTTATTGGAACCTGGCAAAACGAAAAGGCTCTTCTTACCGTCAACTTTAAGATTATTTATGATTTCAACCATAGATTTTGTCTTCGGAGCCTCAAAATTGAAGTCTTCAACCACCATAAGGGCGTTTTCCTTCACCTTGTAGGCAAGAGCTGATTTGCGAGCCAACTGACGTACTTTCTTGTTGAGCTTAAAGCTGTAGTTGCGGGGCTTGGGACCGAACACGCGACCACCGCCTACGAGTACGGGAGAGTTGATGTCACCGCGACGTGCGCCACCGCCACCCTTCTGACGGCCGAGCTTGCGGGTGGAACCACTCACTTCGCTTCTTTCCTTGGATTTTGCAGTGCCCTGGCGCTGGTTGGCCATCAGCAGTTTCACATCAAGATAGATTGCATGGTCGTTGGGCTCAATGGCGTAGATTGAGTCATTCAGAGACACCTTGCGTCCGGTATCTTCACCATTAATTTTAAGTACACTGATTTCCATTACTTCAAAACACTAACAATTGAACCATTGTAACCGGGAACACTACCCTTGATAAGAAGGAGGTTGTGCTCGGGGATTACCTTTATTACTTGCAGGTTGTGGGTAGTCACTCTGTCGCAACCCATCTGGCCACCCATGCGCATACCCTTGAACACCTTTGCGGGATAAGAACATGCACCGATACTACCGGGCTTGCGCAGACGGTCGTCCTGACCGTGAGTGGTCTGACCTACACCGCCGAAACCATGACGCTTGACAACGCCCTGGAAGCCGCGGCCCTTGGAGGTACCGATTACATCAACGAAGTTGCTGCCTTCAAACATCTCCACGGTGACAGTGTCACCAAGGTTCAATTCCTGGTCAAAACCTGTGAACTCGGCCAAGTGTCTCTTGGGTGTCACACCGGCCTTCTTGAAGTGGCCGAGCAGAGGAGCCGTAGTGTTCTTCTCCTTCTTGTCCTCAAAGCCGAGCTGGATGGCATTGTAGCCGTCACGCTCTACGCTCTTTACCTGAGTGACTACACAAGGACCCAATTCGATAACAGTGCATGGTATGTTCTTACCCTCGGCACTGAATACGGAAGTCATTCCGATTTTCTTTCCTAATAATCCTGGCATTTCAGTTATATATTAATAATAGTATTGTTGAATCTTAATCAGACCTTAATCTCTACTTCCACACCGCTGGGAAGTTCCAGCTTCATAAGGGCATCCACGGTCTTCTCGGTAGAGCTGTAGATGTCAATAAGGCGCTTGTAGCTGCTCAGCTCGAACTGTTCGCGGCTCTTCTTGTTCACGAAGGTGGAGCGGTTCACGGTAAAGATACGCTTGCGGGTGGGCAAGGGTATGGGTCCGCTAACGATTGCGCCGGTTACTTTCACTGTCTTCACAATCTTCTCGGCAGACTTGTCTACCAGATTGTGGTCGTAAGACTTCAACTTGATTCTAATCTTCTGACTCATTTTTTTATTTAGTTATTGATATTCTTTATGACAGGCATAGGGTATCGTCTGCTAAGAGTCGTTTGCTAGCAGTCGACCCCATGCCTGCTGTTTTTATGTATTGTGTCTTATACCAAATCCACACGGCCCTTGATTTCCTCCAGAACAGCCTTGGCGATGCCGGAGCTTACAGGAGCATGGTGGTCGTAGGTCATGCTGCTGGTGGCACGGCCAGAGGTGATGGTACGAAGGGCGGTGACATAGCCAAACATCTCAGCCAGGGGCACCATTGCCTTCACCAGACGGGCACCGGTACGGGTGGTGTCCATTCCTTCTACCTGTCCACGGCGCTTGTTGAGGTCACCGATTACATCACCCATGTTCTCTTCGGGAGTGACAACCTCCAGCTTCATGATGGGCTCCATCAATACGGGCTTGGCCTGGGCACAAGCGCTTTTATAGGCCTGGAGGGCGCAAATCTCGAACGACAGCTGGTCGGAGTCAACGGGATGGAAGCTACCGTCCAGCAGTTCCACCTTGAGGCTGTCCATGGGGAAACCACCGAGGATACCACTCTTCATGGCAGACTCAAAGCCCTTCTGTACGGAAGGAATGAATTCCTTGGGAATGTTACCGCCAGTCACCTTGTTCTCGAACTGCAGGCCACCTCCCTTGTAGTCTTCATCCACAGGACCTACATTGACAATGATATCGGCAAACTTACCGCGGCCACCCGACTGCTTCTTGTACACCTCACGGAGGTTGACAGTCTTGGTGATGGCTTCCTTATAGTTCACCTGGGGCTTGCCCTGGTTACACTCTACCTTGAACTCACGACGCAGACGGTCGATGATGATGTCGAGGTGAAGCTCACCCATACCGGAGATAACCGTCTGTCCGCTCTGCTCGTCGGTCTTGACTGTGAAGGTGGGGTCCTCCTCTGCCAGCTTGGCCAAGCCATTGGACAGTTTGTCGAGGTCCTTCTGGGTCTTGGGCTCTACGGCGATACCGATAACGGGATCGGGGAAGTCCATTGATTCCAGTACGATGGGTGCATCCTCATCGCTGAGGGTATCACCCGTGTGGATATCCTTGAAACCTACACCTGCACCGATGTCACCGGCAGAAATCACCTCTACGGGGTTCTGGTGGTTGGAATGCATCTGGAACAGACGGCTCACACGCTCCTTCTTGCCGGAACGCACGTTGTAGATATAGCTTCCGGCTTCCACCTTACCGCTGTAGACGCGGAAGAAGGTGAGGCGTCCCACATAGGGGTCGGTAGCAATCTTGAAGGCCAAAGCAGCAGTCTTCTCATCTTCATCCGGCTTGCGGTCCTCTTCCTCGCCTGTCTCGGGATTGGTACCGATGATGTTGGGCGTATCGAGGGGAGAGGGAAGGAACATACATACATAGTCGAGCAATGTCTGCACACCCTTGTTCTTGAACGAAGAGCCACAGGTCATGGGCACTACGTTCAATGCCAGCGTACCCTTGCGGATAGCCGCGATAATCTCCTCTTCGGTGATGCTGTCAGGATCCTCGAAATACTTCTCCATGAGTGCCTCGTCCTGTTCAGCAGCCTGCTCAATGAGCTTGCCACGCCATTCCTCACACTCATCCTTCATGTCGGCGGGGATGTCCTGCACATCGTATTCGGCGCCCATGGTCTCATCGTGCCACAGGATGGCCTTCATCTTGATGAGGTCCACGATACCCTTGAAGTTCTCCTCTGCACCGATGGGCACAGCCAGCACCACAGGGTTGGCACCGAGCACGTCCTTCATCTGGCGGACAACCTCAAAGAAGTCGGCACCTGAACGGTCCATCTTGTTCACATAGCCCATACGGGGTACGTTGTACTTATCGGCCTGGCGCCACACGGTCTCCGACTGGGGTTCTACACCGCCCACAGCGCAGTAAGTGGCCACAGCACCGTCGAGCACACGCAGCGAACGCTCAACCTCTGCGGTGAAGTCCACGTGTCCCGGAGTGTCAATCAAGTTGAACTTATACTTCTTGCCGTTCCATGTCCAATAGGCAGTGGTAGCAGCCGAAGTGATGGTGATTCCGCGCTCCTGCTCCTGAGCCATCCAGTCCATGGTGGCTCCACCATCGTGAACCTCACCAATCTTGTGGGTCTTACCCGTATAGAAGAGAATACGCTCAGAAGTGGTTGTCTTTCCGGCATCGATGTGAGCCATGATACCGAAGTTACGTGTCAAATGTAAATCTTGCTTTGCCATTTTCTTTATATCCTAAAATGATGGTTTAGAAACGGAAATGAGCAAATGCACGGTTAGCCTCAGCCATGCGGTGCATATCTTCCTTACGCTTGAATGCACCACCCTGCTCGTTGTATGCATCCATAATCTCTGCAGCCAGCTTGTCGGCCATGGTCTTTCCACCGCGCTTGCGGGCAAAGATAATCATGTTCTTCATTGAAACACTTTCCTTACGGTCGGGGCGGATTTCCGTGGGAACCTGGAAAGTGGCGCCACCGATACGGCGGCTCTTCACCTCCACCTGAGGAGTAATCTTGTCCAAAGCCTCTTTCCAAATCTGCAGCGAGTCTTTTTCCTCACTGGCCATCTTGGTCTTTACAATTTCGAGAGCCTTGTAGAAAATCTCATAAGAGATGCTCTTCTTACCATCATACATCAGGTGGTTCACAAACTTGGACACCTTCACGTCACCATATACGGGATCGGGAAGGATTACACGCTTTTTTGGTTTTGCTTTACGCATCTTTTTTTGTTTTAGGGCTGTACATTCCGTCTTCAAGTCTCTCGCTTGAGACTTTACTCAACCTTGATTACAACCAGATTAACTTTTGATTTTGTGTTGTGTTGAATTACTTCTTTGCAGCCTTGGGGCGCTTTGCTCCGTACTTGCTACGGCGCTGGGTACGGTTGGCCACACCGGCGGTATCCAGTGTACCACGGACAATGTGGTAACGTACACCGGGAAGGTCCTTCACACGACCGCCACGAACCAGCACGATGCTGTGCTCCTGAAGGTTGTGTCCTTCTCCGGGAATGTAGCTGTTCACTTCCTTTGAATTGGTCAAACGTACACGGGCGACCTTGCGCATCGCCGAATTTGGCTTCTTAGGTGTGGTTGTGTAGACACGAACACAGACACCACGACGCTGCGGGCAGCTGTCCAGAGCGGGGCTCTTGCTCTTGTCTTCCAACACCGTACGGCCCTTGCGGACTAATTGTTGAATTGTAGGCATTTTGTTATATTTTTAATTGTTATATATTTTATTCAGACCGTATTTTTGCACGGAAAGCGCACTAAATGCGCAATCTGGGATGCAAAGGTACGCTTTTTTTTCCATACAGCATCATTCTCCATATACATTAATAAAGAGAATCATGTCACTTGACTGAGAATTTAAGTATATTTAACAATATAACATCTTACATAATGCCCAAATTCGCTTCTCAATGGTCTTGTAAGGGGTACCTTACATGCAAACTGTCCCACATTTGTATGTCCTCCCTTGGCACAAAACGAAGGCGATAAGTGGCTGTATGGAGGAACACGTAAACCTCGTTCACCAGACGGGAAAGTTGCATGATATGGTTGTGCCGGATGTAGCCGAAAGCCTTGTAACGCACCTCCGTCAGATACCGCGTGACACCCACCGTGTCACAAGAATCGAGCAACATCATCAGTGTGTCGCCCACCCTGACTTCTCGCAACATATCGTCAGGCTGAAGCACGGCCACAGTGTCGATGCGCAGCGAATCCTCACGCGCCACCTCTGTCATTTGCCCATCCCGGTTCATGCAGGCGATGCTCACATGCACCAATATCGCAAAAAGGAGAATGTATCTGAACGGTTTCATCTGGTATCAAAGTCTCATAATCGCAGGCAAAGTTACACTTTTTTTTCTAATCCACATCATTTTTGCAGGAAAAAAACAAAGATGGTAGCCAAAAAGTGACAACAATGTCGCACACCTATATATTAATTATGGTATTCGTCCGGGATTATCTCCAAATAATTACAATCATGCTTTGCCGGAAAAGAATTTTTCGGTACTTTTGCATACGGCAAAGGGTAAAAACCCCACAAATAACCACAAGAAACAAACAAAGACAAAGGAGACCTAAAAAAAGCATTATGTCAATCACACTTAAGAAACAGCCACAGATGAAAAGAATCATCTGTGTCCTCTCATTCACATGCCTGGGCACGCTCACAATGGCCCAACCACAGTTTCCCACTTCCCTGCAGGAGGACAAGGAGCAAATCATGAGCGAAGCCTACTGGAAGATATGGAACCCGAAAGTGCAGAAGCAGATTGATCGGGACATCGAAAAAAATCGCAAGGCAAACGGTGTGTTGCACCTTGAAGAGGCCGCTCCGGGCACTGAGGTGGAAATCAAGCAAGTAAGCCACGATTTTGTGTTCGGTGCCAGCATGTTCAACTTCAACCAGCTGGGCACCCCCGCTGCCAATCAGCGCTACAAAGAACTGTTCGGCACGCTGTTCAACCGCGCCACCGTACCCTTCTACTGGGAGCCCTTCGAGATGCAGCCAGGCCGTCCACGCTTCCGCGAGGAATACTGGGACACCGAGGCCTATTGGAACAAGCAGACCGACCCCAAGCACCAGCCTCACTGGCGACGTCCCGCGCCCGACCCGATGATTGACTATTGCGAAAGTCATGGCATACCCGTGCACGGGCACCCGCTGACATGGGGCAGCCGACGATGGCACCATCCCAACTGGATTGTGGACCAGATTCTTACCGACGAGGAGCGGCAGACGCTCAAGCAGTATGTAGCGGAATATGCCGACGAGAAGAATTTCAGGAATGAGGACAAGATGACACCCGCCTTCAATCAGGCCACGCCGCAGGAACTGGAGGAAAAGCTGCCAGAGCTGGGACCAAAGTTGCAACAGCTTATCAACAAGCGCATCACCGAAATTGTGAAATACTATGGCGACCGCATAAGCAGCTGGGATGTGGTGAACGAGAGCGCACAGGATTTTGCCAAAGGAGCCATGATACCGGGTTCGAAGCTGTGCAAGAGCAATTACGGATTCATGCCGGGCGACTTCACATACGAGTCCTTCCAGACAGCGGGCAGCCTCATCTCCGACAATGCGCTGATGAACATCAACGACTACTGGACAGGCCCAGAATATGCCGCGCAGGTGAAAGACCTCCTGAAACGGGGATGCCGCATCGACGTGGTGGGCACACAGATGCACCTCTTCAATCCTCAGCAGTGCCTCGACATAGCCGCAGGTAAAGAGAGCCAGACCCCTTCACTTGTGTGGAAACTGATGAACAACCTGTCGGAAACAGGCCTCCCCATCCACTTGAGCGAAATCACCATCACCTCGCCCGGAGGCGGCACAAAGGGTGAACAGATACAAGCAGTCATCGCACAGAATTTATACCGGCTGTGGTTCAGCTGCAAGAACATGATGGGCATCACCTGGTGGAACATCGTGGACGACTGCGGTGCGCCCGGCGAGCCGTCTGTATCAGGCCTCTTCCACCGCGACATGAGCCCGAAACAGTCCTTCTATGCCCTGGACAACCTCATCAACCACGCATGGAAGACCGAGACAAAGGTGAAGGCCGGTAAGAACGGAGAAGTGAAGTTCCGCGGTTTCCGCGGCCAGTACGAGGTCACCTATACCGACAAGAACGGCAAGGAAAGAACGGTCACCTACCACCTGAAATAAAGAAGGGGAACCGCACACGGACACACAAGATCTGGCAAGCGGCTGCGGGGACGCTCAAACGGGGAGATTTTGCTGCCTAACTAGGGAAATTTTGCCACCCAACTGGGTAACAAATTTTTTCCAGTTGGGCAGCAAAAAGCCTATAAAAGGGTGCACCATGATTCGCATGCATCCACACACATGCAAGGAACCGCTCTAGCAGGAGACCGCCCCTCTGCAGAAAACGCACGGCAGCAGGACCGATGACTGGCTGCAGAACGTTTTTGGGGGACAGAGAAAGGACTTTCTGGCAAGTGCCGTCAGTTTTTTCCCCCGACAGGCATGTAATTCAGAATTTTTATGTAAATTTGCAAGGAATTCAACCCTAAAACCCTTGAAAAAATGTCTGATATGACCTTTAGAAGGACATCATTGCTGTGCATTGCTTGTCTGCTGAGTATGATAACCCTCAAGGCACAGGTATACCTAACCGGATACCGACAGGACCTGATTGCAAGCCGATGGATGCAGGGCGGGTACTGGGATGCCGACTGGATAGGTGTACCCGGCCAGGACTTGCGGCAGTATGCCGTCTACCATTTCCGGAAAAAAGTCAGTCTCCCCCAACTGCCTTCGCAATACGTGGTGCACGTATCGGCCGACAACCGCTACAAGTTCTACGTCAACGACTCACTGGTGGCGTTGGGCCCCTGCAGGGGAGACGTGAGCAACTGGAGCTATGAGACCGTCGACCTGCGTCCCTATCTCCACGAGGGAGAAAACATACTGGCTGCCGTCGTATGGTTCCTTGCCGACCAGGCTCCCATAGCACAGGTGTCCGGCGGGAGGATGGGGTTCCTCGTGCAAGGGAACACCGACAAGGAAGCGGAAGCCAACACCAATACCACATGGAAATGTATCAAGAACGAATCCTATGCGCCCTGCCATACGGGACGTGTACGCGGTTATTACGCAGCCGGACCTACCGAATCCGTCCAAGCCGCACGCTACCCTCTGGGATGGACCAAGGAAGACTTTGATGACAGCCAGTGGCCGCAGGCCGTAAACATGGAGAAGCCGGCCGCCAAGGGCACACGCGACTATCCGTACCGCCTCCTGGTGCCGCGTTCCCTTCCGCCCATGGAAATGACATTCCAGCGCATGAAGAGCGTAAGGAAGGCAGAGGGCATCACAGAGACCGGCAATTTCCTGAAGAAGCCCGTAAGCCTGCAGATTCCCGCCCACACCGAAGCCATCCTGCTCATCGACCAAGGTTTTGAAACTACAGGCTACCCCCACCTCCTTTGGACAGGTGGACGCGGTGCAGGGCTCACCCTCACCTATGCCGAGACGCTCTTCACCGTCCACGACGGAATAGAGGAGCCTCTGGGCGACAGGGACATTGTTGACAACAAAATATGTTTTGGCTACGAGGACCATATTGATGCCGACGGGCGTGATTTCCACTTTACACCGCTGTGGTGGCGCACATGGCGCTACATCAAGCTGACCGTCAAGACCGGCGATGACCCGCTGACCCTACGCGACATGTACGGGACGTTCAGCGCCTATCCCCTGCAATGCGAGAGCCAGTTTGCCGCCTCGGGCGATGCCGACCTGGCAAAGATGCTCGAAGTGGGCTGGCGCACGGCACGCTTGTGTGCCAACGAAACCTACATGGACTGTCCCTATTATGAGCAGTTGCAGTATTTCGGTGACACACGCATCCAGGCCATGGTCACCCTCTACAACACCCGCGACATCCCGCTCCCCAAACAGGCCATCGAGATGGGCCGACGGTCCATGCAGCCCGACGGCATCACGGCCAGCCGCTACCCCACCACGCTGCCACAGCACATCAGCAGTTTCAGCCTGGCATGGGAAGGCATTGTCTACGACTACTGGATGCACAGAGGGGACGAAGCCTATGTGCGCACGTTGCTGCCCCAGATCAGAAGTGTCATGAGCTGGTATGAACAATATCTGAGGCCCGACGGATCGCTCGACTACATCCCTTACTGGTTCTTCTGCGACTGGGCCAGCAATTTCGAGTCCGGAGAACCCATACGCGAGAAAAACGGCAACAGTGCCTATCAGGACCTGCTCTATCTGAAGGCGCTCGACGAAGCCACACTGCTGGAAGAGGCCATGGGACTGAAATTCATGAGCGAGCATTACCGCGAACTGGCCGGGCGCATCCGCAAGGACTTCCGCAAGAAGTACTGGGACGAAGGGCACAAGCTCTTTGCCGATACGTACGACCACCGCAACTTCTCGCAACACGTGAACATCCTGGCCATTCTCAACGGGATTGTGGAAGGCGAAGAGGCAAGGTCGGTATGCGACTATATGCTCACCGACAAGAGCATCACACAGGCCACCATCTCGTTCCGCTACTATCTGTTCATGGCCATGAAGAAGGCGGGCATGGGCGATGCCTACCTCGACCAGCTGGGCATCTGGCGCCAGCAGCTGAAGGAGCACATGACCACTTGGGCGGAAATGCCCGAGCCCACACGCAGCGACTGCCACGCATGGGGTTCGTCGCCCAACATCGACTTCTTCCGCATCATTCTGGGCATCGAAACCGATGCGCCCGGCTTCAAGAAGATACGCATTGCCCCCTCGCTGGGCAAACTGCGGGATGTAAGCGGTGCCATACCCCACCCTGCCGGATGGGTGAAGGCCGCATACAAATACGACAAGAAAGGCCAGTTGAAAGTGCATCTAGAATTGCCACAGGGCACATCGGGCACCTTTGTGTGGAAAGGCCGTGAAATTCCACTTCAGGCGGGAACGACGGACCTCATGCCCGACGGACAGCAACAACGGAACTGAAATCACATTCTCACAACATAAAAACCATCTACTAATGAGTATTGACAGAAGAACATTTCTGCAACGAGGGGCCATGGGTGCCGCCTTGTTCACCATCCTTCCCCGCAACGTGCTGGGAAAGATGGGTGGTAAAAACAGCTTTATCGCTCCCAGCGACCAGTTAACGCGTGGCATTATCGGCGTGGGAGGCATCGGACGTAGCGACCTGCATTTCGTGAACGACGAACGTTGCCGCATGGTGGCGCTGTGCGATGTGGACCAGAAACACCTGGATTCTGCCATGGAAGCAGCCAAGGCAAAATGGAACATCACGCCCAAGGCATACCACGATTTCCGCGACCTCATCCACGACCCTGATGTAGACATCGTACACATTGCCACACCCTCCCACTGGCACGGTATCATGTCGGTGGAAGCAGCCAATGCCGGCAAGGACATCCTCTGCGAGAAGCCTATGACCCGCACCATCGGCGAGGGGAAAAGGGTGGAAGAAGCCGTGAAGCGCAACGGCAGGATTTTCCGACTGGACACATGGTTCCGCTTCAAGGACACCTTCTACGGACTGGGCACCGATGTGAAGCCGCTCAAGAAGCTTATCGACAGCGGCCTGCTGGGATGGCCCCTGAAAGTGCGCATCTCGGGTGCCACAGGCTTCACCTGGAAGTTCTTCTGGACAGGAAAGGAGAACCTGGAAGTGCAGCCCATTCCCAAGGAGCTGGACTACGACCTGTGGCTGGGCCCGGCTCCCTACAAGCCCTACAACGTACACCGTACACACCAGACATTCCGCGGCTATTGGGACTACGACGGAGGCGGACTAGGCGACATGGGACAGCACTACATCGACCCCGTACAGTATTTCCTGGGCAAGGATGACACCTTCCCCGTGAAAGTGGAGGTGGATGCACCCCAGCAGCATCCCGATGCAGTGGGCATCTGGCGCAAAATCACCTATACCTACGAAGACGGATGTCAGATAATCCTGGAAGGCGAAGGTTTCGAGAGCCAAGGCAAGGTGCCTTATATCGAAGGCCCCAAGGGCAAGGTGTACAAGGGATTCGAATGCACCATCCCCAACATCCAGTCTGTCATCAACGAACTGCCCGATCCGGAGCCTCGTTGCACCGACTTCCTCGACTGCGTACGCTCACGCCGCCAGTTTGCACTCAACGAAAGCAACGGTCACCACAGTGCCACCATCGTGAACATGGGCGTATGTGCCCTCCGTTTGGGACGCACCCTGCACTTCGACCCCAAGACACAACTTTTCATCAACGACGATGCCGCCAACCGGCTGGTGAACCAGCCCATGCGCGGCGACTGGGGCAAATACATCTGAAAAAGCCTGTGGACACACCATTCAAACGAACTAGCAAAACCGACAAGAAAATATGTATAAGACAATAAGAATCATCATGGCAGCCTTCTGGCTGCTGGCCGCAATGTCCGTCTCAGCACAAGACCAGCGGCAAAGAAAACCCGAAACCATCGTGCAGGACGTGCTGGCACAGATGCCCACCCAGAACCACGACGATTTTGAGCGCGAAATAGGCGACCTGGCCAAGGGCGCGCCCCAGACGGTGACCATCCTGTGCCGCATGTTGCAGCCCGCCGAGAAGGCTTGCAACAACATGGTGGAATATGCCATCAGCGGTGTGGTCAGCTATGCATCGGGCCACACACAATATGCAGGAGCGGTAAGGCAGGCCATCGAAGAGGCCGTTTCATCCGCCCCCGACCAGACAGCAAAGGAATTTCTGCAAAGCCAGTTGCGCCTGATTGCCTCGGACAGCAAAGCCATTGAATACACGGCCCATGCAGGTGCGGCTCCCTACGCCCAGCTCTATGACGACATAAAGGCTGCAGGCGGCAACTGTACCGACATCGTACTCAAGGCACTCAAGAGCAAGGACCGCGCCTACCGCATGCAGGCACTCAAGCTGGCCGCCGACTACGCGGACGATGCCACCATTGCCAAGGTGTGCAAAAAATACAAATCCCTCTCCGACGAAGGCAAAGAAGACGTGCTGGGGTGGCTGGGCGACAACAAGGCCGTGAGCCAACTGCCGCTGGTACTGAAGGAAATCGAGAAAGGAAAGGCCACCACACCCATGGCCATCGAAACGGCCGGACGCATCGGTGGCGACGAGGCCATTACTGCACTGCTGGCTGCCCTGCAGACCGACTACAGCGCACAGGCACTGAACGCGCTGAAGAGCGTGAAGGGCGACCTTTCCCAGCCTGTCATGCAAGCCCTTCAGGAGGCTACCGGCGAACAGAAACTCGCCCTGCTTAGCCTGGCACAAAGCCGCCGCATCAAGGCTGTGACACCCGTGGTATTGGAAATGGTGGAGAGCAATGATGCCACATTGGCCGATGCTGCACTGAAAGCACTCCCCGGTGTAATCACCGCTGGTGAGGTGGACAAGGCTGCCAGTCTGCTCGACAAGGCCGCCGACAGCAAGGTGGCCGATTTCCAGAAAGTGTTCATGGCTGCCGTAAACGATCTGGCAGCCGACCAGCGCTATTCCGCCATCAGCAAAGCCATGAAGGCTGCCAAGAATTCTGCACGACTCTACCCCGCCCTGGCCTCCACGGCCACCGACCAGTCGGTAAGCGACCTGCAACAGGCATGGGAGAAGGGCGATGCACAGGCCTTGCAGGCACTGGTCAGCAGTACCAATTACAAGGCTGCCGCTCCCCTGCTCAAGGCTGCACAGCAGGGCAATGAACAGGCACTCTCGGCCTATGTGGGCCTGGTTGAGACCCACGAGACAGATGCTGACACACGCACCAACTGTCTGGCCAAGGCTATGGAATGCGCCAAGACTGCCGCCTCCAAGACCCGCGTGCTGAACAGCCTGGGTGCCACAGCCACACGCAACAGTTTCATACTGGTGGGCAAGAGTCTGGACGACAAGGAGGTGGCCTATACTGCTGCCCTTGCACAGAAGAACATCGCCCGCAAGTGTCTGTCCGACATCGACTACAAGATGCTGCAGGCCGACATGGACAAGTGTATAGCCATCCTTGAAGCACACGGCAAGGCTACAGGCAATCCCGACGGCGTATACGCCGTGGGCGAAATCAAGAAGATGCTGGCCGAGGTGAAGCCCTCACCCGTATATGTGCTCACAGAAGAAGAGCAGAAGGCCGGCTTCGAAATACTCTTCGACGGCACCAACCTCGACAAGTGGACAGGCAACAAGGTGGGCTACATCGTGGTGAACGGTGTCATCTACGTGACCGCCAACTATGGCAACGAGAGCAACCTCTACACCGTCAACGAATACCGCGACTTCGTGTTCCGCTTCGACTTCTGCTTCACCAAGCCCGGTGTGAACAACGGTGTGGGCATACGCACTCCTATGGGCGTGGATGCAGCTTACTACGGCATGTGCGAGTGCCAGATTCTCGACCACGACGACCCCATCTACGCAGGTTTGCATGAGTATCAAGTTCACGGTTCGGCCTACGGCATCATTCCGGCCAAGCGGCTCAAGCACAAGCCTCTGGGCGAATGGAGCACGGAGGAAATCGAGGTAAAGGGTGACCACATCAAGGTGACGGTAAACGGCGAGGTAATCCTCGATGGCAACCTGCGCGAAGCATGCCAGGGACACAATGTGGCCCCCGACGGTTCGGACACGAATCCCTACACCGTAGACCATCGCAACCATCCCGGCATGTTCAACAAGACCGGCCACATCGGTTTCCTGGGACACGGCGAAGGCCTGAAGTTCCGCAATGTGCGCGTGCTTGACCTCAGCAAGAAGACAAAGAAATGAATCCCGTCGGGAAGATACGTCTGGCAGTCATCGGCATAGGGAACAGGGCGCAGAAGTACATGAAGTATCTGCTCCAGCACCCCGAAGATGCCTGCATCACCTACCTGGTGGAGCCCAATCCTGTGAGGCTCCACCAGGCACAGGACCTCATGCACGTGGAAGCAGACCATTGTTTCCGCGAGACTGAAATGTTTTTGATGGAAAGGCACGAAGACGTGGATGCGGTCATCATCGCCTCCCCCGACGACCGGCATTTCGACCAGTGCATGCGCTGCATCCGTCATGGCTATCATGTGCTGCTGGAGAAACCCATCGCTACCACAGTCCAGCAATGCCACACGCTGGCAGAAGCCGCAGCAGAGGCTGGCGTGCTGGTGAACGTGTGCTATGTTCTCCGCTACCACCCCATGTTCCAGAAGGTGCGCCAGCTGGTGCGCGAAGGCCAGCTGGGACGTATCATGTCCATCAACTACACCAATTCCATCGGGCTCGACCGCACATTGCACACCTACGTGCGCGGCTTTTGGTCGCGCAAGGAGACGAGTTGCCCCGTGGTGCTGGCCAAGTGCTGCCACGATGTGGACTACCTGCTGTGGCTCTGCGGTTCGCCTGTCAAGAGTGTGAGTGCCAGTGGCAAGCTCACATGGTTCAAGCAAGAAAACGCGCCAGAAGGCAGCGCCACACGGTGCATCCACTGCAGCATTGAGAAGGACTGCCCCTTCTCGGCCATCGACATGTATCAGCGGCGCAGGGTATGGATCAGCAACTTTCCCATTCCGCAGGGGCAGACGCTCGACCAGGTTTTGCAGACTGAAATGGAGCAGGGACGCTTTGGACGCTGTGTGTACCATTGCCACAACGACGTATCGGACCACAAGGTGATGTGGATGGAGCTGGAAGACGAATCCACCATCTGCATGACCATGGACTTCTTCACCCACAAGGATGGTCGCAGGTTCTTCATCCAGTGTGCCATGGGCGAGATTGAGGTGATGTACGACCAGGTACATGTCCACTATTTCAACCACAGGCCCGACGAACACTACAATTTCAGCCGTGTCCTCACATCGCCTCTCCACGGCAATGCCGACATGTACATCATGCGCAACTTCATCGCCGCCATCCAGGGCAAGGAGCCTCTGGTGGCACCTATCAGCGAGGCACTGGAAAGCCACCTTATCTGCTTCGAGGCGGAAGACTAGTCTAGGCCCATCACGTCACCCTCTGTACCTATATTAATTAATACAGCGCACACAATGAAAAAAATAGGCGCAACACCAATAGCCCCACTCGCCGACCGAAGGATGACATCCACCGTGCTATGGAGTCTGGGAATATGCAACGCAATATGGCCCTATGCCACAGTTCAGGCCGCACAGCCCCAAAAAACGGGCAAGGACAGGCAGCACCCCAACGTGGTGCTTATCGTGGCCGACGACCTGGGCTATGGTGACCTGGGTTGCTACGGTGCACACACTGTGTCCACGCCTCATGTGGATGCGCTTTCTGCCAGCGGCCTGCGCTTCACCGATGCCCATGCAGCAGCAGCCACCAGCACGCCCTCACGCTATTCCCTGCTCACAGGCCACTACAACTGGCGGCGCAACGACACAGGCATTGCCACCGGCGATGCCGGCATGGTCATCCGCCCCGAACAGCACACCGTTGCCGATATCTTCCGTGAGGCGGGCTACGCCACCGGTGCTATCGGCAAATGGCATTTGGGGCTGGGCGACAAGACAGGCACACAGGACTGGAACGGCACCATCACTCCCGGTCCTCAGGACATAGGATTTGACTATTCCTACCTCATGGCCGCCACGGGCGACCGTGTACCCTGCGTATGGATGGAGAACCAGCATGTGGCCAATTACGATCCCTCCACGCCCATCTATGTCAGCTACAAGACGCCCTTTCCCGGTGAGCCGCTGGGCAGAACCCACCCTGAGCTGGTTACCAAGTTGAAGCCATCTCCCAATCATGGACACAATATGGCCATCGTGAACGGCATCTCCAGAATCGGATACATGAAAGGTGGAGGCAAGGCGCTATGGAAGGACGAAGACATCGCAGACAGCCTGACACGCAAGGCCACCGACTTTATCCACCGCGAGGCAGGCCGTCCCTTCTTCCTCTATGTGGGAACCAATGACATACATGTGCCACGCTATCCGCATCCACGCTTCCAGGGAAAGAGCGGCATGGGATTCCGTGGGGATGCCATTCTGCAGTTCGACTGGACCGTGGGAGAAATCGTGGAAGCCCTGCGCAGCGAAGGCCTGCTGGAACACACCCTCATCATCATGACCAGCGACAATGGTCCTGTGGTAGACGACGGATATGCCGACCGGGCTGTAGAGCTCCTGGGCGACCATCGGCCATGGGGGCCGCTCAGGGGAGGCAAGTACAGTAGCTTTGAGGCAGGCACCCGGGTACCTTTCCTTGTAAGCTGGCCGTCCCGCATCAAGCCCGGCGTGTCGGATGCCCTGGTATCGCAAATTGACCTGTATGCCACCATGAGTGCCCTGATAGGCGGCAAGCCCGAGGCGGATGCAGCCCCCGACAGCCAGAACCAGCTTCGCAGCTGGCTGGGAAAGGACGGCAAAGGCCGCAAGTATGTGATTGAGTCCTCCTCCTCGCTATCTGTCTACGATGGGGAATGGAAATACATCACTCCTTGCAACGGTGCTCCCTATTACAAACTCACCAACACGGAATCAGGCAATGCAAAGGAGGACCAGCTCTACCACATCAGCGAGGACATTGCCGAGCAGCACAATGTGGCCACACTGCACGCCAAAAAGGTGAAGAAGCTGAAGGCCATCATCGAGACCGAAAAGAACAAAGGAAAATAAAAGCAAAATATCAGCGCATGAAGAAAGTCCGCATCCTGCTCCCAGCCCTGCTGGCCACCATTCTTCTGATGATGGTCCTTCCAGCGGATGCCATGCCCTGCAACCTCCACGGCGGAATGGCGACGGAGCAGCGCGACGGACTGACCGATCCCGCCCAGGAGGAACAGCAAGAAAAAACCATATTCAAGGATGCACTGGGCAGCATGCATATCGCCTGCCCGCGTCCTGCCAAAGTGGTTCCCCCCTCGGGTTCCCATCCAGGAAAGTCACAAGCCAGACACGATATGCAACTGGCGCCTCGGTTTCATTCCCTTCTGCTGGCCGTATGGGCCAGCCACCACATAATTGTCCAACCCTGGCAGTATTCCCGCCACCACTTCGTGATTGCCCTAAGGCATATCCTGTGTTAGCACACATCGCACGTCCCTTTTCTCAAGGGATGCCCATACTATATTCCCGCGATTATTACACAGTAGATAAAACCCGGCCATCAGAGCGTTTGCATCCAATGGCCACCATACCCTTTATACAATCATGAGTAGGATCAAAGACCTGGACATGGCCCCCGCCCTGTCCTCCCATCCCGACATCAGCATCCAAAGCCTTTTTTTCGGCCTGGTGGAAAAGGCCACATACAACCCCACAGGCAGTCGCCTCACAGGCCACATTTATGAGTATTCACCCTTCAACGGAGAACGCCTCCACCAAATGCTGGACGGCAAAATTGAGCAGATAGAAAAGGTCGTGACGCAAGGCTCGTCTCCCGTAGCCGTTCCCGTTGGCAACATACGCGCCGAGGTATGCCGTTCCGATGACCATCAGTTTGTGGCCATACAATTGCTCCACTTCGCGGATTTCGAATACAAGCCCCTCTGCGAAATGAAATACTTCAAGGGGCACGACGCCGAACTTGTCAATCGTCTGTTCGAAAGGTAATCTTCATGAGGGTGTGCCAGAACAGGCACACCCTTTTGAAAAAATCATCAAAAAAACGGCCCCAGCTGGATGCGGCTTACCTCCTCCCGCCATCCCATAAACATGGTATTTTGCCTTAATAATCATGAAAAAGCCATCCATATTCTTGTTGCTCTGTCATAATCCATGTATCTTTGCACCCCAAAAACAGAACACCTAAACATGATAAAGGAAAGGATAACGGCAACAATAATATTTGTTGTATCAACGGCAGCAAACGCAATAGGACAGCCAGACAGCATTGCCCAGGACAGCATTCACCACAGCAAGACCCTGCACAATATAACGGTAAAGGCAAGGAGTGGAGGCAAATCCTTGCATCGCATCACCAACACAGAGATTATCGGAAAGGGGGAGCTGATACGCGCAGCATGCTGCAACCTTGGAGAATCGTTTACCACCAATCCGTCGGTGGATGTATCATACAGCGATGCCGCCACAGGCGCACGACAGATAAAACTGCTGGGACTGAACGGCACCTATGTACAGATGCTCACAGAAAACATGCCCAACCTAAGAGGTGCCTCTATACCCTACTCCCTTGGGTACGTGCCAGGGCCATGGATGCAGAGCATACAAGTGAGCAAAGGGGCATCAAGCGTAAAAAACGGCTATGAAAGCACTACCGGGCAGATTAATGTGGAGTTTCTCAAGCCGCAAGGTACCGACGGCGTTAGAGCGAATGCCTATCTTGACAGCGACCTGAAACAGGAAGTGAATGTGGACGGGAGCATACATATCACAGACCGACTGTCCACCAGCGCATTGCTGCATTTTGAGAACAGACAGACCAGCCACGACCGCAACAGTGACGGTTTTATCGACATGCCAAAACTGCAACAGCTAAACGGCATGTGGCGCATGGCGTATGTGTCGCCCTCATGGATTAGCCAGCTGAGCATTAAGGCACTGCACGACAATCGATTGAGCGGAATGAGCCATCACAGCCAGCATCAGGCAGATGTGGAGCATTATGGAATAGAAATAGCCACCAACCGCCTTGAGGCACAATGGAAGAATGGCTTTACGCTCAACACCGCGCATAACACATCGCTCGCACTCATGCTGAACGGTTCAATACATGATGCCGACAACCAGTTTGGGAAAACCATCTATGATGTCAACCAAAAGAACGGATATGCGCAACTGATGTTTGAGACGGACCTGGCACATGACCACAACATGAGCATAGGAGCGTCAGCAAACCACGACACCTATAGCCAAAGTCTTGAGCTGTTCAACTCCTTCGAGGGCAAAAAGGACGACCTCTTTGGAAATCCTCACGAAACGACCTATGGTCTTTATGCACAATATACATATAAATATGGAGAAAAACTGACTATCATGCCAGGCGTAAGGTGGGACTACTCCACCGAGCATGGCGGGTTCTGGACTCCGCGCCTCCACATAAAATATTCCCCCTGGAAGCTTCTCACCTTGCGCGCTTCTGCAGGAAAGGGCTACCGTTCGCCACACGCTTTGGCTGAAAATGTATCACTGCTGGCAAGCGGAAAGACATTCATCGCATACGACAAGCTGAAACAGGAAGAAGCTTGGAACATGGGCTTGTCTGCATCATTACGTCTGCCGATAGCCGACAAAGAACTTGAGGTGAACATCGACTATTACTACACAGACTTCCAGAATCAGTTGATTATCAACCCTGATGGAACGGCTGGTTCCAACACCTTCGCATTCGAGGACCTCTCTGGCAAGAGCTACACGCATGCTGCACAGATAGATGCCACCTACCCTCTCTTCGATGGGTTCATCGCTACAGGAGCATTCAGGTATATAGACTCCCGTACCACTTACGACGGCATCCTTCGCAGGCGTCCGCTTACCTCGCGCTATAAGGCATTGCTCACCATGGGATATAAGACACCTCTTGAACTGTGGCATTTTGACATAACTGGCAGCATAAACGGTGGAGGTGAACTATATGACCGCAGCCGCTATCCCGCCTACTTCCAGTTGCTGGCACAGATTACACGGGAGTTCCGCCATTTCGACTTATACATAGGCGGAGAAAACCTCACCAACTACACAATAGACAATGCAATCCGCAGTGCATCCGATCCATGGCTGCCTTCATTCGATGCCACACAAATATGGGGACCCCTGAATGGTGCAATGGGATATATTGGCATAAGGTATAGATTAGAGAAACTATAGCAGGCAACTATCACGAAGACCATACAATGTAACACTTAATAGCAACAAACAATGAAAAAGACCATCATCACCATGGCATTGGCCATCGCCTCTAGTACGGCTTTCGCGCAGAAAGCGAAATCGGCAGACACCCTGCAGGTAACCACTACCCCACACATGCACTGTCCAAACTGCGAGAAGAAAATCAAGGGCAACATACGTTTTGTCCAGGGTGTCAGGAAGATTGAAACATCTGTTCCCAACCAGACAGTGACAATAGTATATAACCCCAAGAAATGCACCTACCAGGACCTCGTCAAGGCATTCGAGAAAATTGGATACAGCATAGAGAAAGCTGGCAACAAGAAATGATGGAAAAGGCATTCCGACTGTCGCTACCCATACTGTGGGCTTAATTGTTTCTGAGTTTTCTTTCCCGGACATATGGGAAGGGAAGCTTTTTCAATGCCAGCGTATTTTCGGCATCCGAGACAATGCCCATTCGCCTAACGCACAGCAGGCTTGTCAAAGAGGCCGTATGTGATGCGGAGCACACGGAATTCGGTGCGACGGTTGAGCGCATTACAGGTTTCCTGCTGCTCCTCGTCGGGCAAGGCCTTGATGAAGGCTTCGGTAAGGGTGTCGCCTTCATGCAGGAACGGGTTCTGCTCGGCCACCTTACGGGTGACCACCTTAGGGCGGCTTTCCCCGTAGCCCACAGGAGTAAGTCTGTCCTCCACGATGCCATGGGCTATCAGATAGTTGACCACACTCTCGGCCCTGCGCTGGCTCAAGCGCATGTTGTACTCGTCCTTTCCGCGGTAGTCGCAATGACTGGATAGCTCGATGGTGACATTGGGGTTCTCGTTGAGCAAGTCCACCAGACTGTCCAGGGCCATGGTGCTCGACGCTGTAAGTTCGGCACTGTCGAAGGCATAAAAGACATTGCGCACCAACACGGGTGCATGGATGTTGGCCAGGGGGAACTGGAGCACATATTCCTTGCTCTCGCTCGTGGTGTCCACGCGCAGTTCCTCCTTGTGATTAAGATAGCCCTTGCAGCATCCCAGAAACACATAGTCCACCCCGGGCTGTATCTGCTGGGTGAAACTGCCGTCGGCCTTCACCCCTATCTTCAGGTTGGTGCCGTCGTTGCCCACCATGTACACAAATCCCTCGGGCAGTTCATACCCGTCCTTCTCATACACCCATCCCTTCACTGTCTGCAATATCTCGGGACACTCGAACGACATGATGTGGTCCCATCCCCTGGCATCACCTCGGCTGGTGCTGAAGAATCCCCGGTTGTACAGTCCCTCAAAGGTCATGCCAAAGTCGTCACCCGCACTGTTCATGGGGTATTTCAGGTTCTCGATGCTCCACTTGCCCGTACTGTCGGCACGTGCCACAAACAGGTCCAGCCCGCCCATCCCCGGATGACCGTTGCTGGAAAAATAGAGGTCGCCATTGGGGCGGAAGGTGGGAAACATCTCATCACCCGGACTGTTGATGGGTGGCCCCATGTTCTCCACACCGCCCAGTCCATGCTCGCCAATGGCCACACGCCAGACATCCAGCCCACCCATGCCACCAGGCATGTCGCTCACAAAATACATCCATTTGCCATCAGGCGAAATGGCCGGATGCGCAAAACTGGACAAGGTGTCGCGGCTTACAGCCACCACCTCAGGTTTGCCCCAGGAGGCATCACTGCGGCTGCTCTGCATGATGACAGCATAACGGGGATAGTCGGGGTCGAAGGTGCAACGGGTGAAATACATGGTCTTGCCATCTGGGGAGAAGGTACACACCCCCTCGTCATATTCGGTATTCACCTCCGACTCCAGGGGCTCGGGCGGTGTCCACTTGCCCTTGTCATCCTTCTTGCTCATGAAGATGTCGGCACTCTTGGTGCCCGTGATGCCGCTTATCTCGTCGCCCTTGGCCTGCGGGCGTGTGGTGGTGAGATAGAGTTGGTCCCATTCGTCGCCTCCCAGCGCCGGAGAGAAATCTGCCCTCCGGCCATTGAGCAGCGGCTCCTTCTTCACGGTGTAGCGTGTGGGCTTGGCCTTCCACAAGGCGGCCTGCATACAGCCGTCAATTCCGGCCTGGGCCAGCACATTGCCAGGCTCGCGCTGCAGGAACTCCTCATACGTCTTGATGGCCTTCTTGTAGTCACCCATCTTGTGCTGGGCCTGTGCCAGATAAAGCAGGGCCATGCTGTCGGGATAATTGTAGCGGATGGCGTTCTGGTAGGCCCCTACGGCCTTGGCCGAATAGTTGATATGCCGGTAGCACTCGGCCATTTTCCACGCCCGTTGTCCCCGCTTGGGTTTCTCTTTCACAGGCGTGCGCGAATAGGCCTTCTTGTATTCGGCTGCCGCATCAAAGTATTCACCTATGGCATAAAAGGCATCCCCCTTCTTCACATGCGTCTCCGCCCCACAGGCGGACAACAGCATGCCCAGGAGCCATGCGGTCCACCAGACGGTGCGGCCAGAGCGGGAGAAAGCGTGATGACTTGCCATATACGGTTTATGCTATATTACCTTATTAATAATAACGCGCGCGCGATAGATTTATTGCTTCTTACGCCTCGTTTTTTTCTCGGGTTCCTGCTCCACAGGCATACGTCGGGGCTCATTGTCGCCCAGCACCGTGAGCACAATGTCCGAAACCATCTGCTTCAGTTCTTCCAGAAAGGTGCGGGCCTCATACTCCTTCCGTTCTATCTGACGCAGTTTTTTCTCCCACCGTCCTGTCAGCTCCGCACTCATGAGCAGTTCCTCACGGATAAGGCCTATCAGCTCCACACCCGTGGGCGTAGCCACCAGATTCTTGCGTTCCTTGCGGATATAATGGCGGCGGAAAAGCGTCTCGATGATGGCCGCGCGTGTACTGGGCCTTCCGATGCCGTTTTCCTTCAGGGCATCACGCAGTTCTTCGTCCTCCACAGTCTTGCCCGCAGTCTCCATGGCACGCAGCAGGGTGGCTTCGGTATAGGGTTTGGGCGGAGTGGTCTGCTTCTCGGCCAGCGTGGGGGTATGGGGTCCCTCCTCCCCCTTCTCAAAAGCCGGCAGACTCTTGTCCTCCTCGGCCTTCTCCTCACCGTCCGATGGAGCCTTGGCCCACAGCACCTTCCATCCCAGGTCATTGATTTCCTTGCCCGTAGCCTTCATCTTCACCTCCCCGATAGTGCCTTGCACTGTGGTAGCCGTGAAGAGGCAGTCGGGATAGAACACACCGATAAAGCGACGGGCCACCAGGTCGTACACCTTGGCTTCCATCTCCGTCATGCCCTTGGCCTCCACGCCCGTAGGGATGATGGCATGATGGTCGGTGACCTTGCTGTTGTCGAACACCTTCTTGCTCTTGGCCAGTTTCTTTCCCTTGATGCGCTCCATCAGGGGGAAATAGGCCTTCATGCCGTTGAGTATCTGCGGACATTTGGGATAGATGTCGTCACTCAGGAAGGTGGTGTCCACACGCGGATAGGTGGTGTACTTCTTCTCGTAAAGGCTCTGGATAAGTTGCAGGGTGGTGTCGGCGCTGAAGCCGAACTTCTTGTTGCATTCCACCTGCAGGCTGGTGAGGTCGAACAGGCGGGGCGGGGCTTCCGTCCCCTTCTTTCTCTGTACATCGGTGATGCGCATGGGCAGGTCGCGGATAGCATCCAGGGCGGCCTCTCCCTCCTCCCGGGTGGCAAAGCCGCGGTCGCCTTCCTTCATCACGGCCGTAAAGACCGTGTCCCTGTAGAGGGTGGAAAGCACCCAATAAGGAACGGGCACAAAGTTCTCAATCTCCTTCTGGCGTGCCACAATGAGGGCAAGCGTGGGGGTCTGCACACGTCCCACGCTGAGCACCTGGTTCATGCCGGCTGCATATTTCTGCGTATAGAGGCGTGTGGCGTTCATGCCCAACAGCCAGTCACCGATGGCACGCATGAGGCCTGCTTCGTAAAGGGTCTGGTACTCGGCCTGGTCCTTCAGTTCCTGGAAACCCTGGCGGATACTTTCCTCCGTAAGGCTGTTTATCCACAAGCGCTTCACGGGGCAACGGGCATTGGCCAGCTGCATCACCCACCGCTGTATCAGTTCACCCTCCTGCCCGGCATCCCCGCAGTTGATGATGCCATCGGCATGGGCTATCAGTCTGGCGATTGTCTGGAACTGCTTCTCCACGCCCTTGTCGCTCTTCAGCTTGATGCCAAAGCGGGGCGGTATCATGGGCAGCTGGCTCAGGCTCCATTTCTTCCACAGCGGTGAATAGTCGTTGGGTTCCTTCAGCTCACACAGGTGGCCGAAGGTCCAGGTCACCTGATACCCGTTTCCTTCCATAAATCCGTCCATGGGTCGCGTGGCGCCCAACACCTGTGCAATATCACGTGCCACAGACGGTTTCTCTGCTATACATACTATCATTTACTTGGCTGTTTCTCTTTCGCGGTGCAAAGGTACGGATTATTTTTGGAAAAGGCAAGGCGATTGCGGGCTGTCATGCGTCCCGACAAATTTGGGTATACAAAACAGCGGAGGGCTATAGACCCTCCGCAGCCACTATAACAGGGACCAATCAGAGATTGTCCTTCTCGATGTCCTTGAAATACTTATAGGTGCCGTGCTTCAGTTCATCGGTGGCAGCTTCGTCACACACGATGATGGCATGGGGATGGAGTTGCAGAGCGCTGATGGTCCACTCCTGGCTCACTGCCCCTTCGATGGCATGCTGCAGGGCACGTGCCTTGCCATGTCCGTTGCACACGATGAGCACCTCCTTGGCATCCATCACGGTACCCACGCCCACGGTCAGGGCAGTCTTGGGCACCTTGTTCACATCGTTGTCAAAGAAGCGGCTGTTGGCAATGATGGTATCAGTGGTAAGACTCTTCACACGTGTACGGCTGGTGAGGCTGCTGAAGGGCTCGTTGAAGGCGATGTGTCCGTCGGGGCCGATGCCACCCATAAACAGGTCAATGCCTCCGGCCTCGACAATGGCCTGCTCATAAGCAGCGCATTCTGCTGCCAGGTCCTCGGCATTTCCATTGAGAATATGCACGTTCTCCTTCTTGATATTGATGTGGCTGAAGAAGTTGGTCCACATAAAGCTGTGATAGCTTTCGGGATGCTCCTCGGGCAGGCCCACATACTCGTCCATGTTGAAGGTGATGACATTTTCAAAACTTACCTCGCCTGCCTTATACAGCTCGATGAGGTGCTTGTACAGTCCCAGCGGAGAGCTTCCCGTGGGGCAACCCAGCTTGAAAGGTTTTTCAGCAGTGGGATTGGCGGCATTGATGCGTGCTGCCACATACTCGGCTGCCCATCGGGACAGCTCAGCATAGTCTTTCTCGATAATGACTCTCATAATTCAAATGGTATTTTAATGCAATTAATATTGTGTTATATCATCTCACATACCTGGCCTTCTCGCCGTCGGACGCATAGATACACTCACGCAGGGTGTTGCGTGTCACGCCCACCTTGTCACGGGTCAGTTCGGGCACATTGTAGCTCTTGAGCAGGAGGATGCTTTCCTCGGGGTCCTCATGTGGCAGCATGAAGGCCTTGTGGGCCTGGCCCCTGTTGTCGAAATAGGCGATATAGGGGCGCGTATAGTTCCCGTCGTCGCGGCGACTGCTGAACACGATCCAGCGTCCGTTGCTGCTCCAGGTGTGATAGCTGTCCACATCCTTGCTGTTGGCTGCCGACAGGGCGTAGCAGGTGTCGGCCTGCAGGTCCTTCACCCACAGGTCGCTGCTCTTGTGCCAGATATGGAACTGTCCATAGTCGGCCAGGGTATACAGCACATAGCGTCCGTCCGGGCTAACACGGGGCACACTCACGCTCTTGCCCATGGAGGCTGCGTCCAGCACCTTTTCGGGCGCGCCAAAGGCCAGGGTCTTGGGGTCAAAGCTGACACGCATCAGATTGTAGCGCACCTGGTTGTAGCGGATGGCTATCTCACGGGCTACCAGACTGTCGGGCACAGTATTCAGGTCTATCAGCCCCTGCGTATGGAACTGGCAGTAATAGAGCATCCTGCCATCGGGTGCCCAGCAGGGGAAGGTTTCCATATCATCCCGCGAGCGCAGGATATGGCGCACCTCGTTCTTGTCCACGTCATAGAGCAGCAGGTCGCTGGCCTCATCCATCACCTCAATCTTCTCCCGGTGGTAGAGATGGAAGGTCTGTCCCGTACGGTTGGTACTGAAAGCCACCATATTGAGCGTAGGATGCCACGAGGGGTACACCCCTGCCGTAAGGATGGTGCTGTCCTTTATCTGCACCTTGTGGGCCTCCGCCCCGTCCACCATGATGGTGCCGCCATGATTGGCACGCACATGGAAGAGCATGTGCTGTGTGCTGTAGTTCTGGTAGTTGTGGCAGTTGATGCAATGGTTGTTCTTCTCGTCATACGTGCGGTTGTTCTCGTAGATGGTGTGCACGTCCCATCCCGAGAGGTCGCGCTGGTAGAGCCCCAGCTGGCGATACAGTTCATAGCCCGGCTCTATGAGACGGTAGCTCAGGTAGCGGTCGATGTCCTCGGGGGCCACATGCAACCGGTGGTCCTGATACTTCACCCAGCCTCCTTCATGGCGGGCATACACGCTCACCTGAATGTCCTTGCCCTTGTTGGCCTGCAGGAGGGTGCGCCACTGCAGGGTGTCTATCATCACCTTGCAGTCCTCGCCTCCCGCCACCACGGGCTCGCCTTCACCCTTGAGGCACACCACACAGGCCTTGGCCGCCGAGTCGTTGAGCATAAAATTGAGCGGAGCGATATTAGGGGGCACCACCACGTCCTCATAATCGGGGAAGATGGCTGCCTTCTGTTGCAGGGTGTCGAAGGTGGCAGGCACCTCCACAGCATCCTTGCAGGCGGTCATCAGGCACAATGCCGCCAGACACAGGCCCAGCACGGGCTTTCTCTTGTATAGGGTTCTCATGTCCATCATGTCTTTTGCTTGGTCTTAGTTCACACCCGAATTGGAGGTGCTGGTGGTTGTCTTCTTCTTGGTGGCCTTGAGGTTGCCGAAGAAGTAATAATAGGGGTAATAGCCCTTGTATTTTTCAAACAGTTTCTTGGCATTGCCGGGGCGGTCCTTCATATAGGGCTGCACTTCCGACATGAAACCGCCCAGTCGGGTGGCACGGAAGTCCAGTCCTGTAAACATCTTCTCCAACTGGGGCTGCTTGGCGGCCACCAGCAGGATGCCATCGGCAAAGTTTTCGGGAGGCATGGTGCCACGGAGCGGTTCCAGGCGGGCAGTGAAGTCGGGCATCAGCTTGGTGTAGAGACACACGGCCAGACTGTTCTTCAGCGCATTCATGCTGCGCCCTTCATAGAGCCTCAGGTTGTAGCCCATGAAGACGGGCTGCTGGTAGAGGTTCTCAAAGGAGTCATGGAGGGGCTCCAGCATTCTCACCATGGCCATCTCCGGGTCGGCATTCACCCGTTCGTTGTGCTCCACCATGGGGCCATACTTCTCACAGAACGCCCCTTCGAAGGGCACATCGCCCAGGATGCGCAGGTATTTGCGGGCCAGCTGCCACTCGTTGCGCAGCAGGGCACACTTGGTCATCAGTTCCAGTTTGGCCACAGTGGGCCCGCTCATCATCATCTGCTCATAGCAATGGTGGTAGCAGGTCTCCACCAGTCCGGCATAATAGTCGCCTTCGGGCTGATAGAGGTTGAGGGCATTGTTGTGGTGGCCGTCCCATCCGTGTACAAAGAGGCTGTCATAATCGAGCCGTATGTCATACACGCGTTCACCCACCTGGTCGGTCTGCACCAGTGCCATGGCGTAATACGCTGCCATCGGACGGTTGCTCTGCATGGCATTGGCGCGGGCAGTCTCCTGGATGGTCTGCCAGTCCTGGTTCTTCTGGGCCACCATCATCTTGGTGATGACACGCAGATACGGGCGCTGCCACTGTGTGAATGCCACCACAGCCAGCATACCGGCCAGACACACGGCCAGCTGCACCCTGTTCTGCCTGGGGGTCTCGTCCTGGGGCACACGCACAAAGGCCGGGGAAGGCTTGCGGCTGAAACAGCGTATGAGCACGCCTCCCACCGTCAGCACGGCCAATGCCATTACGGGAATGCCCAACAGGTGTCCTGTCTCGGCTTCATAGAAGATGTCCAGCCCCAGATAGGACACAAAACCCAGATAGGCCAGCACGGGCAGATACTGCACCCAGCGCCAGCGGGGTGACAAGCGCAGCCAGTAGCCCACCAGCCAGGAGCAGGCGCTGAGCATGGCTGCCAGCATCAATCCGCCCAGCAGCGGATAGCGGAACAGCTGCAGCAGCATACGGCCCACATACCAGAGGGAACCGTACGACTGGTCGAGCAGGAACTTCATCTGCGACGCATCGCACACCCAGAAGCTCTCCTCGCGCGCGATGCGCAGTACATCGCCATAATAGAGCCACGCCCATCCCCATATCATCAAAAAGAACAGCGGGATGACGGGCAGCAGCCATTTGCGTTTCGGCTTGGCCGGAGCAGGGGCGGGCGCAGGGGCAGCCGGCCTTGCCGCCCTGCGGGGATTATTGTTTCTTTTATTATTCATTGCCATGGTTTGGGGTGTTCTGTTTGTTATTATGCGCAAAAATACAACAACTTGATGAAACGGCCAAACGAAAGCGGGAAAATCTTGCGGATTATTTTGCTCCAGTGCCCTGCAGACACAAAAATCCCCGCCCTTCCTACCCCGTAGGAGGGTTCGGAATGAGCGGGGATTGTTCTTATCCTACCGGATGGCGGAAAATGCGGCTCAATGCTTCATCACCTTCTTGCCGTCCATGATGTAGAGTCCCTTGCGTACTGCAGAGGCAGGCACACGCCGACCCTGCAGGTCGTACACGGCACCTCCCTTCACAGTGGGTTCTGCCTGCAACTGTCCGATGCCGGTGGCATTGGCCATATTGTAGAGGAAGGGCGATGCCTTCTCCACCATCACCACCGACTGTCCGTCGGGTGACAGTACGTTCACCTGCTCCTGCTCAGCATAAGCCGACTTCACCACGGTGGCATGGGCCAGGGTAATCTGGGTGTCGCCTTCCACCACCACGGGCTGTCCGGCAGCCACCTGGTCGGCAGCCTCGATGCTGAGCACACCATCCACATAGGTGGCTGTGCGCAGGCCGGGCACTTCGGCCGAAGTCACGGCAAAGGGAAGGCTCAGGGCGGCCATGCCCTCATTGTCCTTGGTAAACACTACACTAGCGGCCTGGATGTCCACGGGGCTCTGCCATGCGCTGTTGCCATCGATGCGGATGCAGGCGGCCTTTCCGTTCTCGTCCACCACATTGTCCACAGCCTTCACCTGTTCGGGTGTCTCAATCTCCTGTCCGGACTCCACCACCAGCAGGGCGTTGGCGGGCACGGCCTGCAGGGTACTGTCTACATACACGGTGCGGCTCTCTTCCTGGCCAGAGTAGTACATCTCGGCCTGCACCTTGTACTTGCTGCGCGGCACGATGATGTCGTTGCCGTTGCCCTCGGCTGCCTTCACGATGAAGCCTGCATTGTAGATTTCCTTCGGAAGGGTGAAAGTTTTGTTGTTCGACAAGTACACGAGATTTCCGTCCAGGTCGTACACCTTGAAGCCCACGGCTCCCTTGGCATTCCTGTTGATGGAAACCTTGCGGGTGTAGTCGCTGCAGGTATAGTAGTAGTCGGTATTCTCGAAGGTCTGCTTGTAGTCGCTGTACTGGCCCACTTCGCCGGCCGTACCCATCTTGCAACCGTCATACGTTCCGCAGTTCACCTTCAGTCCGTTGGCTGCGGGCACTGCCTCGAAGCGCGGATCGGGAGTAGCCGCCTGGTTGGTGGCGATATGGTCGTCGATAAACATGATGTTGCCCAGCTTCTTGGGGTATTTCTTCATGTAGGCCTTGGCCTCGTCGATATCGGCCTGGGTGGTGGTGACGAAATAGTTGGCATAGTCGCCCACGTAGCAGTTCTCCACGGGCACAAACATACCGTACGACTCGAAGAACTCGCTCAGGTCGGCCTGGGCCACATCACAGATGGTCTTGGCCAGTTGCAGATAGTCGGTGCGGCCGTAGCTCTTCCATCCGCCCGTCTCGCCTTCGGGTGTCACCAGCGAGTTGTCCCATCCGTCGCCGTGCTTGTCGAGCGGATTCTTGCGCATGGCCTTGAACAGGCGGGGCAGGAAGGTGGTGTCGTTCTTCATCTCGTGGAAGTAGAGGTAGAGCTGGAAGAACATGCGGGTGGTGATGCCGATGTCGCGCTTGTACCAGTCGTCGCCTGCATTGAAATGGTCGAAGTTCACACCGGGCGAACGCCAGCGGGTGGTGCTCACGCCCTGCTCATGCTGGTTGATGTTGGAGAACATGTTGTTGCTGGCCTCGGTGGTACCGATGATGTTGATGACGTTCTGGTGGTTGTGGCCGATTTCATGGCTGGGTCCCCACATGGCGCCACCCTCGTTGCCTTCTCCCTGATGGGTCAGGCTGTAGTAGTTCATCACGGTGGGCAGGGTGTTCTCGTTGTAATAGGTACCGTAAGTGGTGGCGAACATGTAGTTGTAGGTCACGCTGAAGCAGTTCCAGATGTTGTTGTAGCGGCCTTCCAGTTCGTCCAGACCCATGTAGCGTTCCTCGTTGGTGAGGATGGTGTTCCACACACGCATCAGGCCCTCCATCTCGTTGGGCTCGCTCTGCTGCACCACCTCCGAGTTCATGCAGAACACCAGATGGTCGTTCTTCAGGTTCAGCACGGGGCTTTCCTTCAGCAGGTCCTGCTGCAGCAGTTTCCAGTCGGCGTTGGTCATGCCACGGGTGGCATCCCAGTAGCCGTTCAGGCGTCCGCCTTCGATGTGGATCTTGATGTCGGGATAGTCGGCCAGATACTTCTCGGGATCGTTCAGCTGATAGAAGATGTACAGGTTGGTCTGGTCGCCCAGCAGGATGGCGTTGAGTCCGGCATGCAGCGGGGTCTGTGCGCCCGTGCTGCTGGTGCCGGTCACGGCCTCCACAGCCAGCGTACAGTCTGCGCTGGGCTCAGCATCCACAAAGATGTAGACGATGTCGCCTGCATAGCCCGTGATACCCGTGGGGTTGGACAGACGGCCAAACCAGTTGCTCATGCCCGCATACTTCACGTCGGCCATCAGCTGATAGTGGCTGTACACCCTGTAGTCGGCCACGCGGAAGAAGCGCTCGTAGTCGGCCGTGTAGCCGGTCTTTTCATTGGTAAACTGCTGCCAGGTGTTGTTCTTCACCTTCAGCACCATGGCCTGGAGCGCGGGCGTGAGGGCTGCATAGTCGGCATTGGCGGCCAGTTCCTCATCGCTGAGGGCCTGCACCTCGTCCTTCAGCACCGTACATGCAGCATCCGTGAAGAGGGCCTGCACATGGGCGGCGTAGGTCTCCAGATTGCTGCTCAGTTCAAGATAGTCCATGTAGTTCTTCTGGGCTGCCGCAATCTCCTCGTCGGTCAGTTCCACGGGTGAAAAGCCCCAGATACTGTTGTCGTTGTCGGTATACCATCCCACCACATTACTGTTGGCATCGCAATGCAGGCCCACACTGCCGTTGTCCACAATGGCATAGGTGTTCTCAGTGGGGTCGTCGGTCTTCTTCAGCGTAAAGCCGTTGACCGACGAGGAACTGGTCTCAGTGGTGGTGTACATGCTGCTCAGCGCACCGTTCTGTTTCTTCAGATAGCGGCCGGTGACAAGGTTCTTCAGGAAGAACTTGGAACCGCTGGCCTCGGCACGCCAGTACTGGGCATACTTGGTTTCGTCCATGGCCTGGCAGCTCACACGGTTGCCGTTTAGGTTCTCAAACATCACCGTGCCATAGCCCATATTATAAATATGGTATATCTTTCCGTCTTCCACCACCTTGTACTTGGAGTTGGCCTTCAGGGCCTCCTCTATCTCCGTCAGGGTGAACTCCTCCACTTCGCTGATGGTCCAGTCAGAGCCTGCATCGCCGGCCACGCTCCACTGGTAGAGGTCCTCGGGTGAGTTTCCGTTCTCGTTGAGGCACTTCATGCCGTCAAACTTGTTTTCCTCGCAGATGTTTATCCAGCTGCTGGTGCCCGAGTTGTTGGGACTGAACTGGATGTAGATGGTTGTGGGCGAGGTGCTGGGCGAACGGTAGTTGTCGTCATCGTTCAGGAAACGGCCTGTCTGTCCGTTGCGCAGGGTGTAGCCCGCGCCGTCCTTCTCCAGAATCCACACCTGCTGGCGGCTGGTCTTGTCTATCACCTGTCCCAGGGTCTTCTCGCCGTTGTCGGCCAGGTTGTAGTTGCTGCTGCGGCGGTTGGTCAGGCGCACCAGACCTCCCTTGCCCAGGATGTAGTTCACATAATCCTTGCCCGTGAGTTCGCTGGTAGCTGTCAGATTGGCTTCGCGAATCACCCAGTCGCGCGTACTGTTGGCACCGCCCTTGGTGGCTATGCCGCCCAGCTGGCCGCCGTCCACCTGCATGTAGTACTTCAGGCCGGAGGCCAGGGTGCTCAGCAGGGTGTAGTGGCCGGGGCGTCCTTCTATGGGTTCGATGGTGAAGGGAGCATCCTCCTCGGCGGTGGCCGAAGTGCCGTTGTTCTTGCTCTTACCCATCCTGCACACATAGTTGCCCAGTGCCGTCTTGATGAGGTAGCGGCCATCGGCCTGCTTTTCCAGCTTCATCAGATAGCCCGCGCTGGCCGTGGCATCGGTATTGTCGGGGTTGGCCGTCTGCACCGCCAGATTGTTGCCGGTGGTTTCAACGACATAACTAGAAGTGAGGAAGTTTCTCAGTACGTACCACTTCCCTTCTTCCAACGTGGTGGCGTTCGACCCGAGGGTGATAATCTTGCCTTCCAGTTCGGTTTCCTGCGCGTGCAGTGGGGCGATTCCGAACATGGCGGTCAGGGCCACCAAAAGTGTAGTGAACAGTTGTTTCATGTTGTTAGTTTGTGTGTAGTTAGTATTTGTGCTATTTTCGCGCAAAGATATGATTAATCTTTGAATCCCGCAACACGTTTCACAAAAAAAAATCAATCCTGGCGCATAAAAGACATTATTTAACATAGTTACGGGATATGCAACCGGGTATGACCGGTGCAATGGGCAAGGAAGGTGGCACACAAGTTTCTATAACCTTCTCACTGATGACACACAGACTGCAACGCAAAGGGGTCTTAGACTTCAAATGAATAAGATTAATAACCTTTCAGCCGTAAGGTTATTAATCTATAGGCGTTAAGGTTATTAATCCTATCGCCATCACATATAATATCCCTCCGCCATAAACTCCTAGTGCCCTTCCCTTATCATTATAAGTCCCGGGCGGGATGGGATGAGATGGATTGTTTCTCGAGAACGCCCCGAGGGGTGGGCCTTGCCTTTGCCCCTGCTGGGCGACGACGTGGAAAACAGGTACGAAAAAGCCCAGGGCGGTGCCCTGGGCCAATGGTTTGTGCCTCCTCCCCCTAAACAGGGGAACCGAGGGGGTATTCCTTTCTTACTTCACGCTCACCTTCACACCATTGAGGATGTAGATGCCGGTGCCAAGATTACGAACATCGTTGAGCGTGCCGTTCTCGCGAACCAGCTTGCCGTCGATGCTGTAGATGCGGCCGGCCTTGGCCACCTTGTCGATGACATGCTCAATGGCGTCGGTGTTGATTTCACCCTGTACCTCGATAACCAGGTCGTAGCTGCCGGCGGGGTCAGCCTCGGTGGTGCCGAAGTCGAGATAGGCTGCGTTTTCATACACGTCGCGTGTGCAGTCGGTTCCTTCCTCGCCGAAAGCACCCTCGGCACGGTTGTCCACAAAGACGGTGGTGCCATTGTCCACCCACTGGTAGGTGAACGTACCCACCAGGTCGTTGGCGCGGCCGGCCTCAGAAACAACCTCAGCGCCAGCAGTGAAGGGAACAACCACGGTTTCCTGCTCAGCAGGTTCGCCGTCCTCGCCCACCTCGGGAACGATGAAGTCCTCGGGCGCACCATAGATGTAGATGAAGGGCTCGCCGGCCTTGGCACCGTCGATGGTGTTGAGGGCAATGTAGTGCTTCTCATCCTGGGTATAGGTGCCGGCTACGGTGTACATCGTGCCTTCCTCGGCACTCAGGCCAACGGGGTAGCACTGTGCATAAATCTTGCCGGGGACAATGTCACGGCTGAAGCCGTTGGCCACATCGCCAGTGACATCATCGGCAGGCTCGATGACAAGAGAAGAGTTGCTGCCCAGCGTGTTGCTCTCCCAGGTCACCAGACGATGACCGGACTTCTGGGCATGCAGGTTGGTGCGGCCCTCACCACTGAGCGACATACCGCTGATGAGGACATTGCCATAACCAAGGGCGGTAATCTTGAAGGTGGTGGGGTTGAGCGACAGGCGTACATTGGCGTTGTTGGCACCGGCGCAGTTGATGTACAGGCCACAACCGCGGTTCTGGATCACATAGGCAGAGTCTCCCACCTCGATGAAGCGGAACAGGGAAGCGTCCTCATCCAGCTCGTCGGCAAAGAAGAGGTTGTTGCCCTCGCGCATGTCAGTAGCGGCAATCAGTTCGAATACGGGTTCTTCCGCGTTCTCCTCGTTCAACAGGCCCACGTTCACATACTGGCCGAACAGGTTGCCCAGTGTGCTCGCGTCGGCAGCAGGACTCTTATCCCAGTCGTGCTCTTCGTATGCCTCCTCAGTAGAGAAGCGCAGACGGTACCACTTGCCGGCCTCCACCTTGTTGGCACTGGCAATCATATCGGCAGTGGCAGTCTCCAGTCCGGCAATCAGTTCCTCAGAGTTTGCAGGAGTATACACACCGCCCTTGTCGTATGCCTCAGCCTCGGCAATCTTGGCATTCAGTGCGTCAGCCGCACCTTCTGCCCATGTGCCGGGAGTGGTGCCGACAACAACAACAGATGTCTTTTCATTGGCAGCGGCAATGGCGGTGCGCAGGTCGGCGGGATCCACATAGATGGCCATGAAGGCATCATAGGCGGCCTTCAGCGCAGTATAGTGGTCGAGCGTGATGTCATCCTCATCCTCGGGAACAGCAGCAATGGCAGCCTGCAGGTTGGTGGCGATTTCGCCCATCATCTTCAGCTGGCTGGTGGGGTTCTCGGTGATGGTGGCAGGATAGAGCTGGAACTCAGACATGTGGCCATAGCCACGGCCAGTAGTGGTGGCATCCAGATAGAAACGGATGTACTTGTAGCCCTTGGTGGGGAAGCCGTCGCTGGTCAGGGTCTCGGTGTTGTCGGTATAAGGAGTGTAAAGCTCGGCCAGGAATTCGCAAGCATCCTTCTCGGCCTCAGCATCGTTGGTGCCATATACGCCCCACTGTGTGATGTGGTCGTTGACAACGGGACGACGGGTGAAGATGAAGGCGGCACTTTCCACTGCAGCGGGATCAGAAAGTTCTACCTGCAGGTAATGAAGACCACCGCTCACATTGCCGTCTTCCCAACGGCTGTGCCAGTAAGTGGAGGCATTGCCGTCGATGAGCAGGCCATAGCAGTTGTCGGGCGTATAGCCCTCGCCATCCGCATTCTTCTGCTCGTCGGCAGTGGTGTAGGGGCTAGAGAACTGGCTCTCGCTGGTAATCAGCGGCTCACTGGTGTTCACTTCGGTGATGATGTCCTCGGCCACGGCCAGGGCGTCGGTGCCCTCCTGCACCATGGAAGCAACCTCCTTCAGCATGGCATCGCGGTCGCGGATGGGGGCATACGCATCAATCATGGCCTGAGCCTCAGCGTCGTCAACCTTGACAAGACACCACTGGCTGGCACCGGCACCAGCTTCCCAGCCTACTACATCGGCACCACTTCCAGTGCCGCCTCCATGGCCGTTCTGATGGAGATATGCATAAGCTCCCGTCTGGGAAGCACGGCGAAGCACTACCACAAGTCCCTTCTCGGGATCGGTGGACATATAGGTGATGGTCATCTCGTTGCCTTCGGCCTCCAGGGTGGGATCCAGCTTCACTGTGGTGCTCTGTGCAACCTCAGCCACGCGGCCGTCGTTGCCACAGTTGACCATATCGTAATAGCCGGTGGCAGGGTCGTAGGTGAGGCGGAACAGGAAGGTGGCATCCTTGTTCTCCTCCAGGCTCTTCCATCTCATCGTGTTGTCCAGCATATAGGCGGCCTTCACGGGGGTGGTCACCTCTTCGTTATACATGGGATCATCGTTCTCATCCAACACGGGATTGCCCTCCTCATCCAGGATGGGAGTGCGGATGGTGTTGGTATAGGTCATGGCAGTGGTGAGGAAATAGTAGCCGTCGGCAAAAGGAGGCATCTGCACCTTGCTGTCGAGCACAGCCTGATAGAGGGCCTCGATTTCGGCCACCACTTCCTTGGCCATCTGGATGGTAAGCTCTACTTCAACCGATCCTTCCAGTACATCCTGTACCCACTTCACCTTTTCCTTGAACAACGCATAGGACTCGCGGTCGGTGTACTGGCCAATCTGGTCGCCAAAGTCGAAATAGGGTTCATCTTCGGTCTCCGACAGACAGCCGTCATACTTGAGTAGCACCTGGTTCATCAGATACATGGCATAGCCGGCTTCCTCGGGCTGATAGAGTTGGAACTCTGCGCAGTGCCAATAGATACGGAATGTGGGTGCACAGTCGATGGCCGTGAAACGCAGGTTGGTCACGGGTGTGCTGATGGTGAAAGGGTCAGACAGGGCGGGCGTACCTGCACCATCGAAGGAAAGGTTGATGGTGTCCAGCATCACCCAATTGGTGGCATCCGTACTGCCCTCTACGTGGAATGAGGTAGGATGGTCGTTGGCCGCCCCCTGTCGGCGAACTAGATAAAGAATGAAGTCACCAGAGATTTCCTCGGGGAAAGACACATCCAGATAATGGTGGGCAGTACCCGGATCGCTCCAGCTACTGTGCCAATAGGTGCCAGGGTCACCGTCAATCAGAGACGGGAGGATACATGTGGGTCCTTCAACGTCAGGGCTTTCGCTAAATGGACTGCTCAACTGTTCAGCATCGGTAATCAGCGGAGTACCGATTTCCTGAATCTCCTGAGCTCGCATGGACAGGCTGACAAATAACATCAGCACCATCCCCATCAAAAAGGTAATTTTTCTCATGAGAGGTTGTTATTAATTAATGAATAAATGGGTTTCTTTGAATTTGGCTGTCGGTGCGCAGGTAATCGTGTGTGCGCAGTGTTACGTCTTTTTACCTCTTACGTGCGTGTCATCTTTTTGTGACAGCGTCGTTGCGTCCTCGCGAACATTCGGTTACAAAGTTATGGATTGTTTTTGATTTGATGACAAAAAGCATCGCCAAACAGACCATTATTTAAAGGTATTTAACTGAATGTGTGTTCCCAAGGCGGGAAAAAGGCGGAGTCACCCCTGTTATCATTGTTTTTCCCATGACAACCACACAGATGACGAAAAGAGGCGTGCCTCGGAAAGAGACACGCCTCTGGAAATGTTAGGTTGAGGAATGAGAGTTATTTCACGCGAACCTTCACACCGTTCAGGATGTAGACGCCTGTGCCCAGACCCTTGAGATCCTTGAGCGTAGCGTTTTCGCGTACCAGTTTGCCGTCGATTGAATAAACCTTGCCACGCTGGGCCACCTTGTTGAGGACAGTCTGGATGCCGTCGACGATTTCGCCGTCAATCTTGATAACCAGATCGTATGAGCCTGCGGCATCTACTGGAGCCAGACCGAAGTTGAGGTATGCACCGTTTGCGGGAACCGTGAGCGTGCTGGCCGTGCCGGCTTCGCTGTCGGCAGGCTTGGCACCCTCGGCACCACCACCCACGAATACCACGGTACCAGCCTCTACCGTCTTGGCAGCATAGGTACCAACCATGCCGTTGATGCTGTCAGCAGCTGCAACAACTTCGTCGGCAATAGGCTTGAACAGGAAGGGATCCGTAACAGCTTCCTCGCCTTCCTCGACAGGAGTGTAGTCGCCAATCTCACCATAGAGGTAGATGAAGGGGACACCAGCCTTGGTGCGATCGATGGTGTTGAGAGCAACCCAGTTGCCTTCATCGTTGGTATAGGTGCCTGCCACTTCCAGCAAGGTACCTTCGGTAGCCTCGAGAGCCACGGGATAGCACTGTGCCTTCACCTCACCCAGCTGTACATCGCGGTAGAAGGAAAGGTCTGCCTCTTCTACTGCAGCTGCAGATACGAGGTGGAGACCGGTGTTGGTGCCAATGCCGTAGTCACCCCAAGTGACCAGACGGTGGTTGGAGTTCTGGACATGGAGACCGGTGCGGTCAGCGCCGTCGAGGCTGTAGCCGTGCATAGCCACACCACCCTTGCCGGTGACACCAATCTTGAAAATGGTGGGATTGAGGCTCAGGGTTACGTCATTGCTGTTGGCAGCTGCACAGCTGATGAACAGACCGGTGGCCTTGTTCTGCATGATGTAGGCTGTGTCGCCCACAGAGATGAAACGGAAGAGGGCGGCATCGTTGTCCTCGCCAATCTCGTCGAGTGTGGTGAAGTGCATGGCAGCACCCTCGCGGATAGCGTCGTTCTCGGTGAGCTGGATGTAGGGGAGTTCAACATCAGAAATGAGAGTACCTACACTTGCATACTGTCCGAACAGGGCACCCATAGCATTGGTTTCGATTGCGCTGCAGTTGCCCTTGCCCCAACCGTTGTCGTCATAGATTTCCTCCTCGGGGAACTGGATGCGGTACCAGATACCGGGGTCAACGGTGTTGAAGGCAGTCTTGAAGGCCTCGGCAGCAGCAGTGATGCCGGCCACATACTTGTCCACCTGCTCCTGGGTGTACTCGCCGGCCTTGTCATAGGCATCAGCCTCGGCAAGGATGGCATCCAGGGCATTGGCCTCAGCATCAGATGACCAGTAGCCGGGCTCGTCGCCTATTGCAAGAATACCGGTAGTACCTGACTCGCTCCGGAGGAGCTGACGCAGTTCGGTGGGATCAATCAGGATGGCACGGAAGGCCTCGAGTGCGGATTCCAGTGCGCGCAGGTCATCAATGGTGAGCTCGTCGGTGTCGAGAGAGTCGCCATAGGCAACCAGCTCGTCCAACTTGGTGCCCACCTCACCCATCTTGCTGAACTGGGTGATGAGGTTGGCAAGATACAGCTGGAAGTCACCGATGTGGAAGTAGCCACGGTCATTGTTGCCACCACCTCTCGTCTGCGTGCAGACAAAGCGGAAATACTTATAAGGCTCTGGCACGGTGAAGTTTGCGCTCTTCACAGGCACAACCCCAGAGGTCCAAGGAGTCTCCAGGCCCTCGGCAATCAGTGTCCAGCCTTCAACGGTCTGTGCGCGAAGTTCTGCCTCATCAGTGGTATTTTCAAAGTCGGCAACGCTTTCCAGTGCGGCCTCGTCGTTGGAGCCGTAAATGTTCCAGAGTGTAGGATTGTCATCGTTGGTGGATGTACCACGGCGCTGCATCCAGATGTTCATCACGCCCTCAGTAGGTTCGGGGAGGATGACATCCAGGAAGTGGGTACCCATAGGACGGTTACCAGGCTTCCATGCACTGTGCCAGAAGGTGTTGCTGTCGCCATCGAGCAGGTTGTTGAGCGAACCTTCGCTGCTCTCGGTCACCTTGGACGCGAACTGATCGTTAGAGGTAATCAGGGCCTTGTCGTTGGTTTCCTTGGAAATTGTGAGGGCTGCATGTGCATCGGCCAGAACCTCCTGATACTGGAGCACCAGCAGGTCGTGGTTCTTGACGGGAGCGTATGCCTCAATCAGCGCCTGAGCCTCCTCGTCGGAAACGGGCTCCAGATACCATTCGCTGGTACCCCAGTCACCTTCGGCGATGGCAGCATTCTGGAAGGTGCCTCTCCAAAGACACAGATTACCATTGTCATTGGCACCCTGTCCGTGCCCCAACTGATGCAGGTACACACTCTGCGCAAGGGTCTTGTCGCGGGGAGTCTCATTGTTGCGGATATAGAGGACTACACGTCCTGTCTCAGGATCGCGGCCGGCAAAGTCCAAGCGCATCTTCAGACAGCTGTCCAGTTCCTCGCGCATGGTGACGGGAGAACCCAGTTCGGCAAAGCCCATCTCAGTGGCAGCATTGTACATCGTGATGGAGCTGTCGGCGTTCTGTTCCAGATACCACACGTCGCGGCAGTCTTCCTTGTCATAGGTGTGCCAGCCACCTAAGCCTTCGAGCTTTCCATACAGACTCTTCACGATGCCGGTCACCTTCTCGGTAATGGCGTTGCCATCCTCGTCCACCTCGCCGGTCTCTATGGTCTTGTAGTAGTCCTTGCTTGCGATGATGCGGTAGTAGCCCTTCTGCTCCAGCTGGAAGAGGTTCTCCGAGTTCCATACACATTCATACAGCGAATCGAGCTCGGCTGCAATGAGCTCAATCTCCTCGGGAGAGGGATAGTTCTCGTCCTGCAACATCTTTTCCACAGCAGCCAGCTTCTCGCGGAAGAGGTCACCAGTCTCGCGGTCGGTCACCTGACCGTAGTCTGTTCCGTAGTCAAAATCCTCATACATGTACATATCGTACTTCGTGAAGACATCCTCCAGTTTCTGGCGGGCAATCATATCATCGGAGGGAGCATAGAACTGTACCTCAGCGGCATGCCAGAACTTGCGATAGCCCTGTCCGCTTCCCTTACAATCCACCACTGCCAGACGTACATACTGCAACGGCTTTGTCAGCTTGATAAGGGGAGTCATACCTTCCTGTCCGCTGGAAGGATTACTGATTTCCACTTCAGCAATCATCTCCTCAGTGGTGAAATCAGCGTCGGAACCGCTGATAACCTGAATCCGGCTGGGATGGTCGTTGTCAGCAGCGCGACGTTTCATCCAAACAACAAGGTTTCCGGTAACAGGCTCAGCCAGATTCACCTGGAGCCAATGCACGTCGCCCTGCACTTCTCCGTGCCAGTCGGTGTGCCAGAAGGTACCGAAATCGCCATCGACCAGATACTCAATGTGCTGGCCTTCTTGAGAATCGCCAAACGGGCTCGACAGCTGATCCGCACTGGTAATCAGGGCGTCTCCATAATTTTGTGGCTGTGCCCAAATGGGTAGGCAAGTGAGCAACAGCAGAAGCATTAAACTAGTAACTCTTCTCATGATACATTTAGGTTTAAATTAATAATGATATGAATTTTTTTTGTTTTGTTACTTGGTGTTGTTTGTTTTGTTTATTTCGTATGGTTTCTTGTTTTTGCCTCTGTTTATGGTTTGTCTTTGTTTGAAAAGGGATGCTTTTGGCCACAAATTTAGAAACAGTATTTTAACACAAAAAGAAAAATTGGTTAAATCTTCACCTGGTTAACATTATTTAACTTAAATGAGGTGACGCTTATGCTATTCAGCATTAAACTAACCGTCGGAAAGAAGGTCAAAGATTTTTAAAGAAGAGCTGTAGCCTCATCGACAAACAGAACACACAAGTCACAAAAGCCGGCAGGAGATATGAAATTATGTTGCCCCCCGCGGAGCGACATAATTTCATATCCGCATTCTGCTGGGGTCCCCACGAAATGGGGAAAAGAATTCGCCCAGGGAACGCAGGGCTTTTGTCGATGAAAGACTTACTTTTGCATCGCGCACAACAAGGGTGTCACGTTAAGCAAACCGCCCTTATGAGATCTCGTCAATAAGGAGTCTTACCTCGTCATCAGTAAGTCCTGTTGCTATGGCAATAATATCTACAGATGCACCGGATGCCAACAACCTCTTGATTGTGGCTTTCTTCTCTTTCGCATGCCCTTCCGCACGCCCTTCCGCACGCCCCTTTTCCTCCGCCGTGTCAAGCGAGTTCTTAAGGTCGCGATAGGTTT
>CAMBDA010000005.1 GCA_945865175.1 uncultured Prevotellaceae bacterium | reverse complement strand
CCGCCCTGCAGCAGATAGCCGACAAGGGCTATGCCAGACCCTATGCCGCAGACAGTCGCAAGGTATACCAGGTGGGCATCAGCTTTTCCTCAAAGACAGGCACCATCGACAGTTTCGACTATCTGCCCAAGGAATAAATACAAGCCATCAAGGACAGGGATGCCCCTATCGGGCAATCAAGAAAATGGCAGGAACATCGTCCAGGCTAGGAAGCTGCCGGCGCTTCCACTCCGCAACTGTGCTGGTGTGGATATACTCCTGTTCGGTTGTGATTCCTGCTGCCACACACAATCTGGTGGCAGGACGCAAGGTGGAGAGCAAGGACTGGAGCATCTTCTGGTTACGATAAGGAGCCTCAATGAAAAGCTGCGTCTGGTTCTCGTTCCAAGCCCTCGATTCCAATGCCTTGATTCGCCTGACACGGCTAGATGAATCCACGGGAAGGTAGCCATTGAAAGCAAAGCTCTGACCATTGAACCCACTGGACATCACTGCCATTATCATGCTGCTAGGTCCCACCAAAGGTATCACACGCAATCCCTGACGATGCGCTATCCCCACCACTGCCGACCCGGGATCGGCCACAGCCGGACAGCCAGCCTCGCTGATGACCCCCACAGGCAATCCATCACGCAATGGCTGGAGATACTGAGAAAAGAGGCGTTCATCTGCGTGCTTGCCCATCTCAAAGAACACACAATCATCGATGGGGAAATCCCGGTCGATACTGCGCAGGAAACGACGTGCGGAACGCACATTCTCCACCACGAAATGACGAATCTGGCATACAATGGTTGCATTGTATGCGGGCAACACCTGCGAGTGTGAGGTGTTGCCCAATGTAACAGGAATCAGATACAGTGCTGCCTCCATCGTCTTATTTCCTGGTTGTATCGCAGACCGCCCTGAAATAGCCAACGCTCTCGGCAATGCCCATAAAGGGGTCCTTCATGTCCTTTTCATACTCCAGGCTGCATGAACCAGCATATCCCACCTTCCGGAGCGTCTTCACAAAACGCGGGAAATCAATCCGCCCACGTCCCAACTCAATGGCGTGACCAGCCTTGGTGCAGTCGGTCACATCCTTGAGGTGAATGTCGAAAACACGGCTGGAATAACGCTTGAGGTCCACCAAAGGATCAGAGCCCTTGCGCAGGTCATGGCCGATGTCCAGACACATGCCCATCCGCGGGTCCATGTCCTTCACATTGTTCCAGATGTCCGTAGCATCAGGATAAAGCGGCATGTCGGGGCCATGAAGATGAATGGCCAAACGAATGTCGTACTGCTTGACCTTGGTCTCCACATAGGGCAACAATTCATAATTGGGAACACCCACAAGAAGGTCTACCCCCACCCTTTTGGCATACTCGAAGGCCTGATCGACAGCCTCCTTGGACTTCATATAGATGGGGCCCACAGCATAGCCCTTGACCCCATACTCGGCCAGTTTGGCGTGAAAGGCCGCTATCTGTGCTGCATTGCTGTCAAGCGGGAGATGGAAATCCTTGATGCACAAATAGTGTACATTCAGACGTTTCATGGTGGCCAGTGTGGTTTCCAGGTTGAAATGCACAAAAGTGTAGCCCGCCATTCCCAAATGGAAGGCATCCTCTCCAGAAGCCGGCTTCATGTAAGGGGTGGATGCAGTGGCTGCATACATCTGACCGCCCCATCCCGGCAAAGTCATTACTGCCGCCCCGGCGACAGCAGTCTTGATAAAACTTCTTCTTCTCATGGTTCTCTATATAATTTGATTTGGTAATTGTGTGAACGTCCTGCGCCATCGTACATAATACTGCCAAAGGATACTGATGTCCGTCTGTTCGGGTACGGGGCTTACTACAGTTTTTCGAAGGTTCTCCTCACGGTCGGCACGGAAGCGGTGCTTCAGGCTGCAAAAGTCCCTGCGGGCTCTCCAGACAGCCCAAAATGAGGCCATATTCCCCTTCGCAAGAAACTGCAGGGAAGCCAGGGCATCCAGCAGCCATCTGATTCTCATCACACGCGACAAACGGTCGTCCGGCAGGTTCTTATAGAGCAGCAACAGATTGTTGCGAAAATTCAAATAGGTCTTGTGCGGGCTGTCCTTGGGCAAGGTGCCGCCTCCCCAATGGAAGACTACACTCTGGGGCACACATGCCACGCCATATCCACGGCTTCTGATGCGCCAACACAAGTCAATCTCCTCCTGATGGGCAAAGAAACGGCCGTCGAGCCCACCGACCTCCCAATATACTTGGCTGCGGATAAACAAGGCAGCTCCTGTGGCCCACAATACCGATGCCACTGCATCGTACTGGCCCTCGTCGCTCTCCACCACTGCCATCACCCTGCCTCGACAATAAGGATAGCCCAAAGCATCCACATAGCCCCCGCAAGCACCCGCATACTCGAAGCGCGAACGGTTCCATAGGCAACGCAGTTTGGGCTGGCAGGCAGCCACCTGGGGATGGGAATCCATATATTGGCACAAGGGACCGAGCCATCCGGGAGTGACCTCCACGTCATTGTTGAGCAACACATAGAACTCGGCCTTAACCTGCGCCAATGCCACCTGATACCCCTGGGCAAACCCCAGGTTCTGCTCAAGCTCAATCAAACGCACCTGTGGGAAGGACTCCCGAAGCATCCTCACACTGTCGTCAGTGCTGTGATTGTCGGCTACAACGATGTCTGCCCCCTGGGAACAGGCAAGCACTGCGGGAAGAAAGCGGTGCAGCATCTTGCTCCCGTTCCAATTCAGAATCACAATGGCTATCCTATTCATCATCTCCATGTTTGCATCCACATTGTTCCACAGTACCCATGAGCGCATCATGTGTCGCATTCCAGTTGCCCAACCGTACTGGCAGAATCACATTATCGGGCATCGTCTGCCCACATGGAATCTCCACACGGATATAATTGTCGGTGAAGCCATGTACACACCCAGCCTTCCGGCTATGTTCTATCAGTACGGGACGGACCTGCCCCACAAAACGCTCGTAGAAGGAAGTGAGCAGACGTTCGCTGAGTGCAATCACCTTCTGACTGCGGGCATGCTTCTCCTCCGTTCTTACAACATGCGGAATCTTCAAGGCCATGGTACCCGGCCGCTCGCTATAGCTGAACACATGGTACTGTGACACGGGAATCCGCTGCATAAAGGACAGACTCTGCCGGAACAGTTCCTCTGTCTCTCCGCGACTTCCGACAATCACGTCCACCCCAATAAACGCATCTGGCATCAAAGACCGGATGCGGGTAATCTTTTCCTCAAAAAGAGCAGTGTCGTAATGACGGTGCATCAGGCGCAGCACCTCATCGCTGCCACATTGCAAGGGTATATGGAAATGGGGCATAAAAGCCCTGCTGCGGGCACAAAACGTAATCACGTCGTCTGTCAGCAAATCAGGCTCAATACTGCTGATGCGATAGCGGTCGATTCCCTCTACCGCATCCAATGCCCCGAGCAGGTCGATAAAACGCTCCCCTGTTGATTTCCCGAAGTCACCGATGTTCACGCCTGTGATGACAATCTCATGTCCTCCACGGGCCGCCACACCGCGCGCTTGCTCCACAAGAGAAGCGATGCTCCCGTTACGGCTTCGGCCACGCGCCTTGGGAATGGTGCAATAGGTACAATAATAGTCGCACCCGTCCTGTACCTTCAAGAAATAGCGTGTACGGTCGCCACAGGAACAGCTAGGCACAAAGGTGCGGATGTCGGCAGTACGTACCACCTCAGAAAGCAGGGGCAAAACACAACGTTCCTCAGGCATACGCTCCAGATAATCCAGAACGTATTCGGCAATATGTCCCTTCTGCTCAGTGCCCAGCACAAGATGAACGCCATCAATGTGGCCCACCTGTTCGGGGTTCAGCTGGGCATAGCAACCGGTCACCACAACCAGCGCACCAGGATGGTTGCGTACAAGCCGGTGAATCGCCTGACGACATTTTTGGTCGGCTACCTCTGTGACGCTACACGTATTTATCACGCACACGTCGGCTATCTCACCCTGCCTGACCGTGCGTATACCCGCAGCCTTGAGTTCCTGTCCAATGGAACTGGTTTCAGCAAAATTGAGTTTACAGCCCAATGTAAAGTAGGCCGCCTTCTTACCCTTATTGTTTTCCATAATGCAAAGTTATGACAACTTTATGAAACATGCAAATATGAAGGGAAAAAGTGAATCTGTGGACAAGAAAAAAAGTTTATTGATTTTCAACACATTGCATCGTTTTTAAAAAAAATTCCAAAAAAAACTCGCCAAAAAGCATACAACATATCAAAAAAGTGCGTACCTTTGCAGCGTTTTAATAAACAACTGATTGTTTTATAGATTAAAAAGCAAAGAAAATGAAGAAGTTAGCATTTTTGTTCGCAGCTGTAGTAGCTGTATCGTTCGCATCTTGTGGTAATAAGACTGCAGAGAACACTAGCGCTGTTGATAGCGACAGCATCGTAACCGAGAACTGCTGTGTTGAAGAAAGCGACTCTTGCTGCGCTAGCGACTCTTGCTGCGCTAGCAGCGACTCTTGCTGCGCTGACACCAACGAAGCTCCCGTAGCTGAGTAAGTCAGATTACAAAAAAGGAATGAAATGGGCTGTATCGAAGGATGCAGCCTTTTTTGTGTGTATACATACAGTAAGCTACAAACAAAGAACGTGTGCCAACCAGGGCACACGTTCTTATACTATGCTTTCAAATTCTATTTGAAGGGAATTCAAGCCTCGGCAGGAGCAGCAGCTTCCTCAGCAGCGCCCTCTTCCACTACTGTGAAATTCACATGGGCAGCCACTTCCTTATGCAACTTCACGACAGCCACATATTCGCCTACGGCCTTCACATCCTTTACAACGATAATCTTGCGATCGATATCGAAGCCCAGCTTCTGGAGTTCTGCGGCTATCTGGACATTGTTTACGCTACCGTAAATCACACCCGTGGCACTCACCTTGGTGGAGATGGTCAACTTCACTTCATTCAACTTCTCAGCCAGCGCCTCTGCATCAGCCTTAATCTTGGCCAGCTTGACAGCCTTCTGCTTAAGAATCTCAGCAAGTTCCTTCTTTGCACTTTCAGAGGCGATAACGCCCTTTCCCTGAGGAATCAGATAGTTACGACCATAACCTGACTTTACGTTTACAATATCATTCTTGTAACCCAAGCCAACAACGTCTTCTTTCAGTATAATTTCCATATCTTTCCTCCTTGTTATTACTTCATCAAATCAGTTACAAAAGGCAGCAATGCCAGGTGGCGTGCACGCTTAACGGCCTGAGCCACTCTTCTCTGATACTTCAGTGATGTACCAGTGATGCGACGAGGCAGAATCTTGCCCTGCTCATTCAGGAACTTCTTCAGAAATTCGGGATCCTTGTAGTCGATATACTTGATACCGCTCTTCTTGAAACGGCAATACTTCTTCTTCTTTGTATCAATGGCCGGTGCGGTCAAATAGCGGATTTCAGATGATTGTTGTGCCATAGCTTAAGCCTCCTCCTTGTTTGATTTATTCTTTCTTCTCTTCTCGGCATACTCTGCTGCATACTTCTCCATCTTTACAGTAAGGAATCGCAGCACCTTCTCTTCGCGACGATAAGCCACCTCGAGGGTCTTGAGAACCTGGGGCTCAGCCTTAAACTCGATTAACACATAGAAGCCCGTGTTCTTCTTGTCGATGGTATAGGCAAGCTTCTTCAGGCCCCAGTTCTCTTCATTGATAATCTCTGCACCAGCCTTGGTGAGGACACCCTTGAACTTGTTGACCGCTTCCTTCATCTGTTCATCAGACAAAACGGGAGTTAAAATGAAAACGGTTTCGTATTGATTCATAATACGTTAAATTGATTAAATTGATTAAATTTGCAAAATTGCGCTGCAAAGGTACAACTTTTTATCCAGCCAACCAATGTTTTTCCAGTTTTTTTTTCTAACTTTGCACCGCTATGGAACAAATGAAGTATGAAATGAGGCTGGTTTATGCCATCCTGAACGGTGCCATATCCGATGTCCTGAGGAAACTCTTTGAGAAGAATTTTGCATCGTACCAGGTGGAACTGAGTTCTGACGAGTGGACCGTCCTGAATGTACTATGGCACGGAGAAGGAGCCACACAGATGCAGCTATGCAACGCCATCCTGAAAGACAAACCCACCATGTCGAAGCTGCTGGCCAGCATGGAACGGAAAGAACTGGTGAGCCGGAGGAACAGCATTGCCGACCACAGAAAAAAATACGTATATCTGACTCAGAAGTCGCGCAACATGCGTGAAAAATGCTCGTTTATTGCCAACAAGACCTTGAAACAAGCGCTGCGCGGCCTCAACGTTGAAGAATTGCTCACGGCACAGGACGTGTTTCGTACAATATTGAACAATTCCAAGACATAATACAGGCACATACATGCATCGCAAAGCTGTTTTTGTACAAAAATTGGGGGTCAGACAAAGTTTTTGCCCAAAACATTTCTGTATCTCACAAATTTTGTGTTAATTTGTAGCGTATTATTCAAAATGGCTAACATATAAAAAACAAAACTCATAATGAAAAAGTATTTAGGAATCTTACTGATTGTCTTGGGCGCATTGCTGCTTATCGTCAGCTACTTTGCTGATTTCGTAGACTACAACTGGTACAATGTAGGTGCATTGTTACTGATTATCGTAGGCTTGATAGTCCATATCCAAGTCTCCAAAAAAGCATAGCAAAGCACGAGTGGTTGCCATAAGGTGACCTGCAAGACAAATTCGGCCTGGAATCCACAACGGACTCCAGGCCGAATTATTTGCCGGACTAGGCCATACTATTATATATATACGCGCGCGTCACACACTTTCGCCACCGATAGAAGGCACTATCAGACGATATCCCTTGCCATGAACATTGTTGATTTCGATAGAAGGGTCGTCCTTGAGGTGCTTTCTCAATTTGGTGATGTAGACGTCCATGCTGCGTGCATTGAAATAGTTGTCCACAATCCAGATTGTCTTGAGCGCCATTTCACGTTCCAACACCTCATTTGCATTGGCACACAAGAGCGACAGCAACTCACTCTCCTTGGTGGTCAGCTTGGTCTGCTTGTTGCCGATAGTCAGGAGCTGGCGTTGTGTGTCGAAGGTAAACTTGCCCATGATGTAGCGCGTCACCTTGTTCTGGCCCTTGCCTCTTACACGACGCAGAATGGCCTCCATACGGTATACCAATTCGTCCATAGAGAAGGGCTTAGTCAGATAATCGTCGGCTCCCAGTTTGAAACCCTCCAGGATGTCGTCTTTGAGATTCTTGGCTGTCAGGAAAATAATAGGAATGTCGGCATTGAGCATTCTGATTTCCTTTGCCAGTGTAAAGCCATCCATCTTGGGCATCATCACATCTAGCAGACACATATCATATTTACCACGAGTGAAAGCCTTGAAACCAGCCTCACCATCCAGGAAGAGCTCTGCGTTGTAGCCCTTTGCCTGAAGATATTCTCTCACGAGCATGCCAAGACTCTCCTCGTCCTCGCATAGCAAAATGTGCAACTTTGAATCCATAGTCAGTCATTTTAATCGTTATTATTTGGTAATGTAATTACAATTTTTGTCCCCTGGCCCAGTTCACTGGTAGCCCTGATACTGCCATGGTGCAGATCCACCATCTTTTTCACGTAGGCCAGTCCCAGACCGAATCCCTTGACATTGTGCGTGTTTCCCGTGTGTACACGGTAGAACCGGTCAAAAATCCGTTTGAGGTCTTCCTTGCTGATACCTATGCCATTGTCCTGGATGGAGATACAAATGTGCTCACCCTGATTCCACGTAGCCACCTGCAGATGGAGATCCACATCTTCACGTTTGTATTTGACCGCATTGTCCATCAGGTTGAAGATGATATTGGTGAAGTGCATCTCATCGGCCATGATAAACGGGTTGATGGCCTCAAGCGAGGTCTGTACCGTGCCACCGCTCTGCGTCACCTTCAGCTCGAACGTTTGTACCACATTGGCAATAATCTCGTTGGCATCCAGTTCCACCATCTTCAGCGCCAAATTGTTCTGATCGAAGAGGCTCATCTGAAGCACCTTCTCCACCTGGAAACGCAAACGTCTGGTTTCGGTGTTAATGACATTGCCCAGTCGCGAATAGGTTTCCTGTGATTTGGACAGCGATTCGTCGGCCAGCATCTGTGCCGCTATGGAAATAGTGGAGATGGGTGTCTTAAACTCGTGCGTCATGTTGCTGATAAAGTCGTTCTTCATCTGCGTCACCTTCTTCTGGCGCACCACCAGATACACGGTGACGATGAACGTAAGAAACAGGATGACCGTGAAAACCATGGCCGGCGATACCATCTTCACCACATCCGTGATATACATATACAAATCAGGGAAATGCACCTGTACATACCCCATCTTTCCCGTAGGGTCGTTGCGGAAGAGCGTCTGCGTGAACGTATGCTCGCTGCCCTGTTCCACATAGTCCTGGCAACGGTACACCTCACGGCCGTCAGACGTGTATACTATGAAATGGAAAGGCAGCGTCACACCGTTGCGTTCCAGCGCCTGCTTGATGCTGTTGTCCAGCATGCCCGGATCCAGACGGTCTCGCAGATTCTTCTCCGATGCACTGTACAGGACCCTTAGCACGACTTCATTGAGCAATGTACGCTCATACACGTAGGCATTCTGGACCTGACGCTGTAAGCGGTCTGTCACCTGATTCCATGAACTGTTGTGCCCGATGTTGCCAGAAGAGAGACCGATGTTAGGCAATTTCCGCATCTTGTGTGACACATGCCCCGTAGCACTGAGCAAACTGTCAATCACCGGGTCAACAACACGCACACTGTCGAGATCGTAGGGCGACTGCAGGTCATAAGAATCCTGCTCCGCCATTATGCTTTGCAGATAATTGAATGTCTCTGCCCGCTCCAGATTACGCGAAGCCTGGTCAAGGCTACGGAACACGTTCTCATCAAACTGTTCACACCTCATCCTCACCATGGCTTTTGCATATTGCATCTGCAAATAGAGCAAAACCAGGAACGAGGTGCCCATAACCACACATATAATCCATATCCAACTCTTCTTCATGGAGGCAAAGTTAGGCGATTGGGGAAAACCAAACAAAAAAACCGGCACTTTTCAGCACCGGTTTTAACATTTTTACAATTTCTCCTTTTTGTAATTGCGATTTTATCAATCTTCTTGCTGGGAAGCATAAGCTGCAACCAACTTTTGCTGTACATCAGAAGGAACGAGTTCATAACTTGCAAATTTCATGATGAAGCTTGCACGTCCGCCAGTGAGGCTACTCAATGCAGTGCTGTAGCTCGACATTTCCTTGAGCGGAGCCTTGGCCGTCAGTTTCTCGTAACCGTTCTCGCTGGTCATACCCACAATCATGGCCCTGCGCCCCTGCAAGTCGCTCATCACATCACCCATCTTGTCACTGGGCACAAATACCTCCACATCATAAATCGGCTCCAGAATCTTGGGTCCGGCATCCTTGAAAGCCTGTGCAAACGCCTGACGGCCGGCCAACATGAAGGAGAGTTCGTTGCTATCCACCGGATGCATCTTGCCATCATATACAATCACACGCACATCGCGCGCATAGCATCCTGTCAGCGGTCCCTGCTCCATACGCTGCATCACGCCCTTGAGTATGGCCGGCATGAAACGTGCATCGATGGCACCACCAACCACACTGTTGATGAACACCAACTTACCGCCCCACTCCAGATCCACCACCTCAGTGCTCTTGGCATTGATGCGATATTCCTGGTTGCCGAAACGATAGACATCCGGATCGGGCATACCTTCATAATAGGGTTCCACAATAAGATGCACCTCACCAAACTGTCCGGCACCACCCGACTGCTTCTTGTGACGGTAGTCGGCACGCGCTGCCTTGGTAATGGTTTCGCGATAAGGCACCTTGGGTTCATCAAAGACTATCTGTATCTTCTCATTGTTCTCCATTCTCCACTTCAGCGTGCGCAAGTGGAACTCACCCTGTCCATGCACGATAATCTGCTTCAGTTCCTTGCTCTGCTCAATCTGCCATGTAGGATCCTCCTCACGCATCTTCTGCAAGGCATTCATCATCTTCTCGGTTTCATGCTCATTGACGGCACGGATGGCACGGCTATACTTGGCATTGGGATACTTGATGAAATTGAAGCGGTTCTCACAGTCCTTTCCATTCAGCGTGTTGCCCGTCTTCACATCCTTGAGTTTCACAGTACAGCCAATATCACCGGCTACCATTTCCTCCACTTTGATTCGTGTAGCACCGGCACAACAGAAAATCTGGGCCATACGCTCTTTGCTTCCACGGTCTGCATTGGTGAGGTCGGCGCCTTCATGTATGGTTCCGCTCATTACCTTGAAGTACTGCACTTCACCAATATGCGGTTCCATCGCCGTCTTGAAGAAGAACAGGCTAGTGGGTCCATTGGAGTCGGGGACGATTTCTTCTCCACGGGTATTGAACACCTTGGGCATTTCGTCCACGAATGGCACCACATTGCCCAAGAACTCCATCAGGCGACGCACACCCATGTCCTTGCCTGCACACACACAGAAAACAGGGAACATGCCACGAGAAGCCAATCCCTTGCGGATGCCTTCACGCATCTCGTCTTCGGTCAGGGTCTCAGACTCGAAAAACTTTTCCATCAGGGTGTCATCATGCTCTGCAGCTGCCTCCACAAGTGCCTTGTGCATTTCCATGGCCTTGTCCATTTCCTCGGCAGGCACTTCCTCGATTGTGGGCGCACCACCATCAGGGCTCCAGGAATATTTCTTCATCAGCAGCACATCGATGAGCGCATTGAAATCCGGTCCTGTTTTAATAGGGTATTGGATGGGGACCACCTTGGAACCATACACAGCGGTCAGTTGCTCAAGAATGCGGTCATAGTCGCAATTCTCGTCATCAAGCTGGTTCACCAGGAATATGACAGGCTTTCCCAGCTTCTCGGTATAGCGAAAATGATTCTGTGTGCCCACCTCTACGCCATTGGCACCCTTGAGCAAGAGAATGGCGGTGTCTGTGACATTGAGTGCAGTCAGGGCCGCTCCCACAAAATCGTCCGAACCAGGACAGTCGATGATATTGAGTTTCCTCCCATTCCATTCCACATGGAATACGGTGGAGAACACAGAATAGCCATATTCCTGCTCCACAGGGAAATAGTCGCTGACCGTATTCTGTTGTGTGATGCGTCCGCGACGTTTGATGATACCGGCTTCATAAAGGAGCGACTCTGTCAAAGTGGTCTTGCCAGAACCGTCATTGCCAAGCAAGGCGATGTTCTTAATCTCGTTTGTTTGATAAACTTTCATTTCAAATGTGGTATTATAGAGGTTTAAAAATTCGATTATCGGGCATAAAATTAGCCTTTTTTTCTGACATGGCCTCAATAAAAAACATGTTTTACAACATAAAACCCAAATTCCCCCCTATTTATTGCATCAAATCGCAGATTATGGTGTCCGAAATGAAGAATGCACGCTCTGACAGGCACAAGGATTGGCCACGGTGTACCAGATTGCCTGTGCGCAGATAGGCCTGGGCCGCTCTAAGGCAATGGTTTCGTTCGTCGGAAGAAAGGATGTCAAGCGGGAGACCCTCGCACGTGCGCAGGCGGGTCATCACAGTTTCGTTGTATTTCTGCTCCTGCGTTAGGTATTCTTTGCCATGTGGCACATCGCCTATCGCTTCCACGTATGCCCGCAAGCCATGCTCATTCCATCGCCTCATCCGATCTCCGTCGTAGGAATGGGCTCCTGGGCCAAAGCCCAGATACGGCACCTGTGTCCAATAGCTGCTATTATGCCGCGAGCGCATGCCTGGCATGGCGTAATTTGAAATCTCATAGTGCTCCATACCCGCCTGTCGGGCCATTTGGGTGAGAACGGTGAACATTTCCACCGAAAGGCTCTCGGAAGCCTCCTCCACCAGTCCCTGTTCCCTGAGGCTCCACAAACGCGTTCCCGCTTCATACTGTAGCGCGTATGCGCTCAGATGTGGAACCTGGCACTGAAGCACCTGCTCCACATCCGACCTCCACATATCCAACGTCTGCCCCGGCAAGCCGAAAATCAAATCAACACTGATATTATGGAGCCCGGCCTCCCGGCAACGCGTGACGGCATCCTGTGCCTGCAAGCCCGTATGGCGCCTGCGAAGCAATCGGAGCAAGGGGTCGTGGAAGGTTTGGACTCCCATACTGATACGATTGACCGGTGTGGCCAAAATAGCATCCAGCCACGCTGGAGTCACGTCGTCGGGATTGGCCTCTACCGTCACTTCGGCATCCTCGGCCAAAGCAAACAAACGGTTCACCTCAGCCATTAGCCTGCACATCAAGGCTGGAGGCAGCTGACTGGGAGTTCCCCCTCCTATATATAATGTATTTATGGTTCGGCATCCGGCCTCATCACGCCGACAACGCATTTCTCGGCACAACGCATCCACATACGCTTCCATCCACTGCCCACTTTGAGTGACAGAGTAGAAATCGCAGTAGACGCAACGCGACCGGCAAAAAGGGATGTGGATATAGATGCCACACATTCCTGCTTATTCCCTCATTTCCTGATAGGTGATTTCATAGAAGCATGGATAGACATTGCTCGTGGCATCAGTCTGCCCCTGAGAATGAGGCACAATCAGCCTCACCTTGGCTATGCCCTCTTCGGCCGACACCTGACGGCCCAGATTGACATAGCTCAACGGCACAAGCCACCCGCTGGGCACACTGGTTTTATTGTACACCATATACATCGCCCCACCTCCATTTATGGTGGTGTTGAAGCTGGCGCTTATAGTGCCGCTGTTATTGGAAACGTCCATTATTTCCGGGTTGGTAGCCCAATAGGGCGTACGGTTGGTGGTCTGCAGGCTATCGCCCAGGATATTGTATTCAAAATAGCGGTTTATCACCCGCTTGCTCTGTCCGCTTTGCAGTGGTTCTCCCACGCCCCTGCGCACAATCTGCATGTACACACCTGAACCGCTGAACATCACGTATTCATTCTTTTCCAGGTCAGTTATGCTATCCATCATAAACTCGGCTTCCGAAATGACATTGATTTTCCCCACATAGCAGAGCGAGTCGCCTTGTGAATCCAGCAACAACACATCGCGCTTGATGAAGGCGTCAATAGCCTTGCGCTCTTTTTCCTTCTGCTCAGCATAGGTTTCATCATCGTTACATGAGATGAAAGTTATCCCCGAAAGGCACAATGCCACACACAGCCACGGATATTTCTTGATCATAATCATCTAATTTTCGACAAAGGTATGAATAAAAAGCGGATTGTAGACCGTTTTGGTTGAATATTTTGGGCGTTTTATAAAATATTACGATTTGGAAGTCATTTCCATCCATCATGCCGATTCACATCGGAATGACAGCCGGCCCTATTCCTTGAGGAGATGCAGATAGGCCTGGATGGACTTTCGCGCCACCTGTACGGCCTCTTCCATCGTACAATAGAGTCTGCCTCCACTGGCATTCTTGTGGCCACCACCATTAAAGAACTCAGCCGACATTTCGTTGCACGGGAAATCATCCACACTTCTCAAGCTCACCTTCACGACTCCGGGCTGCTCAGTGTCCTCGGCCAGGAAGATGCTCAGCTTGATGCCCTGTATCTGCAACGGCATATTGACAAAGCCTTCTGTATCCCCGTTCTTGGTATTGAAGCGTCGGCGCTCCGCATTGGTTAGCGTTATGATGGCTGCATGGGAGTGCGGAAAGACCTCCGTTTTCGCATAGAGCATATATCCCATCAGTCTCATGCGCCCTACCGTAGCTGTCCAGAACACATTGCGATAAATGCGGTCCTTGTCGATGCCATATCGCAGTAGCATACTGATGCAGTCATATACCTCTGCGCGGTTGCTGTTGTAGGTGAAAGCCCCCGTGTCGCACATCATCGAGGTGTAAAGGCAGACTGCCTCTTCCTGCCGCATGTCTGCTGTCCAGCCCATCTGGGCCGCCAAATGGCAAATCACCTCCCCTGTTGCACACATTTCAGGCCTGCTCACAGCCATATCCCATACCGGGGAGGGGTTGAGATGATGGTCAAGCATTACCTTGGGAGCAGAACAGGACATCACATCCTCCTCCATCTCCCTCATCCTGCTTGGCTCGTTCAAATCAAGGACCAAGAAAAGCTGCGCCTGATGGAGCAGGTCCTTCAAAGACGTATCACTGGGTGAATACACACGAACGTCACCCGCTCCCGGCAACCACAGCAAATTGTCGGGAAAACGGTTGGGTGCCACCACACTTACCTGCTTGCCTCTGCGGCGCAGTATGCTCTGCATGGCCAGAGCCGAGCCTATGGCATCACCATCTGGCCCGACGTGTACACACACCACCACCCTTTCTGCCGAATCAATCAACCGATTCAGGCGATTCTGCTCTTCATTTTTCAGAATTTCTATCATATTGTCAATGTCGTTTTCTATTTTGGGAGTGCAAAATAACGGCTTTTGAATGGTTTTTCCAAATATTATCCGTAATTTTGCACCGTAAAAAGACACTATCTCACAACAATGACGAACAAAACATTAAGAATCGTATATATGGGCACGCCGGATTTTGCAGTGGAAACACTGCGTCGGCTTGTGGAAGAAGGCTACAATGTGGTAGGCGTGGTCACCATGCCCGACAAAGCCATCGGGCGGCACCATGAGATTCTGCAGAGCAGCCCGGTAAAGCAATATGCTACAAACCATGGCATACCCGTGTTGCAGCCTGAAAAGCTGAAGGACGAAAGTTTCCTTGACCAGCTAAGTGCCCTGAAAGCCGACCTTCAGGTAGTGGTTGCCTTCCGCATGCTACCCGAGGTGGTATGGTCAATGCCTCCCTTGGGAACCTTCAATCTCCACGCTGCACTCCTGCCCCAATACCGAGGTGCCGCTCCCATCAACTGGGCCGTCATCCATGGCGACAAGGAAACGGGCATCACCACATTCTTTCTAGATCACGACATCGACACCGGACGCATCATCCTGCAACAGCGCGTCCCCATTCTTGACACAGACAACGCAGGGGATGTCCACGACAAGCTCATGGTAGATGGAGCTTCACTGGTCATGCAGACCATCGACCTGATTGCCGAGGGAAAGGCCAAGGCCATTCCGCAAGACCAGTTCCTCACCAACGAGCCGTTGCGCCATGCGCCCAAGATATTCCGCGACAACTGTCACCTGCAATGGAAAGACCTCACCACCCTTCAAGCCCACAACATGGTAAGAGGCTTAAGTCCCTATCCCGCTGCATGGACAGATATTGTGTACCCCGACGGAAAACGCTGCACACTTAAAATCTACCGCACCTCTTGCAGCCAGCAAAAAGCACCTGCAGCCGAGCCAGGAACCATCCAGACCGACGGGAAGACCTATCTGCAAATAGCGCTCAGCGATGGCTGGCTGCAGCTGGAAGAGCTACAGATCGCGGGCAAAAAGCGCATGTCCGTTGCAGATTTTCTGCGTGGATGTCATTTGGAGGGATGTCACGCAGAGTAGGCGATACCATAAAAATTGGGGGAAAAAGCTTGCACATGTCAGGCTTTTTCCCTACCTTTGCATCAACAATAAACAAAAAACATCGTATAAACTATCATAAAAAGATTGCCTATCGTACAACATTACTCTAAACTACAAATATTTAAGCGTAATGAACAAGCTTAGCACAATGACCGACTATGCGTTGGTCCAATTGTACGAAAACGGCACAGACGAAGCATTCGATGTCCTTCTGGGTCGATACAGTGATACAGTATATGCCTACTCTCTCTTCCTGATGAAGCGCACCGATGATGCAGAAGACATCCTTCAGGAAACATTCACAAGGGCTATCGCTGCCATCCGCAGTCATCGCTACCAGCACACAGGTGACTTCGGAGCATGGCTTATCCGTATATCCCACAACCTGGCCATAGACTATGCCCGGAAATCGGCTCCACTCATCCTGACATCACAGGAATGTATCAAGAAAGAGTTGCTGAATGATCCCTCCTACATCGACGAAGGTCACGAAAGGTGCATCATAGAGCATCAAAACCGAGCATTGCTCAAGAAGATGCTGTCCTATCTGCCCCTGCCTCAGCAGGAAATCATCAACCTACGCTTTTATAAGAACCTGTCATACCGCGAGATTGCCGAGAAAAAAGGCATCAGCATCAACACGGCACTGGGCCGAATGCGCTATGCCATCATCAACCTTCGCAAAATGATGAAGAAACACGAGCTTGACCTTGTCGGCTAAAGGAAAGGAGACGAATGGCGGAAAGGGATGACCGACAAATGCCGTCTCATCCTGAGGGTAAACAGCAACAGGCTCAAATACATGAGTGCCACCGAGAACAGGGACGGATAAAGATGGTGGATTGTGAAGAACGTGAGCACCTGCATACGATCGCTACACCACAAGATGACCTGCGCAAGCTGGTCGGCTACCCATCCCACAGGTGAAAAAGGAAACAGGAGCACTGCCACCCCCACATACAACAGCAAGCTCACAAGCGGTACCATCACCATACTGGCCAGAAATCCTGCAGCCGGAAATGTATGAAACCAATAGATACTCAAGGGCGCAGTGGCCAGCTGGGCCACCACAGACAAGAGCAACAGCCTTACACCCCACCGCAACAACCTGTTTCTGATAAGAATGACTTTCGAAAGAGGGACATACAATATGGCAATAAAGAAGACGGCCACAAAGGAAAGTTGGAAACCAATGTCCCAAAGATTATCCGGACTGTACAACAGCATCAGAATGGCAGACAGGCACAGCAGATGAAGCAAGTCCACGCTGCGTGAAGCAAACGACGACACACACAGCATAGACACCATAATGGCGGCCCTGACAAGCGACTGGGGAGCACCTGCCACGCAGACATACCCCCATACGATTGACAACACTACAGGCAGGAAGTACCATCTCCAGCGTCCGTAACGCACCCACCTTACAATCAAAAGATTGATTAACGCATACAACACACCCAGATGCATGCCGCTCAAGGCCAGCAGATGGGCTGTTCCTGTCTGCCGGAACGCCTCACGTTTGCCATGCGGGAGCAAATCCCTGCGCCCTATCAGCAAAGAGGCCGTAAGTCCAAGCGACTCATCGTTCACGCCCGCATGTTGCAAACGACGGGTCAGCACCTGCGAACATTGTACTGCCACTGGCCGCACGTTCTCCACCAGGCGAGGAGCGTAATCTGCTACAATGCCCACACGCAACAACCCGGCCATCAGCCATAGCAACATCACCACCCATTCCCGCAAGAAGCGCCAACGAAGCGTACAGGGCACGCACACCAACAACACGGCGCATACACACATGAGGGAGGTCCGAAGCGGCAGTCTATCCCCCAATGCGACACCACAAATCAGGGCAAAAGCAGGGGCTAGCAGGGGCTGACGAACGGCAATCACAAAGATGCAAGCTGATTGCAGGCCTCAACGGGGCTGGGTGCACTGAACACACAACTGCCGGCCACCAGCATATCCACACCAGCCTTGCGCAGCATGGATGCATTGTCTAGCGTGACACCACCATCCACTTCCACCAGCGCATGGCTTCCGGATTCATCCAGCAGGCGGCGCAGCCTTGCAAGCTTGGACATCGTGGAAGGTATAAAACGCTGCCCGCCAAAGCCCGGGTTTACAGACATCAGCATCACCACGTCCACATCACACACCACGTCCTCAAGCATGCACACAGGCGTAGACGGATTAAGCACCACCCCAGCCTTCATGCCAGCCTCATGAATCTGCGCAATCACACGATTCAAATGGGTACAGGCCTCATAATGAACACTCATCAGGAACGCGCCCAATTCTGCCACCTGCTGTATAAACTTTTCTGGCTGGACTACCATCAAATGAACATCAAGCGGTTTGGTGCACAATCTGGCCACATGCTTGAGCACAGGAAAGCCAAAAGAAATATTGGGTACAAATACACCATCCATCACATCCAGATGCAACCATTCTGCATGACTGGCATTCACCCATTGCATCTCAGACTCCAGATTGCCAAAATCGGCCGACAACAAAGAAGGTGCAACCATAATCAGCAGAGCGGGATTTCTGTCTTAGGACGATAAGCGCGTGCAAACTCACGGATTTTGGCCAAAAGGGCCTGACTGGGATGAAACCCGACAAAGGGATAAAGAGGTAAAGTCTGATTCATAGGCATGAATATTTATGTTCATTTTCATTTTAAGAACGGACAAGCCCACGCTTTTATTGTGTAACCCGCCACGATTTTTTAACATCTCTGCAAAAATTCGCTTTTCCACATTATAACATACCAGGAAGCATACAGAAGCCCCTCACGATTAGATTGTCATGAGGGGCAGGTTCTGTTAATTATGCAAGAGATGTAAGACTACAGCTCCCAGCCCAGTGCACTGGCACCCAGGACAGCAGCGCTGGCGCCATCAAGGCCGGAGATAATGAGTTTGGCCTTGCCCTTATAGTTGAAGAGCACATTTTCGTCGTAGGCCTTGCGTACAGGCTCCATCAGCAGGTCACCAGCCTTGGTGGGACCGCCAAAGAACACAAAAGCCTCGGGGCTGCAGAAGTTGGCAAAGTCTGCACAAGCCTTGCCCAGCAGTTCACCCGTATAGTCCATAATTTCCTTGGCCAACTTGTCGCCCTGACTGGCAGCAATGCTGATATCCTTGGCTTCCAGTTCACCGGTGGGGATGTCGCGCAGCGTAGAGGGCGTATTGCGAATGGCCATCCATTCCAAGGCTGTTCTCACCATACCCGTCGCACTGCAGTAGGCCTCAATGCAACCCTTGCGTCCGCAACCACATTCACGGGCATGTTCGCCTCGGTCGATGACCACATGTCCCAGCTCACCGGCAAAGCCATCGCAGCCATATACCAGCTGGCCATTGACCACGATACCGCTGCCAAGGCCTGTGCCCAAGGTAATCATGATGAAGTTCTTCATTCCCTTGGCCACGCCGTATGTCATTTCACCGATAGCAGCAGCATTGGCATCGTTGGTGAGCGCAACGGGTAATCCCAACCGTTCCTCAAACATTTTAGCCAGCGGCACAATTCCGGGCCACTCCAGATTGGGAGCATTCTCCACACTTCCGCTATAGTAGTTTCCATTGGGGGCACCAATACCCATAGCCTGAATCTTGTCGATACCGCCCACCTGCTCAATGATGGGTTTCAATGCCTCACAGCAATCTGCCACATATTGCTCAGCAGTGCCATGTCCCTTGGTCTTCACAGACACACTGGCAACCACATTGGCCTTTCCGTCCACGATTCCGAACACTGAGTTTGTACCTCCAAGGTCCAAACCAATCACATAAGGTTTTCTTTCCATGATATAATTGAAATTGTTATTTTGATAATAAATACTGTTGTTCGTCTTTTCATCGTTTCAATCGCATTTTGGAGCCGTTTCCATGCGTTGACAAGCACAAAGGTAAACAAATCATTTCATAAAACACAAATTTTCTTCAAAAAAATATGAAAAGTGAAAAAAAATACCGAATTTTGCAGCAATTATGATGATAGATCCGATTACGACACTGAATATAATGATAAACGGCATGCTTATAGGCATCATTGCCAGCGCACCGATGGGACCAGTGGGCGTGCTCACGGTGCGACGCACCCTGAACAAAGGCCTGTGGTTCGGCTTTGCCACGGGTGTAGGTGCCGCCTTGAGCGACCTGATATATGCCACCATCACCCTTTGGGGCATGAGTATGGTGTTGGAATGGGTAGAGAAGCCCTCCACGTTGTTTTATCTGAAACTGGGCGGAAGCATCCTGCTGTTCTTCTTCGGATGGTACACCCTCCGTTCCAAGCCCTCACAGGTTCCAGCAGGAAAGAACCGTGGAAGCCTGATGAGCAACATGTTCACGGGTTTTCTGGTAACACTGAGCAACCCACTCATCATCCTGCTTTTTCTGGCCCTCTTTGCCAGATTCGAATTTGTCGTCATCGACCAGCCGGTGGAACAGTTTATCGGTATCATCAGCCTGCTAGGCGGAGCCTTGCTGTGGTGGGGCGGTCTCACCCACATGATAAACAAGGTGAGAAACAGTTTCCAGATGCAGACCATCGGGCGCATCAACCGAATCATCGGAATCGTGGTGATGGTAGCCTCGGTTGTAGGGGTCATTTTCACATTATGTTTTAAGCTGAATTACATCTGATGTACATAGCAAAGAAACTCAGGAAAGAGAACATTACGGCCTATATCATCTACATGTTTCAAGTAGAAGACATGCTCAGGGCCTGCCAATTGGACATGGAGCAGGTGGAACGTTCCTATCTGGCCAGGTTTGGCTATGAGGAAACCCTGAAACAGGAAGCATACGAATGGTATGCGGCTCTCATAAGGATGATGAAGGAGGAAGGCTGCCAGGAAAAAGGGCATGTGCAAGTAGTGAAGGCCACACTTGCATTGCTCTATGACCGCCATTGTGAACTGATGCAGGACACCAAGCAGGCAACCTATCATGCCTGTTACTACAAGGCATTGCCCAACATCGTGGCCTTGCGCGCCCACGGAGGAGACAAGGCACGCAATGAGGTGGAGAACTGCCTGGAGGCCATTTATGGTTTCACCCTGCTCAAGATGAAAGGGCAGTCTCCCTCCCAACAGACATGCGAAGCCATCACACCCATCACCCGATGGATGGAAATGCTTTCCCAGCTCTATGAGCGGGCCGAATGAACGTATTGTTTTTGAAAAAAGTAATCTAAAGGAATGAATCAGGAAATAGAAAGAAGAAGGACCTTTGCCATCATCTCGCATCCCGACGCGGGCAAAACCACCCTCACGGAGAAGCTTCTGTTGTTTGGTGGCCAGATACAGGTGGCAGGTGCTGTCAAGAGCAACAAAATCAAGAAAACTGCCACCAGCGACTGGATGGAGATTGAGAAGCAGCGTGGTATCAGCGTGACCACCAGCGTAATGGAATTCGACTATAACGGCTACAAGGTGAACATTCTCGACACCCCTGGTCACCAGGATTTTGCCGAAGACACCTTCCGCACGCTCACAGCCGTGGACAGCGCCATCATCGTAGTGGACAGTGCCAAAGGTGTGGAGGCCCAGACACGCAAGCTCATGACCGTATGTCGTATGAGGAAGACTCCCGTCATCATCTTTGTGAACAAAATGGACCGTGAAGGTCGCGACCCCTTCGACCTACTGGACGAACTGGAAGAGGAGCTCCAAATTAAGGTGCGCCCACTGAGCTGGCCCATCAACCAAGGCATGCGCTTCAAGGGCGTGTACAATATATTTGAGCACAACCTCAATCTCTTTACGCCCGACAAGCAGAAGGTGACAGAGAAAGTGGAGGTAGACATCGACAGCCAGCAGCTCGACGAACATGTAGGAGAGACCGACGCAGAAAAACTGCGTGAAGACCTGGAACTGGTGGAAGGCGTATACCCGGAATTCAACGTAGACACCTACCTCAATGCCGAAGTCGCTCCCGTATTCTTCGGTTCCGCACTCAACAACTTTGGTGTACAAGAGATGCTCGACTGTTTTGTACAGATTGCCCCCTTCCCGCGCCCCACGGTGGCAGAAGAGCGCACCGTATCTCCGGAAGAAGACAAGTTCTCTGGTTTCATCTTCAAGATTACAGCCAATATCGACCCCAACCATCGCTCGTGCATTGCCTTTTGCAAGGTATGCTCCGGACGTTTCGTCCGCAACGCGCCCTATCTCCACGTGAGGGCAGGCAAGACCGTACGGTTCTCCAGCCCCACCCAGTTCATGGCCCAGCGGAAAGAAACCATCGACGAGGCCTGGCCTGGCGATATCGTAGGTCTGCCCGACAACGGCATATTCAAGATTGGCGACACACTGACCGAAGGCGAACAGCTCCACTACAGGGGTCTTCCCTCTTTCTCGCCCGAGATGTTCAAGTACATCGAAAATGCCGACCCGATGAAGACCAAGCAACTGGAAAAAGGCATCAGTCAGCTCATGGACGAGGGCGTGGCCCAGCTGTTCGTCAATCAGTTCAACGGACGCAAAATCATCGGCACAGTGGGCCAGCTCCAGTTCGAAGTCATCCAGTACCGTCTGGAAAACGAATATGGTGCCAAATGCAGATGGGAGCCGGTCCATCTCTATAAGGCCTGCTGGATTGCCTGCCAGCCAGGCTATGAGCAGGAGATGGAGAACTTCAAGAAGCGCAAGTACCAGTATATGGCCAAGGACCGCGACGGGCGCGATGTGTTCCTGGCAGACTCTGGCTATGTGCTCTCCATGGCCCAGCAAGACTTTGAGCACATCAATTTCCATTTCACAAGCGAATTCTAGGCATCCCCGGCAGAGGCCTATATATTAATTAAGGTATAAAAGACATGACACAGAAAGATATTGCAGAGGACATCAGACAAGCTGTGGAGACGCTTCGCAAAGGAGGCATCATCCTCTACCCCACCGACACCATCTGGGGAATTGGTTGCGATGCAAGCCGCGAGGAGGCCGTCCAGCGCATTTTCGCGCTCAAGCAGCGCGATGAGAGTAAGTCGATGATATGCCTCGTGGACAGTGCCGACCGCATGCAGCGCTACCTGAGGCGTGTGCCCGATGTGGCATGGGACCTCATAGAGTATGCCGACAAGCCACTGACGCTCATCCTCGACGGAGCCGTGAATCTGGCACCCAGCCTCATCGCGGAAGATGGAAGCGTAGGCATGCGTGTGACCCGTGAGAACATCAGCAAACAGCTCTGCTACCGTTTCCAGAAAGCCATCGTGAGCACCAGCGCCAATATCAGCGGCCAGCCTTCGCCGGCCAATTTCACAGAAATCAGCCCTGACATCATTGTCGGTGTGGACTACGTGATGAAATGCAGGCAAAACGATCTCTCCAAGTCGGCTCCCAGCCAAATCATCAAACTGGAGCTGGACGGGAAAATCCAAATTATCCGCAAATGAACATACGCAACCTACTGGCCATTGTGCTCAAATGGCGAAGGGCACACCTTTCCGCCAACCAGTTCATCCTCATCATCAGTTTTCTGGTGGGTATCTTCACTGCGCTGGCTGGTCTGTTGCTGAAATGGCTCATCGGCCAGATAGAGCACTTCCTCACACAGGAGTTCAACGTGACGGGAGCCAACTGGCTTTATCTGGTATACCCCGTGGTGGGCATCTTCCTCACCATGCTTTTCATACACTACGTGGTTCGCGACGACATCGGCCATGGCGTCACCAAGATACTCTTTGCCATTGCCCGCAAGCAAAGCAAGATAAAGCTTCACAACACATGGACCAGCATTGCCGCCAGTGCCATCACCATTGGCTTTGGCGGAAGCGTGGGAGCTGAAGCCCCCATCGTGCTCACAGGCAGTGCCATCGGCAGCAACCTGGGGCGATTGTTCTGCCTGTCGGGCAAACAGATGATGCTGCTGGTGGGCTGTGGTGCAGCCGGTGCTGTGGCCGGCATCTTCAAGGCTCCCATCGCAGGATTGGTGTTCGTACTCGAGGTGCTGATGATCGACCTCACCATGAGCAGCCTCCTGCCCTTGCTGGTAAGTTCCGTCACGGCAGCCGGCCTCACCTTTGCCGTTTCAGGCATATCCCCTGTCTTCGAATTTCATCTGCAGGACCCCTTTCAGGTGACACGTATTCCCGCCTACATGCTGTTAGGAATTGCCTGCGGCCTTGTGGCACTCTATTTCACACGCACGATGAACTGGCTGGAAGGCATCTTCCGGCACATCAAGTCGGCCTACACGCGGTTGGCTGTAGGAGGCATCATGCTCAGTCTGCTCATCTACCTCTTCCCTCCGCTCTATGGCGAAGGTTACGATCTCATCCACCTGCTGCTCAACGGCAACGGGCAGTCCGACTGGATAACCGCCATGAACAGTTCGCTCTTCTACGGCCATGCTCATCTGCTCCTGCTCTATCTGGTGCTCATCATCATGTTCAAGGTTTTTGCATCCACTGCCACCAATGGTGGTGGAGGATGCGGCGGTATCTTTGCTCCCAGCCTGTTTCTGGGCTGTGTGGCCGGATTTGTGTTCAGCCGTCTCTGGAACATCTATGATGTGCTGGGCCTTTCGGTGCCCGAACGCAATTTTGCCATGCTGGGCATGTGCGGCCTGATGAGCGGTGTGATGCACGCCCCGCTTACGGGTGTATTCCTGATAGCCGAACTTACTGGTGGCTATCAGCTGTTCATGCCCCTGATGATTGTGGCCGTGTTTGCCTATCTCACCATCAAGATGTTCGAGCCTCACAGCATCTATGCCATGCGACTGGCACAACGGGGCGACCTTCTCACCCACCATACCGACCGTTCCATCCTCACACTTATGAGCATGGACAGTGTCATCCAACACTACGACCAGGTGCTCTTCCCCGACATGACCCTTGCCGACGTGGCCTCCCAGGCAGCAGGCAGCAAGAATCTGGTGTTCCCTGTGGTGAACAGACAGATGCAACTCGTTGGGGCTGTTTATCTCGATGACATACGCCACCTCATCTTTCGTACCGAACTGTACCGAGAGTTTCGGGTAAGCCAGCTGATGAAGGAGCCCGAAGCCCGTCTGTCGGTCAACGATTCCATGGACGTGGTTGTAAGGATGTTCGACCGCACACGGGCCTGGACGCTTCCTGTTGTAAACGCCGATGATGTGTTCATAGGCTTTATCCGCAAGAGTCATGTCCTGGCCGTATACCGGCAGATGATGGCCGACTACTCCACCGACTGACCATAATTCAACGTTTCCAAATAAACCCTTAAACCCATTCCATCATCATGAAAATGTACCTGTCACTCTTTTTGCTCCTGTCATTGGCTACAGGCTGTGCCACCAACCGTCATACGGCCCGCATCATCTTCGATACCGACATGGCTCCCGACTATGACGATGTAGGGGCATTATCCCTTCTTCACACGCTGGCCGATTCCGGTGAGGCCAGGATTCTGGCCACCGTATCCTCCAACCAGTGCCCTACCTGTGTCCCCTGTATCGAGGTCATCAACACCTATTGCAACCGTCCCGACATCCCCACCGGAGGACCTCGCAAAGATGCGCCTAACCTCACCACCTGGCATGCAGGAGCACGATGGACCGACTACCTGCCCATGCACTATCCTCACCAGACACCCACAACGGCTCAGAGCGAAGATGCCGTTGCCGTGTACCGCCGTACACTCAGCAAGCAACCCGACCATAGCGTGACCATCGTGACCGTAGGATTCTTCAGCAACCTGAGTGCCCTTTTGGCCTCCGGTCCCGACGCTTTCAGTCCGCTCAGCGGAACAGAACTGGTAAAGAAAAAAGTGAAGCAACTGGTATCAATGGCCGGAAAAGTTCCCCAAGGCCGAGAATTCAACGTATACGCTGATGCCGCAGCTTCGCAGACTGTATTCAGTCAATGGCCCACGCCCATCCTGCTGAGCGATTTCGACATTGGCGAGCAGATTCGCACCGGCAAGCGGCTGGTGGAGTCCGGTATCAAGGGAAGCCCCATTGTAGACGCATTCTCCTTGTGTCTGCCACAAGACGACCCTGCTGGACGTATGAGTTGGGACCAGACAGCCGTACTGGTAGCTGTGCGTGGAGCATCGCCTTATTTTCGTACCGAACGAGGTAAAATGACCGTACACCCCGATGGGTCCAACACATGGGAGGCTTCGCCCGATGGTCCCCACGAACACCTGTTGTTCCAAATGCCCATACCACAGCTCACACAAATAATTGAAAAACTTATGATGCGATAAAACAAAGACAGGCTGTTTTTATTCTTGTTTTTTTTCTTAATTATACATTTTTTTATAACTTTGCACCATAATTGACAAAAAAGCGCAATAAAGCAAAGTGATAATATAAAAAAAGAAAAAAAATGAAAAACCTGTCTGGATTCAAAATGATGGCACTCCTGCTCCTGGGTGCGGGAATGGCCATCTCCTGCATCGACAACAGCTACGACCTGGACGATGTAGACTACACGCTCGGCGTTGAGACCGATCTGACACTGCCCACATGCAGCACCGACACCATTTATCTGCGCAACTTCATGGACCTGAAGGAAGATGGAGTCATACAGTTTGTCTGGGATGACAATGCCAAAGATTCCGTATTCTGCGTCAAGCAATCGGGCGAGGCCAACGTAGACCCCATCGACATTGCTGAAATTCGCATCAAGAAGCCAGCCATCAGTTCGTTCAACACCACGGTCCCCCTCAAGAACCTTATCGGCGGACTGCAGCAAGTGAAGCGTCTGAGAATCAGCATCGATACGCCTTTCGGGCCACAGACCGTTGATTTCGAACAAGAATTTGAATACGTGTTAGACCCACAGGATGCTCGCTATGCCATCAGCCCAGCTACGGCAAATGGCATTTCAGCCGACATCATACGCATCGACCGCGTAGGCATCAACACCCTGAAGGCGACTCTCCAGATTCATATCATCGGGTTCCCCGACTATATCCAAAAGATTCACTTTGATGGCCTGACGCTTACATACCCCGATGGAATAGACGTGAAAGAATGCAAGTTCAACAACAAGGGATGTAAACCTAAAGAAAACGCCCCTGCCTACGAGCTCACTCCAGCAACAGACACGGAAGGCATGTACATCAGCGACGGTCTCCTGTTGGAACTCACCTTCAGCGGAATGGAAGAGGGAGGTGCATTCACCTTCGACCCCACTAAGCACAGTGCCACCTTCCAAGGCGACTTTTCACTTACAGGTACAGTGCGCATCCTCACAGAAGATTTTGAAGAAGAAGAATTAAAAGCCGAACTGGAAAGGATTGCAAGCATGGACATCAGCCAGCTGAACCAGATTATCCAGAACAAGGACCTGACCTCGCTGGTTCCTGCAGAAATCAATATTGAAGGCTCGGCCGAAATGGACAAAGACATTGTACTGACCACCTTCTCGGGAAGCATCACACACAATGTAGACCGCATAGACCCCATCAAATTGGACGACCTTCCCGATTTCCTCAACGACGAGGAAGTAGTGCTCGACCTCAACAACCCATTGCTGCTGCTCAACGTGAACAGCCAGGTGACCGAACAGATAGCAACGGGACTCACCCTTACCTCCAACACCTGCCCGACCCCTGTTGTGGCCGACAATATCAAGGTGAACCAAGGCTTAAACTGTTATTACATGGCTGACAACAAGGCTTCGGCCCTGCCTGAAGGCTATGAGAACGCCACATATCTTGCTACCACAGGAAGCATCCCCGCCCTCATCCGCAAGATACCCGACCAAATCAATGTGGATGTGGCACCTTGCACAATAGAAGCCACTGATTTCGACCTTACGAAAACATATGACATCGACATCAACTATGATGTGTTTGCGCCCCTCACATTCGGAGAGAATTTTCTGCTGGTGTACAAGGACACCGAGAATGACTGGGCCAAGGACCTGGACGACTTGGAGGACGTGAATGCCGAATGTATCGAACTGAGCGGACAAATTGACAACGACCTGCCAGCCGGATTCACCTTCACCATTGAGCCCATCGACCGCAACGGCAAAGCCATCCCCCAACTTGTGGTAGACAGAATCTCGATAGAGAAGAGCGGGAAGAACCAGCCCTTCAAGGTTAGCATCAAGGCCGCAGACGGCCACACCATCAACGATGCCCTGGCCGGCAAAAAAGGCGTACAGCAACTCGACGGCATCCGCTACACGGCTCGTTTGAAGGGACAGGAAGGCCAATCGCTCTATCGCAAGGCAGCCATCAAAATCCACGACATCAAGGTCTCACTCAAGGGCGAGGTCACCTATGATGCCAACTGACCCCCATTACTCACACCTACAAAATGATTCATAGCACAATGAAGCACATCAAATATACATTGGCAGCCGCCATCCTGTGTGTGAGCGGCAGCGCCAAGGCACAAAACCTGAACAGTGCCTATTTCATGGACGGATTCACCTATGGCCACGAACTGAATCCTGCCCAAGAATACGATCGCGACTCCTATTTCTCCGTGCCTTTTCTCCCTGGCAACCTAAACGTGGGCCTGAAAGGCAACCTGCAACTGAAGGACATCTTCCTGCAGAACCCCAACGGTAACGGATTGGCCACCTATCTGCATCCCGACATCAGCTACGACAAGGCCATGAGCGGATTCAGCAGCAACAACGAACTGATCACAGACCTGCGCTGGGACCTCCTCAGTTTCGGATTCCATGCCTTCAAGGGATACAACACCGTCACCGTGGGCATCCGCACCAACGTGGGCATGAACATCCCCTATGAGCTGTTCTCTCTGACCAAGAAACTGGAAAACCGCGACTATAACTTCAGCAACCTGGGCGTAGATGCAACCGCATGGGCCGAAGTTGCTTTGGGCCACAGCCATCAGGTGAACGAAGCCTGGCGTGTGGGCGGCAAGGCAAAGATTCTTATCGGTGGAGCCTACGCACGCATGAAGATGGACAATCTGGACATGAACCTTCAGGATGCCAACCGTTGGACACTGGCCACCAAGGCCAACATGGAAGTGGGCGTGAAAGGCTTTACCTGGGGCGAGCCCGAACGCAAGGAATATAAGTCGCGACCAGGCGAATACTATGAGCAAATCGACTTTGACAACATGGATGTGGAGAGCCCGGGCATCGGCGGTATGGGCTTTGCACTGGATTTAGGTGCCGAATGGGACCTCGGGAAACAGGATTTGCTCGACGGGATGAAGGTGAGTGCCTCCATCCTTGACCTGGGATTCATCAAATGGAAGAATGTAGCCACTGCCTCCAACAATGGTGACGATTTCATCTTTGAAGGATTCAACAACATCCAGGTGGAAGACGGCCCCGGCACATCGATGGACGACCAGATTGACGAACTGGGCGACAAGCTGGAAGACCTCTACCGCCTGCAGGATGGCGGCAGCACCTCCAAGGCACGCATGCTGGGTGCCACGCTCAATCTGGCAGTCGAATATGCCCTGCCCATGTACAAGAAGTTGAAATTCGGTTTCCTCAGTTCCACACGCATCCAGGGTGTATACAGCTGGAACGAAGAACGCATCGGTGCTACCGTGAGTCCCTGCAAGTGGTTCGAGGCATCCGCCAACCTGGGTGTGGGCACCGTAGGCACCAGCATGGGATGGGTCATCAACCTCCACCCACGCGGCTTCAGCCTGTTCCTGGGCATGGACCATCTGCTGGGCAAACTCAGCAAGCAGTTTATCCCGCTCAACAGCCACGCCAACATCAGCATGGGTATCAACTATCCCCTGGGGAAATCCAGAAAATAAGCTCCTGACGGTAAAGTTTTCACACAATCCAAAAATAATGGCCTCGGATAGCATCATATCCGAGGCTTTTTTTGTACCTTTGCACGCAAGAATTCATACACGCAAAGCAAAATATGGCTATTACCTTTTTTAAGACTCCCCAAAAGAGCATTATCGCCACAGCGAGCAACCATGCGCTCAGCGGCGAAGAGACAGAAAAACTGTGTTGGCTTTATGGCAATGCCACAGCAGAAACGGCCGACCACATCGATGGCTATTTTGTAGGCCCACGCCGGGAAATGATTACCCCATGGAGCACCAATGCGGTGGAAATCACCCAGAACATGGCCATCCAGGGTGTGGAACGCATCGAGGAATATTTCCCTGCCGATGGTCCTGATGCAGCGCACGACCCCATGCTGCAAAGGCTTTACAACGGTCTGGACCAGGACATCTTCACCACGCCCATCCAGCCTGCCCCCATCCAGCACATCGAGGACCTGGAATCCTATAACGAGCAGGAAGGGCTGGCACTCAGCCCCGAAGAGATTGCCTACCTCCACAACGTGGAACAGCAGTTGGGCCGCAAGCTCACCGACAGCGAAGTGTTCGGCTTTGCACAAATCAACAGCGAACACTGCCGCCACAAGATTTTCGGCGGCACCTTCATCATCGACGGCGAAGAGAAGGAAAGCAGCCTCTTCCAGATGATCAAGAAGACCACCAAGGAGAACCCCCATCATATCATCTCGGCCTACAAGGACAATGTGGCCTTTGCCGAAGGCCCCGTTGTGGAGCAGTTCGCGCCCAAGGACCACAGCACCAGCGACTATTTTGTCGTCAAGGACATCGACAGCGTCATCAGCCTCAAGGCCGAGACCCACAATTTCCCCACCACCGTAGAGCCCTTCAATGGAGCCAGTACGGGCACAGGCGGTGAAATCCGCGACCGTATGGGCGGCGGTGTAGGGTCATGGCCCATTGCCGGCACAGCCGTATACATGACCAGCTATCCCCGCACCGACGAAGAACGCGAGTGGGAACAGGTGCTTCCCGTAAGGAAATGGCTCTATCAGACCCCCGAGCAGATTCTCATCAAGGCCAGCAATGGTGCATCGGACTTCGGCAACAAGTTCGGCCAGCCCCTCATCTGTGGTTCCGTGCTGACCTTCGAACATCAGGAACAGGGCGGACAGCCCTATGCCTACGACAAGGTGATTATGCTGGCCGGCGGTGTGGGCTACGGCACCAAGCGCGACTGTCTGAAAGGCGTGCCCCAGAAGGGCAACAAGATTGTAGTGGTGGGTGGCGACAACTACCGCATCGGCCTGGGCGGTGGCAGTGTGTCCAGCGTAGAGACCGGCAAGTATAGCAGCGGCATTGAACTGAATGCCGTGCAGCGTGCCAACCCCGAGATGCAGAAGCGTGCCAACAACCTGGTGCGTGCCCTCTGCGAGGAGGATGTGAATCCTGTGGTGAGCATCCACGACCATGGCAGTGCCGGACATGTCAACTGCCTGAGCGAGCTGGTGGAAGAGTGTGGCGGCCTCATCGACATGAGCAAGCTTCCCATCGGAGACCACACCCTTTCGGCCAAGGAGATTATCGCCAACGAAAGCCAGGAACGCATGGGATTGCTCATCGACGAGAAACACATCGACCATGTTCGCCAGATAGCCCAGCGCGAAAGAGCACCCTTGTATGTAGTGGGCGAAACCACAGGAGATGCCCGCTTTGCCTTTGAACAGGCCGACGGCGTGCGTCCCTTCGACCTGGCCGTGAGCCAGATGTTCGGCCACAGCCCCAAGACCGTGATGCGCGACAACACCGTGGAACGCCACTATGCCAATGTGGAGTACGACCAGAACAACCTGAGCGAGAAAGTTGCACGCGTGCTCCAGCTGGAGGCCGTAGCCTGCAAGGACTGGCTCACCAACAAGGTGGACCGTTCGGTCACAGGCAAGGTGGCCCGCCAGCAATGCCAGGGTGAGCTGCAGTTGCCGCTGAGCGACTGTGGCGTGGTGGCGCTCGACTACAGAGGAGTGAAAGGTATTGCCACGGCACTGGGACATGCCCCACAGGCAGCCCTGGCCAATCCTGCAGCAGGATCTGTACTGAGCGTAGCCGAATCGCTCACCAACATCGTATGGGCACCCCTTGAGGAAGGGCTCGACAGTGTGAGCCTGTCTGCCAACTGGATGTGGCCATGCCGTGCCCAGGAAGGCGAGGATGCACGTCTGTATGCAGCCGTGGAGGCCCTGAGCGACTTCTGCTGCCAGCTGCAAATCAATGTGCCCACAGGAAAAGACTCCTTGAGCATGACGCAAAAATATCCCAATGGCGACAAGGTAATCTCTCCGGGTACGGTGATTGTGAGCAGCGGTGCCCAGGTGAGCGACATCAAGAAAGTGGTGGGTCCTGTCGTCCAGCACGTGCCTTCCACCCTCTATCATATTGATTTCAGTTTCGACAACCTGCGGCTCGGCGGCTCGGCCTTTGCCCAGAGCATGAACCGCGTGGGTGACGACGTACCCACTGTCAAGGATGCCGAATATTTCCGTGATGCCTTCAATGCCGTACAGCAGCTGGTGAACGAAGGCCTCATCCTGGCCGGACACGATATCAGCGCTGGCGGCCTTGTCACCACGCTCCTCGAAATGAACTTTGCCAACACAGAAGGCGGTCTGGAAATCAAGCTCGACAAGATGAAGGGCGACGACCTGATAAAGATTCTCTTTGCCGAGAATCCTGGTGTTGTCATCCAGGTGGCCGACAAGAACCGTCATGCTGTGAAGACCATTCTCGAACAGGCCGGTGTAGGATATGTGAACATCGGAAAGCCCTGCGAGGAACGCCATCTTCTCATCGAAAAGGACGGCCTGCAGTACCAGTTGGGAATCGACTACCTGCGCGACGTATGGTATAGCAGCAGCTATCTGCTCGACCGCCGCCAAAGCATGAACGGCAAGGCCAAGGAGCGCTTCGAGAACTACCGCCAGCAGCCCCTCAGCTGGCAGATGCCCCAAGGATTCAGTGGCAAACTGAGCCAATACGACATCCATCCGGAACGCCGCCAGGCAAGCGGAGTGCGCGCAGCCATCATCCGCGAGAAGGGCACCAATGGCGAACGAGAAATGGCCTACATGCTCTATCTGGCCGGATTCGATGTGAAGGACGTGATGATGACCGACCTTATCAGCGGACGCGAGACACTGGACGAGGTGAACTTCATCGTCTTCTGCGGTGGTTTCTCCAACAGCGACGTTCTGGGCAGTGCCAAGGGATGGGCCGGTGCCTTCCTCTACAACCCCAAGGCCAAGGAAGCACTCGACCGTTTCTACAGCCGTCCCGACACCCTCTCGCTGGGTGTGTGCAACGGATGCCAGCTGATGGTAGAGCTGGGTCTGGTGGGTCGCATCACGGAAGGCGGTACCGAGAAGCCGGCCATGCTCCACAACGATTCTCACAAGTTTGAGTCCAACTTCGTTGCGCTCGATGTACAGCCCAACAGCAGCGTGCTCATGAAGAGCCTCTCCGGAAGCCGTCTGGGCATCTGGGTGGCTCATGGCGAAGGCAAGTTCCATCTTCCAGGAAAGGCCGATGACTACAATATCGTGCTCCGCTATGCCTATGAGGGCTATCCAGCCAATCCCAACGGCAGTGACTTTGCTACAGCAGGCATATGCAGCGCCGACGGCAGGCATCTGGCCATGATGCCCCATCTCGAACGTGCCTTCTATCCATGGCAGTGCGGCTTCTATCCTGCCGACCGCAAGGAGCAGGACCAGGTGACACCCTGGATAGAGGCATTCGTGAACGCCCGTGAATGGGTGAAGGCACACAAGGGATAGCAAGCTATGTGGGAACTGTTCAAGACTTTCTTCCACATCGGCCTGTTCACCTTCGGAGGCGGATACGCCATGATTCCCCTCATCGAGCAGAAAGTGGTGGATGAGAAACAGTGGATTAGCCGGGAGTCGCTTCTCGACCTCATCGCCATCGCGCAGAGTTGTCCGGGAATCTTCGCAGTGAACATCAGCATTTTCATCGGATACAAGGTAGGCAAGGAGAAAGGCGCATTCATGAGTGCGCTGGGCTCCTGCCTACCTTCTTTTGTAATTATCCTGCTCATTGCACTTTTCTTCCAGCATTTCAGGGAATACCCTCTGGTGGACAAGGTTTTCCGTGGCATCCGTCCGGCTGTGGTGGCACTGATAGCCGCTCCCGTGTTCAAGATTGGCAAGGGTGCCCACATCACCCGCACCAATGTGTGGATACCCATCAGCGCAGCGCTGGCCATTTGGCTTCTGGGCTTCAACCCCATCTTCGTGATTCTGATTGCAGGCCTGGGCGGATATGCCTATGGCCAGTTTACCAAAGAAGGAGAATAGAGAAAGATGATACTCTTATATATGCGTCTCTTCTGGACATTCCTCAAGATAGGCATGTTTGGTTTCGGTGGCGGCTATGCCATGATTTCCATGATACAAGGCGAAGTGGTAAGCCGCTATGGGTGGCTCACCACAGGCCAGTTTACCGACATAGTGGCCGTAAGCCAGAGCACACCAGGCCCCATCGGCATCAATAGCGCCACCTATGTGGGCTACAGCAGCGTGGTCAACGCGGGCTTTTCGCCCTACTGGGGCATTCTGGGCAGCTTCATCGCCACCTTTGCGGTGGTTCTTCCCAGTTTCATCCTCATGCTGGCCATCAGCAAGTTTTTCATGAAATACAAGGACAGTGCCTCCATTGGCCACGCACTGATGGGGCTTCGGCCTGCAGTCGTCGGCCTGCTGGCAGCGGCCTCCCTCCTGCTCATGAATGAGGAGAATTTCAGCACACCCCAGGCCAACCCATGGCAGTTCTGGATCAGTGTGGGGCTCTTCGCCTTTGCCTTCATCGGCCAGCAGGTGTACAGGATGAACCCCATCCATCTGCTCCTGATGTGTGGTCTGGCCGGAATCATTCTTTTCTAGTTAGTCTATGAGAAAAATGAGATTCAAAACGTGGACTGCTTCCCTGCTGTTGGGGCTGGCAGTAATGTCTCCCTTGGCGGCTCAGAACAGTTTTCTCCCCCAGCCCACACGTGAGGCAAAGCCAGGGCTACGCTGGTGGTGGCTTGGCTCGGCTGTCGACAAGAAAAACCTCAGCTGGTGTCTGGAAGAATACGCCAAGGCAGGAGCGGGGGCCGTAGAGATTACGCCTATCTATGGCGTTCAAGGCAACGAAGCCAACGAAATCGGCTACCTGTCGCCCCAATGGATGGAGATGCTGCACCATGTGGAGAAGGAAGGTGTCCGGCTCGACATCGAGACCGACATGTCCACCTGCACGGGCTGGCCCTTCGGCGGCCCGTGGGTTCCCATCGAAGAGGCCGCCTGCAAGGCATTTGTGGTGGACACCCTTGTCGGGGCCGGTCTGAAGCCAGAGGATGTCACCTTCCGCCTACCCGAAAAAGAAAAAAAGTGGGCCAGACTGAAAACAGTGAAATCCTATCCCAAGACGGGCGGCATGCAGCGGCTGATTGCACTGTACGAAAGCCGCACTCGCCAGCTGGTGAAACGGGCGGCTCCGGGAGGAGAAGGCTATGTGGTAGACCATTTCGACTCCACTGCCGTAGCGCACTACCTGCAGCACATCGAGCAGGCATTCACAGAGAGCGGCACGCCCTTCCCGCACACGTTCTTCAACGACAGCTACGAGGTGTACGGTGCCAACTGGACCCCTACCCTCCTCGATGAGTTTGCCCGTCGCCGGGGCTATCGGCTGGAGGACAAACTGGAGCAGTTTGTAGACGGCGACGCACAAGTGGTGAGCGACTACCGCGAGACATTGTCCGATATGCTGCTGGCCAATTTCACCAACCAGTGGACAGCCTGGGCACATCGGCACGGGGCCATCACCCGCAATCAGGCCCATGGTTCTCCGGCCAATCTCATTGACTGCTATGCTGCCGTGGATATCCCGGAGATTGAGGGATGGGGACTTTCCGACTTCGGCATTATCGGCCTGCGCAAAGATGAGGGCTTCACCCGCCCCAACGACAGCGACCTGAGCATGCTGAAATATGCCTCTTCGGCAGCACACCTCACAGGTAAAAAATACACATCGAGCGAGACTTTCACCTGGCTTACGGAACACTTCCGCACCTCACTCAGCCAGATGAAGCCCGACCTCGACCTGATGTTCTGCGCCGGTGTCAACCGCATGTTCTTCCACGGCACCACCTATGCGCCCAAAGGCGAAGAATGGCCGGGACGAAGATTCTATGCATCGGTAGACATGAGCCCCTACAACAGCATCTGGCGCGACGCACCTTCGCTGATGGCCTACATCACCCGATGCCAGACCTTCCTGCAATGGGGACAGCCCGACAATGATTTTCTGGTGTATCTGCCCGTGCGGGACATGTGGCGCACACGCACCAAGGAATGGCTGATGCAGTTCGACATTCATTCGATGGCCAGCAAAGCCCCCGGCTTCATCCGCACCATCCTCGACATCGACGAGGCAGGCTTCGACTGCGACTATATCAGCGACCGTTATCTCTTGGGGACAACCTTCACCGACGGCATGTTGCAGACCACAGCCGGCACACGCTACAAGGGGCTGATCATCCCAAAGGGTGCCACCCTCCCCCCCAATGTGTCCAGCCACATAGAACGTCTGCGCCAGCAGGGGGCCAAGGTAATCACCGATGGCGACACCAAAGCCATGGAACAGGCAGCCAAGTCCGAAGCCATGAAGCGGCTCCACGGTCTGAAAATCATCCGCAGGAGCAACAGCGGGGGACACCATTATTTCATTGCCAACCTCACCAATCATGATGTCAGCTGCCGCGTACCGCTGGCTGTTCCCGCACCACACGCCTTATGGTACAACCCCATGAACGGACATACCTGTCAGGCCAGCATCAATGCCGAGGGGCTGGCACTGCACCTTCGCAGCGGCGAAAGCAGGATTCTCCTTTGCCGTCAGTCCGCTTTTGAAGGCGAGACAGAGAGCCTGCTCACCGACGATGCCATCGACCTCACAGCCAACCGCTGGAGGCTGTCGTTCACCGAAGAAGCGCCCAAGGTGGGAGCCACCTTCATCCTCGACAGTCTGCACACATGGGAAAATCTCAGCCCCGCCACGGCCATCACCATGGGTACCGGCATATACGAGACCACCTTCCAACTGTCCAGTGCCGACGCAGCCCGCAATTGGGCGATAGACCTTGGCGATGTACGCGAGAGTGCACGGGTCTATGTCAATGGCACCTATCTGGGCTGCGCCTGGGCCGTGCCTTTTGTCCTCGACTGCAAGGAAACCCTACGCAAAGGCAAGAACACCCTGCGCATCGAAGTCACCAATCTTCCTGCCAACCGCATTGCCGACCTTGACCGCAGGGGTGTGAAATGGCGCAGGATGAAGGAGATTAACGTAGTGGGTCTCAATTATAAGGAAAACTCGTATGCAGACTGGAAACCCGTGGCATCGGGGCTCAACGGGAGAATCAGACTGCTCGCCCTCAAACAGATGACAGCACAAGAGAGGAAACAAGAGGAAATCCTTAACGTAGTGCACCGCACCAACGACTATTTCATGCAGAAATATGCCGACCCCACCCTTGACACCTTTGTCAAGAAGGTCCGCACCAGCAACCTCTGGACAAGAGCCGTATACTACGAGGGACTGATGGCACTCTACGACATCGACCCGCAGCAGCGCTACCTCGACTATACCGACCGCTGGGCCGACCATCACAAGTGGACGGCACGAGGCAGTGTCCACGACACCGACGCCGACAACCAGTGCTGCCAGCAGACCTATATCGACCGCCACATACAGAGCGGAATGAAAAAGGACCTCTCGAAGGTGAAGGAGAATCTCGACCACCAAATGGCAACCGGGAAGCATAGTTACTGGACGTGGATTGATGCCATTCAGATGGCCATGCCTGTATATGCCAAGTATGCAAGGCTCACGGGCGAACGCCGTTATCTCGACTATGCCATACATGCCTACCAGTGGAGTCGCGACTCGCTGGCCGGCGGACTCTTCAACCAGCAGGAAGGACTGTGGTGGAGAGACAAGGACTATGTGCCGCCCTACAAGGAGAAGGACGGCAAGAACTGCTATTGGAGCCGAGGCAACGGTTGGGTGTATGCCGCCCTCGTAAGGGTAATGGAGACACTGCCGCCGGACGACCCATACTACTCGTTCCTCAAGGCCGACTTCGTCAGGATGAGCCTTGCACTGCTCAAATGCCAGCGCAAGGATGGCTTCTGGAACGTCAGCCTCGTTTCGCCCGCTACCTACGGCGGGCCCGAGATGACAGGCACGGCGCTTTTCCTCTACGGCATGGCATGGGGCGTACGCCAGGGCATTCTTCCCCCGAAAACCTTCCAGCAGCCGATGGACAAGGCATGGAAGGCACTGGCCTCCTGCGTCCATGCAGACGGCTTCATCGGGTATAACCAGGGCACTGGCAAGGACCCCTCGGCCGGCCAGCCTGTCACTTTCACTTCTGTCCCCGACTTTGAGGACTACGGCACCGGATGCTTTCTGCTCGGTGCTGTGGAGTACTTCCGTCTCTTCTCCAAGAATGAGTCGTGGCCCGATGGCACATCCATGTCACCATGGTTTCAACGTACAGAAAAGGTGGAAATCCCCTCTCTGGGCAAGCGTTATGTGGTCACCCACTATGGAGTAGGCACCGACAGCACACTGGTGCAGACAGCCGCCTTGCAGGCAGTCATAGACCGCGCGGCCAGCGAAGGTGGCGGAGTGATTGTCATTCCCCGAGGCACTTTCCTCAGCGGTGCGCTCTTCTTCCGTCAGGGCACCCATCTTTTCATCGAAGAGGGCGGCAAACTCAAGGGCAGCGAGCACATTGCCCACTTTCCCATTCTCACCACCCGCATCGAGGGCCAGACCTGTCCCTATTTTGCCGCACTGGTCAATGCCGATTCCATCAATGGCTTCACCATTGCCGGAAAGGGCACCATCGACGGCAACGGGCGCCATTATTGGGAGGCTTTCTGGCTCAGGCGCAAGTGGAATCCCCAGTGCACCAACAAGGACGAGCAGCGCCCGCGGCTCGTGTACCTGTCTGACTGCCACAATGTGACCGTGCAGGACGTCACCCTTGCCAACAGCCCCTTCTGGACCAACCACCTCTACCGCTGCGACCACGTGCGCTTTCTCGGCTGCCACATCCTTTCTCCCACCCAGGGGCTGAAGGCTCCCAGCAGCGATGCCATCGATATTGACGCCTGCCACGATGTGCTCATCGACGGGTGTTACATGTCGGTCAACGACGATGCCGTGGCCATCAAGGGCGGCAAGGGCACATGGGCCGACACGGATCCCGACAACGGCCCCTGCTTCAACATCCTCATCCAGCATTGCAAGTACGGTGTTGTGCACAGCTGCCTCACTCTTGGCAGCGAAAGCGTGCACGACCGCAACATCCTGCTGCGCAATATTGAGGTAAGCGGTGCCGACCGCGTGCTTTGGCTCAAGATGCGCCCCGACACGCCCCAGCACTACGAATACGTAACAGCGGACAACATCACCGGCACCACGGGCAGTTTTCTCGTTGTCCGTCCCTGGACACAGTTTTTCCAGCCAGGCAATCGTGACGACATGCCATTGAGCCAGTGCAACCACATCACCATCTCCCACATCAATATGGAGTGCCGCAATTTCTTCGACGTAGGCACCAGCGACAAATACAGCCTTCGCAACTTCACCTTCCGCCACATCAATGTGAAGGACGAGAAGAAAGCCTTCGACCCACAGGTGATTGAAAACTCCGTGGTTGACGATGTCATGGTCCAATAACCCAGAATAGGAGCCAGTTTATACCGCCTACGGGACTTTTTCCCCCGATTATTTGGCTGTCAGAGAAAAAAAGTATAGCTTTGCAGCAGGATATGTCAAGCTAGCTTTCCTATTAACCATTACCTTCCTCTTCGTTCAGCCTAGGCTGAATGGTTGGAGAAGACATATATAATGGCACATGAATATATATGCTAGGACCATCCAGCCTAGGCTGAACGATAAGCCGGCAATACAGTCCTTATAAGCGAAGACCTATAAAACATCAAAAATATGGCAATAAACATTGAATGGCAGATTATGCCTCCCAACAAGAAAAAGGGTGCAGACAAACCCCTAATGTATCCCCGCATCACCGACAGCGAGGTCATCGATGAACAGCAACTGGCAAAACGGATGGCTGCCCACGGTGCACTTTCGAAGGGGCAAGCTGAAGCTGCCATCAACGATCTGGCTGATGTAATGGCAAAACTTCTGGCAGAAGGCAAGACAATCGACATTTCCATGCTGGGCACCTTCAAACTGTCTATTGGCACCCATTCACAAATCCATCCCGACAGTGAGAAGCGGATGCAAAGCATCGAAGTGCGCGGAGTGAACTTCCACCCTTATCCTCAGTTCATCCAAGCCATAGAAAAGCCCTGTTTCCAGTGGCGTCCATCCACAGGTATAGCCATTGCACCCACAGCCGACAAGCTCATACCCCTGCTCGACAACTATTTCAAAACCCACGACCACCTCACCCGTTCTGCATTTGAGCAGCTTTCCGGCCTGAAGCGCACCACTGCCTACAACCGCCTGAAAGAAATGGAACAGATGGGCATCATCCATCACGTAGGGTCAGGCAGGGACACTAAGTATGTGAAATAGGCAAGGCCATTTGCACCGCATATTCAACAAGGAACCATAAAATCAAGGCTTTATCGTCAACAAGTGAATACCTTATAAGATTATGGACAGGAGAAAATTTGTACAGACCCTAGGGGCAGGTGCGCTCTGCTGCTGGGCACAGGCCATGTATACACCGGCCATGGCATACAGGGCCACCAAAGGCGCACAGAAATGGAGAGGATTCAACCTGCTCAACTATTTCAATGCAGACTATATGCAGCCTTTCCGCGAAGAAGAATGGCAGTGGATGCATGAATGGGGCTTCAACTTTGTGCGTTTGCCCTTGTCCTATTGGTGCTGGAGCCGGCCGGGCGACTACTACCACATGGACGAACGCGTACTGGCAGACCTGGACCACTGTGTGGAATGGGCACGCAAGTACCGCATTCATGTGTGCATCAATCTGCACCGGGCTCCAGGCTATTGCGTGAATCCACCTGCCGAGCCGGAGAACATCTTCGAGTCGGCACGTGCGCTTGACGGATGTGCCCACCAATGGGCCGTGCTGGCACAGCGATATGCCTCCGTGCCTGCCCGATGGCTGAGTTTCAACCTGCTCAACGAAGTAGCCAATGTGAAGGACAGCGACTACGAACGGGTGGTACGGCACCTGGTGAAAGCCATCCGTCAGTACAGCCCCGGGCGCCTCATCATGATAGACGGTCTGGACTGGGGCTGCAGGCCACTGACAAGCGTGGGCGACCTGGACAACATCATACAGTGCGGCAGAGGCTACCAGCCAATGCTCATCTCGCACTACGAAGCCTCATGGGTGTTTGGCGACAAGCCCATGGCTCTCCCGCGCCATAGGCTTTCGTGGCCGCTCGAGGCCGACGGGCTCGTATATGACCGCACCTACCTGCGCAACCTGCTGCAAGAAGCCTGGAAACCACTGCTGGAACAGGGCCGACAGCCTGTTTTCATAGGGGAGTTCGGATCGCATAACCGCACGCCTCACCCCGTGGCCCTGGCTTGGCTGAAGGACAACCTGGACGTATTCCATGAGCTGGGCATGGGATGGTCGCTATGGAACCTGAAAGGGTCGTTTGGCATCCTGGACAGCGGTCGCGACGATGTGGACTATGAGGACTTTCACGGACACCGGTTGGACAGAGCCATGCTGGACTTGCTCAGGAAATACCTCTAGGAGACAGAAAAACTCCGGGTGTGCCCCATCTCCTCACACCCAGAACTTCTCCGTTTCCTTTACGACAGCCACACTGGGCACATCTGCATGTTGCACCAGCTCGAAAATCCTTGAAGCGTACACTACATCGTGCAAGGCCAGCCCATAGTTATAGTCGAGGATGCGCTGTTCGTCCGACCGTCTGCCCGGGTCACGCCCTGCCAGCACTTCGCCTATCTCGTTGTAGTCCTTGAACTGGGGAAAGTATCTGAAACCACTGACGTGAGCCGTGTCATCCCCGAAAACCCGGTCGAATGTGGTGTCGAGATTCTGCAATCCCCTCATGTGCACAGGAATGACGGTCACGCCGGGCCGGAAAGTGCTTTCATCCTCTACCAACAGGCCATCGGCACTTGTGATACAGCTGAAGAAGACATCCGACGTGCGGGCCAGTTCATTGATGTCATCAACAATCTCAAAGGTTACGTTCCCGTACGCTCTGAAACGCTCGACAAACATCGCAGCCTGCTCCTTGTACCGGAGCAGTTTCACCTGAAAGTGCCTCTCCGGCTCCGCCTCCAACACACACAGCAAGGTGGCACGCGCAGTATTGCCCAAACCCACAAAGCCATATACCTGAGCATCTGTCCTGCGGAGCGCCCTGGCAGAAACCGCTGCCACAGCGCCTGTACGCATCGTGGTAATCCAGTCGCAATCAACCAGTGCCAGCAATTCGCCATTGAGGGCATTATACAGCATCATGTCACTGCCAAGGGAAGGCACGGCTCCCTCAATGCGATGCACCTCCTTTATGCCAAAATACCGGACATCTCCCCTGCCCCCTGGCGGCAGCAGACACGGCATAGAAGTAAAAAAGTCATACTGGGCAGGATGCACACTTATCTTTGCCGGCAGTTGCGCATCTGGCTTCATGGCAAAACTCTCGTAAATCCACGCCACACATTCCCTGGGAGTGATTCCAAGCGAACGGATAAGCTTTTCTGATATAATTTTCACGCTTGTATTCTCGTTTGAATTTTTAAATGGTTCTACTGGATTGCAAAGTTACAAATTATATTTCAAAAACCAGTCATTCCAGTGCAACAAACAACCCATGTCGCCCACATTTACCTGCTCCCGCTGTTTCTCGGCAAAAACATGACGTTTTTCTTTTCCACCTTTAGGATTTTTATTACATTTGCATAAGATATGCCACAAATAAATGAAAAATGATGATGAGAAAAACAATATTTGCAGCACTGATGATGATGGCAGGCCTCATGGATGGAGGACTGAAAGCACAGGGGCAGGCCGACACACAGATGAAGCAGGCCAAGGAATGCCTGGAACGTAAAGAATATGTGAAGGCACGCAGCCTCTTCCTGAACGCGTACGGTTCGTTTGCGGCCCATGCACAATATGAGAAGGCCACCCAGTGTGGCGTAAGCACGGCTGCCCTGTATCATCGGGAGAACCTGTACAAGGAAGCCTTCGACATGCTGAGGGCCACCGACCAGCTGATTGCCAGCGGCGAACAGCAGTCACAAAAAGCCAGGCCAGACCTGCACTATGCCACCGCCAAGGAGCGTATGCGCATGTACACCCGGCTGAAGCACGGCGAACGTGCCGAAGAGCAGTTGGCACGGATGGGGCAACTGGCCAAGGCATCGGGAACGGACTCCCTGCAACAAGACCTGCTCTATACCCAGGCCGGACATTATTACACCTTCGGACAGACTGCAAAGGGAGACGCAGCCATCAGCCAGCTGACTGACCAGTACAAGAAGAGCAAACAATACACCAAGATGCTGGACTGCTACCACAAGTTGATTGACATGGGGAAGCACAGCAACAACGCCGCCCTGACCTCGCGCGCCTACGAACAGCTGATTCTGTGGCAGGACTCCATAAGGACGCTGAAAGCCCAAGACGAGACTGCCGCCCTGAAGAAAGAATGTGCCGACAAGCAGGCAGTCATCAATGAGAAGGAAAGTTCACTAAAGGGGCACAAGGCCACCATCTATGCCCTGTGCGGAGTAGCCGGCATACTTGGCATCGTATTGGTGGTGGGTAGCCTCGTAATGGTGCGCTTCATCGTACTCACCCGCAAGCAGAAAAAAGCCATCAACGCCCTGCGGGAGCACAGTGAACTGAAAGACAAGTTCATTCTGGGCATCTCGGCCCAGACAGCACCCACGCTGGAGCAGCTGGACCACTCCCACCCTGCCACCAAGGCGCTGAAGGAGTTTTTCTCCCACATAGAAGCGCTCACCCATCAGGAAAGCCTCCTGACCGAACCTTGCGAGATGGAAGAAAAAAGGATTGACACCTTCTGCGAGCATCTGACAAGCCAGATTCGAGAGAAAATGGACAAGGAGGTGACACTTGTGGTGAACGCGCCCAAACTGAGCATGAAGATGAACAGCGAGATGCTGGAGCACGTGCTGCTCCACCTGCTCACCAATGCCTACATCCACACTCCGGAGGGAGGCAAGGTGACACTGGAATACAAGAAACGAGGGGCACACAGTCACCAGTTTGTTGTCAGCGACACGGGCAGCGGCATCGAGGAAGCACAGCGTCCCAATCTCTTCAAGCCCTTCACCAAGGTGAGGGACCTGACAAAAGGCGACGGTCTGGGCCTGCCCATCTGTGCCCTCATGGCCACACGCATGAACGGCAGTCTGAAGATGGACGAGGCCTACACCAAGGGCACACGTTTCCTGCTGGACCTGCATGCATAGCCCCGGAAGGGGACGGATTGTCTTGTCACATGCGTCCAACAGACGAATCAGGCGGTTGCTACTGTCTTCTGCAACCGCCTGATTCGTTTTATTCTCGGTCGGCGATGTTGTCGCCGGGAGTCTCCTGAAGCGCCTCGTCAAAGTCGGTCACTCCGTTTTCCACGAGGATGTTGTACCACTGGATGAGTTTCTTGACATCGCTGGGGTACACGCGGTCGCGGTCAAAGTTGGGCAGCACCTCTGCCAGATAGGCCGACAGTTCGTCCTTGGAAGCCTTCTTGTAAGGGAAGGCGGATGCTGCGCCCTGTTCCTTTTCCTTCACGGCGTTGAGCACCTGGCGCAGGGGTACCTCCTCGGCATCCGTGTACATGGCAATGTCGGCCAGAGAAATGACCTTGTCGGTGCCGAACACAGGCATGCGTTTCTTTGCCGCATCCATACTCTCAACTACCAGACTGCGGTTGCCGTGGGACACCAGTCTGTATAATCCGGGTTTTCCGGAAATGGCTAAAATTGTCTCTAACATAGTCTTTTCTTTCTTATATTATCTATTCGTTTTCATTTCAGAATTCCATTCATTACCGTCTGGAGCTGTAGGTGCAGGTCGGTGCCGTCGTTCATCACCACATAGTCGGGACAGCCCTTTTCCGTCTGGCTCTGTATGCGGGCCATCACCTGGGAGCGGCTGCTGCCATCGCGCTCCATCACCCGTGCTATCCGCATCTCCTCAGGTGCGTCCACATAGAGCACATAATCCATCTCACGGTCGAAGCCGCTCGAATGGAGAATGGCGCTCTCCATCACCACCAAGGGCGCATGCTGGACGGACAGCCACCTTCGGAAATGGGCAAGCACACGCGGATGTACAAGCTGGTTGACGGCTGCAAGATGGTGGGGGTGGCCAAATATATAGGCTGCCAGCAGCGACCGGTTGAGCGTGCCGTCGGGGCAGTACACCTCGGGGCCCACCATCTCCACCAGACGCTGGCGGATGAAGGGGTCCTCATTGTTGAGGCGCTTGGCCTCACGGTCGCAGTCATAGACGGGCAAGCCATACTCATCGGCCAGCAAGCGGCACACATAGCTCTTGCCGGCCCCTATTCCTCCTGTCACGCCCAGCTTTTTCATTCCTGTTCTGCCTCCGGGTTGTACACCTGCTCTATCAGATAGTCCACCTCCATGGGAGAGATGCGCACGTTCGACACGTCCTCGGGCACCGACTTGAGATGGAGCATGTAGCGCAAGCCCTCGTTCTTGAGCAGTTCCTCATAGGTGGCTGCCAGCACAAAGCTCTTGGCCCAGTCGCGATTGGCCTTGACAGACCCCACGCGGAAAGTGACCGTTGCCTTGGACGGGAACACGCGCAGCTGCCTGTCGGGCGGAAAATTGAGCCCGATAATGGGCACCTCCACCGACTGCTCCAGATAATAGTCCACCACAGCGGTGATGGCCACCTGGGCGGTGTCGAACTTCATGCCCTTGCGTCCCTGCAGTCTTGCGCTCCTATGGAGTGTTTCGGTGAGATTGGTCATGTCCAGTTTCTCCGTATAGACACAGTGCATGGTGTCCAACACCTCGGAGGGCGCAAACACCTCCACCGAATCCGGCTGGCAGGACAGGCCCAGCAGATAGTTCTGGGGAGTGGTGGAGACCATGCCGTTCACCTCGACTGGCAGGCGGCGGCCCTTGTTGCGCGTATAGAAATACTCCAGCGTATCGGGCGAGATTTCCTGTACGCGCGTGGATGATTCGAGCTGCAACTGCAGGAGACGCGTTATCTCGGTCTGCTGGAACTGCACATGCCCGCTCTCATGCCCATTGTCGTATTTGGAAAAATCGAACACAATCGGCGAAAGCCCCTTGTGGCGGAAAAAGCGGAAGAGCGATGTGCCTCTGTCGCGCAGGCTCACCGTTATCTGGGAAGGGAGTTCGGTGGTGACCACCACCGACGAGGGGACATTCTGCAACTGCAAGGGAACTTCCACGTCCACCTGGAGCGACTCGTTGAGCGTCTGCATCAGCCAGAACGAGGCTGAGACCATCAGAAAAAACAAGAAGACCAGGACATTTCTGAAATGTACACCACTCAGAAATACCCTAGCCAGTTTCCAATACGCTTTCAGTCCCTTGCCCATGAGCCAGGATGCTTACTTCTGCTGTGTTGCCTCAGCATTGGCATAGAGGGAGTTGCGGTCCACACGGATGCGAACGCCGTCGGCCACCTCTATGAGCAGGACATTCTCGGCCTCGTCAATCCTGCGCACCACACCATGTATGCCACCTGCCGTGACCACCTTGTCGCCCACGGAAAGGGCATTGCGGAACTTCTGGATTTCCTTCTGTTTCTTCTGCTGGGGACGGATCATGAAAAACCACATAATGGCAAAGATGGCCACCATCATGACCAACATGGGCATGCCGCCTCCGGGTTGTGCTTGTAGAATTGTAAACATATTAATTAATAATGTATATAAATAATGTTATGAATGCTTGTGTGGGAGCCTACTGGTCCTTGGCAATCTTGCCTTCCTCCATCAGCGACTTGGCAATGTGGTCGAGCGTGGCGTTCACATACTTGCCGCTCTTGGGCGTGCTGTAGAGCTTGGCCAGCTCCACATACTCATTGATGCTCACGCTAAGAGGTATGCTGGGGAACGTGAGGATTTCCGCCAGTGCCACCTGCATGATCACACGGTCCATCAGGGCTATGCGTTCGAGTGTCCAGTTGCGTGCCTGTCCGGAAATCAGCCGGTCGTAATAGGCGGCATTGCTGAGCGTGTGGCGGAGCAGCTTCACGGCAAACTCCTGCACCGTGTCGTCCTGGAACTGGGGCAGCAACGGCTGGTCGGCCGTGCTCCCGGCCGTGAAGCGGTTGATGGTTTTCAGTACGAAGGTGTCCACGATGGCCTTGTCGTCGTTCCAATACAGGCTCCTTCCCTCAAAGAGCTCGTCCAGCTGGTCGTTGTTGCAGATGAACGTGCGGTAAATCTGGCGGCACACGTCCCTGTCGGCCTCATAGCTCTGTTCCGTCTGCTCCATGTATGTCTGGAAGAAGGGTGCGTTCTCCACCTGCTGGTAGAGGTTCCTCACCAGATTGTACTCGTCGCTCCAGTCGTACTTGCAGCTGTCGGCAAACGACCTGAGCTGCTGGTTCTCCTCCAGCTGCCTGAGGAAAAGATTGTTCACAAATCTGGGGTTCTCCTTGTTCTCCATGCCCAAGCGGCTGAGCCGGTTCACACGCACCTCGTAATAGCGCTGTGCCATGCGCCCGATCTCTGTAAGGAGGAGCAGAAGCAGGTTGTACATCTCGTAGGATTTTGACATACTCAGCATCAATTCCTTCTCTGCCACTTCCATGTCCCTACCCTCATTCTGGTGGAACGCATAGCAGATTTGCACCACTTTTAACCGTATTAATTCTCTATTTATCATGTTCGATTACTTGATTGAGCACGCAAAATTACTCAAAATCGGCTAGATTGCCACATTTTTCGGCCATTATTTTCGTTCCGGAGAGGAATATCTTTGTTTTTTGCCCCAAAAACAGGTCCTGAAGCAAAAAAAACAGCCGGCTCATGCAAGGTATTCCGCAAAAAAGGTGTACCTTTGCACCGCTTTTGAGCCGTGTGATGGCGAATTAAGCAAAATACACTTAATTTAGAGTAACACAATTAACAATGAAAAGTATTGACGTAAAGGGTACTGCCAGAACCGCTACTGGCAAGAAAGCTACCCAGGAGATCAGAAAAGCCGGTTCGGTGCCTTGCAACCTGTATGGTGAAGCACGCGGCGAGAACGGACTGCCCGTTGCATTGAGTTTTTCCACCACAGCCGAGGAACTGCGCAAGTTGGTGTACTCACCTGACATCTACAGTGTGAACCTGAACATCGACGGCAAGGAGTACAAGGCCGTGATGAAGGAGCTGCAGTTCCACCCCGTTACCGACAAGCTGCTGCACGTAGACTTCTACGAGATTACCGAGGAGAAGCCCATCGTAATGGAAGTGCCCATCAAGCTCAACGGTCTGGCAGAAGGCGTGAAGGCCGGTGGTAAGCTGGCCGCCAGTGTGCGCAAGCTGAAGGTACGTGCCGTATACAGCGCCATTCCCGAAAGACTGAACATCGATGTCACCAACCTGGGTCTGGGCAAGACCATCAAGGTGGGCGAGCTCTCGTTCGAGGGTCTGGAACTGGTTACAAGCCCCAGCGTTGTGGTTTGCCAGGTTAAGATGACACGTAGCGCCATGAGTGCTGCCGCCAAGGCCCAGTAATTTCCCCGACTGGCAGTTTCTGAAAGAGAAAGACTAAAGTGTTTTTCAGATTACCCCCATACCGTAGGATGCTGCATTCCGCCAAGGAAGCAGTCCTACGGTTTCTTTATCACAACACCCCAAAAGAAGAAGAGAACAATAGGATGAAATATCTGATAGTAGGCCTAGGCAACATGGGCAGCGAATATGAAGGCACGCGCCACAATGTGGGTTTCCGCATCGTGGACGCACTGGCTGCGTCATGCAACGCACAGTTCCAGGACCGCAGATACGGATTCGTGGCACAGGCACGCATCAAGAACGCACAAGTGGTGATGCTGAAGCCCACTACATTCATGAACCTCAGTGGCAATGCCGTGCGCTACTGGATGCAGCAGGAAAAGATTCCCCTGGAAAACCTGCTCATCGTGGTGGACGACCTGAGCCTGCCCGTGGGCACCCTGCGCATGAAGCAGAACGGAAGCGCGGCCGGGCACAACGGACTCAAGCACATTGCACAGATGCTGGGAACCGAGGGCTACAACCGCCTGAAGGTGGGGATTGGCAACGATTTCCCCAAAGGCTGCCAGATAGACTTCGTGCTGGGACGCTTTGGGGCGGAAGACGAGAAAATCATCACAGAGAAAACCCCTGTCGCCTGCGATGCCATCAAGGCCTTTGTGCTGAGCGGCATACAATTTGCCATGTGCCACTACAATGGAAAATAAGGCAAGCGAAGCCCGGGTGGACAAATGGCTGTGGGCCGCCCGCATCTTCAAGACACGCACCATGGCCGCAGCGGCCTGCAAGAAAGGACAGGTGAGCATGGGAGGACAGCAACTGAAGCCCTCCCACGTAGTCCATGCCGGCAATGTCATCGATGTGCGCAAGCCGCCCATCACCTATTCGTTCCGCGTGCTGCAGGCCATCGAGAAGAGAGTGGGCGCACGCCTCATTCCGGAAATTCTGGAGAACGTGACGCCTCCCGAACAGTACGAAATCCTGGAGATGAACAAGATAAGCGGCTTTGTGGGCAGAGCCAAAGGCACCGGCCGCCCCACAAAGAAAGACCGCCGGAGCCTGGACGCCTTCGCCGAAGAGACTCCCGTTTTCTTCGGGGATTTCGACTTCGACGAAGACGACCCTGAATAATCAGCCCCTCTCGGCCACCAGCCGGCAGATGTTCACCACCGTCATCATGGCCTTTTCCATGCTCTGGACGGGCACGAACTCATGACGGCCATGGAAATTGAGGCCGCCGGCAAAGATATTGGGACAGGGCAGCCCCTTGAACGACAGCTGCGCACCGTCGGTACCGCCACGAATGGGCACCACCTTGCACACGCCACAGGCCTCCACGATGGCCTGCTGTGCAATGTCGATGATGTGCATCTTGTCCTCCAGCTGGCACTTCATGTTGTAATACTGGTCGGCCACCTCGGCCACCACTGTTCCCTCGCCATATTCGCGGTTCATCACCTCTGCAGCAGCCAGAATCGTCTGTTTGCGCTGCTCAAAGCGCGTGCGGTCATGGTCGCGCACGATGTAGCTGAGCATGGCCTCGTCCACTGTCCCCTGGAATCCGCACAGATGATAGAAGCCCTCATAGCCGTCCGTGGCGGCGGGGATGGACGTTGCCGGCAGCATGCCCATGAACTGGTGGGCCATCAGACAGGCATTCCGCATCTTGCCGCGTGCGTATCCCGGATGCACATTGCACCCCTTGATGGTAATCTTGGCACTGGCCGCGTTGAAGTTTTCATACTCCAGTTCGCCCACTTCGCCCCCATCCATCGTATAGGCCCAGTCACAGCCGAATTTCTCCACATCAAACAGATGGGCGCCCAGCCCGATTTCCTCATCAGGATTGAAGGCGACCCTTATTTTTCCGTGTTCAATCTCGGGATGGGCCTTCAGATAGGCCATTGCCTGCATGATTTCCGCAATGCCGGCCTTGTCATCGGCTCCCAGCAGCGTGTGGCCGTCGGTCACAATCAGATCCTCGCCCACATGGTCGTTGAGCTCGGGAAAACGCTCCACAGTGGTCACCACTCCGGCCTTCTCGTCCAGCACGATGTCGCCGCCCTGATAGTTGCTGATGATGCGCGGATGCACGCCGGCACCGCTTGCATCAGGACTGGTGTCCATGTGGCTGATGAAGCCCACCACGGGCAGCTTGCGGCTGGTGTTGGCCGGAAGGGTGGCATACACATAGGCATGCTCGTCCATCTCCACGTCCTCCATCCCCATGTCTGTGAGCTCCTGCACCAGCAGCCTGGCCAGGTCAAACTGTTTTTGCGTGCTGGGGCACCCCTGCGCCCCGTCGCATGACTGTGTGTCGACCGACACATATTTCAGAAAACGATTTACAAGTTCCTTTGTCATGGTCGTGTGTGTATAGTTGTTTATATTAACTTATGGTAATGCAGAAAACTGCATGATTACGGTGCAAAAGTAGACAATTATTTGCAAAGAATCCCTCAAAACGTATCAAAAAAAGCATATTTTGGTCAGAAAAGAAAAAAAGAGAGCTCAGACATAGAAAAACAGCCCAAACATTTGGCCGTTTCGGAAAAAAGATGTACCTTTGCACCGCAATTCGGAACAAGGGGGCCTGGAGAGGCCTGCCAAAGTCGGAAAGACAAGGGCGCTTAGCTCAGCTGGTTCAGAGCGTCTGCCTTACAAGCAGAGGGTCGGCGGTTCGAATCCGTCAGCGCCCACTCCGGTGCACAAGAGCATTGAGACATTGGCTCCTTAGCTCAACTGAATAGAGCATTTGACTACGGATCAAAAGGTTATAGGTTTGAATCCTATAGGAGTCACACAAGGAGGCAAAAACCGGGTAGATACCAGAGTGGCCAAATGGGGCAGACTGTAAATCTGCTGGCTTACGCCTTCGGTGGTTCGAATCCATCTCTACCCACTCTCCTCCCTACGCGGAAATAGCTCAGTTGGTAGAGCACAACCTTGCCAAGGTTGGGGTCGCGAGTTCGAGTCTCGTTTTCCGCTCTTTTCTTTTGGTGCGTTAGTTCAGCTGGTTAGAATACATGCCTGTCACGCATGGGGTCACGGGTTCGAGTCCCGTACGCACCGCAAGAGAGAAGCCCAAACGGGTTTCTCTTTTTTTGTGTTTGTGTTTGTCCCGACTCGCGTTCTGTGCCAAACTGTGGGCTCACCGGATAAACCTGGACTCACTGGATAAACCTAGGGGGCTTAAGCATATAGTTTTGTGAGTCTGAAAAAAAAGAATCTGATATCCGTCATCCCTCTCAGAGAAACTCTGAATGCTTTGATTTTTGCGTTGAACGGTTCAGCAAAGGCGTTTGTGGCTCTGTTTACAAAGAAGTTTAGGACCTCATCATAATGCTCATACAGGGTGGCGGCAATGACGTTAAAGCTTTTGAATCCCGATTCTTCTCTTTGTCGTGTACCATCTGCGACGCCTGACAATCAGGTCCACACCTTTGTTGCGAATCGGGAAGTCACGGATTGTCACGGCATCACAGAAACCCTTGGATTCAATGTCGGGATTCGACTTGTATTCAGCCTTAACCATTTCGTCAAGGTGGATACGGATAAACGAGGAATCTTCCTCTACGCCTGTTACTTCAAAATTTAAAAGTATCTCTGATGGCAGAATTAATTGTGCCAATGATAGTAGTCCTTGATTGTTCATGGGGCAAAGATACAACATCGTGCGGTAAAATCAAAGATTCTTTCCCCCAGATTTATCCGGTGAGCCGGAAAGGAAAATCCGAGAAAGTGAAGAGGCTTCGGGCACAAAAACCCAAAGCCTCCTGTTTCTTGCCCGCATCGGGCCAAGTGCAGATTAGCGCAACACTTTCTTGCCGCCGACAACATAGATGCCTTTGGGCAGGGCGTTGAAATTTTCCGTCGTGCCTACGCGGCTGCCGCCCAGATGATAGACGGGTGCTGTCTTGCCGTCATTCACAACGGGAGTGATGCCGCTCTCTGTATCTTCTTCTACGATTTTGTAAGCAGCCCAAGGATAAGCTGCTTCATACAATTCCTTTGTTCCCTTGGGCACGTAGATGACTTCCAGGGAATTGCAGTACCACCCAAAGATACCTTGCCATGCACTGCTCGCTTCAGGTGGCGTCATACGGCGAATGTGGAAATCGGACAAATTCACGCAATCGTTGAAGCAACTGCCTCCCAAATACGATACAGAGGCGGGAATCGTGATGGAGATCAGATTTGCGCAACCCTTGAAGCAGTTATCTGCCAAAGTTACAACGGTGTCCGGTATCTTGGTCTTCATGCAACCGGCAATGAGGGTATTGGTAGCAGTTTCTATGATGGCATTGCATCCCTCGCGCGAATCGTAGAAGGCGTTACCCTTTTCTACCGCCATACTGTCTATGGCTTCACACCACTGGAAGCATCCCGATCCAATACTCTTTACGGAGCTGGGTATGTTGATGGATTTCAGTTTTTTACAGTTTTCGAAGACACTCCATTCGATAGTCTCCAAGGAGTCGGGGAGGACAATGGAAGGCAAGGATTCGCAACCATTGAAGCAAGAACTTGCTATCATCTTCAGGGAGTCAGGAAGGGCGACGGAGGTCAGACTGGTACATCCCCCGAAGGTACTCCATTCCAGCGTCTTGACGGAGTCGGGAAGGGCAATGGAGGTCAGAGCTTTGCATCCGCTGAAGCAATTTCTCTCAATGTCCACCACGGAGTTAGGAATGTCGATGGAAGCCAAACTGGGGCAATCGCTGAAGCAATATTCTTCCAAACTCAATAAGGAGTTGGAAAGTTTCACAGTGGTCAAGCTTGAGCAATATCTAAAGCACTCTGCTCCTATCGACTTTACGGAGTTGGGAAGCGTGACGGAGGTCAATTCTGTGCAATCTCTGAAGCTATGCCCTTCCACACCTGTTACGGAGTAAACGACTCCGTCAAATGTAAACGTGGCTGGAACGACCACATCGCCCTTGTATTCATTCTGTACACTGTTATACTCTTCTCCTTGAAAAGTAACCATGGCACACTGGCTGCCCTTGAAAAGGTTGTAGAAGATGCCGTCCACTTCGGCATCATGTGCCCAAGCGCAGTGGGCTCCCAAGAAGAGGGAAAGGAATAAAAATAACCTTTTCATGATTGTAATGTTTTATTAGTTATGAATTATTTTGCATATCCTTGCATTATGTTCCTGCTGTCAACTATCGTGCAAGCCAACTTGTACCAACAGACGATTTTTCTCTCTTGTTGTCGCCCGGCAGTTTATAGTGACAAAATTACCAATTTATCCAATTTAACACAAAACAATACATACAATTCGACACCTAAATCATACATTCAGACAATCATATCGTATAAAACTACTCACATTTCGTACAATCTCCTAGTATTCAACTATATAATATAACGCATTTTTCATGGCCTTCATAGGGCTAAAATGGAGAAAAAGCATTATATTTGCACACGATTTGAATTCACAATCCAAAAAACAACGGACTTTCATGCTTCGGACACTGTTCAGTTTCACACCATTTTATGTGTGCCTGTTCTGGCTCATCACCTTTATCATACATTACAGGAAGTTCGACACTTCCAAAAAAATCCTGACATGGTTTCTGTGCACATGCGTGGTGCTCTACTTCTGCCATGCGCTCTACTTCACCATCGGGTTGCCCCACCCGATGGAGTGTCTTTGGACACTTTGTTCACTGTCGGTTTATCCACTGTATTACGCTTATATCTGCTGTTTGGTCTCCCGGCCCAACGCACCGTTCAAACTCTTTCTCATACTTCTCCCAGGAATCATAGTGGCTGCAGCAAAATACTTCTTACCGTTTGATGCGGTAGATGATGCACGTCAAATGCTCTGTGCCATTCAGGTCTTTACGGTCGTATATTTCGGTTACCGCAAGCTCCGCACCTTTGACCGGGAGATTGCCAATGTGTATGCCGATACAGAAGGACGTGACACCACAGCGGTGAAACATCTGCTCATTGCCTTCATGATTACCTCCTTGTGTTCAGCCGTGGCAAATGCTCTGGGCAGGCACTACTTTGCACAGAACGACTGGATGGTGTTTGCCGTTCTCACTCCATTTGCCGTCATGCTCTTTGTGTTGAGCTACATAAGATTTACCCGCGATTTTTCCTTCGAACAGTTTGTTGAGGACAGCCAGGAGTACATCGGACAACCTACAGAAGCCACACCGGCAACAGAGGAAAGCAAGGTAGGGAAGAGTATCGACCAGCTCCTTGTCGCCCAGCAGCTGTATCTCACTCCAAACCTGAAGATAGGAGACGTGGCAAAAGCTACCGGCATCTGCCGTACATACATTTCCAATTACATGAACGAGACAAAGGGCATGTCCTTCTCCGACTACATCAACAGCCTGAGAGTAGAACATGCCAAGACGCTCTTGTCCCAAAATACGGGAAAAGCCAAAATCGTCACCATCGCCACTCGGTCCGGTTTCTCAAGCGAGCAATCCTTCTACCGCAATTTCCACAAGTTTACCGGCATGAAACCTCTGGAATGGGTGAAGAAGCAGCATCTGGAATGAACCGCATCCCGACGATGTCCTTGTCGTCTCCATCGGTTACCTCTGTAACTAAACAATCATCATGAGACATTCAACCATGACATCTGACAAGATCTCCGATGGCATAAAGTGGGATTCGTGTATCATCCAGTTTGCCGAAATTCTCAAGCGAGGTGCGAATAATTATCAGCGTTTCGTAAAAATCGGCATCTAAGCTATTCCACCCTCTCCCCGAAGAAGGGGCGACACATTTTCATATCCGCATCCCGCTGGAGCCATCCGCGAAATGGGGGCAAGAAATCGCAGAGCGAGGGAATGGCGCTGGGCTTGGTGGATGTGTGTGCTATGTGAAAATCCGGGCCAGCGTCCAAAAGATACTGGCCCGGATAAATGAAAAAAAATGATTGTATAAACTGGTTTCCAGCAGTTGGGAAAGGAAAGGGACTTAGTCGATTTCCTCGTCCGGCTCATAGCCGCCCATCTCGCGAATGGCGTTTTTGAGCATCACGTACTGCTGGAAAAGATGGTTCACGGGCACCTCGTCCTGTGTGTAGTCGTGCATGGGGCTCTTGAGGAAGAAGCTCAGGAAGCGCTGTGTGCCGTAGCGGCCGGCGCGTGCTGCCAAGTCGCTCAGCAGCACCAGGTCCAGACACAGCGGAGCAGCCAGAATGGAGTCGCGGCACAGGAAGTTGATTTTGATTTGCATGGGGTAGCCCATCCAGCCGAAAATGTCGATGTTGTCCCATCCTTCCTTGTTGTCGTTGCGGGGAGGATAGTAGTTGATGCGCACCTTGTGGTAGTAATCGGTATACAGGTCGGGCTGTTCCTCGGGCACGAGAATAGACTCCAGCGTGGACAGCTTGCTCACCTCCTTGGTGTGGAAGTTGGCCGGCTCGTCCAGTACCAGACCGTCACGGTTGCCCAGGATATTGGTGGAGAACCATCCAGAAAGTCCCAGACAACGGGTGCCGATGATGGGAGCAAAGCCCGACTTCACCAGGGTCTGGCCAGTCTTGAAATCCTTGCCGGCAATAGGCATGCGGGTCTTCTCGGCCAGTTCCCACATAGCAGGGATGTCGACCGTGGTGTTAGGGGCACCCATGATGAAGGGAGCACCCTCGGAAAGGGCGGCATAGGCATAGCACATCGAGGGAGCCACGTGCGTGCGGTCATCAGCCTTCATGGCCTGCTCCAGTGCGGCCAGCGAGCCATGCACCTCTTCGCATACAGGCACGTAAATCTCCGTGCTGGCGGCCCACAGCACTACCACGCGGCTGCATCCGTTCTTCTCCTTGAACTGACGGATGTCCTTGCGCAGCGCTTCCACCATGTCCCAGCGCGTGGGGCAGTCCTTCACGTTGTCGCCATCCAGACGCTTTGCATATTCATGGTCAAAGGCGGCAGGCATGGGCACAATCTGCTCCAGTTCGTCACGCACGGGATTGATGTCCTTTTCCTTCAGCACCTCGCAATTGATGGCCGACTGATAGGCATTGGCCGGATACACGTCCCACGCGCCGAAAACGATGTCGTTGAGGTCGGCCATAGGCACGATGTCCTTGTAATGAAGATATTGCTTGGCAGCACCGCGTCCCACGCGAATCTTGTCGTACTGTGTCATGGATCCTACGGGTTTGGCCAGTCCTTTGCGAACCATCAGCACACCCGTCATGAAGGTTGTGGCCACTGCGCCCAACCCTACGCTCAGCACACCCAGTTTTCCGGTGGCCGGCTGTACGTTTGTTGCATTCATTTGTGTTTATTTAATGATATTTGTAAATATTGTAGGTAAAATTACATCTTTGTTCTCAATCACATGGCCTTTTGTTCCCATTTATGACAATAAAAAGGAAATAATGGCGAGTGGGTTATCCGTCAAGGCCTTGTTTCCTCGTTTTTGCCTTATTGGGGCGGTCTGCCCGCCACCGCCTGCTGCGAAGCCATCCACACAGGCAACTCCACGAGCGAACGGATGACACCGTCGGGCACATGCTCGTCACCTTCGTCCTGAGTCCACCCCACGCCCTTGAGCCACACCGTGCGGCAACCTACAGAACGGGCGGGCAGGATGTCCTTGGTGAAGGAGTCGCCCACCACCAATACCGACGATGCAGGCAGGCCCAGTGCTTCCACTCCTAGCCGGAAGATGGCCGGATCGGGCTTGCGCACACCCACCACCGATGATTCTATTACCTGGCTGAAACTGTCCGACAGCCCATACTGGCGGAGAATATGCTGTATGTTCCCGTAGAAGTTCGACACCAGCACCAAAGGGTACATTGCGGCCAAATGGGCCACCACGGGACGTGTGCGCTCCAGTGTGTGCAGAACCACCTGGTGGCAATCGTCAGCCACCCGCTCTGCCATGCGTGCGGCTTCCTCCTCGGAAGGCAGGAGGCCCCGTTCCCACAGATAGCGCATCTGGATGCCCGTCTTGAGGCGCAGCACCTGATGAAAGTCGTGGGTGGGCTTCACCAACGGCTCCCTGGCCAGTGTGCGCTCGCCATGGACATATGCCTGGCGGAAACTTTCCTTGTCCACGGGAACCTGATTCCCTTGATAGCTTCTCCACAGCACTTCGGCCCAATGCATGGCATCGGTGTCGATGGTGCCGCCGTAGTCAAAGATGACTCCCTGGATGAGGTTGTTTGCAATATTACTCATGATTGTGTTGTTTTTGGCTTGTTTCCTATCTTCATCAGCATCACACCCACTATAATCCATATTAATTCACGCACGCGCGTGATAAGCCCGGTGTACACACCGTAAGCCCCGGGAATGGCCAGGCCGGAGGTGGCCAGCGCGAGCCCGCCTTCACGCGTACCCAACTGCATGGGAGAGAAGAAGAGCAGGTTGGCGAATAGCGAATAAAAGGCCATGATGAAGATACAGTTGAGAAAACTCACATCGGTCGTGAGAATACTCAGGATAAAATACACTTCCAGACAACCCACCATACGGGCCATGTACTCAAGGCCAAACGACAGGTAGAAAGTGGCCGGACGCTGGCCATGAAGTTCGGCTATCTGCGAGTCGATGCGCAACAGCCCCTCCCGTTTCCTTTCCATAAACGGGCGTGCCCACCGGCCCACCCACGGCAGGCGGGACAGCAGCCCGAGCGAACGAAGGGCCAGGCCCTGCCTATAGCCCTTGGCAAAGAAATAGACAGCCAGCAGGCACACGGCCAGCAGCATGGCAGCCAGCGTGGTCATGGCCGCACCCGACGGGCGGGTGAGCAGGAAGAGCAGGCTGGCAGTCAGCCAGAAGCAGAAGTGGGAGAAGATGTGCATCATCACATACAGGATGACCGACGAGGTGGCCTTGCTGGCACCCACATAAGGGGTGAGTTCCATGATGCGATAAGGTTCTCCGCCCATCAGACCTACAGGAGTGGCATAGTTGAGCGCAAAGCTGGAAACGGTAAGCTTATACACCGTGCGGAAGGGTATGCGCCCATGCTGTCCGTCGTGGATAATCACATACCACGACCATGCGTTCATCAGATAGATAAAAGCCCATAGCACCACCACGGCAGGCAGCCACACCCCAGCCCGCCTGAGACTGCGCAACAGCGTCTGGCTGTCCATGGGAAAAGTGAACAGCATCACCACGATGGCAATGATGCCGATGGCCAGGAACACATTTCTCCACCTTTCCCTCATAGCGCGGCATATCGGTGATACAGCACGGTGCACATCCGTTCGTGGCGGTAGTGCATGTAGCAGTAGATGGCTGTCAGGACGGTCAGTTCGAACAGGAAGTACACATAGGGCACAGCTGCCAGGACTGACAGGTAGAGCACGATGGCACGCGTATTGAAGGTAAGGATGTTGGTGTACTTCATCAGGGGCAGGCTATACCGACGGAAATCGTCGCGGAAGGCCTGGGGTATGCGGTCGCCATATTGCTGCTTCACCCATGCATGCAACCGCTGGAAAGCCGGAGTCACCCGTTCCTGGCCGTGGGTGTAGCGACCATAGAAGAAGAGGAAGAGTTTCCACCAGACGTTGCCCTTCCAGGGCAGGCGGCGGAAGTTCTCGCGCTGCTGGCGTGAGTTGTCCAGTTCACTGCCCTCGTTGCCCTTCAGGTAGAAGAGATGAATGTTGCGGTAGTAGTCGGCCAGGGCGCACTGCCGTGTGTGACACAAAAGACCGGCCACTGCACCCAGAAGCCAGATACGCCACCCCCATTCCACTCCGCCACAAAGGCCCAGCGGCATGGCATCGTCCTGCAGGCGCAGGCACAAGGCCATGTAGATGGCCACGAACCACACGTCGCCGGCCAGACCGTCGAGCATTCGGCCCCAGAGGGTTTTCTTGCCTGTGAGGCGTGCCAGCTGTCCATCGCAACTGTCGAAGTGATTGGCCCACATCAGCAGTCCGATGCCGATGATGGAATGGAGAAGGTCGGGATAGTAAAACATCACGCCCGCACCTATGCCCAAGAAGAAGGACAGGATGGTCACCACGTTGGGATGTACGTCCAACCGTTGGAAGAAGAGCGCCCATAGGTAACCTATGGGGCGATTGAAATGAATATCGAGAAACTCCTCGGTGTCCATTGATTTGTATGAGGCCTCTATGCCTTTCTTGTTAAATGTCATGTTTGTGGAATAAGGCTGATAATACGTTGGGTGATATGAATGGCGGCTTCGGCACGGCACGGCGAGAAGCTGGGCCAATCGTTGAAGTCAATGACGCGGAAAGAGCCATCCGGCCACACGATGCAATCGCCTCCGTACACCTGGATGCCTGCGGCCATGGCCAGCCGGGTGACAGTCCTGTGGAGGCACGCCTCATCATACAGGTGGCCCTTGGGCTTGCCGTTGTGCTTTTCCAGGCCAAACTTGCTGTAGTCGGTGGCTGTTGGATAGAACGAATAGAAGAAGGGTGTGCCCACCACCCCATAGAACTTCACCAAGTCGCCCTTCAGATGCTCGCTCAGGAGCACCTTGCGGATGCCTCGGCCCCTAAACTCCTTCAAGGCGGCTTCGGCCTTGCTCTGGGTGGAAACATACACCACGTCACCCTTTTCCATCGAGTAGCCGTTGGCACGCTTCATCCAGCAGGGGAATGCGATGGGAAACTCCGCCCTGTTCACATCCACGATGACGCTTTCGGGCTGGGGAATGTCGTGCTGCTCCATAATCCTCAGCAGTGGAGCGCGTCGGCAGTTGGCAATGCCCTCAGGGGTGTTCAACACCACTGTCCCGTGCTTCTTCTCCAGCCGTTGCAGATACCGAAGTGTTTCTTCCTTGCGATACATACCGAAGACCATGGGCGCACACAAATCGGCCTCTACGAAATCGTCCTCGCTACACACATGGACGCAATAGCCCTCTGCCTCGAGCTGGTGAACAACGGCCTCCAGAATGCGGGCATCATTGCCCACACTGTTAGGAGAAAAAGACGGGTCGCGCCTGATGGCGATGAGCGGATAAGGGATTGGGCTGTGCATAGTGAACTAGGTAAAAAATATTAAGGTATTAATGGGAGGATTGGGTATGAACAAATGCTTCTGCCTTGGCGATGTCACTGGCATGGTCCACATCCAGAATCTTGCTGAATGGGAATGCCTTCAGGCGCATGCCCCTGGCCACAAGGCTGCGCTGGTAATTACGCATACGCGACATGCCCTGCGCCACACACTCCTCCAGCACATCCAGACAGGGATCGGTGAGGCAGTAGATGCCACCGGATATGAAGCGGGCATCCGGGACGGGTGTGTCATGAAAACCCGTAATGTCAAAATTCGGAGCGGTGGACACATAGAGCGGTTTTTCATCGTCAACATACCCGGTGACGGCCATCATGCCATCCACGTCCGACTGCTCAAACGTGCGGATGAAGTCTGTAAACTCCTCCTCTCTGAAGATGGTGTCTACAGTGGTGAGACACAGACGGCCACCCCGCAGCCACGGGCTCAGGGCATGAAAACTGTGCATGGAGGACGGAGTAGTCTGCACCACTACACGCAAGGGCACATGCACGCGCTGTTGCAGCTGCTGGATGTGGCTCTTGGTGGCTTCCACTTCGTTGTTGATGATTACGGCCACCTCTTCCGCTCCTTGCCGGGAAAAGATGCGTATCAGGCGGTCAATCATGGCCTCTCCTCCAATCTCCACCAAAGGCTTGGGCAATGCCACTCCTTCCTGGGCCAGCCTGGAGCCTTCGCCCGCCGAAATGATTGCGTATTTCATCTGTTCTTATGTTCTCCGTTTTCTACTATAACTAATCTGCCTTCGAAGCCATTTTTGAGGGAGGCATCGTATTTGGCGGTGCAAAGGTAGTAAAAAAAAGCAGGATTCCAGCATTTTTTAGTAAAATTTATAATTTATGCGATAAAATAGAAACAGAATTATTCCATCTGATTGGTTTTTCATCGGTTACAGGAGAAATTGCAGTTCTGCCCAGCCAGCATCATGGGTCCAGCGGGTTGTCGGGCCACCGGTGTTTGGGGTAGCGCCGGCGCAGTTCCTTCCTTACCTCAAAATAGGTGTTCTGCCAGAAGTTTCCCAGGTCCTGGGTCAGCTGCACAGGCTTGAAGCCAGGCGACAGCAGTTCCATCAGTACAGGCCGTTTCCCTTCATCCACACACGGGGTGTCCGTGAGGCCAAAACATTCCTGAAGCCTCACACTCAGCACGGGAGCCTCAGCACCCTGACGGTAGTCTATGCGTATGTTCCTCCCCGAAGGCACCCTGATATGAGTGGGAGCCATGCGTTCGACGGCCTGCTGCTGCTCATAGGAGAGCAATCCCCAAATGGCCACACACAGGTCAATCTTCTTCAGTTCGGCGGCAGTAGTAGCCCTTCCGATATAGAAGGGCAGCCAGTCAGCGGCCCGCTTCATGAGAGCATCTGCCGTCACCTCGGGCAGCTGCAGTTCAGGATGCCATGCAGCCACCGTGGCCAGCCTACACTGCATGTCATTCACCTTCGGGTTGAAGTCGAACATGCTTGCCCCCTCCTTCCGCGCGGCCTCGCACACCACCGCCACTATTTGCTGGCCCACATTCCCCTCAACAGGACGAGTGTCAAGAATGAGCGACCCCAGCCGCAGCTCCCTTTGTGCCACCACCCGGGCCTGCCTGCTGTCCCAACTGACATTGTCACGCCAATGGGCCAGACGGGACAACGATTCGCGCTTCAGGGGAGAGGCCAGAAAGACACGTGCCCCCAATGCGGCCACAGCCAGCAACGGACAGCCTCTCAGGTCATCGTTCCTGTCCAGCGTCACAAGGTCGCCACTGGCCAGTTTGTACCACACACCGTCCGGTTCACCTTTTGACCCGCGGGGTGCAGCGGTGGCCATAGCGATGCGCTCGGGATAGGCCGAGGCTATCAGCATGCCCGTTTCGTAAGGACTGGGCATTTCGTTGTGCACGCCCGCCTTCACCATACGCCTGTATTGTTCGGCTATCTGTACCACCCTGCCCCATCTGCCGCCCGATGGCCTTTTTCGCTGCTCGCGCAGGAGGGCAATGCGGGTGTTGATGTCTGCGTCGTGCCCATCACCGACCAAGTCCCTCTCCTCCAGAAGGGCGGCAATATCGGCGGCCAGTGCCTTTTGGGCATCCGTCTCTCCGCAGGCCAGCATCTGGGCTATGCGAGGATGACAGGGCAGGGCCGCCAGCTGGCGTCCATGGGCAGTCAACCGGCCCTTCTCATCAATGGCCTCCAGCAGCCGGAGCAACTGGCCAGCCTGTGCCACATGCCCTTGCGGAGGGGGTGTAAGCCAAGGCAGCCGCTGGATGTCACGCTCGCCCCAGGCAGCCACATCGAGCACCGTAGGAGCCAAATCAGCCTCCATGATTTCCGGCTGTCGACATTCGGCCATTCTCTGCTCCGTAGCCTTTGTCCACAACCGATAGCACACGCCCTCCCCCAATCGTCCGGCCCGTCCCGTACGCTGACGCGCCATGTCAATCGAGATGCGCACAGTCTCCAGGCGACTAAGGCCATTGGAGGGGTTGAACACCAATGTACGGCACAGCCCCGAGTCCACCACAATGCGAATGCCCTCTATGGTGAGCGACGTTTCGGCAATGGAGGTGGCCAGCACCACCTTCCTGCGTCCCTCTGCAGATGGTCTCAGGGCCAGACGTTGCACACTGGGAGGAAGCATTCCGTAGAGCGGACATAGGGCTGTCGGCCCCAGCGTGTCGGCCAGCAACTGGCTGCACTTCATGATTTCTGCCTGTCCGGGCAGAAAAGCCAGGATGTCACCCGCATGCCTCCTGTGGGCCATTCTAATGGCTGAGGCCACATCGGCAGCACAACTGCGCGGGTCGGTGTCTTCCAGATGGACGGTTTCCACGTCATGCATCCTTCCTTCACTCTCAATCACAGGGGCGTCCAAGGCCTGGCCGATGGCGGCGGCATCGATGGTGGCAGACATAATGAGGATGCGCAGGTCCGGGCGAACCACCTGGCTGGCTTCCCGGGTGAGGGCCAGGGCCAAATCGGAAAACAGGCTGCGCTCATGAAATTCGTCGAAGATTACCACCGATACGCCTTCAAGCATAGGGTCGTCAATGAGCATACGGCTCAGTATGCCCTCTGTGATTACCTCTATGCGAGTAGAGGCCGACACCTTATTGTCAAACCGCATGCGATAGCCCACTGTCTGCCCCACCCCTTCACCCAGCATCTGGGCCATACGTTCAGCAATCTGCCTGGCAGCCAGCCTACGGGGCTCCAGCATCAGGATTTTCCCTTCCTTCAGTTCCTCCAATATGGTAAGCGGCAGCAAGGTGGACTTGCCGGCCCCCGGAGGAGCAGTCACCACCAGACGAGGCACGCCCCGGAGGCGCTCGTTCACCTGCCCTGCTATGCTGCCCGCAGGCAATGTTTGCTTATATTTCAACAATTCCATAATCATGCCATGTTTGTTTATTCCCAACCGCCACCGTTTCAGGCGATTCCGCCATCCTGCCCACCCATCAACGCCCAGCACTCCTTTTTCTGTGAGGGTCTTCAGCCATTTCCTGGCGGTTGTGTGGGTCAGCCCGAAATGGACTTCCATGTTTGCAAAAGTACGACATAATTGACTTATATGCAAGGGATGGCTGCTTATTTAAGCACATTTAACCCGTCGGGCGCAATGAAACGCGCGGGAAGATGAATGACGAACCGTGGGCCAAGTAGTGGGGGAATGATTTGCGTAATCCAATTATTCTATGTAATTTTGCACACGAATGTTAGGAACCTTAAAGAAACAACAGCAAAAATGACAAACCAAATGAAAAGAAACGCCGTAATGTCCTTCGTGCTTTGGACATTTGCCTGCCTTTCCTTCGCCGCAGCCAAAAACGAAGCGCAAAAGGTGCGCGCCATCATCGACAAAGTGAACAACAGTTGGCAGAGCCGCAACAAACCCGAGGCCACACCGTTTTGGCACGTGGCGGCCTATCACACGGGCAACATGGAAGCCTACAGGCTGACGGGCAACAAACAGTATCTCGACTATTCGATGGCCTGGGCGGAACACAACAAATGGTGTGGTGCCACCAGCAACGACCGCAGCAAGTGGAAATACAATTATGGCGAAACGCAGGAGCATGTGCTTTTTGGCGACTGGCAGATTTGCTTCCAGACGTACATCGACCTTTACAACATGCTGCCCGACGACAACAGAATCCGCCGTGCACGTGAGGTGATGGAGTATGAGATGAGCACTCCGGCACACGACTATTGGTGGTGGGCCGACGGCCTGTATATGGTGATGCCCGTGATGACCAAGCTATACAAGGCCACGGGCAACGAACGCTATCTCGACAAACTGTATGAGTACATCCTCTACAGCGACTCCGTGATGCTCGACCCCGAGACGGGACTTTATTTCCGCGACGGCAAATATGTTTACCCCAAGCACAAGAGCGCAAGCGGGAAAAAGGATTTCTGGGCCAGAGGCGACGGATGGGTGCTGGCAGGGCTGGCCAAGGTGCTCCAGGACCTGCCCGCTGGGTATGCCCACCGCAGCTTCTTCGTGAAGAAATACCAGCGGATGGCGAAAGCCGTGGCTTCATGCCAGCAGCCCGAGGGCTACTGGACACGCTCTATGATTGACCCCGAACACGCTCCTGGCCCGGAAACCAGCGGTACGGCCTTCTTCACCTATGGGCTGATGTGGGGCGTGAACAACAGCTATCTGTCAGAGGCGGAGTACATGCCAGTGATTGACCGTGCATGGGAATACCTTTCGGGGAAGGCGCTGCAGAAAGACGGGCGCGTGGGCTACGTGCAACCCATTGGTGAGCGTGCCATTCCCGGGCAGGTGGTGGATGCGGGCAGCGAGGCCGACTTCGGCGTGGGGGTCTTCCTGCTGGCTGCATGCGAACGGGTGAGATACCTAGAAGCCAAACAGCCGTCTACCGACTCGAGCGACCGCCAGTACTGGTGCCAGCAGCTCTATAGCATGGCCAAGCCTGTGCTCAGCAACATGGCTGAGGGCAATCTACAGAAGAACATGGTGGTGGAAACCAGCCCCAACTGGGACGGGCGCAACGTGAAAGTGACCTATATGGAATGTTTCGGCCGTCTGATGGCCGGCCTCTCCCCATGGCTCACGCTGCCCGACGACGAAACAGCCGAAGGGGCAATGAGGAAAGAGCTCCGCGAATGGGCTCTGAAGAGCTATCGCAATGCAGTGGACCCACAGAGCCCCGACTACCTGCTGTGGAGCGGCCAGGGACAGGTGCTGGTGGATGCAGCCTATGTGGCAGAGAGCTTCATCAGAGCTTTTGATGCCCTGTGGGTTCCGCTTGACGACATTACCAAAAAGCGTTATATCGAAGTGTTCACACAGTTGCGTGCCATCGACCCTCCCTATACCAACTGGCTGCTCTTCTCCTCCACCATCGAGAGCTTCCTTGCCAAGGTGGGTGCACCCTACGACCAGTATCGTGTGAATTCGGCCATACGCAAGACCGAAGAATGGTACACTGGTGACGGATGGTATGCCGATGGCCCCCAGTTTGCCTTCGACTATTACAGCAGCTATGTGTTCCATCCCATGTACCTGGAAACCCTTCAGAATATGATGGATGCCAAGGCATACACCCGTATTCACTATCGCAACTATCACAAGCGCGCACTCAATCGCACCCGCAAGTTCAGCCTTGTGCTCGAGCGCATGATTTCCCCCGATGGCACGTTCCCGGTATTCGGACGTTCCATCCCCTACCGTCTTGCCACCATGCAGCCCCTTGCACTGATGGCATGGCAGGACCGTCTGCCCGACGGTGTCACCCGCGCACAGGTAAGGGCGGCACTCACGGCAGTCATGCACCGTATGTTCGACAGCCAGAACAACTATAACGAGGGCGGTTTCCTCACGATAGGTTTCTGCGGGAGCCAGCCCAACATAGCCGACTGGTACACCAACAACGGCAGCCTGTACATGACCTCATTGGCCTTCCTGCCTCTTGGCCTTCCTGCTTCCCATCCGTTCTGGACAGATGCCGCCCAGCCATGGACGCAGGTGAAGGCATGGAGCGGAGAGCCTTTCCCGAAAGACCATCACTGGGACGACGGAGAAGCCACGGGTGACCTGTTCTGACCGTGCTTCTGCCGACTGATGGGTTCCCTAAAAAAGGCAGGGTCGGATGGTCCGGCTCTGCCTTTTTCCTGTAGGGCTCAGATTCTGCCCGGCTTGCCGTATCTTCTGCTGGCATCGTCGACGACCAGCACCCAGTCGGTCTCCTCTCCCGGGCTGGGCGAGACAAAGGACACCGCCTCTCCCCGTTCGATGCGCCCAATCTTTTGCGCCTTGCCTGTTCGGGGGTCAAACCACCAGCCCACCAGTTTCTGGCCCTGCAGCACGGAGGTATTGACCGTGAAGCGGCGGCCCACGGGTGCATACACCATCAAGTACGTTCCCTCCTCGTCCATGGTGGCGGCAAAGCGATAGAGGCCCTCACCCGGCCATGCAGTAGGGATGTCCGAGGCTGCCAAGATCCGCTCTGTGGCAGGAATGCGGGTGAGGAAAGGACGGCTCAGCATCAGCAGCTTTCCCCACTGCATCTGGGCAGCACCAGGCTGCTGGATGGCATCCTTCCAGGGCAGGAGTGGCCGGTTCACGGGATAGGGGCTCTTCTCAGGGTCCCACATCTGCCACACAGAGTGATGGCCATAAGTATGTCCACAGGCCCCATTGAAGAGGTCCCAATAGAGGGCTCTTCGGCAGTCGGCAGCCACAGAATGGCCCCTGTGTTCAGGGTCAAAGGCCACAGGATGGTCTTCATAGATGGGTTCGCCATCCATCACGGGCTTCACGGGGTTGTTGCGGTCCCAGTCGTCACGTGTCATCTTGTACGCTTCTGCCCAATGATTGTGTCCGTTCTGGCGCATGTTGAAATCCAGCCAAGGTTCGCTGTGATAAAACTGTGCACTGCCACAGTAGCCTGTCGGATGGTAGGTGATGAGGTGCACATGGCCGTCTCCCTCCATCAGGCCCTCTGCCATCTGGCGCATTGTCTGGCGATGACGGTCATTGTCGGGGTTGCGGTCGCCGCCCAGCACCCACACAATCCTGTCGTCCTTGTAGCGGTTTGCCAGCCAGCGTCCATACTGGCGTGCGTTCTCAGGGGTGAACACCGGACGGTCACCATCCCTCCAGTAGCGTCCCCAGGTGGGCAGCATGGCCATGTAAAGGCCCAGCTGGTTGGCCTTCCTGACAATGTAGTCCACATGGTCCCAATAGTCATTGGCCGGCCCCTCCTTTGTATCCGGGCGGGTGGGGTCTTCCTGGATGAACGGCAGATGCCCGTAGGCATTGGGTGTATTGATACCGTCCAGCTCGGCAATGGCTACAGCCTGAATGGCGGTGAAGCCCTTTTCCGCACGGTCGGCCAGATAGTGGTCGGCCTCCTCACGATTCAGCTTGTGAAAGAGTTCCCAAGCCGTGTCGGCCAGATAGAAGAACGGTTGTCCCTGCTCGTCTACCAGGAAACGGCGGTTCTCGGAGAGGCAGATGCGCGCTGGCAGTTTGGCGGCCTTAAGCCCAAACATGGGAAGCAGGCACAGGATGGATAGGAATAAATGTTTCATCTTGTCTTGGTTGTTATGGGGTAGTTCGTATTATTTCTTTTCTTGTTTGCCACAGGCCATGGGATTGAGAAGCATGGAGTGGACGGCTATCGGGTACCGACTGATGCCGAGTAATAGACCGGAAGATCGAACACGCTCAGCCCTTCCACTGTATATTCGTTCTGCAGTTCAGGATGCTTGGCGGCCTCATAGAGACGCAGTGCAGCCCGGTCGCCCACCTTGCGGGAATTGAGTGTCTCCAGTCCCAGAACCGTCCATTCCTTCAGGATGAACTCAGCGCCCACGGGAAGCCGGGAATGCCGGCTGGCCGTCACCTTCATGTGGCGCGTGGTGAGACACCTGCTGTAGCCCTGCTCCTTCAACTGCCGTGGCGAAGGGTCCACACTGTTCTCCAGCACAACCGCATCCACCTCGATGGGCACTTCCGGGCTGAGTGCGTCCAACGTCTTGCGCGCAGCCTTATAGCGTTTGTCCATGGCCTTGTTGTCCATGGCATAGGCATAGATGCGGACTCCTGCTATGTCTCCCCTCCACTGCCGTTCGCCGCTGAACTCATCGCCGAAGATCAGGTCATAAGGCTCCCAGTTGTCCATCCTGTCCTCCACGCTGGTGGTCATGCCCTTCTGCCCGTTCAACTGCCAGGTCAACAGTCCCGGCACATAGGAGAATATCAGATGATAGGGTTTGTCCCGTTCTATCTTTCCCAGATTGATTTCGTGGTTCGTCCCGTTCTCTCCGTTCTGCAGGGTACGGAAGCGAAGCACCAGTTTGTCCTTCTCCTGCCCCACTGTCCAGTTTCTCCGGCTCCAGTCCTTTGAACAAGACGCAATGCGTGCCGGCCCGGAAGCATCCATATCGTGGCAAACAAACTGCATCTCCATCGTGAACTGGCTGGTCTGCCGTGCCGCCTGGCATACGGCGGCTGCCGTCTCGCCATCGGTCGTCCTGAAATGTCCGCCGTCAATGTGCATCCGTCCTCCCTGCCCCAGGAAGGCCCTTCCCTCAGGAATCAGACGGCTGGAACGCAGAAACTGTCCCCGCCTGTCCGTGATACGGTTGTCTGCGCCATCTCTTTCCCAACGGAAGGTTTCTCCGCCTTCACTCACAGGAAGTCCTTTCAGCAGTTCGGCCGAAGGGCCTTTGTAGTACTGTTTCTGAGCCTTCGGGATGGCAGTGCCGCCCAACTGCTGTTCGTGCAGCCTACGGTTGAATTGGGCAGCCTTGCGCGAGGCCTTGTCTGGATAGACGTGGATGTCTATGAATCCGGCCTGGTCGCTCAGTTTGACGGCTTTCTCCGTATCAAAACGGGTATCGGTGGCATATAGTGTACACAGCCACGACTCGCGTCCCTTGTTGATGATGGTATTGTCGCCTTCCGTGCGGGTGACAAACCAGTTGAGGTCGTTGCTCGAACCATAGTGATACAGTCCTCCGGCCCCTGCCTCGCCACGCGCACTGCCGTCGGCCCTCACCGCATTCCGGTTGGCATGGTACACCCATCTGCTGTCTGCTGTCACGTGGGGATGACAGCCTCCGGTCATCAGAATGCTTTTTCCCTTGTTGGGGCCTTCAAACCAGTGGGTGTATACCGCACCACTCTTCCTGTAGGCACAGAACTGACCGTTGGGAGCAGCAAAAATGAACCCCTCATATCCCTCTGCCGGCACGCTTCCCACTTCGCGCTCCGCTTCCACGATTTCTCCCTTGTCATTGATGCGCACGCAATGCACGGCACGCGCTTCATGCACCGCAAAGTAGAGCGTTTTTTCGCTGCCTTCTGCCGAGTCGCTGCCCCAAGAGGGGAAAAAGCCATGGGCAATGCGGATGGGCGTTGCCGGCAACGGCCCGTCCACCCGGGCTATGTAGATGTCCCATTTGCCAAAATCGGCATAGTTGTTGCCCCCACTGCCATCATCGGTTCCCTTGAGGCTACGGGCAAAGGCCACCCATTTCCCGTCGAACGAAATCTGGCTGGTGATATCGCCTCCATAAGGACCTTTCTCCACAATGGGGCGTTCGGTGGCATGGATGTCCTCAAAAGTCATTCCCGATGCCACCTCCGCACGGCAAAGGACACGTTCGTAGGCTTCGCCACGGCTGTAGGTGACAAAGCCATGAGGCAATTTCACGGATTCGGTGGCCGGCTGTGCCAGCAGGGTGGATGCACCCATGACGAGGAACATGGCACACCATTCTTTTCTTATGCTCTTCATAATCCTATCAGTAATTGGTTTCCGTTATTTGACAGGCACACTGGCATTCCAGCCACTGGCCTCTGTAAATTCCCGGGCGGCAAAACACCAGACTACGGTCTTCTTGTTCTGGAGATAGGCAGCGTCCTGCTTGCTCTTGCGATACAGGTTGATGCGGGCAGGCGTAGCCCCCGATCCGCGCACACCGACCACATCGATGGGCATCTTCAGACTGGCAGCCAGCAACGAGGCAATGCCGGCCTTCTCGGCAAAAAGGTCGCCGCCCACGTCGAACACAAGCGTATGGCTGTCGCCCATGAGCACGACGCTGGCCGCCTTTGCATCCTGGGTCTTGCTGCCCGAGACCGTGTAGACAGTCCTGCGCTCTGGCTTCTTGTCCAGGGCTTTGTACAGGTCTCCCCGTACACTGACCGTCTCCTTTGTCACCTTGTAGCTGCTCTTCCCCCTTGCCTTGATGGCCTGTGCAATGGTTTCGGCCACAATGCGGCAGCCCTCTCCGGAGAGGTGGCTGTCGCCCAGACAGTAGAGCGGTTCCGACACGGAGGAGCGGGCCTGAAGCAAGGAAGGGGTGAGGTCCAGCACGTTCACTCCCTGCTGTTTGAGCTGCTGGTAGAATGTCTGGAGGTATACATCGTATCGTTTGGCCGCAAGGCGCTTGTCCAGTTTGTCAGGATATACCACAGCCTTGGGGGGTATGGGAGCCAGGATAAGGGCGATGCCCGCCTCATCCAGCGCCTTCTTATAGTTGACGATGGCCTGCAAGGGGTCGCGCTGCTTGCTGTTGGCAGCCAAGGACGTCTGCTGGGCGCACTCGCCCCAGAACTCCCCCACAGAGAGAAAACGGAGTTCGCTCTTGAGGAAGCACCAGCCGTCCAGGGCCTGAACGGCCAATCCTTGCGATTGTGCACCTTCGGCACAGCGTGCCTGAAACGTAGTGTGCTGTGCCATTCCGAAGAGTGGCACCATGCTCAGCCACAGACTGAGGAGATAATGTTTTCTGTTTATCTTCATGCTCGTTGGTTTGGTTTTAGGGTTTTCTGTGGATATGAACGGCCCATACCGGCTGTTCCAGCAGCAAGTCGGCATTGTCCAGTTCGTTGCGGGTGTAGGCTCCCTCTACGGCCTCATGTACGGCCCAGCTCTCGGCCTCCACCGTTATTTCATCTCCTGCACGCAGGTGTGCGGCCGGAGTGAGTTCCCTGTTCCGCATGGCCAGCGCATAGACCAGCGCTTCTTCATGCTGTTCACCGATATTTGTCAGATGAATGGCCACCACATGGTCGGCATAGTTGACCTGCCCGGGATCTGGCGTGGCCGATACGGCCTCCACTATGCCGGTGAGCGTGCGCCTCTCGCCCTGCCCCAGGCAAACGAAGGTGCCAGTCGTGGACGGATGTCCCAGCACCAGCCGCACCGGTTTCCAGTTGCCCTGTGTGAGTTCGCGTGCTGCAAATTCCCACACCACCACACGCTTTCCTTCCAGCAGGTCCTTGCCTCGGGCCATCTCGCGCTGCAGCATCTCCCGTGTGGCCAAGCTTCCGTTGTCGTTTCTGCGAAGGGCCGTGATGGGCTGTTGCAGACAGTATGAAAGCTGTTCTGCCAGTCCGCCACTATGCCCCCACCCCATGGCATCGAGCGAGTAGATGTTGCTGAAGCTGTCTCCCAGAAAAAGGATGGGCGCATCGGTCTGGCTCTGCCAATATTCGCCTCGCTGGTTCCGCACGGGATGCAGGCACACCTCTTCTTCAGGCAGCCAGCTGACGGGACGGACGAGGCGCAGCATCGTATAGATGTCACCGTGCTGGGTGCACGTGTCCCGGGTGAGGGTATAGGACTGGGCACCCGCCTCGCATCCTGCCTCCCGGACGAGAAAGGCGGCCAGTTCCCTGCCGGCTGCCTCCATGGCCTCCGGTCGCCAGTGGGTGTCTGTATGGAGGAAGACGGGCACGCCCTGGCGCTGCATCTGTGCCAGCAAGGGCAACACGTCACACACAAGCACCCCATGGCGGGACAGACGGTCGGCAAAATCCCTGAATCCGGGATGCGGAATCACAGTGTCCTCGCTCAGCTGGGGCTTGAGAGGTACGGGCATCACCACAAGCTGTATGCCCCGTGCCTCTAGCTGTGCGGCCAGATCAAGGATGGCAGGAACGGCCTCTTCCTGAATGGGCGAGGTCAGATAATGGATGTCGGGTACATACTGCAGTTCCCCGCCCGGACACACCACCGCCTTTTCATTGCCGCTGTGGAGCAGTTCGGTCAGCAACTGCTGGAGCAGACCTGTGAGGGGGCGCTGGAATACCGACTGGTCCTCCAGGCTTCGATGCCAGTCGGGCAGGCCCCTCGTTGTCAGTTCAACGACGGGCACAAGGCTGAGGGCCAGGGCAGACAGGCCGATGACAAGGCGCTGCCTTCGCTGTGTGCGAGTGGAATGGCTGTTCATGACGGTCAGAAGATAAAGTAAATGAATGGATTATATGATTGCGCCGTCAGCAGCCATAGCGACAGGGCCGAAAGGCAGGCCAGCAGGGCCCACTTCCTGCTGTTCAACTGCTGCGTGAACAGATGGGCAGAGGGCATGCGCCAGGCGGCCCAGGCGGCCAGCAACAGCGAGCCCGCCAGATAGGGCTGATACAGGATGGCATCTGTGAGCCGGCCCCACGGAGCGCGGACGCTGTCCATTCCAGCCATGCTCTTCAGGTAATGAAAGGCCTCATGAAGGGTGCCCGCCCTGAAAAACACCCATGCCACCAGCACAATGACATACGTAGAGAGCCATCTTGCCGGAGCGAGTGCCTTGCCTCCTTTCCCCCCACCGGCCAGCCGTTCACCGGCAAGGGCCAGTCCGTGTATCAGGCCCCAGATGACAAAGTTCCATGAAGCTCCATGCCACAGGCCACCGAGCAACATCACGACCATCAGATTAATATAGGTGCGAACAGCCCCCTTCCTGTTTCCTCCCAGAGGGATGTAGAGGTAGTCGCGCAACCATGTGGAGAGCGAGATGTGCCACCTTCGCCAGAAATCGGTGATGGAGCGTGCATGGTAGGGATGGTTAAAGTTGACAGGGAAGGTGAAGCCCAGCAGCAGTCCCAGTCCTATGGCCATGTTGCTGTAGCCAGCGAAATCAAAAAAAATCTGCATGGAATAGGCGACTATGCCCCACCATGCATCCAGACAGGAACGCCCTTGCTCCAGAAAAGCCTCGTCAGCGATGCGCCCGCAGGGATTGGCCAGCACCACCTTCTGTGCCAGGCCGATGATAAAGAAGGCGATGCCGCGCTCTGCCTTGGCCAGGGTATGGGTGCGGCCGACAAACTGGTCGGCCACGGTCTGGTAACGCACAATCGGCCCGGCCACCAACTGAGGGAACATGGATACATAGCAGGCGAAATCCGAGAACCGGCGCACACACCTGGTCTCTCCCCGATATACATCAATGGTGTAGCTCATCGACTGGAAGGTGTAGAAGCTGATGCCCAGGGGCAGGGTGATGTGGAGGACCGGCAGCAGCAGCGTGTCCTGCAGGCCCAGCAAGCCAATGAGTGCATTCCAGTTCTCGATGCCAAACGTTCCGTACTTGAAGACCGCCAGCATCCCCAGGTTCGTCAGGATAGAGACCCTAAGCGCCCACCGTTTCCTGTGCGGATGGGTGGTCATGACGCGACCACACCAGTAGTCGATCAGCGTAGACCCCAGCAGCAGCCAGCAGAAAGCAGGATGACCCCATCCGTAGAACACATAGCTGACCAGCGTCAGGACGACATGCCGCGCCTGTCCCCTCCCTATATAATAAAGGAATAGGGCGGTGGGCAGGAAATAGAAGAGGAAAAGGTGGCTGCTGAATACCATGTGGCTTCTTTTTTTAGGGGTCCTACATTATGCTTTTTGCTTGCTGATGGTGCAAAATTATATGGTTTTTCAATACAAGCAACCGTTTTTTTGCCTTAATACCTATCATATTCCGAGATTTCTTGCAAATTATGTGGAATCGTTGTAAATTTGCACAGGACATTTGACACTTCTATGGAAACCTTAAAGAAATTTAACCCGAACCGTCCGGACTTTGCCCCTTACGGACTCACATGCGAGAAATGGCTCCCCATTCCAGCCAGCCGGCTGGACAGGCACAACGAAATAGAGCTCCTTTATTTCCCAGAAGGAGGGAGCACCATTCTTGTAAACAACAACCTGCTCCAAGTCCCTGGCCACAGACTGATTGTCTTCTGGGCGCTGCTGCCCCACAAGACCATCTCTTTTGTCAGCGACAAGGAATACTTCACCTGCACCATCCCGCTCTACATGTTCCTCTCCTGGGCTATGGACAAGCATTTCCAGGAGATGCTGTTGCAGGGGGAAGTGCTGGCTGCGCCCGATGCATCCAACCGCCGGATGGATGAACTGCAGCTCAATCAGTGGTGGGCCGAGATGGGCGATTCACCCTCGGAAAGCCTTCAGGCAGTGGTGGCGGACGAAATGAGGGTGCGCCTCAAGAGGCTGGCCCTGAACTGCGAGATATTGAACCAGCAGAACTCCAACGAACTGATGGCCAAACGTGGCAAAGGCATCTATACGGAGGAAAGCGACAAACTGACACGGATTGCCTATTTTATTGCCACCCACTTCAATCGCGCCATCAAGGCAAAAGACATCGGGGAGGCTGTAGGGCTGCACCCCGACTATGCCAACACTCTGTGCCGGAAGGCCTTCGGATGCACGCTTCACGAATGTGTCCTGCGGGAACGGGTGAACCATGTGGAACGCATGCTCATCACCACCGACCTCCCCATTACAGAAATCTCGGCCCGATGCGGTTTCTCCACCATTGCCCGCTTTAACGCCACCTTCCTGAAGCAGAAAGGCTGTACGCCCAGCGAATACCGCAAGCAGTTCGGCAGCCGTGGAGTGAGTGCTGCAAGGGTGCACTAGGATTTTTTTTATACGGCCATTAACTTTCACGCCTTCGTTCGTTATTATAGATAGAAGCATAACCCAAAAAACGCATATCTATATGAAGAAAGTATTGTTTATCATGGCCATTGCAAGCTGCATGGTAGCAGCCTCGGCCCAAGACAAGGACAGGCAGGAGAAGCAGGTTGCCGTCACTCCGTTCGACAAGGTGTCTCACACGTCGAGCTTCACGGTCAGCTATGCCCAAGGACCGAAACACACGTGTACCATCATTGCCTCGCCCAAAGACATGAAGAAGCTGAAGGCGGAAGTGAAGGACAAACAGCTGAACATCTACGTGGAGAACAAGGAAAAAGTGGTGAATCTGAACGGCCTCACGTTCCTCAATGCCGGCCTCTCGGGCGATGTCGTTGTGAAGATTACGTCACCCGAACTGACCAAGGTGAGCTGCACGGGCAGCGGAGACTTCGTAGCCACCACCGACATCAAATCGGAAGACCTGGAGTTCAGCATCAGCGGGTCGGGGAATGTAAAGCTACAGAATGTGACCGCAGGCAAACTGCACCTGTCCACTGCCGGGTCGGGAAACATGGACATACAACAGGCCCACACGGAAGACCTGAACGTTGAGGTGGCAGGTTCAGGTGGAATGAACCTCAACAACGTTGTCTCCACCTGCAAAAAAGCATGCCTGTCGGTGGTCGGCAGCGGTGACATCAACACAGCGTTCAGCAATTGCCAGGAACTGGAATGCGGAATAGCCGGTTCGGGCAGAATAGGACTAAAAGGCAAGGTGGTCAACTACAAATCATCGGTATTCGGCTCTGGCGAGATAATCAAAAGGAAACTTGAAGTAACCGGAGACTGCCGTGAAAACAACCTCAGCTCCACCATTCGCAAGAAACCGAGGACCGTGAACAACATCAACGCACGACCATAAACTCCCCTTTCTCTCTCTCCATACAAGGATGACACAGAATGAGTTTGAAGCAATAGCCGCCCATCTGCGGGCAAGGGCACACAGTGTGGCAAGGCGGATGCTGCCATCGGCCGAAGATGCCGAGGATGCCGCCAGCGATGCGATGCTGCGCCTGTGGACCCTGCACGGCCAACTCAAGGATGAAGGGCATGCCCTCAGTCTCGTTGCCGTCATCACACACCGCCTTTCCATCGATGTTGTCAGGAGGATGAAGAAGACCCAATCGCTCTTTGCCGATGCCGACAAATGCCAGGAAAAACCTGCAGGACAATGGGCGGACCCCTCGAACCACATAGAACTGGAAGAAGATGAAAGATGGCTTGTGCTGCAGATGGAAAAACTGCCGCCAAGAGAACTGCAAGTGCTGAAGTTGCGCCAAACGGAGCACTGCTCCAACGAAGAGATAGCACGGTTGCTGGGCATAAGCGAAGCCTCAGTGAAGGTGATGCTGTCCAATGCACGCAGAAAATTGTTCAACGACATTAAAATGAGAATCAGACAATGAAACAAGCAAAAATGGAAGAACTGCTCGTTCGGTTTATGGACGGAGAAACATCCGTAGAAGAGGAAACCGCTCTTGCCGGCTATTTCCGCAATGCCACCGACGATGACAAGCCCGCCGATATGCCAGACGAAGACTGGAAGGCATACAGGGAAATGTTCCGAGTGCTTGACGAGGATCTTGACCGCAGGCCGAATGCTACCGTGCCACCCGGCAGACACAGCCGACGCTGGTTCTACCTGTCGGGAGCTGCCTGCGCAGCAGCTGTCTGCGCAGCGATAATGCTCGGCGGCGGCGAGAAGGAAGCGGTCCCTATAGTGGCCGAAGCATTGCCTGCCGACACGGCAACGGCCATTACAGCACCCATCGACACCGTGACGAGCGCGGACAGTGCCCAAAAAGACATCGTCCCGAAACCAGCACCCAAGAAACAACGCAGGTTGCCATACACCCCTCCCATTCCAAGGAATATGCTCGCACAGGCAGCCGAAGCCAACGGGATAAGCGAGGACAGCATGGCCGTGGCACTGGAGGAAACGGAACACTTGATTAAAGCGATCACCGTGTATCAGGAGATAAGGGTAGAAGAAATCTGCAATGTGGAATTTGAAGAAGAAGAATACTATTATTAATACATTCACATAAAAAACGTATGAAACGAACAATCATTCTGTCTGCCGTCCTGACAATGACCGTCATGGCATCGGCACAATCCAATATCGAACAGCTGTTTAGCAGCCTCGATGCAAGAGAAGATAAAAGTCTGTTGTCGAAGAATCATTACGAGGACGACACCGACAATCCTACCACCTTCTGCCACTACACCGAGATAACCATGTCCAAGTCTGCCTTCGGCAAGCTCGACGAGAGTTTTTTCAAGACATTCTCCAGCGAGAAGGATGCATATAAAATATACAGGAAAACACCGTCCGAGGCAAACGAACAAGAAATCAATGTGCCCTACGGTTCGCAAAACGAATACTCAGTCGTCTTTGGGTCGCACGCCGGCCACAACTATCTCGTTGACTTCTTCCGCGACGAGAAGGATTCGCACAAACGCCACGCCTACGCCATCGCATGGTATGCAAAGGGAGAGGATGTCATCATCATGCGCTATCATATCTACGGAGACGACCCCGCCCGTGTATCCAAGCAGCACGTTATCACATACAACGGCAACCAGATTATCGACAACAACGGATTTGTGGTGACCGGACTGGAAAACCTGGAGCCAACCGTCAACAACGACATCGACTTCATGAAACGCTTCGGCACCCTACGCGCTTCGTTTGCATCCACCCGTCTCCCTGGCAGTGAGCTGACGAGGACGGCCATTGTCCTGAAAATCGTTGACCTGTGCAAGAAACACCACCAACTGCTCACGAACAATGAACGGACCACATGTGACAAAAGCCTTGTGGAACTCATCAAAAACAACTCCTACAATGACCCGTTCATCGTGGGCATGCTGGAGGAAGCAAGGATTGCATTGAAGAAATAGACCCCAAAGGCGTTCCTGTCCACAGGATGCATGTCTACTGATCCCGATTTGATTCGTTCCATGACACCCATCCAAAGCCCACTTCATTACACTCGGGGAAGAGTGGATGGTGTGTGTGTCCCTCCCCACGCCAGCATACTGGCCTGTATTCAGTTCGTGCGTTACTGCCTTGATGTTCTTGCTCATGATGTGAAAAGTTTTGGTGTTTGCATTTGGCTGTGTATGTGTCTCCTGCAGACGGTGTCTTGTGCCCTTTCCTGCATTCGGACGGTGCAAAGTTACGACGAGTTTTCCATCCGTGCAAGCGATTTCCGACCTGTCGTGCAGTCGGACTGCCCCAACGTGTGTGCGCGCTCACATGCGTAACGCACGGAACGCGGAACGCTTGCCTTCCCGTGGGCCTGGAGAGAGCGTAAAGCACCCCTTTTTTGCTACCCAACTGGAAAAAATTTGCTGCCCAGTTGGGCCGCAATTTTTCTCCAGTTAGGCAGCAGCGCAGCCCTGTTTTATGCCTTGAGCGTTCCGTGCGTTCCGTCGATGCGACTTGGAGTGCAAGACTCTTATTCTATCTACCAATCAACCGTTCCTATATACCAATTCTGAGTCTACATCGCGCGCGAGATATATTAGTATTTATTAACGCAAAATTCCATTGTTTTTCTCTTATAATATCCTCTCCTGGCCCTAAAACAGGGTAGCGAGGCGTAGGGTGTGCAGGTACAAACCGTATCGACGGAACGCGGAACGCGGAACGCTTGTGGCGAAAAGGTTAATATTCCCATCGTGAGTGAAACCTCCCTAATTTGATACCTTGTCCGTCCCCTCGGTGTTTTCTGGTATTAGATTATTTATTCTCATCTGCCAGAAAATTGCAGTTCTATGTTGAACCTGCGAAATTCAGATAGGCCGAAGCTGGATTTCGTTAATAAAACTGCTATGCTCGAGAATTTCACAAAAAAGAGGCTTACAAAAAAAATGAAGGCCTGCGATAAAAAAAAGGGCGAAAGGATGGGCGGTATTTGAAAATATTGCCCTATATTTGCAGCAAGATTCAATAGAACCATAAAAAAATCACAAGGATATGGAAAAGATTATCGGACTGATTGATGCCCCCTTTACCCCCTTCCATGAGAACGGGGAAGTGAATCTGGAACCCATTGGCGCATACGCAGCCATGCTGGCCAAGAACGGGCTGAAAGGCGTGTTTATCAACGGATCATCGGGCGAAGGCTACATGCTCACCGAAGAGGAGCGCATGCAGCTGGCCGAACGATGGATGGAAGTGGCCCCCAAGGATTTCAAGGTGATTGTGCACGTGGGCAGCTGCTGCGTGAAAGCCAGTCGCATGCTGGCCGCGCATGCCCAGAAGATTGGGGCATGGGGCATTGGTGCCATGGCTCCTCCCTTCCCCAAGATAGGGCGCATCGAAGAACTGGTGGAATACTGTGAGGAGATTGCATCCGGGGCCCCCGGCCTTCCCTTCTACTACTACCACATCCCTGCCTTCAACGGAGCCTTTCTGCCCATGGTGGAACTGCTGAAGGCCGTAGACGGACGCATCCCCAACTTTGCCGGCATCAAGTACACCTTTGAGAGCATCTACGAGTACAACCAGTGCCGCCTGTACAAGGACGGCAAGTTTGACATGCTCCACGGACAAGACGAAACCATCCTTCCCAGTCTGGCCATGGGCGGTGCACAGGGTGGCATCGGCGGCACTACCAACTATAACGGCCGCTGCCTGACAGGCATCATCGAAGCATGGAAGGCCGGCGACATCGACAAGGCACGCAAGCTGCAAAACTTCGCCCAGGAGGTCATCAATGTCATCTGCCATTACCGTGGCAACATTGTGGGCGGCAAGCGCATCATGAAACTGATGGGCCTGGACCTGGGCAAGAACCGCACACCCTTCCAGAACATGACCGACGAAGAGGAGGCCCGCATGAAAGCCGAACTGGAGGCCATCGACTTCTTCAACCGCTGCAACGTTTTCTAACCACAAGCTCACACCACAATGGACACCAAAGCATATCTCTCCTACTGGGCAGCCTCGTACAAAGAAGACCTGCTCGGCAACATCCTGCCCTTCTGGCTGGAGCACGGACTGGACAAAGTGAACGGGGGCATCTACACCTGCCTCACCCGCACGGGCGAACTGATGGACAGCACGAAGTCGGTGTGGTTTCAGGGCCGGTTTGCCTTCACCTGCTGTTTCGCATACAATCATGTGGAGAAACGCCAGGAATACCTGGATGCTGCCAAGCTGACGCTGGACTTCATCGAACAGCACTGCTTCGACACGGACGGACGCATGTATTTCGAGGTGGCTGCCGACGGCACGCCCCTGCGCAAGCGCCGCTACATCTTCAGCGAAAGCTTTGCCGCCATAGCCATGGCCGAATACAGCAAGGCCACAGGCGACCACACATACGCCGAAAAGGCGCTGGCCCTCTTCAAGGACATGCGCCGGTTCCTGGCCACGCCGGGCCTGCTGCCCCCCAAGTATGAACCCACTGTGCAAACGCAAGGGCACTCCATCACGATGATTATGATCAATGTGGCCTCCTGCATACGCAAAGTGATAGCCGATGCGGAACTGGACCGCCAGATTGACGAGTCGCTCCACGCCCTGAAGACCTGTTTCATCCACCCCGAATTCAAAGCCCTGCTTGAAACGGTGGGACCGAACGGAGAGTTTGTCGACACCCTCAACGGGCGCGTCATCAATCCCGGCCACTGCATAGAGACGGCATGGTTTCTCTTCGACGTGGCCACCGAACGAGGCGACAAGGAACTGACCCGCCTGGCGCTCACCGTGCTCGACTGGTCGTGGGAATGGGGATGGGACAAGGAATATGGCGGCATCATCAACTTCAGGGACTGCAAGAATTTCCCTCCACAGGACTATTCGCAGGACATGAAGTTCTGGTGGCCGCAGACCGAAGCCATCATTGCCAACCTCTATGCCTTCAAGCTCACAGGCGAAGAAAAATACCTGAAGCGGCACAAGCAGGTGAGCGACTGGACGTACGCCCATTTCCCCGACGCCGAATACGGCGAATGGTACGGATACCTGCACCGCGACGGCAGCGTAGCCCAGACGGCCAAGGGCAACATTTTCAAAGGACCCTTCCACATCCCGCGTATGATGACCAAGGCCTATATGCTGTGCCAGGACCTGCTCCGCACCCAGTGACCGTCCTCTACTTCTGACTATTGTCACCTCAAATTCTGATACAAATGAAACAGTCCAAATTCTATCCCTGGGTGGTGGTGGCACTGCTCTGGGGCGTGGCATTGCTCAACTACATGGACCGGCAAATGCTGAGCACCATGAAAGAGGCCATGCAGGTGGACATCGCGCCCCTGCAGTCAGCCACCAATTTCGGCTACCTGATGGCCGCTTTCCTGTGGATCTACGGCCTGATGAGCCCTGTCTCGGGCATCATTGCCGACCGGCTCAACCGTAAGTGGCTCATTGTGGGCAGTCTGTTCGTATGGTCGGCCGTCACCTATCTGATGGGCATGGCCACCACCTTCAGCCAAATCTTCTGGCTGCGTGCCCTGATGGGCGTGAGCGAGGCGCTCTACATCCCGGCCGGCCTGTCGCTCATTGCCGACTACCACACGGGGCGTTCGCGCTCGCTGGCCGTGGGCATCCACATGACCGGCCTCTACACAGGACAAGCCGTGGGCGGCTTCGGTGCCACAGTGGCCGCAGCCTTCTCTTGGCATTCCACCTTCCACTGGTTCGGCATCATCGGTATTGCCTATGCCGTGGTGCTGATGCTGTTTCTTCGCGACAAGAAGCATGCACCACAGCCTGCCGCACAAAGCCCGGCACCCGCAGCCAAGGAGAGCGTGGGCAAGAGCCTGAAACTGCTCCTCACCAATGGAGCCTTCTGGGTCATCCTGCTCTATTTCGCTGTACCCAGCCTGCCCGGATGGGCCACCAAGAACTGGCTGCCCACCCTGTTCTCTGAAAATCTGGGCATGCCCATGTCCGAAGCAGGTCCGCTGTCGACCATCACCATTGCCGTGTCGTCCCTGATGGGTGTACTGCTGGGCGGCACACTCTCCGACAGATGGGTGAACAAAAACCTGCGCGGACGTGTGTACACTGGTGCCATCGGGCTGGGGCTCACCATCCCCTCCCTGCTGTTGCTGGGCTTCGGCACCAACATTGTGGCCATCGTGTCGGCCGGCCTGCTCTTCGGCATCGGTTTCGGCATGTTCGATGCCAACAACATGCCCATCCTGTGCCAGTTCGTGTCGGCCCGCCAGCGCGCCACTGCCTATGGCGTGATGAACATGGTGGGAGTGTTTGCCGGTGCCTTCATCACCTACCTGCTGGGAGCATGGAGCGAAGGCGGCAACCTGGGAATGGGGTTTGCAATGCTGGCTATCGTGGTGGCCCTGGCACTGGCCATGCAACTCTATTTCCTGCATCCCAAGACCGACAATGTGGAATGAGCCTGCATGGAACGGATATCACGCTAATCTTCACATCATGATGGAACCATCCCAACCCATGGACTTTATCGTGCTCAACATCGGGCAGGCAACCACCCGACACGAATGGAACAACCGCGACATCTCATCGCCCTTCATGCGCATCTACTACGTAAACGACGGAAAGGCGCTGCTCCATCTGCCCGGGAAAGACATAGAGGCCACTGGCGGCCACATGTATCTGATTCCGGCCTACGTGGCGCATTCCTACGAATGTACCCCCGGGCTGGACTTCTATTACCTCTTTGTATACCAGCGCGTGCAGAACGGGACCAACCTGTTTGAAACCTATGATTGTCCGCTGGAAGTGAAGGCCAACGAAGCCTCGCGCCTGCTCTTTGAAAACTATTGCGAGCTCTACCCCCACCTTCATCTGCCCAGTCAGGACGCAGCCCACTTTGAGGCGCATCCCCATTATCGGGAATATGCTCAGACCTCCATGCAAATGCCTTACTGGGAACGCCTGCAGCTCCATGGGATGGTGGAAATACTGCTCTCCTACTTCGTGAAGCACGCACGCCCCACCGAAGCCGTAAGGGACAGCCGCATCCCCCAGCTGATGGAATACGTGAGGCTCCATCTGAACGAGAACATCACAGTGGGCGACCTGGCTGCACACGCCTGTGTCACCAAGTCGCACCTGATCAGGCTCTTCCACCAGGCCCTAGGCATCACACCCCTGCAATATGTCCTGCGCAAAAAGGTGCAGCATGCACAACGCCTGCTGCTGGCCACCGACCTGTCGGTGAAAGAGATTGCCCACAAGGTGGGGTTCGATGATGTGTCCTATTTCATCCGCCTCTTCCGCAAGAGTCTGGGATTCACTCCGCAGGAGTACCGCATCAAACTGATTGGATAGGATTTTTGGCCTTCCAGATAGGACAGAATCAGCAAAAAAAGGCCAAAACAGGACAAAAGGCAAGGAGAAAACATCCATATATGGTTTTTATCACTACCTTTGCAGGAAAACAGTAACACTGAACAGTTCCAACATGATAAAAGAATTTCCCAATATTGCCATCATAGCCGGCAATCGCGAGATTGGCTACGGACAGATGCTCCAGAAAGTCAGTCTCTTTGCACGCTTCACCCCACAGGGAAAGCACACCCGCACCCTCCTTTTCTCCGAGAACAGAGAGGGATGGATTTATGCGTTTTTCGCCATCTGGGCACAGGGCGGCACTGCCGTACCTGTAGATGCCGGCTCCACACCGCACGATGTGGCCTATATCCTGAATGACAGCAATCCTTCGGGCGTATGGACCTCGGCCAAACTGCGTCCCGTGGTGGAAGAGGCCATGAGGATAAGCGGAACCAGCCTGCCCGTCCGTCTGATTGACGACTATGAACTGACCACACCGGAGGGAGAGAAGGCCAGCATCCGGCGTTCCGATGAGGAAACGGCCCTCATCATCTACACATCGGGCACCACCGGCAATCCCAAGGGCGTGATGCTGAGCTTTGCCAACCTCTATGCCAACATCCGTGCCGTGAGCGAGGAAGTGCCCATCTTTGCACCCCACCGCCGCACCATGATACTGTTGCCCCTGCATCACGTGCTGCCCCTGCTGGGCTCCATGATAGCTCCCATCCTGATAGGTGCGGGTGTGGCCATCTGCCCCTCCATGTCGGGCCCCGACATCATGGACACGCTCTGCCGCGGCAAGGTGGGCATCATCATTGGCGTGCCCCGCCTGTGGCAGACACTCTATCAAGGCATCAAGAAGAAGATTGACGCCCATCTGGCCACACGCCTGCTCTTTGCCCTTTGTGCCAGGGTGGGAAGCAAGAAGTTCTCACGCACCATTTTTGCATCGGTCCACAAGAAGATGGGCGGACACCTCGACTACTGTGTGAGCGGAGGCGCCGCGCTCGACCGCGAAATCGGTAAGGGGCTACGCACACTGGGCCTGGATGTGCTGGAAGGATATGGCATGACCGAAGCCGCCCCGATGATTTCCTTCACACGCCCCGATGACATCATCCCGGGATGCTGTGGCAAGCCGCTGCCCAGCGTGACGTGCAAGCTCGTGAACGGAGAGTTGTGGGCCAAGGGTCCCAATATCATGCAGGGCTACTACGGCAAGCCCCGGGAAACAGCCGAGGCGCTGGATGCCGACGGTTTTCTCCACACAGGCGACCTGGCCCGCTTCGACGAGGAGGGACGCCTCTACATCACAGGACGCAGCAAGGAAATCATCGTGCTCTCGAACGGCAAGAACGTGCAGCCTGCAGAGATTGAGTATAAACTGGAAAAATACACCGAGCGGGTAAAGGAAGCAGCCGTGGTGCAGGACGGAGACCTGCTCCGGAGCATCATCGTGCCACAGCCCGAATGGGCCGCCCGGCTCACAGAGGGCGAGGTGGAGACAGCCCTGAAACGCGAGGTGCTGGAGCCCTACAACCGCACGGTCGCCAACTATAAGAAGGTGATGAGCATCTTTGTGTACCGCGGAGAACTGCCACGTACCAAGCTTGACAAACTGCAGCGCTTCAAGCTCAAGGACATTCTGGCTTCGGGTGCCCACAGACCGCAGCAGGAAAGCCAGACAGCAGAACCCCAGACCGAGGAATATCGCCTGGTGAAGGCCTTTCTGGAGGGGGAGAAGAAGGTGAAGGTGATGCCCCACCAGCATCTGGAAACCGACCTGGCGCTCGACTCGCTCGACAAGGTCAGCCTGCAGAACTTCATAGAAAACACCTTCGGCACAGAGGTGAAGGTGGAGCAAATGGCAGCCTTTGCCGATGTGGCCGCCCTCTGTGAACACATCGCACAATGCAAGACACGCACCACGATAGAGAATGCCGACTGGTGTACACTCATCCATGAGGACTCCAGCCGACAGGCCCTGCCCCGCACCTCATGGCTGTATCAAGCCACCGCCCGCATGCTGGGCGGATTCCACAAGCTCTACAACAGGCTGGAGGTAAAAGGCTGCAGCCATATTCCTGCCAAGGGGCCCTTTATCCTGGCACCCAACCACCAAAGCTATATCGACAGTCCACTGGTATTGGCCGGACTGGACAACCGCACACTGAACAACTGCTACTTCTATGCGACAGAAGACCATGTAAAAGGCACCCTCGTGCGTGGAATGGCTTCCAGGTGCAATGTGATTCTGATGGAACGGCGTAACCTGAAAAATTCCATCCTGAAGATGGCCGAAGTGCTGAAACAGGGCAAGAACATCGTCATCTTCCCCGAGGGAACACGTTCGCGCAACGGCAAGGTGGCACCTTTCAAAAAAACCTTTGCCATCCTGAGCAAGGAACTGCAGGTGCCTGTGGTACCCGTATGTATCAAGGGAGCCTACGAGTCGCTGCCACGGGGCAGTCGCTGGCCCAAACCCTGCAAGGTGACTGTGGAATATCTGCCCCCCATTATGCCTCAGGACACACAAGACTATGAGGCATTCGCCGAAACCGTACGTGCAGCCATCCAAAAGAAGGCAGACCAATGAACGGCCACAGCATGCTGCCCCTGCCCTCCGAGCGAGGCAATACCTGGACCCATCTGGCCGGCACACTGTTCGCCCTTTCCAGTATCTGGATGATCTGGCCGTCGGTGAAACTGGGCTGGCAAATGGCCATGGGCGTAGCCTTCTTCATCACAGGCATGTTCCTGATGTTTCTCAGCAGCACCGTCTATCACTGGCTTCACCCAGGACTGGCCAAGAACATCCTGCGCAAGTGTGACCACATCAGCATCTATGTGATGATTGCCTGCTCCTATACCCCCATCTGCATCGGTGTGGTGGGAGGAACACTGGGATGGACAGCCTTTGCCCTGCAATGGGCCATGGTGGCCGCAGGCGCCTACTTCAAGGTGCAATGCCTGGGCCGCTATCCCAGGCTCTCCCTGCTGGCCTACCTGGTGATGGGATGGAGCATCGTGTTCATCGCCAAGCCCGTACTGGACGGACTCACGCCTCTCCAACTCTCCCTGCTACTGGCCGAAGGCATTTTCTATTCGGCAGGCACCTATTTCTATGCCCATGACAGCAGGCCCCATTTCCACGCCGTCTGGCATGTGTTCGTAATGCTGGGTGCCATGGCTCACTGGAGTGCCATCCTTGCCATCGTCCTGGGAACATAGGCTTTCTACCCTGTTTACAGGAAGCTTTTTATACACCTTTCAATCTGAAAGCAAAAATGATTGTTTTACTTTCAGATTGAAAGGTGTTTCCTTTTATATACTTTCATTCTGATACGTCTTGTTATTTTATTATCATTTTGTTGTAGTTTTTTGAGTTTTATTGACATTATGTTCGTACCTTTGCAGCGTCAAAAGCAAAATGATAGCATATTTGTGCATTTAATGATATTTTGGTATTAATATAAAGGTATTAGGTTATGAAAGGTAAAAGAATGATGATGGTAACAGCCCTAGCAGGAAGCATGGCGTTACCCACAATGGCCCAAGACAAGGTAGAAGCCACGCTGGGTAGTGATTTTGTCAGCAGTTATGTATGGCGCGGACAGAAAAACGGCGGATTCAGCGTCCAGCCTAACGCCTCGCTTTCCTACAAGGGACTGAGCGTGGGTGCATGGGGCTCGTTTGCCATTGCGCCCAACGAGAAATATGCCGGCACCGAAGAGGAACTGGACATCACACTGGGCTATGCAGTGAAAGGTTTCCACGTGGGCATCACCGATTATTTCCTTTTCAACAACGGGCTTCCATTCTTCAAGTACGGCTCTATCGGAAAGACCGCCCACACCTTCGAAGGCGGCATAGGCTATGACTTCGGATTTCTGGCCATCGACTGGTTCACCAACTTTGCCGGCACCGACGGTGTGAACAAAGACGGGAAGAGGGCCTACAGCAGCTATCTGCAACTGGATGCCCCCTTCAGGCTGGCCAAACTCGACTGGAATGCAACCGTGGGCATTGTGCCCTACCGCACCGACTTCTACGTGGCCGACGACAGCCATGGTTTCCATGTGAACACCGTGAGCCTGAAGGCACAGTACACCATCGAGTTTCCTCATTTCCAGCTGCCTGTCTATGGCCAGCTCATTGCCAACCCCAGCAGCCGCGATCTCCACTATCTCGTTGGATTCACAGTCACTGCGCTCTAGGCATTTTTCATCACAGTCACACTATAACATCATACAGATATGAAGAAGATTGAAGCAATCATCCGTCGAACAAAGTTCGAAGAGGTAAAAGAAGCGCTGCTGAGCGGCGACATCGACTGGTTTGAGTATCACGACGTGCACGGCATCGGCCAGAGCCGCCAGGAACGCATCTACCGAGGTGTATGCTACAGCACCGATGTCATCGAGCGCGTGGCCATCACCATCGTCTGCCGCGAAGTATGTCTGGAAAGCACCATCCGCACCATCCTGCAGGTGGCCCACACGGGTGAAGTGGGCGACGGACGCATCTTCGTGAGCGAGGTGCTCGACTGCTACAGCATCCGCACCGGCGAGCACGGCGACACGGTATTGAGGGACAAGAAATAGCCCTTTTCCACCGCATTCATCCCCTATTAATATATTATGGTATAAACAACGACAAAGAAAGGAGAAATTATGATACTCTTTGATGCGATAGCTCCCATTGAGGAAGCAAAGGATTATGTGAACGGACTGGACACGGTATGGGTGTTACTGGGAGCCATACTGGTATTCTGGATGCAACCGGGGTTTGCCCTGGTGGAGGCAGGCATGACACGCGCCAAGAACACCGCCAACATCCTGATGAAAAACTTCTGTGACTTCATGTGCGGGTCGGTGCTCTACTGGCTCGTCGGCTTCAGCCTGATGTACGGTGCCGACTATATGCTCTTCGGATGGGACGGATTCTGCTTCATCGGAAGCGACAGCAACGTGCCGGCCGAATGCACCTTCATCTTCCAGACCGTCTTCTGTGCCACGGCTGCCACCATCGTGAGCGGTGCCATGGCCGAGCGCACAAAGTTCAGCATGTACCTGGTCTACAGCATCCTCATCAGTGCATTGGTCTACCCCATAGAAGGTCATTGGAGCTGGGGTGGCGGCTGGCTTTCCGAAATGGGATTCCATGACTTTGCCGGTTCCACAGTGGTTCATCTCTGCGGTGGTGCGCTGGCACTGGCAGGTGCCATCGTGCTGGGTCCCCGCATTGGCAAGTACGACCACAACGGCCAGTCACGCGCCATTCCCGGCCACAGCCTTTCGCTCTGCGCACTGGGTGTCTTCATTCTGTGGATGGGATGGTTCGGGTTCAATCCCGGCTCTACCGTGGCAGCCACCGGCTTTGACAATGCGGTGAGCATGAGCCACGTGTTCGTCACCACCAACATGGCAGCCGCAGTGGGCGGACTGGCAGCGCTGGTCTACACCTGGACAGTGGACGGCAAGCCCTCTCTCTCCATGGTATGCAACGGTGTGCTGGCAGGCTTGGTGGGCATTACAGCCGGTTGCGACTGTGTATCAATTGGCGCCAGCGCCATCATCGGCCTGGTAGTGAGTGTGGCCATGTGCGTGAGCGTAAATGTGCTCGACAAGGTGTGCAAGGTGGACGACCCCGTGGGTGCTGTCTCCGTACACGGAGTGGGCGGCCTTCTGGGCACCATCCTCACCGGTGTGTTCTGCGACAGCAGCATAAGCGGTGTGGAATGCAGCGTGGGCGTACAGACACTGGGTGCTGTAGTAGTAGGCGCCTTTGCCTTCCTCTGCGGCATGGGAATCTTCCTGACCATCAAGCACACCCTGGGCCTGCGCGTAGCATCCAGAATTGAAGAAGAAGGCCTCGACATCTACGAGCATGGCGAACTGGCCTACAACAACTAAGGACAACAAAACAGAAAAAGACAAGAATTGGATAAGTAAGACTTCTGGAGGTGCCGTTCTCCACCGAAAGGCACAGGACGGCCCTCCTCAATGTTGGTTGTTTTCATTTATTAGGGCAGGAACCGGTAGTGATACCCGTTCCTGTTTTTTGTGTGCCGTCCCCGTCAGGGACGAGCTGTACGCTACTGTGCATCCAGTTTCTGCGGGCCACGCACAGTCTGGCCTTCCTCCACTCCGCTACGGATTTCAATATCCACCCCATCGCTCAGCCCTGTCTCCACACGTGTACGGCGATACACCTTGGGCGATGTGCCAGGCTCCAGCACATACACGAAGGCCGTGTCCCCGCTAAACTCGATGGCGCTCTCGGGCACAGAAAGCACCTTGTCGACCTCCTCCAGCACAATCTCGGCATTGGCACTATAGCCCGAACGCATGTACACGTCACCCTCCACCCGCACGGCAGCCTTCACCTCAAACTGGTTGGCACCACCCTGCTCCACCGCCTTGGGAGAAATGTATTCGAGTGTGGCATCGAAAGCCAAGTCGTGAAGTGCCCCCACGGTGATACGCATGGACATCCCCTGCACCAGCCTGCCCACCTCCGTCTCGTCAATGTTGCCACGGAAGATGAGGTCGTTCATGTCGGCCACCGAGGCTATCGTAGTACCGTCATTGAAGGTATTGCTCAGCACCACCGTGTTACCCACCTTCACTGGCACATCCAGCACCACACCCGAGATGGTGGAGCGAATCAGCGTGGAGCTGGCCTTGGCATTGCGCCGCGACACGCCATCGCGCACCACCTCGAGCGCATCCGTGGCAGCAGCCTTTTCTTCCTCGGCCTGCACGAGCGACTGATGCACCTTGTCATAGGCATCATCCGACACCAGCTGCTTCCTGTAGAGGTTCTGCATGCGCTGATGGTCAACCCTTGCCTGCGCCAGATTCACCTCGGCCAGCCGCACACGGGCCTCGGCCGAACTCAGCTGACCCATGTCGGGAATCACCTTCACCCGGGCTATCACCTCGCCTGCGTCCACCCGGTCGCCGGCCTGCTTGTACAGTTGGGTGATGATACCGCTGATTTGCGGCTTCACGCTCACCTCATCGCGTGGCTCTATGCGTCCCGTGATGACCGTGGTCTTGCGTATGTCGGCACGTTTGGACACGAATTCGTTATAGACCGTCTCTTTGGGTCGCGACTTGCGGTACAGGAACACGAAGGTCCCCACAAACACCAATGCGATGATTGCCGCAACAGCCAGTTGTAAATACTTCTTCATCTCGTTCTTTTCTTATGTCTTATACATTAATATATGTTTTATCCATCTCCATGGATGTCTATCCATCTTCTGCCATAGCCTCTACGGGTTTGATGCGCATGGCTCGCCATGCAGGAGCCAACCCCGCCAGGCCTCCCAGCACACAAAGGAGCAACGTGGCCGTCACGGCTGTCCAGAAGTCCACCTGAAAACGAGTCTCCAGGACGCCGTCTGTGGTATTGGCCAGCTCTATCATTTGCAGGATGCCCACTCCTGTCAGGATTCCGCTCATGCCCGCCACAGTAGTCAGGAGCACGCTCTCGGCCACTATCTGGGACAGTATCATGCGCGGTGTGGCCCCGATGGCACGCCGGATGCCAATCTCGGACGTGCGTTCCTTCACGGTCACCATCATGATGTTGGACACACCCACCGAGCCAGCCAGCAACGTGCCTATGCCCACAAGCCACACCAGGAAATTCACGCCCGAAAACAAATTGTCGAGCATGGCAAAGAGCACCTCCGTATTGAAGACCATGATTCCCTGCTCGTCCGTGGGGTCCACCTGATGCCCTCTGGCCAACACAGCCCTCATACGGCCGGAAAGCCTGCTCATCACCGCTCCAGGCCGCCCTGTAACGGCCAGGCCGTCGACAAGCTGACCACGGTTGTACATCCTGCGGAACACCGTATGGGGAATGGTGATGCGCCCTTCCGAATCTCCTCCTATGCTGATGCCGCCCGACTGATAGTCTACGCCCACCACCTGAAAATAGGTGGAGTCGATGCGGATGCGCTGCCCGCATGGGTCTCCACCCTTCGGAAAAAGGCGGTTGTACACCTGTTTGCCTATCACGCACACCTTGCGTTGCTGACGCATGTCCATTCCATTGAGTGTACGTCCGTAGCGTATTTTGGGTTCCACCACCCGTGTGAAGTCGTGGTCCACACCCATCATAGAGACCGTGAAATTGTATTCGTCACACACCGCCTGCTTGTTGCCGCCAAACATAAAGAGCGTCACCACATCCAGTTCGGGCACCTGCTGGCGCAGGCGCTCCATGTCGCCAAGATGCAGGGAGAAGCTACGCCCCTTGCGCAGTCCCTTGTAGGGCTTGGAGGTGGGCTGGGTCCAAATCATGGCCGTGTTGGTGGCAAAACCGGCAAAGTTCTTCTGGAGCATCTCCCTCAGCCCCCTGCCACCTCCCAGCAGCACCACCAGCATCAGCACGCCCCAGAACACGCCGAAGCCCGTGAGCAGGCTGCGGCTCTTGTTACGGGTAAGCGTGTCCAGTATCTCGTGATAGGTGTCCAGGTCGATGCGCATGTCGGTTTCTCTCCTTTCTGTAGATGGTTCACTCCCTCCTCAAGGCCTCGATGGGACGCACACGGGCAGCCTTGAGCGCAGGCATCAACCCAGCCAGCGTGCCCGCAAGGATAATTACAAAAGTGGCCTGCAAGCACACGTCTATGCCCACGGTGGGGTCCAGGAACATCGTGGCCTGGAAGAGGCCGGTGTCCACCACTTCCCTGCCGATGGTGGCATCCATGTAGGCATTGGCCGCCACGCCACAGAACATCCCCACATAGCCAAAGAAGGCCGTGGTGATGACACTTTCCACCAGGATAAGCCGCAGGATGTGCCAGGGCTTGGCACCGATGGCCTTGCGCACGCCGAACTCACGGGTGCGTTCCTTTACGGTAATAAGCATGATGTTCGACACACCCACCACACCGCTCAGCAGGGTGAAGATGCCTATCACCCACAAGGCCGTGCGGATGATGCGTATGCCCTGGGCCATCTGCAGCCCCTGGGCGAAACGATTGCCCACCCACAGGGCCGCCTCATCATCGGGCGCTGCACCATGGCGCAGATTGATGGCCGTGCGCACAGCTTGTTCCAGTGCTTCGCTCTGCTCCTCCGTTTCCAGATGGTCCACCATAAACTGAATGGCCCATGCGGCATCACCCAGCCCGTAGATGCGCTTCAGCGTAGTGTAGGCCGTATAGGCATTGTTGTCCTGCTGTTGCTGGTTGTCCTTGGTCACGCCCACCACCTTGAAGACCAGAGCGTCCACCTTCACATACTGTCCCACCAGCGCAGGGATGGCACCATGGCCTGCCAATTCCTTCGCCTGAGCCTCGCTCAGCACCACCACCTTCCTGCACTCCCTGTTGTCGAGCTCGTTCACAAAGCGTCCGCAGTACATGTCGCGGCAGTTGATACGGACATCCGCTGCTGTTACACCGCTGAGTGTCTGGCCCGACACATACTTGTCGCCCTTGGATATGTGGACGCCACCATGTTGCTGGATACCGCCTGCATCCCTCACATGGTTCTCAAAATGGGAATTCGTATAGTCTATGTCACGATCATCCAGCCGTACATACCGTCCTTCACGCAGACCTTTATATGCCTTCGATGTAAAGCCGCCGAACAACACCATCGAACTGGACAGATAACGGCTGCTGTGCTCCACCTGCGCATTGATAAGTCCGTTGCCTGCCCCCAGCAGGAAAATAATCATGAATATCCCCCATGCCACGGCAAATCCCGTGAGAGAGGTGCGCAGTTTATTGCGGCGGGCCGTACTCCAGATTTCCTTCAGCAGTTCCACGTGCAGTCCTCCCGTTTACTTGTAACCGCGGTTGGCATGATGGTCACGGTTGTCCTCAATCTGCCCTATCAGCCCATCCTTGATGTGGATAATCTTGTCCGTCTCGTTGGCCACACCGCCCTCGTGGGTCACCACCACCAGGGTGATGCCCTGCTCCCGGTGCAGGCTCTTCAGCAGTTCCATCACTTCCACGCTGGTGCGCGAGTCCAGCGCGCCCGTAGGTTCGTCGGCCAGCACGATGCGCGGCTGTGTGATGAGCGCACGGGCAATGGCCACGCGCTGCTTCTGCCCGCCCGACATCTCGTTGGGATAATGAGTGGCCCAGGGCAGTAGCCCCAGCCTGTCCAGATAGTCCATGGCCAGCTGATGACGCTTGCGGCGCGACACGCCCTGATAGAACAAGGGCAGTTCCACATTCTCCACCGCGGTCTTGAAGGGAATGAGATTGAACGACTGGAAGATGAATCCTATCATACGGTTGCGGTATTCCGCCGCCCTTGTCTCGCTGAGGCCCCAGATGGGCACCCCATTGAGCAGGTAACGGCCCGAATCATAATTGTCCAGGATGCCCAGGATGTTGAGCAGGGTGGACTTGCCCGAGCCCGATGCCCCCATGATGGAGACAAACTCGCCCTCCTCGACATGAAGGGTGATACCCCTGAGCACATGCAGTGGCTGTGCGCCCGCGTACGTCTTGTGAATATTGTCCAGACGGATCATCTTCTCTTTGTTTTTTACATCTTATAATATATAAACGCTACGGGTAGCTATTATATTACAGCCCTCTGTGTTAATGTTTGTTGAAAAAGCCCCTGTGACCCATCGTCCTCAAGCAGGCATAATGCACATCATGGTGTGGCCCGCTGAATAGCACTACCAGCGTTATCATATACCCAAAGATAGTTTTTCAGTGAAAAATGTGTTATTTTGAAAGAATATTCGCTGTTTATCCAAACATTTTGACGCATTTATTTTGAAGATATGAGCATTTTGACTAACTTTGCACCGCAAATAATCAAACAAAACATAAAACTGAAACAACCATGTGTGGAATAATTGGAATCTTCAACATAGAAGGAGACAGCAAGAGACTGCGCCAGAAGGCACTAAAGATGAGTCAGAAAATCCGTCACAGAGGCCCCGACTGGAGCGGCATCTACTGCGGCAGGACAGCCATCCTGGCCCACGAGCGTCTTTCGATTGTGGACCCTCAGAGCGGCAAACAACCCCTTTTCAGCCCCGACGGCAAGCACATCCTGGCCGTAAACGGCGAAATATACAACCATCAGGACATCCGGCGTGAGATGGCCGGCAAGTTTGCCTTCCAGACAGGAAGCGACTGTGAGGTAATCCTGGCCCTTTATCAGGAGAAGGGCATCCATTTCCTGGAAGACCTGAACGGCATTTTCGCCTTTGCCCTCTACGATGAGGAGAAGGACGAGTTCCTGATTGCACGCGACCCCATTGGCGTAATCCCCTTGTACATAGGCTATGACGCCGACGGAAAAGTGTATGTGGCCAGCGAGCTGAAGGCCCTGGAAGGCCAGTGCGAACGATATGAGCCCTTTCTGCCCGGCCACTACTATTACAGCGGTGACGGCAAGCTGACACGGTGGTACAAACGCGACTGGATGGAATACGATGCCGTCAAGGACAATCCTGCCGACATAGACACACTACGCACGGCCCTGCTCGACAGTGTGAAGCGACAGCTGATGAGCGACGTGCCCTATGGTGTGCTGCTCAGCGGCGGACTGGACAGCAGTGTCATCAGCGCCATTGCCAAGCGGTTCTCGGCCAAACGCATCGAGAGCGGTGACCTGCACGACGCCTGGTGGCCCCAGCTCCACAGCTTTGCCGTAGGCCTGAAGGGAGCACCCGACCTGGCAAAGGCCAAGGAGGTGGCCGACCACATCGGCACCGTCCATCACGAAATCAACTACACCATCGAGGAGGGACTGGACGCCATCCGCGATGTCATCTATTTCATCGAGACCTACGATGTAACCACCGTGCGCGCTTCCACGCCCATGTACCTGCTGGCCCGCGTCATCAAGAGCATGGGCATAAAAATGGTGCTCTCGGGCGAAGGTGCCGATGAGGTATTCGGTGGCTACCTGTATTTCCACAAGGCCCCCAATGCCAGGGAGTTCCATGAAGAGACCGTGCGCAAACTGGGCAAGCTCCACTGGTACGACTGCCTGCGTGCCAACAAGAGTCTCAGCGCATGGGGCGTGGAAGGACGTGTCCCATTCCTCGACAAGGAATTCCTGGACGTGGCCATGCGCATCAATCCACAGGCCAAGATGTGCCCGGGCAAGGTGATAGAGAAGAAGATTGTACGCGAGGCCTTTGCCGACATGCTGCCCGAAAGCGTGGCATGGAGGCAGAAGGAGCAGTTCTCCGACGGTGTGGGCTACAGCTGGATTGACACCCTCAAGCAGATTACCAGCGAACAGGTGACCGACGAACAGATGGCCCACGCAGCCGAACGCTTCCCCATCAACCCGCCCCTCTGCAAGGAGGAATACTTCTATCGCAGCATCTTCGAGGAACACTTCCCCAGCGCCAGCGCAGCCAAGTGTGTCAACCAGGAGGCCAGCGTGGCCTGCTCCACAGCCATTGCCCTGCAGTGGGATGCTGCCTGGAAAGAAGCCAACGACCCCAGCGGACGTGCCGTTGCGGGCGTGCACGAGCAGGCCTACGAGCAGGAACCGGCAGAAAAGGGCTAAAAAAAGGGCTGATAATGAATATTTTCGCTAAAAGGCTTGTCCGTTTCGTGAAAATGCCATACCTTTGCAGCGAGTTTATTAACCTAATTTATTAACCCTTTAATTATCTGTATGGCAGATTTCAAGAATGTCGCTCCTATCGAAGACTTCGACTGGGAAGCATACGAGAGTGGCGACGTAAAAACCGACGTGAGCCGCGAGGCTCAGGAAGAGGCATACGCAGGTAGCCTCAACAATGTAAATGACCACGACGTGGTAGACGGAACCGTAATCGCAATCAACAAGCGCGAGGTAGTGGTGAACATCGGCTACAAGAGCGATGGCATCATCCCCACCAGCGAATTCCGCTACAACCCCGACCTGAAGGTAGGTGACACCGTGGAGGTTTACATCGAAAATCAGGAAGACAAGAAGGGCCAGCTCATCCTTTCTCACAAGAAAGCACGCGCAAGCCGTTCTTGGGACCGTGTCAACCAGGCACTGGAGAACGAAGAGATTATCAAGGGCTACGTGAAGTGCCGCACCAAGGGCGGCATGATTGTGGACGTATTCGGCATCGAGGCATTCCTCCCCGGTTCACAGATCGACGTGAAGCCCATCCGCGACTACGATATTTTCGTGGGCAAGACCATGGAGTTCAAGATTGTCAAGATCAATCAGGACTACAAGAACGTTGTGGTCAGCCACAAGGCTCTCATCGAGGCCGAGCTGGAACAGCAGAAGAAGGAGATCATCTCCAAGCTGGAGAAGGGCCAGGTGCTCGAAGGTACCGTCAAGAACATCACCTCCTACGGTGTATTCATCGACCTGGGCGGTGTGGACGGTCTCATCCACATTACCGACCTCAGCTGGGGCCGCGTGAGCGATCCCAACGAGGTGGTTACCCTCGACGAGAAAATCAACGTGGTTATCCTCGACTTCGACAACGAGAAGAAGCGCATTGCCCTGGGTCTGAAGCAGCTCACTCCCCATCCCTGGGATGCACTGGACCCCAACCTCAAGGTGGGCGACCACGTACATGGCAAGGTTGTCGTTATGGCCGACTACGGAGCATTCATCGAAATCGCTCCCGGCGTAGAGGGTCTCATCCATGTATCTGAAATGAGCTGGAGCCAGCATCTGCGCAGCGCACAGGACTTCATGAAGGTGGGCGACGAAGTGGAAGCTGTCATCCTCACGCTCGACCGCGAGGAGCGCAAGATGTCGCTGGGCATCAAGCAGCTCAAGGACGATCCCTGGGAGACCATCGAAGAAAAGTACCCCGTGGGCAGCAAGCATGTGGCCAAGGTGCGCAACTTCACCAACTTCGGTGTGTTTGTTGAAATTGAGGAAGGCGTGGATGGCCTCATCCACATCAGCGACCTCAGCTGGACCAAGAAGGTTAAGCACCCCAGCGAATTCACCCAGATTGGCGCACAGATTGACGTGGTTGTACTGGAAATCGACAAGAACAACCGTCGTCTGTCCCTGGGTCACAAGCAGCTCGAGGAGAATCCCTGGGATGTATTCGAGACTGTCTTCTCTCAGGACAGCATCCACGAAGGCACCATCACCGAACTGCTCGACAAGGGTGCTGTGGTACAGCTGGAATACGGTGTAGAAGGCTTTGCCACTCCCAAGCACCTTGTGAAGGAAGACGGCAGCCAGGCACAGCTGGGCGAAAAGCTCCAGTTCAAGGTAATCGAATTCAACAAGGAGAGCAAGCGCATCATCCTCTCTCACAGCCGCATCTACGAGGATGCACAGCGTGCAGAGGCCCGCGAGGCCAAGAAGGCTGCTCGCCAGAACGCGCCCAAGCGCCAGAAGGAAGAGGCTCCCGTTATCCAGAATCAGGCAGCCAGCACCACACTGGGCGACCTGGATGCTTTGGCAGCCCTGAAGGCAAAGATGCAGAAGGGCGAGTAAGAGACTGCTCCCTTCCACCCACGCTTATTTATAGCGAAGCATATCATTCACGGAAGCCCGCACCAAAAATGCGGGCTTCCGTATTACCTTTCGTTTCACATTCCCCAGCACGCATGGAACCACTCACTCTTCACATCCTGGGATGCGGTTCGGCCCGTCCCACACACAAGCACAACCCATCCAGCCAAGTACTGGACTGCAGAAGCAAGTTGTTCATGATCGACTGCGGAGAAGGCACCCAAGTGGCCTTCACGCGCAGCAGGCTCAGCATGAACAGGCTGGGCCACGTGTTCATCAGCCACAACCATGGCGACCATGTATTCGGCCTTCCCGGACTCGTATGCACCATGGCACTGATGGGACGCACCGCCGACCTCCACATCCATGCCCCCGAAGAGGTAAGGCCCCTGCTGGAACTGGTGGAACGGCACTACTGCGAATACCTGGGCTACAGACTGCTGTTCCATCCCGTCGACACCACCTCCCATCAGCTGATACACGAGGACCGCAGCCTGGAAGTATGGACGCTCCCCCTGCGCCACAGAGTGCCCTGCTGTGGCTATCTGTTTCGTGAAAAGCCCCTGTTGCCTCACATCCGACGCGACATGATTGATGCCTTCCAGATTCCCTTCAGCCAAATCAACAACATCAAGAACGGAAGCGGATGGACCACACCCGACGGCACCTTCCTTCCACACGAAAAACTCACCACTCCTGCCCACCCCTCGCGCAGCTTCGCTTATTGCTCCGACACACTCTTCACCCCATCTCTGGCTCCACTGCTCAAGAATGTCACGCTGCTCTATCATGAGGCCACCTATCCACATGAGATGGAACCACGTGCACGCCAGCACGCCCACTCCACCGCCTCTCAGGCAGCACGCCTTGCCCAGGCCGCCCAGGTTGCCCGCCTTTGCATTGGCCACTACAGCGCCAGCATTGATGACGAAAATCTCCTGCTCCAGGAAGCTCAGGCCATCTTTCCCCACACCATACTGGCCCAGGAAGGCATGCACATCCAACTCTAAGTCATTTTATAGGGAACAGGGGGCGGGAAAAAGCCTCTCAACATACCTTGCCAAGTATCTAAACATACTTTGCCATTTATCTTTAGATACTTTGCCATTTATGTTAACATACTTTTTGGGGCCTTGCGAAGAACGTTGTCAAGTCCTTTCTATTGTGTAGTCACCACTAGTGGGAATAAAGAATAGTGCCCCTTTCATGAAGAAAACGCTGATTTTTGTTGTTCATTAAGGGAATTCTTTGTA